>JBBKWL010000174.1:0-8378 GCA_037968975.1 Woeseiaceae bacterium | reverse complement strand
GAACGGGCCGGCCGATCCGAATGTTGCCGGCGACGAAGACCCAACCCAGATTTACATCGAATCAGCGCCCGCGTTCGATATCGATAAGGTCTCGAGCTACATCGAAGGCGACCCGAATGTGTTGCTCGCCGGTGAAACGCTGCGCTACACGATCACAGTGCAGAACGTCGGCACCGACAATGCCACGGGCGTGGACATCCGGGATCAAATTCCAGCTAATACCAGTTATGTAACCGGAAGTACCACGCTCAACGGCGTTGCAGTTCCGGACGCGGCCAACGGCGTTGCGCCGATGACTGATGGCATCCTGGTCAACGCGCCGCAGGATCCGACAGCGGGCAACATGAATGCCGCTGCAGCAGACAATACGGCCACCATCGTTTTCGATGTGGTGGTCTATCCGGACTTGCCGGACGGCACGATCCTCTCGAACCAGGCGTTCGTCAGCGCGGCCGACCAAGGCCTCGGCGACTTGCCATCCGACGATCCGCGTACGCCGCTGGTTGATGACCCAACGCGGGATGTGGTCGGCAACTATCCGTTGCTGTTCGCACCGAAGACGGCGGAACTGATCGTGGATGGCAGTACGCCGGGCAGCGTGGATCCGGGGGATGTTCTGCGCTACACGATTACGATTTACAATAACGGCACGGTGCCGGCGACCGTCGTCGAACTCGCCGATGACGTTCCTGTGGACACGACCTATGTCCCCGATTCGGTCACGCTTAATGGTTTGCCGGCTTACCAGCCGGACGGCGGTGTATTCCCGCTGATCGACGGTATTCCGGTCAGCTCGGCCGACCTGACGCCGCCAGTTCCGAATGCAGGCGAAGGCGTCATCAATCCAGGTGAGTCCGCGGTCGTGCAGTTCGACATGCAAGTCAATGCGGCTGTTCCTGCGGGCACGCTGATCACGAACCAGGCGACAATTTATTCTGCCGAAGTAGCCTTGACGCTGACCGACGGCGACGGTAATCCTTCCACCGGACCGGAGCCGACGGTAGTGGTTGTCGGCGACGTGCAGCAGCTATCGATCGTCAAGGAAGTGGCAGTCGTCGGCGGCGGTCTCGCGTTGCCCGGTGCTACGCTCGAATACACGGTAACGACGCGTAATATCAGCACAGTTCCCGTGCAGTACATGACCATCTACGACGACCTCGACGCAGACACGCCGGGCTACCTGAGTTACGTCGACCTGTCGGCGACGCTCGATGGACTGACCAACGGCATTACGGTTGCGGGCACTCTGATTACCGCGGACTACTTCAACGAGTACGGCGCGCTTGATCCGGGCGAGCAGGCAGTGCTGCGCTTCCGTGCGGTCATCGACCCCAACCTGGTCCAAGGCACGACGATAACGAATACGGGCCGCGTGTCCTGGGATGACCCGCTGCGGTTTGCCGACGCCAGTGTATCGATTGACGTTGGCGCGATGCCGAATGCGGCCACCATCAACGGCTATGTTTTCCATGATGCGGATCACGGCAACACTTTTGGCATCGCCGAAAGTCCGCTTGCCGGCTGGACGGTCGAGTTACTCCGTGACGACCAGCCGATCCGCACAACTCTGTCCGGCACTGACGGTTTCTACGCGTTCACCAATGTCATACCGAACTTCGCGACCCCGGTCAGCTATTCGATCCGCTTTAGTGCGCCGGGCGCCGGTTCGCGAACGGCATTGCTCGGCAACACCGACTCCGACTTCACCGACGGCATGCAGCGCATCGACGATATCGAAGTCCAGGAAGGCAGTCTCTGGGACGACCAGAACATGCCGATCGACCCGAATGGCGTTATCTACAACTCGGTATCGCGTACCCCGATCAGTGGCGCGAGGCTCACATTGGTCGACCCACGCAGTGATCAGCCCGTGGCTAGCAGCTGCTTCGACGACCCGAACCAGCAGGACCAGGTCAGTGTTGGCAACGGCTACTACAAATTTGATTTGAATTTTTCTGATCCGTCCTGCCCGAGCGGGTTGGGCTACGTGATCCGTGTGCTGACACCGGACAGCACCTGGATAAGCGGCGAGTCGCAGTTCATTCCGCCGACCTCGAGTCAGGCGACGTTCCCATTCGACGTGCCGGCTTGCCCCGGGTCGGGCAACGACGCTGTGTTGGCGACCTCGCAGCACTGTGAGGCAAACGCCTCCGAATTTGCACCGTCAATCGCCGTACCTGCACGCAGTGCTGGCACGGTCTATCACCTGTTCCTGACGCTCGACGATACTCAGGTACCGGGTTCGAGCCAGCTGTTCAACAACCACATCCCACTGGATCCGCGGCTCGACGGCGCAGTCGCAGTCTCCAAGACCACGCCGAGTGTCAACGTCACGCGCGGCGAGATGGTGCCGTACCTGATTTCCATGACTAACTCCTACGGTGCGGCACTGACCGAAGTGAGCATCGCTGATCGCTTCCCTGCCGGCTTCCGCTATGTCGAAGGATCGGCACGTATTGATGGCGTGCCGACCGAGCCAGTGGTCGCCGGACGCGAATTGACCTGGTCCGGCCTGACGCTGGTCACAGACCAGCGTCACGAAATTAAATTGTTGCTCGCCGTTGGCGCGGGCATCAGCGAAGGTGAGTATACGAACCGTGCGTTGGCATTGAGTTCGCTGACCGGCGCGGCGATGTCGGAGGAGGCCGAGGCGACCGTGCGACTGGTGCCGGATCCGACCTTTGACTGCACCGACGTCACGGGCAAAGTGTTCGATGACTCGAACCGCAACGGCTACCAGGACGTTGGTGAGGAAGGCCTGGCGGGGATTCGTCTGGTCACTGCTCGTGGACTCGCAGCAACGACCGATACTCATGGCCGATATCACATTACCTGCGCGATCGTGCCGAACGAATCTCGCGGCAGCGACTTTGTACTCAAACTGGACGACAGAACATTGCCGAGCGGCTTCCGCCCATCGACGCGGGCGGTTCAGGTTGCAAGGGCGACCCGCGGTAAGGCGTTGAAGATGAACTTCGGTGCGTCGATCCATCGTGTGGTTGGTCTGGACATCGCCGATGCGGTATTCGAACCGGGTACGTCTGAAATGCGGCCGCAGTGGCGTCCGCGTATCCATGTGCTATTGCGAGAACTCGCCACGGCACCGGCCACGTTGCGCCTTTCCTACGTCGCTGACGTTGAGGACGAATCACTGGTTGAGCGGCGTCTGGAGACGTTGAAGGAAGAAATCCTGACGGCCTGGGATGAGAAAAATTGCTGTTACAAGCTGGTCGTTGAGCAGGAAATATTCTGGCGTCTCGGCGGCCCGCCGGAGCGGCCCAGGGAGGTGCAGGAATGAACGCACTGACGAAGTTCGCGTCTCTACTGTTGTTGACACTCGCACTGACGTCGCCGGCTGCGTTGGCCAAGGATGACGAGATGCCGGTGGGCGAAGTAGTCGAGCGTCATCTGTCACTGGATGAGCCAATTACCCAGTGGGTGCAAGACCCGGACCGAGTGGCGGCAGAACTGGGCGATACGATCGAAATGCGCGAGACTCTGGTCGACACGCTGGAAACGATCAAGCTCTCAAACCTGGTGCCGCCCGTCCGCTTTGATTCCGGTCTCGCCGATATACCCGATACTACTGTGGCGTCGCTGGGCGACATACTCGGGCGAATGCAGGACCGCCTCAATGTGCGCTTGCATCTTATCGGGCATGCGGACAATCGTCCGTTATCGCCAAAGCTCATAGAAATCTATGGCGATAACGCAGGCTTGTCACAGGAACGCGCCGGCCAGGTGGCGGAGCATTTCCAAAGCGCATTGGCGTTACCACCCGAAGCGATATCCTATGAGTGGGCGGGTGATACGAAACCCGTTGCCAGTAACCTGAATGAAGAAGGCCGGGCGTTAAATCGCCGGGTCGAGGTCGAAGTCTGGTATGACGAGGTCGCTGAGAAAGTGGCGCTCGAAGAAATTCTCGTGCCGCATGAGATCCAGCGCGTAAAAGTGTGCCGCATGGAAACAGTGTGCAAGTTGCGCTATGTCGACGGCCACGCAAAACGCGCCCGTGTCCAGAATTTGGTTGCGCCGATTCACTTTGATACCGAAGCAATCAATGTCAGCGATGTATTCATAGAGAATGTTGCGCAAGCCATGGAGAATCTTGGCGGCAAGGACAATGTCGTGGTGCGTTTCGTCGGCTATTCCGATGCTACGCCGCTGACCGGACGCACGGAGCGCATTTACGGCGATGCCGTTGGTCTGTCGAAGGCGCGCGCACGCCGTGTTGCCCTTGCAGTGCAGGATACTCTCGGTCTGCCGTCCGTAGTCGTCGAAAGCGACGGCCGTGGCTCGAGTCGCTCGATTGGCAGCAATGCAACGGCGCAGGGGCGTGCCCTCAATCGCCGTGTCGAAGTGGAGTTCTGGTACGACGATCCACTACAGGACCTGCCGGACGAACCGCAAATGTGCCCGGAAGATATTGGTGCGGAAATCGTCACGCGTGTCTATGACGCGCCGTGGGGCGATATACCGGTTATCGAATTTGCCGCAGGCGAACCACTGATTCCGGCAGACTACAAGAGCCTGCTGCAACGTGCCCTGGCGGATGTGGCGGACAAGACGAATCCGCGGCTGCGCTTTGTTGGTTATACCCGCAATGAGCGGCTGGAGCGGCGCACCGCGGCGGTCTACGGCGATGATATCGGCCTGTCGGCGTCGCGCGCCCGCCGGACGATGGATGTCCTGACTGCCGCAATGCAGCTCGAGGATGAGCAGGTGGAGTTCGAGGGCCGCGGTTACGTGCACTCGGACGATGTCGTCAACGCGGGCTTCATTCAGGGCGAGACCTCGCATGTCACCGTGCAGGTTGTCTACGACGAACTCGCGATACTCGACGACTACGAAGGCGTCGACATCACACGAATAACGCGCGAACTGGAGCCCAGGAACCCACTAGGGCTGAACCTGATGCGCATCACAGTCGATGGCAAGCCGATCGATGATCCGAAGCGCAGCTCTGCCGATATCCAGCGTTGCACGGACGTCGCGTTTGCGAACGTCGATATTCAGTTCGGCTATGACAATTTACGCTCGTCGCCGCGCTTGAGCGTCGCCGCGCAGCCATCAAGTACGACGGTCGTTCGCGAAATGCAAGCGACCCGACCGATTTTCGGTGGCAGCTTTCGCGTTCCTGACAGGGATCGTGCGACGCCGATTCACTTCCGGATGTACACGAACTACTCGTCGTTCATCGAGCACGCCGAAATTCGCGTATTCGCACCGGGACGATCGCCGGAGTCGGAACCGCTGGATATCGTTCCAATCGACCTCGAGGGTACGGCAAAGTGGCTGCCGAACAGTGCCACGATCTTGGGGTCGCATGACCAGCTGGCTTATGTCCTGCGCGCGTACGGCGAGGACGGCAAATTCGATGAGACCCAGCCGCAGCCGCTGTGGCTGATCTACGACCAGGCCAATCCGGTTAAGGTCGCGGAATTTAAGGCATCCTGGCCGGACCCGGATCCCGAACTGCTTCAGGCTTATGGCGAAGATCGCCTTGGCTTGCATAACATTGGGTTGTCGAGCGGTACGGTGAATGTCCGCGGCACTGGCGTGCCTGAGGATCACGACGTTTGGGTTGCAGGTCGACCGATTCCGGTGGACGCTACCGGCAGCTTCGTCAGCGAAGAGATCCTGCCGGCAGGCTCGCACACGGTCGAAGTCGCGGTGCTTGATTCCGAGGGTAGCGGTGAGCTTTATTTGCGTGACCTCGAGCTCGAGCCAAACGACTGGTTCTACGTCGGCATGGCCAACCTTACGGTTGCGCAGAACTCGGTTAACGGGCCGGCCGACATCATGCAGGGCGAAAACGGCGACGACGACCTTGAATCGGACCTCGACGGCCGTCTGGCCTTCTTCGTCAACGGCAAGTTTGGCGAACACTGGAAACTGACCGCCGGCGCCGATACTAACGAGGGACCGGTCGACAGCCTCTTCAGTAACTTCATGGAGAAGTCGCCCGACGCGTTGTTCCGCCGCATAGATCCGGACTACTACTATCCGACCTTTGGCGACGACAGCACGGTTGAGGAACTGGCGCCGAGCATGGGCAAATTCTACGTGCGCCTTGCGAATGGGGACGACTACGGCCAGTGGGGTAATTTCAAGGTCGGGTATATGAACAATGAGCTGGCGCAGGTCGACCGCGGTCTGTACGGCGCCAACTTTCACTTTGAGTTGGACTCGGCGACCGAATTTGGCGAGAAGAAACTCGTGGCCGACGTCTTTGCCGCCGAACCTGGAACGGTCGGCAGTCGCGAGGAATTTCGCGGCACTGGCGGCTCGCTCTACTTCCTGCAGCGCCAGGACATTCTGACCGGATCCGAGCGCGTGCGCATCGAATTGCGCGACAAGGCGTCCGGCATCGTGACTGGTGTCATTAACCTGATGCCGGCGCTGGACTACGACATCGATTACCTGCAGGGCCGCATCCTGTTGACGACGCCGCTGGCATCGACTGCCAACGACAATTTGCTGGTGCGCAGCAATGCGGTGTCCGGCGACGAGGCTCATCTGGTCGTGCGCTACGAGTACACGCCGGGATTCGACGACATCGACGCCGTTGCCACGGGTGGACAGGTGTCTTATTGGTTTGGTGAGCACGTCAAGCTCGGCGTCACCTCCAATATCAACGAGGAAGACGACAGCGACAGCACGATGTTGGGCGGTGACCTGACGTTGCGCTGGAGCGCCGGTTCCTGGCTCAAAGTACAGCAGGCCGAAAGTGAAGGGCTTGTTGCGTTGCCGGTATTCTCCGACGATGGTGGTTTCGGCTTCAGCTCCTACGATCCACTGGCCTTTGTGGATGCAGAGGCCGAGGCGCGACGCGCCGACATCAGTGTGGATCTCGGCGACTTCGTTGAATTCACCGATGCGCGGTTCAATATTTATATGCAGGAAGTTGATGCCGGTTACTCGGCGCCCGGACTGACAGCGTTGAGCGACACCGAAAACGTGGGCGGATCACTCATTGTCCCGATCGGCAACAAGTTCTCCCTGCAGGCGAAAGCCGACAGTATCATCCAGGAGCAGGGCGTTGAGTTGGATACGCAGGAGTACAACGTCGGATACAGCTTCAACCAGAACTGGGATCTACGCGTCGGTTATCGCCGCGACGAGCGTATCGACAATGCGATCATCGTGCCGCTGACACAGGAACAAGGCGTGCGCGCCGATGCCGTCCTGCAACTGGGCTATAACTCGAGATCCACCTGGGATGCCTACGTATTCGCGCAGGACACGCTGTCTGTGACCGGCGACCGGCAGGAGAATGCCCGTGCAGGCTTTGGCGGCTCCTATCGAATGTCGGAGAAGTTGCGTCTCGAGGGCGAAGTATCGGATGGCGATCTGGGGGTCGGCGGGCGAATCGGCACTAATTACATGCACTCCGAGAAGACCAGCGTGTACGTCAACTACGCACTTGAAAACGAACGCACCGACAATGCCATGCGCAGTACTCGCGGCGGCGGCAACCTGGTTGCGGGCGTCAAGTCACGTCTCTCGGACAGCACGAGTGTGTACCTCGAAGAGCGTTACCAACACAGCACCACGATGACCGGGCTGACGCATGCGACCGGTATCAACTTTGCCCCGACGACCGGCTGGAGTTTCGGACTCAACAGCGACATCGGCACGCTTGAGGATATCAATACGGGTGCCGCGACCGAACGCATGGCGCTGGGCGTACAGCTCGGATTCGGAACCGACGCAGTGCAATTCTCGAGCGCAGTCGAGTATCGCGATGACGATGTTGAGCAACTCGATCTGGGCAGCAATCAGCGCGAAACCTGGCTGTTCAAGAACAGCTTCAAGTACCAGATGAGCGAGGGCGGTCGCTTGCTTGGCAAGCTCAATCATTCGGACAGCACGAGCTCGCTTGGCAGCTTCTACGACGGCGGCTTCACCGAGGCGGTATTAGGCTACGCCTACCGTCCTGTCGCTCATGATCGGCTTAATACGCTGGTCAAATACACCTACTTTTACAACGTTCCGACGACTGAGCAGGTGGGCTCGCAAAATATCGCCAGCCAGTTCCTGCAGAAGAGCCATATCGCGGCTGTCGATGTGAGCTACGACATCACGCGCAACTTTACGTTGGGCGGCAAGTATGCGCACCGCCTGTCACAGGTCAGTCTGGATCGCGACGATCCGCAGTTTTTCGACAACAATGCGAGTTTGTATGTGCTGCGCGGCGACTACCGATTCCGCAAGAACTGGGAAGTTCTCGTGGAGGCGCGCTTGCTGGACATGGCGGACCTGAACGAATCTCGCAGCGGTGCGCTGACAACAGTTTCGCGCTACTTCGGCGACCACCTGAAACTGGGTATCGGCTACAACTTCACCGACTTCTCGGACGACCTGACCGATCTGAG
>JBBKWL010000173.1:0-34465 GCA_037968975.1 Woeseiaceae bacterium | reverse complement strand
ATGCGCACAAAAAAAAGCCCATCTCAACGCTTGCGGAGATGGGCTTTTGGTATTTGTGCTCAGCTAATAGTCAGCCAGCCGCCCGCTCCTTGTGAGACTGCCAGGACCCGTTATTGTTGCGTATCGTGAGCATGCGCCGAGTATCCCCGGCGGCCTGACGCAGGTCAATTGTTACAACTGATACAAGGCCGGCAAGACCAGCGAAAAGCCCACCCACATGATGACCGTCAGCGGTATACCCACCCTGAGAAAATCGGTGAACTTGTAACCGCCGGCACTCATGATCAGCAGGTTGGTCTGGTAACCGTAGGGCGTTGCAAAGCTCATGTTCGCGCCGAAAATAACGGCGAGGATGAATGGTTCGGGACTGGCTCCGAGCTGTGCAGCAATACTGATACCGATCGGGGTGCCGATCGCTGCCGCCGCATTATTGGAGACGATATTCGTCATCAACGTCATGAGCAGCAAGAACGCACTGAGAATCATTGGTGGCGACAGGCTGGAGGCGGCCGCCACAAAGCTGAAGGCGATGTAATCCGCCATGCCGGTGCCCATGAGCGCCTTACCCAGCGCCAGCGCAGTCACAATGATCATGACCACGGGAATGGACAGCGCGGAACTCGCATCGCTCCAGCTCAGGCAACCGGTCGCGATCATCAAACCGAGTCCCACGATCGCACTGACCGAGATCGGCATGATGCCCAGAGCAGCAGCCGCGACCACGAACGCCATGATGGCCAGCGCGCGTTTGGCATTGTGCGTGTGCGGCAAATCAGTCGTGCCATCGAGCACCAGCATTGAGCCACTGTCTTTCAAAGTACTGATCGCTTCGCTGGAACCCTGCACCAGCAGAACATCACCGGCACGCAGGCGAATCATGTTCAGGTCGCCGGTGACCTGCGAGCTAGGCGCACGTGCGCGATGCAGTGCCAAGGGCATCAGCCCATAGCTGCTCGTAAACTGTGCTGCTGCGAGGCTGCGCAGATGCAAAGGCGAGCCGCGTGTCACCACAACTTCGGCAAGCTGCTGCCCTTCGGCGCGCAGTGGCGTCTCCTCGTTAATCGGATGCTCAACGTCGGAGATATTAAAAAGTGTGGCACCCAGTACGTTCTCGTAGTGCTTCAGATTTTCGGGCGAATCTTTGACGAACAGACGGTCACCAGGCTGCAGGATAATCGACGGCAACTTGGCCAGGAATAATGAGTCACTGCGCTGGATCTTGTCGATCCGTATTCCATCCGCTTTCGCCAGCACCTCAGACAATGTCCTGCCGTCCGATGCGCCACCCTCCTTCACGTGCAGCTGCGCACTGAATACGCGCGGCGAGGTATCTGCCATCGGCGGCGCACGATCCGGCAGCAGTCGCGGTGCGACCAGCCACAGGAACAGAATTGCAACGCCGCCAACAATGGCGACCGGCAAAACCCACTCGAACATGGAAAACTGGTGGCTCGGGAGCAGTTCTGCCGCAATACCGACGACCAGTAGATTGGTCGACGTCCCGATCGTCGTCGACATACCGCCAACAATCGTGGCCAGCCCCATCGGCAACATGACACCAGAGACGGGAAACTTTGATCGCAGCGACGCGCCAACCAATATCGGCATCAGCAATACCACGATCGGCGTGTTGTTCATGAAGGCACTGAGAATCGCGCCGGCAACCAGGGTCGTCACTAACGCAACGACGGGCCGGGTCGACCAGGCGCGACCGACGACGATAGCAAGCGGTTGCAGTGCACCGGTAGTCTCGAGCGCCTTGCCGACCATCATCAGCGCGCAAATAGCGACCAATGCTTCATTGCCGAAGCCCGCGAAAAAGTCCACCGGCCCCAGCAGGGTGACGCCGTCCTGTTGATACGGAAAGACAGCGAAGCCGACAACCAGAAGGCTCAGAATTGCGAGCGAAGACGATTCCAGAGGAATCTGGTCGCGCGTGAATAAGAACAACGCAACCACAGTCAGGATCAGGACCGCGATTCCGTGAGCGTCAGGTGTAATCGGCAACAACACGTACCTTCGTTCTCTGGCCCTGCAAGGTATCCTAGTTCACACCTGTTCCGCAAACATTTGCCGGGCGTCTTTTTGCTCCAGAACTGCCCATGCGCGGCGGTGGAAGTTCTTGAATTCATTGATATTCCAGCCTCGAAGACAGGGCGAAGCAGGAAACGAGACAGCATCTGCATAAGCCAGCAACGGCAACAGGTCAAAGTAGCGGCAATCTGCTGACTCTGCAGCCGAAGTCGACGGAAACAGTGACCAGGGCGAAATCGTGAGCAGGTTTCGATGCCGTATTGCGGCGAAGCGCAACGCTGCTTGCCAGCGAGAGCGCCAGTCGGTGCGTGCGGCAGACTCAGTCGGTCCGTGACTCGGGTCCGACATTCGCAGCGACGGAACCGGCTCGAACTCGGTCGCGAGTTGCCGCGAATGGTTGTTGGCGGCGTCACGAACTTCCTGCAACACGGCGCCCAGGTCCTTAAGTGCGACAAAACTGTGCGGGTCGAGGCCGCGCAACTTCGCGAGGTTGCCGATACCCGTGACAGATATCGCGAGGCGCCGATTCAACCAGGCATCATGGCGCATGCCAGCCGTCGGCCAATCCACCTGGTCATGCATTGTTTCACCGTACTCAACGCAGCGCCGCACGCTTTCGCGCAGAGCGAACACGCTGAGGTCACCACGGTCGTTAGTATAGTGGGTGACATCGACTTCGACAGGAACCCAGGCAGTGCCGGCCGGTACCTGCAATCCCGTCGGCGGCAGGATGCCATCCGCAAACTCCGACGACAGTAATGGACACGGCGATGACACCATCGGTGCGAAAGCCGTTCTGACGTAGCCGCCGTTTCTGAGGTGCCAGCACTGCAACCAGAACTGATCCTGACGACGGCGTTCCGGTGCATCGGCAGAGGGTCGTGTCAATTCGCTGCCAATGAGAAGGTACAAAGGGCCTGGCCCCAGAATCTCGCTGCGTTTCATCCACAGGCGTTGCGGCGACATCGCTCCGGCGTCGATCGCTACCGTAACGCGCTGCGCCTTCGAGCCTGCCGCATGGGTCGCCGACTCCAGGATGCCGCAGACCTGGCCAAACATCGCTTCGACATGCACGGGGTCTCCCAGGCCACGCACGGTCACCGATACCCATGTATGCTGCACCAGCACGTCGAAAAGCTGTTCCTGCAGGCGCTTTACCGCGGCCACACTTGCCAGCGTTTCGATTGCGCTTACTTGCAGCGACGCGCCGCCAGGGGTTTGCTGATCCATGCCACCATTGTCGACATTGCCCGCACCTCTAGCCGCGTAACAATCTGGGCAGCTAGGTGAGTTTTTGCTATTGTCGCCCGACTCAACCGGATCCAGCCAATGCCTTCTTTCGACGTAGTTAGTGATTTCGACGCACACGAGGCGAGCAACGCGATCGACCAGGCCAACCGCGAGGTCGGCACGCGCTTCGATTTCAAGGGAACGGGGTCGAAATTCGTCCTCGACGGACAGCTGATTACGCTGACCTCGCAGTCCGATTTCCAGTTGCAGCAGATGCTCGACATCATGCGGCAGAAACTCGCCAAGCGCGGCATCGACCTTGCCTGCCTGGACGTTCGCGAGCCCGAAATGACCGGCAGCGAAGCGCACCAGACCGTTCTGATGCAAAAGGGCATCGAATCCGATCTCGCGAGGAAGCTCGTAAAAATGATCAAGAGCAGCAAGCTCAAGGTGCAGGCCGCCATTCAGGGCGATAAGCTACGCATCAGCGGCAAGAAGCGTGACGATTTGCAGTCCGCCATCGCATTCCTGAAAGAGAGTGACGTCGACCTGCCGTTGCAGTACGAAAACTTCCGCGACTAAGCGCTGCTGACAAACGACATCATGGGTACCGATCTGCACAAGTCTCTGCGTCGCCAGGACATCATGTTCGAGGACAAGGACCAGGCCTTGCGTGACGACGTACGCACGCTCGGCGCGATGGTCGGCGACCTGATTCGCGAACAGGGTGGCGAAACACTTTTTGACTTTGTTGAGAACGCGCGCCTGCGATCTATCCGTCGGCGTGAGAACAATGAGAAACCGGGCGAGGAGCTTGCTGAGCTGGTCCGGGATCTGGACCCGCAGTTGGCCTTGCAGGTTATCCGCAGTTTTTCGACCTACTTCCAGATGGTCAACACGGCTGAGAAAGTGCATCGCATTCGCCGCCGCCGCGAATACCTGCAGGAAGTTGGCCACTACCAGCCGGGCGGCTTCGAAGACACGCTGGTAAAACTGAAAGCGGCAGGTGTCGACGCGCATGATTTTCAGGCGCTGTTGCATACCCTGCGAATTGAACCGGTTTTCACCGCCCACCCGACCGAGCCAACCCGTCGGACGATGTTGCGTAAAGAACAGAATATTGTGCGTTGCCTGGTCGACCTGCTGAATCCGACGATGACGGTGCAGGAAACGTCGGTTGCACTGGAGAATATTCGCCTCCTTATCACCACGGGCTGGCAGACGAATGAACATCCATCCGAGCAAATGACCGTTGCGGACGAACTGGAGCACGTGCTGTTTTTTGTTACCGACGTTCTGTATCGGGCGATGCCACCGTTCTATGAAGACATGGAAAGTGCCGTAGCGCGCATCTATGGCGAAGACGGCGCTGACATCGAAATTCCAATTGTTGCTCGATTCGCCTCGTGGGTTGGCGGCGATATGGATGGCAATCCCAACGTAAACGGTAAGACGATTCGCGCCACGCTGGCACGCCAACGATCGCTGGTGCTCAATTTGTACTATAACGAGTGCGCGGCCCTGGCCGCGAAGCTCAGCCAGACTGTCGGCAATGTAGGCGTCGACGACGCGATCTTCACCAAACTTGATGAGTACCGTGGGGTTTTCCAGCAGGCCTATCACGCAGTACCGGCGCGGCACCGCAACATGCCCTACCGGGTTCTGTTGCGCCTGATACAGCAGCGGCTCCAGTCGACCTATGACGACGATATTTTCCCGTACGAGAAAGTCGCTCAGTTTCGCGATGACATTAAACTCATAGCCACGAGCCTGGCCAATAATAACGGGCTCAATGCGGGATTTTTTACGACCAAACGACTGCTGCGGCGCATCGAAACATTCGGCTTTCACCTGGTCACGCTGGACGTGCGCCAGGACGCCGAAGTGCATCGCGCCGTTGTGGGCGAGTGTCTTGCGGAAGATGACTGGCTGGAGCAAAGCAGCGCACAGCGCACCAAGCGACTCATCGAAGCGCTCGAAAGCCGGGAAAGCGCACCAGACACACTGAGCAACCAGGCGCGCAAGACCCTGGCTGTGTTTCAGGCCATTGCTGCCTGTCGGCGAAAATACGGGAAGCGGGCAATCGGTCCTTTCATCGTCAGCATGACTCAGGGTGCGGACGACATCCTGTCAGTGCTGTTGCTGGCGCACTGGGGTGAGTTGCATACCAAGCGCGGCGACGTGCCACTGGATGTCGCGCCGCTGCTCGAAACCGTGGACGACCTTGAGAACGGCCGCGAGATCCTGGATACGCTGCTGTCGCTCGACTTGTACAAAAAGCACCTTGCGAGGCGCGATAACGCGCAGATGGTGATGATCGGCTACTCCGACAGCAACAAGGACAGTGGCCTTGCATCGGCTCGATGGGCGTTGCAGAACGCACAGGAGACCCTGGTCGAGGTCGTGACCCAACACGATGTGGACCTCACCTTGTTTCACGGCCGCGGTGGCACCGTCAGTCGCGGTGGCAGCAAAACGCATGTTGCCGTGCTCGGCGCACCGCCAGGTACCGTCAACGGTCGACTGCGTGTCACGGAGCAGGGCGAGATCATCAATGAAAAATACGGCTTGCGCGGCATCGCGCTGCGTACGCTTGAACAGGTGACCGGCTCGGTCGCACTCGCGACCGCACTGCCGAAACATCGCGGCAATGACATGCCCGAGTGGCACAAGATGATGGATGTCATAGCTGCCGAGAGCCGCAGTTCGTATCGAACTCTGGTCTACGACACACCCGGTTTCTATGAGTATTTTCGGGAGGCCACGCCGATCGACCTGATCGAACGCATGCGCATCGGTTCGCGGCCGTCGTCACGACGTTCGCAGGCGGGCATCGGCGACCTGCGTGCGATCCCCTGGGTGTTTTCCTGGACGCAGGCGCGTTGCATGCTGCCAGGCTGGTTTGGTATCGGCACCGGGCTGGCCAAAGCGGCAGAGCAATTCGACGAAGCTGCCTTTCGCGAGATGTTCAAAGAGTGGCATTTCATGCGCGCTTTGACGGCGGACGCTGAAATGGTGCTGGCGAAAGCAGATTTTGGTATCAGCGAGCTTTATTCCAAACTCTCTACCGACCTGCACGCACAGTTTTTTCCGATCATCGAGGAAGAGTTTGAGCTGACGCGTAAACTTATTCTCGATTACTCTGAGCACGAGTCCTTACTCGAAGGCGACAGCACGCTGCAACGCGCGATCATGTTGCGCAATCCGTACGTGGACCCCATGAGTTTGATGCAGATCGACTTGCTGGAGCGCTGGCGGGCGTCCGATCGCGAAGATGAAGCTTTGTTCGCCGCCCTGCTTGCCAGCGTCAACGGCATTGCGCAGGGACTGCAGAACACCGGCTAGCTTTCGATAAAGCTGGCGAACTCCGCGAGCGACTTTCTGCCAATATCCGGCACTTCGGCAGCGTCGGCCGGATAGCCGGTCACCAGCAACAGAAACGGCCTTTCCGTCCCGGGGCGACCCAGTATCTCGTTGAGGAATTTCATCGGGCTGGGCGTATGGGTCAAACAGGCCAGGCCGGCCTGATGCAGCGCAGTAATCAATATGCCGGTCGCGAGCCCGGTCGATTCGGACGGGTAATAGTGCTTCACCTTGCGGCCATCATTGAGCACGGCAAACTTTTGCAGGAAGACAGCGATCAGGTACGGTGCGGTCTCGAGGAACGGCTTGTTCGAATCGGTCCCTAAAGGCTCCAGGGCCGCCAGCCACTCCGACGACGCACGGTGCTCATAGAATTCTCGCTCTTCGACTTCGGCGGCCGCGCGGATTCTCTTTTTGGTTGCCGGACCGCTAACCACCGCGAAATGCCAGGGTTGCAGGTTTGCCCCGCTTGGCGCGGTATTCGCAGCCCGCAGCGCTGTTTCAATTACGTCCCTCGGCACAGGTCGGTCCGAAAACTCGCGTACCGTACGCCGCCGAGCAACGTCTGCATAAAAATTCGCCACGCGCCGGCGCATTTCTGCCACCGGGTATTCCACGTAATTCGGCAGCGGAATGCTTGGATAACTACTCATCAATATTGCTCATCTGTTGAAGTACCGTGAACTCAGTTGTTTCAGTTTCGGAAATTGCTTTGCCGCGCACCGATACACCCGCTTCGTGCACTGAATTCGGATCGCCAGTCAGTAACGGATGCCACTGCGGCAGATCCTTGCCGTTCGCCAGGCGCTTGTAGGCACAGCTATCGGGCAGCCACGTAAAGCTCTCTGGCTGGTCGACCGTCAGTACCAGGCACTCGGCCACCCGCTTGACCCGGTTCGAGTAGTCCGTGCAGCGACAGGTATCTACGTCGAGTAAGCGGCAGGCAATATCGGTGTAAAAGACTTCGCCACTGTCCGCGTCTTCCAGCTTGTGCATACAACACAACGCACAGCCATCGCAGAGCCCTTCCCACTCCGTGGCGCTCATTTGCGCCAGTGATTTGCGTTTCCAGTATTCATCCGTCATCGTCATGCACTGTGTGACAGAGACCAGAAAATATCAATGCAAGCTGTATTTCTTGACTACGCAACCATGGGCCCGGACCTGGATCTGACCGCATTGGAGGAGCAGTTTTCGACGCTCGAGTTGTTTGCTGACAGCCGTGACGATCAGATCGCCGCTCGCATTAAAGCGGCTGAGTTCGTTTTCACCAACAAGATTCAGCTCACGGCAGAGTTGTTACAGGAGGCCGGCAAGCTGCGCTACATCGGTCTCACTGCGACCGGCACCGACAACATCGACCTCGCTACGGCGAAGAAAAACGGGATCGCCGTCGCCAATATCCGGGCGTATTGCACCGAGTCAGTGGTGGAACACGTGATGGGCGTGCTGCTGATGCTGACCCACAGCCTGCATCGCTACGCTGCCTCTGTGAAAGCAGGCGACTGGCAGCAGGCCGATCAGTTCTGCATGCTCAATTTTCCGCTGCGGCAACTCTCCGGGATGACGCTTGGCATCGTGGGCAATGGCGCGTTGGGCCAGGGCGTGGCGGCAGCGGCTCGCGCTTTCGGGATGCAGGTACTCGTAGCCGCTCGTCCAGGGTCCGCCGAGGTGGCCGCAGGTCGGGTGGCCTTCGACGACGTCATCGCACTGTCTGATGTGATCTCGTTGCATTGCCCTTTGACGAATGCCACCCGCGATCTGTTTGACGCGACCACCATCGGCGGCATGAAGCACGGCGCTATTCTTATTAATACGGCGCGTGGCGCACTCGTGAACTCAGCCGCGCTGGTCGCGGCGCTGAGCTCCGGCCATCTTGCCGGGGCGGCGATTGATGTGCTCGCACAGGAACCGCCGGTAAATGGTGATGCCTTGCTGGACTACCGCGGTGACAACCTCATCGTGACACCGCACATTGCCTGGGGTACGGATCGGGCAAGACAGAACGCGATCGATCAACTCGCTGCAAATGCAGCTGCGTTTATCGACGGTGAACGGCGCAACAGGGTCGTCTAACGGCCGCACAACAAAATGGGTGAGCTTGCCGGCTTTACACCCCGATGACCTGGCGCGCCCACTGCACTATACTCTTGACCCGCGGCGCTGACAGGTCGTAGGCCTCGTCAAAACTCACCCAGCGCCACTCATGGTGTTCCGGTTGGCCGGTTTCCGGCGACAGTCCCATGACAACGTCCGCGCTTGCCGTTCTGGCGAGGTAATAGCGCGCCGTCTTGCCACGGCTATAGGGCCCGGTATCCATAAACCGTTCTCCCCATTCCATGTGGAGGTCCTGGATACCGGTTTCCTCGCCGACTTCGCGAATTGCCGCTTCTATCGCGCCTTCACCATCCTCACGCAGGCCCTTTGGAAAATCCCAGTGATGGTAGGCCCGTAACATCAGGGTCACACAGCCCGCGTCAGTTTCCCTTGCGAGCACGAAGCCGCAGGATAAAGTTTCGTTGAGGCTCATGCCGCTCTCAGTACCTCAACTGGCGGCGCGTTTATTGCGCTGCGAGCAGCAAGAAAACCGCTGGCGCAGACAATGAGCACTCCCGCGGCAATTCCCGTTGCCCACAACCAGGGGTTGAACACGTAGGGCAGCTCAAACAACTGTTCAGCCACGACAGCAGCGAGAATCGAGGCACCTGCGGATGCAAGTACGCCGGCGGCAAGGCCCAGGGCCGCGAACTCCGTCATGACACCGGCAAACACAGTACGTTTCTGGGCGCCCAACGCGCGCAACATGGCACTCTCGAAGCGTCGTTCGTCAATGGTCGACTGTACCGCAGCGAACAACACCACGATGCCTGCAACCAGTGTGAACGCGAACACCGCCTGAACGGCCATACTCGCCTTGTCGATGATGCCGCGAACCTGCTCCAGGATGGCATCGATATCGATCACCGAAATGCTCGGGTGTTTGCGCACCAACGAAACCAGAACCGGTTGATGCTGGTCGGTCAGGTGTAGCGCTGAAATATAGGTGGTGGGCATTTTGTCAAGCGCGCCTGGCGACAACACCATAAAAAAGTTGGGCTGAAAAGAATCCCAGTTGACGCGTCGAATGCTCGCGATGGTCAGTTCAATTTCCTGTCCCGCGACCATGAAAACGATCTTATCGCCCAGGCCCAGACCGGTTTCTACCGCCGCCTCTTCTTCAACCGAAACCAGCGGCGGCCCGTTATAATCCTCAGCCCACCATTCCCCGTCGATGATTTCATTGCTGTCCGACAGCTTTGCCGTAAACGACAAGTTCGCTTCCCGATTCGCCATCCATTCGCCGCCGGGGTCCGGGTATTTGCGGGTCTTTACGTCCTCGCCATTGATCGTTGTCATGCGGGCTCGTACCAGCGGCACGAAATCTGGCTCTGCGATACCCGCCGCTGCAAAAACGGCGGCGACAGACTCGAGCTCATGCGGCTGAATATTGATCATGAAGTGATTTGGCGCATTGTTATCAACGGTTGCTCGCCACCCCTGTAGCAAATCCGTACGCACGATTGTCAGCAACAACAGCATCGTCAGTCCGAGACCGAATGCGACTACCTGCACAGCGCTCGCACGACCACGACGGGCGACATTGGCAAGACCGTAACGCCAGGCAACACCAACACCGGAGCGAAAGCGACCCATGCTCGCGACCAATAATCGACCCACCAGGTACAGTGACGCTGCAATGACGATGATGCCACCCAGCAGAATCAACAACATGGTTGCATCACCTACGCTGCGATACAAAAGCGCCGCGACGGCGGCCAGCGCGAGACCTGCAACCAGCAGCCGCGACGGCGCAGGCGGCATCATGTCGTGCCGCAGGATGCGAAGTGGTGGGGTGTTTCGCAGCTGCAACATCGACGGCAGCGCAAAGCCCACTAACAAGACCAGCGCACTGCCACTGGCGAGAATGACCGGCATCGGCCCCGCTCCAGGTAAATCGGCGGCAATAATGTCGGCGAGAACCCAGGCCAGGCCCTCTTCAGCGGCGTACCCCACAATACTGCCGATGGTCACGCCCAGAAATCCGAGCATTACGAGCTGTACGACAGCAACCGAAATGACGAATCCCTGTGTAGCGCCCAGGCTTTTCATGAGCGCAACTGTGTCCATACGGCGTTGTGCGAAGCGTCGCGCCGACATCGACACGGCAACAGCACTTAGCAATAAACTGATGACCGCTGTCAGAGAAAGAAAGCGTTGCGCCCTGTCTGCCGCGTTATAAGCACGCTCGCTCCTCTCTTCCCGATTCGTTACCCGAATTGCGTCCGGCAGCTCGTCCTCGATCGCGGCAAAGAACTCCTCTACGTCGTCCAGATCCCCCGCGACGAGCAATGCATAGCCAGTACGACTGCCCTCGCCGATGAGTTTGGTATCCGGAATGTCAGCAATATTCACAAGCAACGAGGGCGCCAGCGATGCGAACCCCACTGACTGATCCGGGCGATAGGTCAGCACAGCAGAAACCAGCATCGATAAGTCACCGACCATGACCCGATCGCCAACATCGGCGTTGACTCGAGCCAAGAAAGACCCATCGGCCCACACCTCGCCACGCGGCGGTATCGAATCGACCGTCCGTTGTTCGCCAAAAAGCGTGTCCGAAATGCGAACCGCGCCGCGCAGCGGGTAATTTTCGCTAACGGCTTTGATAGTGGCCAGCGCGCTTAGGTCGTCGGCAAAGACCACGCTCGGAAATGTTTGCGTTTCTGCGGTTTGTAAATTGAAGCGTCGCGCCTCCTCGCGGTAGATGACCGGTACCGTTTCCTGAGAGCGCAGGCGCAGGTCCGCGGCCAGAACCTCATTCGCCTGGCGGGCGACCGCTTTGCCAATGCGATCTGTAAGAAACCCCACAGCAGTCAATACGCCAACCGCTAACGCGACAGCCGACAGCAGCACGATGACCTCGCCAGAGCGCAGTTCGCGGCCAAAGCTGCGGATTGCGAAAGCGATCGCCTTCATTCTGCGTCCTTGCTGTTGGCCGCCAACTGGTCGTCCACCAGGCGTCCGGCATCCAGCGTTAATATTCGGTCGCAGCGCTGTGCGAGCGACAGATCGTGGGTCACCAGCACCAGTGTTGTCGAAGAATTCTGATTGAGCTCGAACATCAGGTTCATGATGATGCTGCCCGTGCGGCTATCCAGGTTCCCCGTGGGTTCATCCGCAAACAAAACTGCCGGCTCCATTGCGAAAGCTCGAGCGATCGCGACGCGTTGCTTTTCACCACCGGAAAGCTGCGCAGGGTAATGGCGCCAGCGCTCAGTGAGGCCAACCTGATCGATGATTGCATGTGCAGATTTACGCGCGTCCGCTGCCCCGGCGAGCTCCAGCGGCAACATGACATTCTCGAGTGCATTAAGTGATGGCACGAGATGAAATGATTGAAATACGAAACCAACGCTTTCGGCCCGAACCCGGGCGCGTCCGTCTTCGTCGAGTTCACCCAGATTATGACCGTTCAGTTCGACGTGCCCTGCGGAGGGTAAATCCAGGCCAGCCAGCAACGCGAGCAGCGTTGACTTGCCAGCGCCCGAGGGTCCGACTACTGCAACCGTCTCACCTTTGGAAATCTGGAAACTAACCTCTGAAAGAATAGTCAGATGGCCCTCGGGGCTGCTAACCTGTTTGCTGATTGCATTCGCTTCGAGAACTACCGCAGCATTGAGTGGCTGATTATCCATGCGTCGAATTTTTGCCCTTTTGTTATTAGTATTAAACGTTCAAGCGTTCGGCTCGGAGACGCCGACCGTTCTGGTGTTCGGTGACAGCCTGAGTGCCGGCTACGGTATTGATGTTGACCAATCATGGGCTACTTTGTTGCAAGCCCGTCTGCAGGAACAAGGGTACGAACATCGGGTGGTGAACGCCAGTATTAGCGGCGACACAACCGAGGGCGGCGCAGCGCGAATCGGCCAGGCCGTAGAGTCTTTTTCCCCGGCGCTGATTATTCTTGAGCTGGGCGGAAATGACGGCTTACGTGGCATCCCGCCAGATCGGATGCGCGCCAATTTGCGTAAGATTATTCAGACCAGCACCGCTTCCGGCGCTGCTGTGGTCTTGCTGGGAATTCGCATTCCGCCAAATTATGGTCAGCGCTATATCGAAGAGTTTGAGAGTGTATTTCGGGAGCTCGCCGGTGAGCTCGAGGTGCCATGGATCGAGTTTTTCATGGAAGGTGTCGCTCTGAATGAGGATTTGATGCAGTCTGATGGAATTCACCCGAACGCACTGGCTCAGCCTCTGTTGCTGGACAATGCCTGGCCCATTATTCACTCAGCTCTATCGGAATAGGATCTTGTCTTGGAAAAAATCTGGCTAAAGTCTTACCCGGAGGGCATTCCGGCAGAAATGCCGCCATCTAAATTTCGTTCGCTTCGCGAGATGTTTGAAAGCACTTTCAAAGAGTTTCCGGACCGCCCGGCGTATACAAATATGGGCACGACGCTGAGTTATCGCCAACTGGACCAACAGTCCAACCAGTTCGCGGCCTATCTGCAGCAGTCACTCGGCCTGACACGCGGCGAACGCGTAGCAATCATGTTGCCCAATATCCTGCAGTACCCGGTGGCCCTGTGCGGGATTTTTCGCGCCGGTCTGGTCGTCGTCAACGTCAACCCTCTGTATACCGGCCGCGAACTGGAGCATCAGTTAAGCGATTCCGGCGCCAAGTGCATCATCATTCTTGAAAACTTCGCACACATACTCGCAGGCGTTGTGGCGAAGACCAGCATTGAACAAGTCGTGGTCACTGGCGTTGGCGATATGCTCAGTTTTCCGAAGGGTGCGCTAACCAATTTCGTTCTGCGGTACATCAAAAAGGCTGTGCCGAAGTACTCGCTGCCCGGCAGTCGCCGCTTTAAGGCGGTGCTGCGCGCTGGTGAATCATTGCAACTCAGACCGGTTGAGCTCGGTTTTGCCGATATTGCTTTTCTGCAGTACACCGGCGGTACCACCGGGGTATCCAAGGGGGCCATGCTCAGTCACCGCAACATGGTGTCGAATGTTCAACAGACACTGATCTGGCAGGCGAACGCGTACGCGGATTTCGATTCGGTGATCGCCATTACTGCGCTGCCGCTTTACCATATTTTTTCGTTGCAGGGTAATTGCCTCACTGTTATGGCACAGGGCGGTTTAAACGTATTGATCACCAATCCGCGCGATTTCGAGGGCTTCGCCAAGGAGATCGCTCGTTATCCATTCAATTTGCTGACGGCCGTCAATACGATGTTCTCAGCGTTGCTCAATACGAAGTCATTCGACAAGATCGACTTTAGTTCGCTGCGCGTCTGTATCGGAGGTGGCATGGCCGTGCAGCCCGCAGTCGCCAAAGAATGGCGCGAGCGGACCGGCCACCCGATACTGCAGGGCTACGGGCTGACCGAAACGTCCCCGGTCGCAATCGTGAATCCAATCGGCGCTGAGTTTACAGGCTCGATAGGTCTCCCGATCCCTTCGACCGACGTTAGCATTCGCGACGACGACGGTAAGGAACTGGGGATAGGCGAAGCCGGCGAAATCTGCATCAAGGGCCCACAGGTGATGGAAGGTTACTGGCGACGGCCCGCAGAAACAGAGAACGTGATGCTACCCGGCGGCTGGCTACGAACCGGTGATATCGGACGTGTCGATGAAAACGGCTTTGTTTTCATTGAAGATCGCAAGAAGGACATGATCCTGGTGTCCGGTTTCAATGTGTATCCGAATGAAATCGAAAACGTCGTCGTCGAGATGGACGGCATTCTCGAAGCAGCCGCGATCGGTATCGAGAATGAGCACTCGGGCGAGGTCGTCAAGATATTTGTGGTACGCAAGAACGACAGCGTTACGGAACAGGATGTGCTCGACTATTGCAAAGAAAACCTGACCAACTACAAACGACCTCGAGTCGTTGAGTTTCGCGACGAGCTTCCCAAAACGAACGTTGGCAAGATTCTGCGTCGTGCGCTGCGCGACGCTTAGGAGACAGCAAGTGCGAATTCGTTTGCCGTATCTGGCACTGCTTTTGATATTTGCGTTTGTCGTCGGAATGGCGGCGACCCCGGCGGCATTAGATCCGGTACGTGTCGCTCCACACATTTACGAACTCGCTTTTGAGAATGAAAAAGTCCGCGTTCTCAGGAAAACCATCCGGCCCGGGGAAACGCCGCTGCTGCACTCGCATCCCGATCGGGTAATCGTTTATCTGAATCCTTGTGCCTGGATGCGGGACGCTGCAGACGGTAGCAGGCAAATGGAGTCCTTCAAGTTCGGCACCCCGATCTGGGCAGCGGCCGAATCTCACGGTGGAGTCACTGCCAATGTTGTGCAGCAATGCAGCGTGATTGAAGTCGAGATCAAGTAGCGTGATATTGCGGGCTTAGCTCGTGCACGGCGTCAACCAGCACGCCAAGATGTTCAGGATCAATGTCCGGCGTAATGCCGTGACCCAGATTGAATACATGCCCCGGTCCCGTGCCATAACTTTTCAGAACCTCTGCAACACCGTCACGAATGATCTGTGGCGACTCGCGCAAGGTTGCTGGATTCAGATTGCCTTGCAATGCCACTTTATCGTTCACATATTTGCGCGCCGTTGCCAGGTCGGTGGTCCAGTCAACACCCAGCGCATCGCAATCCGTTTCGAGCATGTCGGTCATTAGCGGTCCCGCGCCTTTTGTAAAAAGAATGACAGGTACCCGACGACCGTCGCCTTCTCGCGTTAAGCCATCGACAATTTTTTGCATGCTTGCAAGTGAGAAGCGTCGATAATCATCGCGCGCGAGTGTTGCTCCCCAGGTATCGAAGACCATGATCGCTTGAGCTCCTGCTGCAACCTGTGCGTTCAGGTAGTCTGTGGTGGTCTGCGCAACCGTATCCAGCAGCATGGCAAGCGCCTCGGGATTCTCTGCCGCCAAGGCTTTAATTGTTGCGAAATCACGGCTTGACCGGCCCTCGACCATGTAGGTCGCAACGGTCCAGGGGCTACCGGCGAAGCCGATCAACGGCACACTTCCATTGAGCTCGCGGCGTATTCTGCTCACCGCCTCGAATACGTAAGCCAGTTTTTTCTCGACGTCCGGTCGCTTAAGGTTACGAATGGCGGATACGGTCTGCACCGGCCGCTTAAAACGCGGGCCTTCGCCAGCTGCGAAGTACAGACCGAGTCCCATTGCATCGGGAATGGTCAGGATATCCGAAAACAAAATTGCCGCATCGAGTTTGAAGCGACGTAAGGGCTGCATGGTCACTTCACATGCCAGCTCGGGATTCGAACAAACGCTCATGAAGTCGCCCGCCTGTTCCCGAACCTTGCGGTACTCCGGCAGGTAACGGCCCGCCTGGCGCATGATCCACACCGGTGTGCGCTCCACAGGCTCACGCAACAATGCGCGCAGCAGCAGGTCGTTCTTCAGGTCTGTCATCTAGGCCCCTACCTGGGAGGCTATCGTGGCCTGAATGGCTTCGGCGGCTGCACGTGGCTTGTCGGCATCGCGAATTGGCCGGCCGACCACAATGTAATCAGCACCATTGGCGAATGCGGTCTCTACCGTGACCACGCGTTTCTGGTCCCCTTCGGGCTTGTTGTCGACCGGTCGAATTCCGGGCGTGATGACCAGCAGCCTGGAGTCGATATGCTCACGTAGCTTCGGTACTTCGAGCCCGGACGAGATGACGCCGTCGCAACCCGCCTCCAGCGCTCTGCGTGCCCGTGAAATAACCAGCTTCTCAATGTCGCAATCGAAGCCGAGATCATCCAGGTCGCCGCGATCAAGGCTGGTCAGCACCGTTACACCGAGAACCTTGAGCGAGTCGCCTTTGTTCGCTGCAGCGGCTTCCATGATCGACTGATTGCCGTGCACAGTAACGAAGCTCGCGCCGCGATCTTTGAGTTGCCGCACGGCAGATCCGACTGTCGCCGGAATATCAAAAAATTTCAGATCGCAAAATACTTTTTTGTCACGCGCGAGCATCCATTCCAGCAGTTCGAAATAACCGCCGCTCATCATGAGCTCGAGTCCGATTTTGTAGAACGTTACGGCCTCGCCAAGTTCGGTCGCCAGCTCACGGGCCTGGTCGCAATCCGGCACGTCCATTGCAAATATCAAGCGGTCCCTGCTGCTAATGTTTTTCTTAGTCAAACCGTCTTCCTGATTCAAAATGTTAGCGCCGCGCATTCTATCAGCCCACGATGCGCTCGTGTTCCGCGATTGCGTAGCGGTCAGTCATGCCCGCGATATAGTCTGCGACCACCCGCGCCTTGCCATAGTCGTCCTCCTGCATGGCCTTACTGCAAAACTCATCCGGCATACATGCAACGTCGGCCATGTAGATTGCAAATAGTTCGCGCACAATCGCCTGTGCCCGCTGAGTCATCTCCAGTTTCTTCTCGTGCGAGTACAGGTGTTTGCTCAAGAACCGTTTCAACGCTACGTGCTGCTCGTAGATCTCGGCGGACATGACAACCATCGCTTTGTCAGCCTTGCGCACGTCGTCGATCGATTTCGGATTCGCTGCTTCAATATTGCGTTGCGTGTTTTCAATGAGGTCTGTAACCACAGTATCAATCATGCGACGGATTATCTCGAAGATGAATCGGCGGTCTTCGAGCTCCGGGTAGCGTCGCTGCACTTCATCGTACTGCGGACCAAACAGTGCCTGATCACGCAATTGTTCAAGGCTTAGCAAGCCGGCGCGAAAGCCATCATCCACATCGTGATTGTTATACGCGATCGCATCCGCAACATTCGCCAGCTGCCCTTCAAGCCCCGGCTGCTCACGTTTAAGAAAGCGCTCCCCAACGTCGCCCAGCTGCTTCGCATTCTTCACGGAACAGTGTTTGAGAATGCCTTCGCGAGTCTCGAACATCAGATTGAGACCCGGGAAGTCCGCGTACTTCGCTTCCAGTTCATCGACAACGCGAAGCGATTGCAGGTTGTGCTCAAAGCCCCCGAAATCGCGCATGCAGGCATTCAGCGCATCCTGGCCGGCATGCCCGAATGGTGTATGACCAAGATCATGAGCAAGACTGATGGCCTCGGTCAGGGGCTCGTTCAACTGCAACGCCACCGCGACGGTACGCGCGATCTGTGCGACCTCGAGCGAGTGGGTCAACCGGGTGCGGTACAGGTCGCCCTCGTGATTCACGAATACCTGCGTCTTGTAAACGAGCCTGCGAAACGCTGTTGAATGAATGATGCGGTCACGATCGCGCTGATATTCACCCCGGTATCGCGAGCGGACTTCCGGGTACCGCCTGCCGCGACTGCTTGCTGCGTCTGCCGCATACGGCGCCATCGACATCAGGCGCCAGCCTCACAGAGTTGCCTGAGACGACCGATGTCCACATCTGCGGTAATGAATGCGTCGCCCAACTCGCGTAGCAGCACGAAGCGTATTTCCTTTTTTTGTACTTTCTTGTCGCGACTCATCGCCGCCAGCATTCTCTCGCTGCCAATGTCGGGAACTTCGGTCGGCAAACCGGCCCGCTCAATCAGCGTCTTCAGACGCTTCGCTACGGACGCATCGACGTCACTAAGCTCGGCGGCCATGAGCATTCCAACTGCTACGGCCTCGCCATGCAACCACTCTCCATAGCCGAGACAATTTTCAATAGCATGGCCAAACGTGTGGCCGAAATTCAGGATAGCGCGGCGCCCTGATTCGCGCTCATCCTCTGCAACAACCGCGGCCTTGATCGCACAGGAACGTTCGATCGCATACGCGAGGGCCGCGCCGTCGCCGGCCAACAACGCATCGAGATTTTCTTCAAGCCAGACAAAGAATGCGAGGTCTGCAATCGCCCCGTATTTGATGACTTCCGCTAATCCGGCCTTTAGCTCTCTGTCTGGCAAGGTCCGGAGCGTGTTTGTATCAATGAGCACCACGCCGGGTTGGTAAAAGGCACCGATTAGATTCTTGCCCTGCGCATGATTGATGCCCGTCTTGCCGCCGACCGATGAGTCGACCTGGGCCAGCAGTGTTGTAGGCACCTGCACGAATCCGATACCGCGCATGTAGCTGGCTGCAGCGAATCCGGCAATATCGCCAACGACCCCGCCACCGAGCGCCACGACAGTTGTGTCCCGATTGGCACCCATATCGACCAGCTTGTCCAGGACTGTGTGCAGCGTATCAGTGGTCTTGAAGGACTCACCGTCAGGCAAATCCAGCGTTGCGATTGACTTGCCCGGCAGATTTTGTCGGAGCTTGGACAGATACAGCGGTGCGACTGTTTCGTTGCTGACGATCAGACAATCAGTGCCAACCAGGTATTCGCCCAGATCAAAGTCACCGCCTAGCAAGCCGGCGCCGATGATAATCGGGTAGCGGCGCAGACCCAGCTCAACATCAATGATTTTCATATCGGACATGGGTATTAGATTACCCGAAAGAGCAGCTATAAGCGCTCCAGGATTTCGCCGGCAACCGCTTTGACCTTGCGACCGTCGGTCTCGACAGTCAGGTCCGCAATCTCGCGGTAAAGCGGGTCGCGAACGGTCATCAGGCCTTCGAGGATTTCGCGACTGTCGCCCTGTGCCAGCATCGGTCGCTCACGACCTTTCTGTGTTCTGGCAACTTGTTGGTCGACGGTTGTGAAGAGATAAACGACGAAACCCCTCGCACCCAGGTGACTACGGTTCTGAGGGTTTACGATGGCGCCGCCGCCGGTGGCCAGTACGACGGCATCCATCGCGGAGAGGTCATCTATAACTTTGGCTTCTCGCTTGCGGAAACCTTCTTCGCCCTCTTTCTCGAAGATAAAGGGTATGTCGACGCCGGTGCGCGTCTCGATCTCATCATCACTATCAACGAAGGACAGGTGCAACATCTTGGCAAGTTGTCGACCAACTGCGGACTTGCCTGCCCCCATCGGGCCGATCAGAAACACGTTTTGCGGTTGTTTCATTTGTTTCCTGTAGGAAAGAGAAAGCCAACCCAAAGGTTGGCTCTTCTTGGATATGGGCGGCAGCTACCTTGGGTAACCGCCACCACCATCACTCAATCAATCATTTCAAAAATAGGGGTTTGAGTAAACTGTCCCCGGTTTTAGTAGATGCTTGAGCCTTCGTCCAGAATCCGTGGCGTCACGAAGATTAACAGCTCTGCCTTGTTGTTGATGTTCTTTTTGCTGCGGAACAAAGCTCCAGCAAACGGAATATCGCCAAGGAACGGTACCTTGCTAACCGTCTCACGTCGCTCAGTCTCGTAGATACCGCCAAGCACAACAGTCTGACCATTCGCCACCAGAACCTGGGTTTCCACAGCCCGGGTATCGATACTCGGAACCGTGCCGCCAAGGCCACCGGTGGAAATGATCTCGCCAACGTTATCCTTATGCACCCGCAGGTCCATGATGATGTTGTTGTCCGGTGTGATCTGCGGAGTAACGGTCAGACTGAGAACAGCTTTCTTGAACTGCACTGTCGTCGCGCCGGATGATGCTGATTGCTGGTAAGGAATTTCCACACCCTGTTCAATGCTGGCTTCCTTCTGGTTCGCTGTAATAACGCGCGGCGTTGATACGATCTCGCCGCGGCCTTCAGCTTCCAGTGCCGACAATTCCAGATCTACGAGGTAGTCAGACTCGAGCACAGCCAGTGAAAAACGGCCCGCGGCTTCTGCAATCGGAACACTAACGTTGTAGCGATTTGTCAGCTGCGGAACTTCAACCGGGAAGATAGAGCCGGTCGTGCCCAGATTGTTGATGGCTGAGTTAACCATCGTGTCGGTGCCGGCGCCGTTGCCGGATACGAAGATGCCGCCATCACCAGAGCTGTTCTCGTCGATGCCCGTAACGCCGAGTCGAATACCCAGGTCACGACTGAAGTCATCATTGACCACGACGATGCGCGTTTCGATCAGCACCTGCTTGATGGGAATATCCAGGGTCCGAACCAGGCGGCGAATGTTTTGCAGTCGCTCGGCCGTATCCTGCACCAACAATGTATTGGTTCGATCGTCAACCGCAATGCTGCCACGGTCTGACAGTAGTGTGTTGCCACTGTCGCCACTGACCAGACTGGCAAGGTCACTCGCCTTCGCGTAATTCACCTGCAGGAATTCAGAGTAAAGTTGCTCGAGTTCACTAATAGCCTGTGCCGCTTCGAGGTCAGCCGTTTCTCTGGCAGAAATTTCTTCTGCCGGTGCGACGATAATGACATTACCGTTCTGGCGCATGTCCAGACCCTTGGTTGTCATTACAATATCCAGTGCCTGATCCCACGGTACGTTGCGCAATCGCAATGTGACATTGCCTTGCACCGTGTCGGACACAACAATGTTACGTCCTGATGTCTCGGCGAGCAGCTGCAGTACAGCGCGCGTTTCGATGTCCTGGAAATTCAGCGTCAGGCGCTGTCCCTCATATTCTTTGGTCTCGGAGAACAGGCTCGATTGCTCGGCGTCTTCGTCCACAACCGGATTGATCTCGATCGTGAACTCATTATCCGTCTGGTAGGCGAGTTGCTCATACTTGCCCTCAGCAGAGATCACGATTCGCGTGTCGAGGTTGGTGCGCAGAGTATCGACGGTCGCAACCGGGGTCGCGAAGTCCATAACGTCCAGGCGACGCATCAGCTCGGGCGGCAAACCAGTGTCCTTGAATATCGCGACAACACGGCCGCCTTCCTGGCGAATATCAACTGGCGTGGTTGGGTCAGTCAGGTTAACAATGACGCGACCACCACCGTCTCGGGTGCGGCGGAAATCGACACTGGAAATAGACCGCGCGCCACCGGCGCTGGCATAAGACTGTGACGAAGAGGCGGAAGATGAAGCAGCAGCGCTTGCGAACTGGGTAGTGTCGTCGCTGTAGTCGTCTCCATCGCCAAGAATGATCGTTACTGTGTTGCCGCTGCGGCGTGTCTCGTAGCTAACCATTTCGTCCAGGTTAAGGACCACTCGCGTACGTCCGTTTGCTTCTGCCGTCAAAATTGTGTCCAAAGGACCAAGGTTGACATCGCGGCGACGCGAAGTGAGGCCCAGTGCGGTGTCCGGCAAGTCCAAAGCGATACGAGCCGGATTGTCGATCGTGAACGCCAGCGGCTCAGGCGCCGTGCCGGTCATGATTAACTTCAACTCCACCCTTTGGCCAGGCAAGGTCTGAACCTGAATGTCCTGCAGGCGGTTGCCTTCTTGTGCGCTTGCAGTCATTCCTACAAACAGCAGCAACAAAGCCTGTGACAAGGCAGCCAGTTTTAGCACCGTGAGGTGACCGACCGTCTGTTTTATTTTGAGCATCATTCCAATTACTCCCAGTTCCATTCAGGTATCAGTCTGAAAGACTTATAGCGGCGTCTCTTTCAATGTAGCCACCGATCCCGTCAGAGATAATTTCAACTATGTCGATTTCTGATTCTGTTATTGCAGTGATCCGTCCGTCGTTCTGACCCATGTAATTGCCGGGCACGACGCGGTGAATCAAACCGTCCGAGGTTTGCACAAGTCCGTACAGCGTTTCGCTGATATCCAGTGTTCCAACCATACGCAGCGTGTCGAGCGAATGGCTTTCAAGAAACTCCGGACTCCTGTCCTCTTCCGGACGCAGACCGGTCCCGCCACCCGCTGCTACCTGCGGAGTATCGGGTACAAATGGTGAACGAATCTGTTCAGCATCCGCTACGTAGGTGAAGATTTCGTACGGCGTGATCTCAGGTAACGGGTCAATACGGCCGCCGGGGCGCGCTTTGACTTCATTAATATATTTATCAAGATCGTCGTTATCAGAACTGCACGCACTCGTACCGAGTACGGCTATCGACAGGATCAGGCCAGTGCGAATTAACTGCAGTGCACTCATGACTGGTCTCCAGCTTCATCCAGGTAGCGATATGTTTTCGCCGTAACCTCGAGGCTGAGCTGGTCAAAATTGTCCTGATCCTCTGGAGTGATATTGATGTCATGCAGAGTTACGATGCGCGGCAATGCTGCGATACCGCTCACGAAATTCGCGATCTCATGATAGCCACCCGACAAACGAATTCGAATTGGCTTCTCGGCATAGAAATCTTTCGGCGCTTCGCCCTGCGGCTGAAACAACCTTTCTCGCAAGCCTGCAGCAAGTCCGGTTTGTGAAATATCGACGATCAGGCTCGGAATTTCAGTTTCACCCGGAAGCTGCCGCAACATGGTGCCGAATGACTGTTCGATCTGCGCCAGCTGTGCCTTATAGGCATCGTAGTTAGCCGCTTTGCGTTGCTTGTTCTCAAATGTAACGCGCAGCGTTGCTTCGTCTTCCTGTGCCCGTTCCAGCTGCGGTGCTTTGTCTTTGACAATCGTGAACCAGATGCCGGTTGCCAGAACAACGGCAAACACGATGACGATGACGGCTGCACGAAACATCAGCGGCCAACGGCCAACATCGTTTACATCCAGATACTTGAGTTCTTCAACGACGTTCATTCGAAATCCTCCGCCGCGGCGTTCGCATGTTCTTGTTTAAGATTGACGACAAACTCGGCTTGTCGTGACGAACCCGCTGTAGTCGTTTCGACACGTTCCACTTCCGGGTCAGCCATCCAGTCAGACGCATCGACCTGCCGCATCAGCGCAGATACCCGAGTACTCGACTGAGCCACTCCACGAACCTCTACTTTTGCGCCAGTTTGCTTCATGCCGGTCAGATAAACGCCGTCGGGCATTTGTCGCGCGATCTCGTCAAACAGATGCACGATCTCCGGGCGACTTTTCTGCAGCTGCTCAATGATTTCCATGCGCGCGAGCAGGCGTTCTTTCTGCCTTTCAAGCCCATCAATTTCCTGGATACTTTTCTCGAGATTGGCGATCTCTGCAGTCAGCCGCTCGTTGCGTTGCTCCTGATTGTCGATCATCTGCGAGTACACGAATATCGTACCGAGGATGCAAACAGCAGCGGCAACGAATCCGCCGGCCAGTGCGACCCCAAAGTCGCGTTGACGCTTTTTACGCTCGGCCTCGCGCCATGGGAGTAAATTAATCCGTGGCATATTAGTCGAAGCTCCTTAATGCAAGTCCGCAGGCAGTCAGCAGAGCGGTTGCGTCTTTGTGCACGCCCTGTGATTTTGCTTTGGATGAAATCTTCATCTGGCCGAGAGGATCACCGATCTCGGTCGGTATACCTACGCGGCTGGATATGACGTCGGCAATTCCTGGAATGTTGGCACAACCGCCACAAACAAGAATCATGTCCGGTTGCTCGCGGCCACCGGCTGATGCCAGGTAGAACTGCAGCGAACGACTCACCTGTTGTGTCATGTCGTCGATAAACGGCTCGAGCACTTCAGGCTGATAGTTACTGGGTAAGCCGCCTTGCTTCTTCGCGCGCCCGGCGTCCTCCATGGAAAGACCATAGGTGCGCATGATTTCTTCAGTCAGTTGCTGGCCGCCAAAGTTGAAGTCGCGCGTATAAATCACCTTGAGATCCGACAGTACACTGAAGGTCGTGCTGCTGGCGCCGATGTCGACGACCGCGACGGATTGCCCTACGCCGTTGTCCGGGATTTGATGGCTGAGCAATGCGCAGGCATTTTCAAGTGCAAACGCCTCCACGTCGACAACGTGAGTCTCGAGTCCGGCGGCGGTTACCGCTGCCTGGCGCTGCTCTACATTATCGGTACGGGTTGCAACCAGTAGCACATCCATAAGCTCCGGGTCCTTTTCGTTCGGACCCACGATTTCATAGTCAAAGCTGACTTCTTCCATCGGGAACGGGATGTACTGGTCAGCCTGAATTTCGACCTGGCCTTCGAGATCTCTCTCCGAAAGGCTGGACGGCATCTGAATGACCTTGGTAATAGCTGCGTCACCGCTTATGGCGACGGCCACATCGGTGGCTTTTGCGCCGGCCCGCTTGACCGCGCGGCGGATGGCCTCACCTACGGCCTTGGCATCAACAATTGCCTTCTCACTGACCGAACTAGGGGGGGTTGGCTCCGCAGAATACGACTCGACACGAAAACGCTTACCCGTCTGGGAAAGCTCAATTAGCTTGACCGACGACGTGGTGATATCGAGACCCAACAGCGGTTGAGATTTTTTTCCGAAAAACACGTATTTTTCCTTCTAGGTCGGTAAGTTGCGAGTCAAATGTAATCTGGACCTGAGCAATTCGATTTAACTATATATCAACAAAATGTTAAATAAAACGTGACTTTGTTCACGATCCAACGATCCGTATCGTACTGGTCCGGCCGCTAGCATTCCGTGAACTGGTTCGTGCCCCGGACCCAAAACCGGGTCACAAGGCAAAAACCGGACGATTTGACCGTTTTTTTCGGAATCTGCGCTGAATTTGGGGCACCATTGCGGCCCGCACCCGAGGCTCGCTATCATCTCGGTCTTTAGCGGGACCAGCCAGAGGTCTTTTGCCACTGGATTGCCACATTGTCTGCAGCGAACGGACATCCGCATACTTTATTAATCGAATCAGCGAAAATATCGCTGCGCTCTATTTCGCCCGGAAGCACCAAACCCTATGCAAAAAACATCTCAAAGCAGGAAGAAACTGAGTAATTCGACACGTACGCGCATATTGCGCGTCGTCGTCGTGCTATTTGGCCTCGTCGGCGTATTCACCATCGGCAGTGTCGCCGGCATCATTGGCGCCTATTACTATGCCGCGCCGAGCCTGCCGGCGGCGGAAACGATCCGAGACATCAAGCTGGAGGTACCACTGCGGATATTCAGTCGCGACGGCTACCTGATCAGTGAAATTGGCGAGCGACGGCGCATCCCGGTTACCTACGAGGAAGTTCCACAACACGTGGTGGACGCGTTCGTCGCCGCGGAAGACCGGCGCTTCTTCGTGCACCCTGGCATTGACTACCGTGGTGTATTGCGAGCGCTGTCGTCATTAATGCTGACGGGAGAAATTTCCGGGGGCGGCAGCACCCTGACCCAGCAGCTCGCTCGCTCCTATTTCCTGTCGCTCGAGCAATCGTTCGTACGCAAGTTACGCGAAGCGTTTCTTGCCTATCAGATAGAACGTGAGTTCAGCAAAGAACAGATCATGGCGTTCTTTCTCAATAAAATGTTCTTTGGCCAGCGTGCCTACGGTGTCGCCGCAGCATCGCAGGTTTACTTCAACAAGACCCTCGCCAACATCAGCGTCGCGGAAGCCGCGACGCTCGCCGGCGTGTTGCCAGCACCGTCTGACTACAATCCGGTTTCCAGCCCGGAAGAAGCGACCAATCGGCGCGCCTACGTTCTGGGTCGTATGCAATCCCTCGGCTACATTACCGCTGCAGAGTACGAAGCAGCGATGGCTGTACCGATGGTCTCGAATCTGTTTGGAGCGGCGATCGAGCTGAACGCACATTACGTTGCCGAGATGGTACGTCGTGATCTGCTGAATCGATTCGGCAATGATGCTTACACTGCCGGTTATCAGGTTGTAACAACGCTCGATTCGCGACTGCAGAAGTCAGCCAACTACGCTCTCAGGAACGGCTTGCTCGAGTACACGCGACGTCGTGGTTTTCGTGGGCCGCTCACCAATCTCGGTGCGCTGCAGGAGGACCTGCTGCTGCCGTTCAATGAATGGCCGGTCGAAGCGCAGCAAGCGTTACAGCAGTATGTTCCCGGCGGGCAATCAATTGCGATCGTTACTGCGCTCAACGCTGCTGCCAACAGCGCCGATATTATGCTGGCCGACGGTTCGCGCGATTCGATCCCATGGTCCGGGATTAGTTGGGCCAAGCCGTTTATTGATCGGCAGGAATCGGGTGCAGAACCTGAATCGGTCGAGGATGTATTGAGCGTTGCGGACGTCATTATTGTTATGCCGACCTCCACCGGAACCTGGGCTTTGTCGGAAACACCTGAGGTTCAGGGTGCAGTAGTGTCGCTCGACCCGCTTGACGGCGCTATCAACAGTCTTGCCGGCGGCTTCGATTTTGCGACCAGCAAGTTTAATCGGGTAACGCAGGCCTTCCGCCAGCCCGGTTCATCGTTCAAACCTTTTATTTACTCGGCAGCGCTGGAACACGGCAGTACAGCGGCAACCGTAATTAACGATACCCCTGTTGTTATCAGCTCGGCCGAACTCGAGGCCGTGTGGCGACCGACCGGGTACTCGGGGCGTTTTTACGGCCCTACCCGCGTACGCGAAGCTCTGGTTCGCTCGATGAACCTGGTCTCCGTACGCCTGCTGCTCTTCGAGACCGGCATCGGTAATACTGTGCGGCATATCGCCAAGTTTGGATTTGGCGAAGCAGCACTGCCACGCAATGGTTCGCTCGCCCTTGGTGCAGGTTCCGCATCGCCGCTGGACATCGTGCAGGGCTATGCGGTGTTCGCTAACGGCGGTTACGGCGTTAAACCCTACGTCATTGACGCAATTTACGACGCGAGCGGTGAGACAGCCTACCGGGCCGAGCCACTGATCGTTTGTCCGCAGTGTCTCGCCGAGCCCGACCCGAACACACACGTTGTTAATCAAGATCAGAACCCGGAGTTTGAAACTGAAATCCTGCTGGAGAACCGACCGGATGCTTCTACAGCGCCGGAGTTGTTTGCCGACGTAAATGCGGCACCGCGCGTTATCACCGCGCAGAACGCTTTTCTGATGCAGGACATGATGCGCGACGTTATTCGACGCGGTACCGGACGTCGGGCTATGGCGCTTGGCCGGAATGACCTGTCCGGCAAGACAGGTACCTCGAACGATTTTCGCGATGCCTGGTTTGCTGGTTTCAATTCCGATCTCGCGGTAGTGGCCTGGGTAGGGTACGACGACGACTTGCCGCTGGGTCCGCGTGAGGAAGGATCCCGCACGGCACTACCCATCTGGGTTGAATTCATGCGGACAGCTCTGGAGGGCGTTCCTGAACATCAAATGCCGCAGCCTGAGGGCATCGTGTCGGTCCGGATTGACAAGGCAACAGGCTGCCCCGCCCGTGCCGGACAGCTGAACGCGATGTTCGAATTTTTCCGTGCCGGACATGTGCCGACTTGCGACGCGCCCGAGGCAATGCGGGATATTTTTAATAACTCCTCGGGAATCGATGCCACCGAAGACGAGTCCGAGGCGGAAGAAGAGCCCCTGTTCTGAGTCAATGCCGAGAAAACCACCCAACGAAGATGATCGTGCGCGCCGCTTGCTGGCTCAGGAGGCTGCGCGCATTATTGTTGATCAGGGGTTGCGTGATTATCGGGTAGCGAAGCGCAAAGCGGCCGAACGGCTTGGCATGAACAGTCGCGGCGCCCTGCCCGGCAATACGGAAATCGAACAGGCCATTGCCGAGCACCTGCTGCTGTTCGGCGGCGAGTCGCATGCCGGATTTCTGTTGCGCCTGCGCACTACCGCGTTGGCCGCGATGCGCTTGCTTGAAGATTTCACACCGCGCCTGGTCGGACCCGTACTGGCGGGGACTGCCGACGACAATTCCGCAATTAACCTGCATGTGTTTGCGGACAGCAGTGAAATTGTCGCCTTGTTCCTTGAAGAACGCGGCATAGCCTGTCGTCTGTACGAAAGACGCTTGAAAAGTCGTCGCGGTCGTGACGCCCGGGCGGACAGCATTCCGGGATACGAATTCAAGTTCGACGGCGAGCCGATCGAAGCAACGGTTTTTCCTATCGATGGCATCCGTCAGGCGCCGCTGTCCCCGATTGACGGCAAGCCCATGCGGCGCGCAGACGAAAAAAGTGTCAGCGCGCTTCTCGCTTAGCGTTGCCCGATAGCAACGTAGTTGCGATCGACCTCACCTGTATACAGTTGCCGCGGTCGGCTGATTCGACCCGTCGGATCCGCAATCATCTCGCGCCAGTGCGCCGTCCAGCCAACACAACGCCCGATAGCGAACATGACCGTAAACATCGAGGTTGGGATCCCAAGCGCCCGATAGATGATGCCGGAATAAAAATCGACGTTGGGGTACAAGTTCTTTTCGATGAAGTATTCATCTTTTAGCGCAACTACTTCGAGTTGCAACGCAAGATCAAACATCGGCGTGTCCTGGCGACCCAGGTTTTTCAGAACCTTGTGCGCCATTTCACGAATGATCGTCGCACGTGGATCAAAATTCTTATACACGCGGTGACCAAAACCCATCAGTCGAAACGGATCGTTTTTGTCCTTGGCTTTGTCAACGTACTTGGAAATATTCTTCGCATCGCCAATTTCGGTGAGCATGTTCAGCACCGCCTCGTTGGCGCCGCCATGTGCCGGCCCCCAAAGCGCGGAGATTCCAGCAGCGATGGCAGAGTATGGATTGGCGCCGGAACTACCAGCCATACGTACCGTAGACGTCGAACAGTTTTGTTCGTGATCCGCGTGCAGAATAAATAGCAGGTCCAGCGCTTCCGCCGCAATCGGATCAATCTCGTAGGGCTCAGCAGGAACTGCAAACAACATCTGCAACAGGTTTTCACAAAAGTTGAGATCGTTGCGCGGGTACATGAAAGGCTGACCAATATTCAGCTTATAGGCGGCAGCGGCGATGGTGGGCAACTTCGCCAGGATGCGATGTGAGAAAATGGCGCGATGCTCGGGGTTACTGGCATCCATCTCACTGTGATAATAGGCCGACATTGAACCCACGACCGCGGACAAGATCGCCATCGGATGCGCATCGTAGCGAAACCCGTTGAAGAATTTCAACATGCCTTCGTTGAGCATCGTGTGCGTTCGAATGGTGTTGTCAAAAGCGTCGAGCTGCGCTGCGGTCGGTAGCTCGCCGTGCAATAACAGGTAGGAAACTTCTATGAAATTGGAATGGGCGGCGAGCTGTTCAACCGGGTAGCCCCGATACAGGAGAATGCCCTGCTCACCGTCAATATAGGTGATCGCGGATTCGCAACTTCCTGTTGCGCCATAGCCTGGGTCGTAGGTGAAAACGCCCTGCTCTTTGTATAGCTTGCTCAGCTCAATAACATCAGGGCCAACCGAGCCGCGCCGTATAGGGAGGTCCGTCGTTGTGCCGTCAGGGCTGGTAAGTCGGAATGCATCTTTGGTCATAGTTATCCTCGTGCTTGGTAGTCGGGCGTCCCGGCCTGAATCCGGCAAGCAAGCATAGCAGGCCCGCGCGTTGCGAGACCTGGGATAGCGCTTTGTTGATGCTGAACGCCGGCAAACCAGCACCCACAATCATCTATCTGCTACTTGCTGATACCGTATTTGCGGCGGAACTTGTCAACGCGTCCACCGGAATCGACGATCTTCTGCTTGCCTGTATAGAAAGGATGGCACGAAGAACATACTTCTATAGAGAGGTCGTCGCCGAGGGTCGAACGCGTGCTGAACTCGTTACCGCAACTACAGGTTACTTTGATGTCGCTGTAATTGGGGTGGATGTCGGCTTTCATTAGATTCTCTCCGCGGCACAGGGGTGCCAAAAGGGCGCGTAATATAAACGCATGTGAAGATCGCCGCAAGCCCCCAGCGAGCTTTGACGTTATCCACAGATCCTGTGGATAAGTCTGTGGAAGAAAATTGAGTGAATGACCTAAGGTGCGGATTTTCAACGAAGCGTGTCAATTTGCTCATTTTCTGTTCATTTTAATAAAGATTATAAAATCAATAACTTATGATCGCTTCCAGACAAGCGAAGTGAACAGAAGCTCCTCTCACACTGAAAATACAGGCATACGCGAGGTGTTGTGCATAAAGGGGCTATTGCCGGTCACGGCAGAAACTCGGATTGCAGGTCATTCAAGAAGCGCTGACCCAGCTCTGTCGCGCGCCAAAATCCGTCCGATACCTCCTCAAGCAGGCCTTTTTCCCGGCTGGCTGCCAACCGCTTTTCGAGCGACTCTGCGGCGAGGCCGGTGCGGCGTTCAAACAGATCCAGCTCGAATCCGTCTGTGATCCGAAGCGCATTTAACATGAACTCGAAAATAAGCTCGCGCTCACCGAGGATGGTCAGTGGTTCCGGTTTGGCGCTCGTTTCAAGGCTTTGCATGTAGGTCTGTGGATTTGCCGGCTTTGCGTAGCGGCTGATGCCATCTGCAGCGCTGATCTTGCCGTGCGCGCCGGCCCCTGCGGCCAGGTAGTCGCCAAATGACCAATAGTTAAGATTGTGTGCGCAGCGATGCTGGTCGCTGTCAGCATAAGCCGAGACTTCATACTGCTGATAGCCCAGTGACGCCAGCAGCGCCTGACCGGCCGACTGCATTTCGAAACTAGCGTCGTTGTCCGGCAAACCAGCCGGTGGTCGCGCATGAAATACGGTATTGGGCTCGAGCGTCAGCTGGTACCAGGACAGATGCGTGGGCTGCAGGCTCGCCGCAGCTCGCAGATCGTCGAGTGCGTCCTCCAGGCTCTGCTCCGGCAGGCCGTACATGATGTCGAGATTAAAGTTGGCAAGCCCGGCAGCCCGCGCCTCGTTTGCAGCGCGTGCTATATCCGTTACGGAATGTATGCGCCCGAGTTTTTGCAATGCTTGCTCATTAAAGCTTTGCGCACCGATCGACAATCGATTGACGCCAGCCGCTGCATACCCGGCAGGGTCGCCACACTCGACGGTTCCGGGGTTCGCCTCCATGCTTATCTCGGCCCCCTCGAGCAGCGCGAAGCGCTGCCGAATCCCTTCTATCAGAGTGGCAATATCTGCGGGCGGAAACAGACTCGGCGTGCCACCTCCCAGGAACACGCTAAACAACGGGCGGTCTTGAGCACGTACGGCCTCGATGTCGAGATCGGCCAGCAAAGCGGCGATATAGCGTGCCCGGGGCGCGTCGTTTCCTGCGGTATGCGAATTGAAATCGCAGTAAGGACACTTTCTGACGCACCAGGGCAGGTGCACGTAAAGTGCGAGTGGTGGCATTTCCATCAGCGTGCGGCGAGCAACCGTGCCAGCTCGGCAAGTGCTTTGCCGCGATGGCTGCGCCGATTCTTTTCCGCGGCGCTCAGTTGCGCGGAACTAACGCCCAATTCTGCATCGATAAACACGGCGTCGTAGCCGAAGCCATTAGCGCCGCTGCGTTGCCGCGCGATGCTGCCACGCCAGCTACCTTGTGCAATCAGCGCAGCGTCTGATTCGGGTGTGACGAAACATGCAACGCAATGAAACGTGGCGCCGCGATCTGCGTCGTCGACATCGACGAGCTCAGCCAGCAACTTGTCAATGTTCGCCTCCGCGTCTGCGGCGGCTCCCGCGTAGCGTGCCGAGAACACTCCCGGCCGGCCTTGCAACGCATCGACGGCGAGGCCGGAATCATCTGCAATTGCGGGCATTCCGGTGGCCGCCGCTGCATGGCGAGCTTTTATTAAGGCGTTGGCAACAAAGGTGTCGCCGGTTTCTTCCGCCTCACTGACATTGAAGTCCGATTGTGGAACCACGCTGAAATTCAGGTCGGCAAGTATGCGCGCAATCTCGCGCAGCTTGCCGCGATTGCCACTTGCCATGACGATCTTGTTCAGCGCGACAACACCTCGTTTTGAGCAACGATAATTTCGCCCACGCCTTTTCGAGCCAGCGCGAGCATGGCGGCGAATTCGTCGTCGCTGAATGCATGGCCTTCTGCTGTGCCCTGAACTTCGATAAACCTGCCGGCGTCATTCATGACGATGTTCATGTCTGTTTCTGCTTCGGAGTCTTCCGGGTAATCGAGATCAAGAACCGCAGCGCCGCGATAGATGCCGACAGATACTGCAGCGACCTGCCCGTGGAGCGGGTTTTTCTTGACGGCTTTTGCATCGAGAAGTTTTTGCATAGCGATTGATAATGCGACATACGCGCCACAGATGGATGCAGTCCGCGTGCCGCCGTCGGCTTGCAGTACATCGCAATCGAGCGTGACAGTGCGTTCGCCGAGCCCTTTGAGGTCGATAACCGAACGCAATGACCTGCCGATGAGTCTCTGGATTTCCTGGGTGCGCCCGCTTTGTTTGCCGCGGGCCGCTTCGCGACCCGAGCGGGTATTGGTCGCCCGGGGCAACATGCCGTATTCGCCGGTGACCCAGCCGCTGCCCTTGCCACGCAACCACGGTGGCACTCGTGTTTCTACGCTGGCCGTGCAGAGCACTCGGGTATCGCCGAACTCGGCTAGCACACTGCCCTCGGCGTGGCGTGTGTAATCAGGTGTAAAGCGCACGACTCGCATTTGGTCGGCTTCGCGGCCACTTGGGCGCATTGCGGTTCTCCGTATTTTGATCTTGGCTTGGTTGAATTAAAACTGCGTTTATTGGCCGAGCCACTTGAGCGCGGTTCCGGTGGTATTGTCGCTGTAGGGTGAATTCGCACTCAAGGCCTGCATGCTTAATTCTTTGAGCTTGTCAGTCAGGCTCGCGTCCCGGTCACGCGCAATTTGCGCCATGTCCTGGTCCGTCAAACCCGACCAAAGACCGTCTGAACAGGCGAGCAGAACGTCGCCCGGCTGCAATTTTTTCTTCGCCGTAATACTCATATCCGGAACTGGCGCATCGCCGCCGATACAACACTCAACAAAATTGCGCATTGGATGATCGAGGGCTTCTTCTTCAGTGATGGCGCCTTCCTGAATCAGCACTTCGACGTGACTGTGATCGCGCGAGCGTGCCAGCACTTCCCCGGCACGCAGCTGATAAATACGGCTGTCTCCTATATGCGCCCAGAATGCGCCCCCTTCTTGCACCAGACAGATCGCGCAGGTTGCCCGGGGGCGAAAGTCCACAGCGAGATCCTGACCGATTTTGACGACCTCGTCGTGCGCGCGCGCCAACGCCATATAGAGAAATCCCTGTGGGTCGAAAACCGGCAGTTGCGTTTCCACAAACAGGTCCTGCACAACTTTCAGGCCTGTTTCTGCAGCGCGGGCACCATCAGAATGACCACCCATGCCGTCAAAGACCATCATCAAGGCAGCATCATTCGCGACGACCACAGCGGCCCGGTCCTGATTATCGGTGCGATCCCCTAGTGCGGAGACTTTCGCGTACTCAATTTGCATGTGTTTTTCGTTGTTTACTGACGGCGGCCATGCTGCCATGAAATAATCGCTGGGAACGTGACCCGCACAGCACATTATGGAGATGGATGGCGATGTTACACAGTATGACAGGCTTTGCGCGACAGTCTTTTGAATCGGCGTCAGGAACGTTGAGTTGGGAACTGCGCGCGGTGAATCATCGTTACCTCGACGTACAGTTCCGACTTCCTGAAGAATTACGACCGAAGGAGCAGGCCTTCAAACAACAGGTCAGTGCAGCGCTGCGACGCGGCAAGGTTGAGTGTGCATTGCACTTTCAAGGTGCGACCGGCCGGCAGGGAGACATGCAGCTGAATACGGCACTGATTGACCTGATTAGTGCGCGGGCGACCGAAGTTGCTGCAATGCTGCCGAACGCGGCGCCGACCAACCCGCTTGAGGTCCTGCGCTGGCCTGGGGTTATCGTCGAATCCAGGATCGACGCGGAACCTTTGTTCGCAGCCGCCACTGAATTGCTGCTGGAAACACTGGCAGCGATGTCGTCCATGCGTGCCAGCGAAGGCGAGCGCATCGAGACCATGATCGAAGCACGCTGTGCTGACATTGCCGCGATATCTGCGGCGGTACGTGCACGCATGCCGGAGGTGCTGGCGGCGGCACACAACAAACAGCTCGAACGTATTGCGAAACTCGATGTGGTCGCTGATCCTGCAAGGCTGGAAGTTGAAGTCGCACTGCTGGCACAAAAACTGGATGTCGACGAAGAAGTCGACCGCCTCGATAGCCATCTAACCGAAATTCGGGAGGCGCTGCAAAGTGACGGAGCGGTGGGGCGACGTCTCGATTTCCTGATGCAGGAACTGAATCGCGAAGCCAATACCCTGGGCTCCAAATCTGCGGATGCTCAAACGACGAAAGCGGCCGTCGATCTCAAAGTGCTCATTGAACAGATGCGCGAACAAATCCAGAACATCGA
>JBBKWL010000172.1:0-5983 GCA_037968975.1 Woeseiaceae bacterium | reverse complement strand
GCAGAGCCGCTGCTACCCCGTCCGGGTAGAGAAAATGCGCATCTAGTATGAGATCGTCGTCGCTGTTTCGTTGAATCGCTTCGACAATGGGTCCAGCGGCCCGGGCCCAAAGGATTGGGTCCAGCCAATTCGTCAATAAAGGTATCGTCGGAACCGACACATAATGGACGAGAATGCCATGGCGCTCGGTTGACTCTGCCTGCGGCGCAGGTTTTATCCATGGGGTGAAACTGGTGCTCGGCCGAAGCGCGACGACTTCAGCACTCACTCCGTCGGCACGCAGCAGGTTCCGCAATCGCTCTTCGACAAAAATGCCGTGACGTGGTGAGTCTTCGCCTGGATACAAGTTGGTGAACACCAAGAGTTTTACTTTGATGCTCAATTGCTACTGTTCTGCCGAAGAAATCCGTCAAACATTAGTAACGCCCAAAGCACCGCACTATAGTCCCGCCGGCCGGACTGATGATCTGCGCTGATCTGGCGGAGGGAATCGGGATTGAACAAACCCGAATCATTGAGCACAGATCCTGTCAGTGTCTCTGTGATGCGTTCCTGCAACGATCCACGAAACCACAGATCGAGTGGCACCGCAAAACCCATCTTGGGTCGAAAAAGTACATCGTGCGGTAATAGGTTTCGTAGAGCTTCTTTAAGTACGTGTTTGCCGTTACCGCCTTTTAACTTCAACGACGTTGGCAGCGCGGCTGTCCAGGACACGTATTCGTGATCCAGAAAAGGCACTCGAACTTCCAGGCCATGCGCCATACTAGCCCGGTCTACTTTGGTTAGAATGTCGCCCGGCAAATAAGTCTTGAAATCCAGGTACTGCACCATTCGCAAAGGGTCTGAAAATTCCTTGTCACGTAGATGACCTGCGAACACCTCGCGCGAGCTGTAGCCTTGCAGATCGTTTTTTAAATTATCCGAGAACAGCCACTCCCGACCCTCCTCTGGAAATATCGAAACCCCGTGCAAGTAGGCATTCGCTGAATCGCGCCCCAGCGCCTGAAAGGTTGTTTTTCCGCGAAAAATTCTAGGTGCCCAGTCGAGTTTTGGATAATGGTCACCAAGATAGCCGAAAACACCCGAGCGAAACTTATCGGGAAATAGTGATCGTATCCTTTCTTCCATAGCGAATAATTTATAGCGCCGGTATCCTAAATAATTTTCATCGCCGCCATCTCCGGAAAGTGCGACCGTTACATGTTTACGAGCGAGTTCGCACACTTTGTAAGTCGGCATGGCCGAACTGTCCGCGTACGGTTCATCGTAAATGCCGACCAATTTCTCGAGCAGTCCGTAGTCACCCGCCTCTACCATTTCTGACTTGTGATCAGTGTTCTTGTCTTTCGCAACCAGTGCTGCGAATTTTGATTCATCGTAACGCTTTTCATTGAACCCGATCGAGCAGGTGAGGAGCGTCTCTATATCCAATTCGCGCATCATCGCAACGACAGCACTCGAATCAATGCCGCCAGAAAGAAAAGCGCCAAGCGGTACGTCGGCAACGAGGCGCCGATCCACTGAGGCCATCAACTGCTGGCGCAAATCGCTGCAGGTCTCTGCGAGTGAACCCGCTTGTCGCGGGGCTTGATCAAGCGGAACATCCCAATATCGAACCGGCTCGCGACTGGCTTCGCCTCGTTTCAGGCAGATGTAGGTACCCGGCTCCAGTTTCAGCACCGAACGATAGATGCTGCGTGGCTCCGGAATGTAGCCAAAAGTGAAATATTCTTCGATAGCGAATGAATCGAGGTCACGCGCCACATCCGGGTCACGCATGACCGCCTTCAACTCGGAGCCGAAGACAACGAATCCATCCGGACGCAGGGAGTAGAACAACGGCTTAATGCCCAGACGGTCGCGCGCGAGAAACAGCGTTTGCCGGTTTCGATCCCAAAGGGCGAACGCAAACATCCCGTTGAATCGATCAAGGCAACTGGTACCCCATTGCTCCCAGGCATGTACGATTACCTCCGTGTCACAATGGGTACGAAACACATGTCCTAATGCCTGCAATTCAGTTACGAGTTCTTTGAAATTGTAGATTTCGCCGTTGTAGGTTACGACGACCGTTTCGTCCTCGTTATATAATGGTTGCTTGCCATCCTCGAGATCAATGATCGACAACCGGCGGTGACCAAGACCGACACCCGATTCGAAATGAAACCCATCGCCATCCGGACCACGATGTTTGATCGAATCATTCATGCTTCGAACAAGACCCTGATTTATAGGTCTTTTTTCTTGAATATCAACAATTCCAGAAATGCCGCACATATCAGTTTGCCCGTAGGTTCAACGCTTTCATGTAAAGCTGCCGGTAGTTTTCGATCATGGTAACGATAGAAAACCGCGACACCGCACGATCGCGGGAAGCCAGAGTGTGCCGCAATCGAAGCTCCGGATCCTGGATGTAACCTCGAATTGCCTCAGCCAAGGCCGCACGGTTACCAGGCGGTACGAGCGAGCCGTTCTCACCCTCGCTGATCAATTCGGGATTACCCCCTGTGTTACTCGCAATGACTGGCAAACCGGATGCCATTGCTTCAAGAATGGTGTTCGAGATACCTTCTCGCAATGATCCCAAGACGAAAATATCCATTGCTCGCAACTGTTCAGGAATATCGTCCCTGCTTCCCGGCAACCACGCAAACTCCTGAACTCCAGCTTCTTGTAGTTTCTGTTGCGCCTCGACGCGCAATTCACCATCACCAATCATGAACAGGCGAATGTCTTCACCAGTCTGCCGCAACTGAATAAACGCTTCGACAAGATTTAAAGGATCCTTAATTGCTGAAAACCTTGTCACGCTGCCGACGACAATTGCCCCCTCCTTATACTCCTCAGGACGTGGGCAAAACCGGTTCGTGTCGACGCCATTACAAATATGAAGGATCTTTCGTTCCGGAATCCCAACAACTTCAGAGAGCCAGACCTTCAGGTCCTTGGATACTGTCACGATACGCCCCGCGAATCGGTGTAACAAACGGCGCATGAGCCTGTAGCGAATTCTGGTCCCGTCCGGATCATGGACATCCCAGCCGTGCTCGCCGTGAATCCGCACCGGAACACGAGCCAGAAAAGCGATCAGCAAACAATCCATGGTGCCAATGTTTCTGGTATGCACAATATCCGGCCTAAGTTTTCTTAACAATCGATACAAGCGAACATACGCTCCTGGATCTTTTCCGGGTTGCTTACCAATGCTGTAAACAGTGACGCGACTATCAAGCCGATCAGTGAATTCCGTGGCGTCTGTAAGTGCGATAACCACGTGCCGCAATGAATTGTCCGATAGTCCATTAACGATGTTGGCGACGCCGTTCTCCAGGCCACCATAGTCAAAGCGAAAGACCAGGTGCGCGACAAGCTTACAACCATTGCGTTGTCTATTCTCCACTAAAGCCGCTCTGCGTGAAGATCATTTGCGATCATCTTCAAGCGCTCCCTTGCGCCAGCTATACCGTCCACTGCTGAAGTTTCAAGTACGATGACGCGCCCACCGGCCGGGCGCTTTTCGATCAGAGCCAGGACCTGCAGTACCTTGACCCCAAAACCAGAGGTCGCTCGATCAGAGTCGATCTCGTACCAATACCAGATCAATGCGTTGTAGTTTGCATCGTCGATATGCGTTTCCTTGACTACTGCACTCTTCCTAGCCATCCGGCCCAGCACTAATTCGCCTGCTTGAGTGGCCCGATTCCATTGCCGTGGTGTTGGCGCATTTGCAGAGCTTATGAGTTCACTCCCTTGTATCGCATTTGCATATGCCGCCGAAAATACATTGACGGGCTCGTCTGCACAGTGAAAAGATCCTGCGTAGCTTGCGGCGGCGCGTTCAAAAGAGGGCATCCATGGCGCGCGCCATAAACCACCAGGCGAACACTTTATCACTGTCTCTAGATCAACCACCGCTATTTGCTGCGCTGTACTATCCTCAAGCGAGTTCAGATACTGGGGTGGTCCGATCAGTAATAACAATGTGCTCGAAGCTATAATAATTTTCCGCCAACTTCGCTTCGTGTGCAAAGGGCGCACGGCATTCAGATCAGAATTCGGCCGACTGTTTCTCTCTTCTGAGTCAGAGTCCATGTCGTCGTCATACCTCGAACCGATCCACATTATCAACAGCATGACGAGGCCAAACAGAACCCAGCCAAAATATACGTGGTCCCGGCCACCGAGGTACTGCATGTTAGTCGCAGATGCAACCGCCATAACTATGTACGCGCGCACGCCATTGGTAATTATCATCGCCAACGCCGTTGCCGCGACGAGAACTATGCGCTTGTACACCGACCTATATCTTAAGTAACCAAATAATGCAGCAAGCAATGCGCCAGTAATCAGGTAACGCACCCCGCTGCATACGTCGGCTACCACAAAGTCGCCTCCCGGGAGACTAAGATATTGTCCTTCTCTGTAAACTGGGAATGCGCTCAGCTCCAGCAGGGCTGTCGCAATGTCCGCAGTGATGATCATCATGTAAGGAATCAACGCATCACTTACTGGCACCGCGAACAACATAAATATTAATGGAAACAATATGTTAGCCGTAATCTTCGGACCCAGAATGGTCACAATGGTGGCCGGAATCATCGCCAGCACGGCGCCATGCTCAATAATTTGTACGCCAGATAGCCTGGCTATAAACCATAGGCAGACCAGCAAGAGGACTAGGAACAGCCCTCGAAAGTCGCAAGTTATGGGCGACGCTACCAGCGAGTGACGAACGCGCCAGACCAGATACGCAGCGATCACGCAGACCAGGACGCCGTGTTCATGGTCGCTGGACTGCCACAATTTGGTAATCGAAACGAAGCTATCCCGATAAAAAAATACAACGAGTGCAGTGAGACCTGCTAACAGAGCAAGACGCGCATAAATCAATCGTTCGGTATCTGACTCCGACACCTTTTCAAGCCGCCCTGCTCTGTTGAACCAGATCGCCCGAAATGTCTTCGTGGCTCTCGCCGTCGAGAAACAAGCGGGACCAGATCTCCAGGTTCATCATTACGAGCAGCAAGTCTGTGTAATCTTCTCTGTTACGGTCGTGATCACGGCAAATTCTTGAAACAACATCAGGATCGAACAATCCACGTTGCGTGACCACCTCTTTACGCAGCAACGCGTGCCGCATACAAGCCAATTCGTCCTTGAACCATGCGCCGACCGGTGCGCCAAAGCCTCGTTTCTTGCGGTTGATGACTTCCTCTGGCAATACTCCCGAAAGGGCATCTTTCAACAGACCTTTCAGTCTGCCGTTTGGTAATTTGTGTTCCGCCGGAATAGTCGCCGCCAACTCCACGAGCTTATGGTCGAGAAATGGAACCCGGCATTCGAGACTCACTGCCATACTCATCTTGTCGGTTAGCAGTAGGAGGTTTTCTGGCAGCTGCGTCTGCCCATCAATTCTGAATAGGCGCAAAAGATCGTCAGAACTCGTTTCGCCGCGGGCAACGCGAGCGAACCCGCCCGCTGATTGCGGCGACTGGTGCAGTAGATTATCAACCACCTGGTCGCTGCAGATCGAAAGGAAATATCGGTAACGTTCGCGCCAGTCCAATTCATTCGCACTTATAAAATTTTTGGCATAGCGGGCGGTATCCATAAGCCGGTTTTGGCGTCCACTTGGCAAAAGCCGAGCAAGCCTCGGCAGAATATGGCTGCGAGCCCATTGTGGAATTTTCTGATACCTGGCGTTGTAATAGTCGCCCAGGTAGCGTGTATACCCGGCGAATAATTCATCGCCGCCAACACCCGACAAAATCACTTTCACTGAACTTGCGGCAAGTTCCGAGACAAGGTAGGTCGTTGTGATCGCGCTATCGGAAATCGGTTCCTCAAGATGCCATATCAATTTGGGCAATAACTCCGCGACGTTCGGCTGCACTTTGATTTCTCTATGGTTTGTGCCGATCTGGTCAGCGACAATCTTTGCGTAAGGTAACTCGTTATAGTAGTCGGCGACCTGGCTGCC
>JBBKWL010000171.1:0-4594 GCA_037968975.1 Woeseiaceae bacterium | reverse complement strand
GTCTCGCCGCTGGTGCGGACCTCGGCGCTGAGACCAGCCGGGGCTGAGACGTCGGTGAAACGCGCGCTCGCAGCGCTCGGGCTTTTCGCCCGGTCGGCGTCGCGTCACGCCCGTCGGCTTCGGTAATGGAAAACGGGCCGAAGAGGGTCACTCTAAGAACGCGACGGCCAGCGTCAGAACCCACTCTGCCGCAACCTGGGAGCAAAAAACTTTAAGATGTCGCGGTTATTCACAACGCAACCTAGTTGTGTACCCAAATAGCTCTTCGGCAACGCCCGTCAGATCGTAAGTTGGCACGCCATCTTCGACGATAGCGTCGCCGTTTTCATCGCGCACCAGTTTAGTAGTGAAATCCGGAATCACGACATTCACGATCCGATACGTCGTGGTTTCATCGACCACAATCGTCCTGTCAAAATGAAACTGGACGAAAACATCGCCGTCCGCGACTATGGCGTCATTTGCACGGACCTCCTGATCCTCGGACGCGGGGATCGAAGGGTCAAACCTGAGCGAGTCACTGTAAAATTCTCCAAAAACTTCGGACGAACCAACACTTCTGGGATCGCCAGTAGCGATCGCGTCCAAATCACCGTAAGCGACTTTCGCTGCAATTTCACTGATCCACCGCCCACTATCTCTCTCCCCAGAAATTTCTTTCAAATTCAATCGCGCCATTTTGGATTCCCCTTTGAATAATTTTCGATAAGGTCTAAAGTCATTAAACCTACCGAAAATCGCGACGGATGATATCTCGACAATTATACACGAATGTTAGCGTTATATGAAGCCGCGATCGGAAGGGGCCTCTTTTCGGCGCCGCACATACCATTTTTGCCGGATAACTTTCCGATTTCCCTGGCAATTGTGGCAGTACAACTGATTGATGGATGTTTGCCGCCCAACGGCGAGCGGGCCAGAGCCGGAACAGGGACAGGCCCAACGCAGGCGGATGCTGTTTTCAAGGCGATGTGCGAGGCGTCGGAACGCTTTTCTCTACAATACGACCCTGATCGCCCAGACGTGCGTTGGCCTGTTGAGTCCCTTCAAGGCGCGGGCGAACCGCTGCCTCAAGCCACCTTGTGCCTAGGGGCGCCAAATGGGCGCGCAAGTTCCAAAGGTTGCGCAGCGGGGGACAGCCTGGAAGATGCCGTCAATCGAGCCGCGCTTGAAATTCTTGAGCATTACGAACTTAAGCGGCTTCGGACAGGCGTGACTCAAGGGGTGGCGTTTGATCCTGCCACTATTCCAAAACTTACTGCCGCGGCTGACTACCTTGCCAAACGGCTTAGACAGCTGAGAGCGGTGGCAGTTGTGTCGCCCACAGGATACGCAGTCGTTTGGGCTGTGTCCTGCGATCCGGACGGTGGGCGTCCGACTGAAGGCAGCGCCGCCGCCGCATCCGTAGAAGCGGCAACAATCAAAGCCGTGGAAGAAGCAATATTCTCATGGCGCAACATGATCGAGTTAGAGCGTAACGGTGTCGCGCCCACTGACGGACAGCATGACAGGATATTGCGAACATACCGAGGGGCAGAGGCAGTTTCGCCAACGTTGCCGGTCCTGGTGCGTGGTAAAGGTCCGCCTCGCCTGCGTCGGATTTGCCAGCGGCCCCTGGAGATTCTTGCTGGCATATCCGGCACGCGCACCCGAGTATTCGATATGACCTCGCCGTTGCTCGGGGTGCCTGTGGTGAGAGTCGTACTAGATTGAGCTTCCTTGCATGGCCGAAATCTTGTCGAGCTCAGGCGAGGGGTGTGCGAAAGGTATCCACGGCAACAGAAGTCACGTTTGATCGCCAACTCACCGGTACCGAGGGCGGCGGACCCACCGGAAGCCTTGAAACCCGTCGATGGGGTGGGGTCATTAGTAGGGGATGTACGTCAAACGTTCTCCTGCGCTGTCCGGTCCCGTCCAAGGTCGATGCCAGAAATAACCTAATGGCCATAATAGTTTATCCAACTCTAGACGGTGCGGTCCGGTGTCGTCCAACACATGGACTTCAAAATTCGTAATGACGGGGTCGGGGGTTCGAATCCCTTCTGCGGCACCAATAGTTTCAACGACTTAGTAGACTCGGCGAACTGCCCGATCTGGCCTTAGGTCGCACCGGCATCGCACAATTCGTAGAAATGGCTGCGTATTAACGTGACCGTGCAGCGTTCGATCCAACATTATGAGATGTTTTTCCTCTGGCGTTATCGTTTTCGTCCCGGCTTCAAACGCTTGTTCGGTGGTCCAAGTTCTTATTGTGAACGTGTTCGATGTTCTGCCTCCAGGCAGCCTTGAACGCTGGGTCAGCCGCGAAAAGCTTGTAGAGGTCCAGCTCATCTTTTCGCCGTTTCAGCATCACGTCCTGCAGTATCTTCTCCAAAGCAAGGCCACAGTTGCAGAGGTCTGCATTTGTTTCATACTTGGCAGAATAGTCCGGGTGGGCGCAGATGCTATTGACAATATTGGCGAACTTCACCCGCTGCTCTTCGGGCGTTGCACGCCACCCCTTAAACCACCGCTCATTGAAGACCAATTTGGTTCAATTTGGTGCGTTCCAGGCGGTAGGATGAGAGGTTGACGGCCCCTTAACGCCGAGAGCCGTTCCACACGGCGGTGGATGGCCTGTTTTGGCTCGGATGCGACGTCATGCTGTAGAAAACTCAGGATTAGTTGAAAGCCCATCAACAGCGGCACGGCGCTCAGCATTACGGTGCCCGCTGTCGCGGGTACACTGGTCAGCGCGCTTTCGACCCAAGCGTTGATCCCGAAAGCGATGCCGAATAGCATCATTGGCAGTCCGAAAATCAAACTCAGCGACGCCGCGGAAAAGCCACGCAAGATGTAATTATAGACGATCCGCTTGGACAGATTGCGCGCATGCAAGAACGGGAAAGAGATCAGCGTTTTGCCCAGGCCCATGTTGCTGACCTCGTCGCCATAGATCGGGGCCATGGGCACATCAATAACGCGTGCGCGCACTGTAGACAGGCGGAACAACAGATCTGACTCGAAAAAATACCGCTTGTGCAGTTTTTTCAGTGGTAAAACCCGCGCCACATTGGCGTGGATGGCGGTGAACCCATTAGTCGGGTCAAACAAGTCCCAATATCCGGTCGTCAGTTTGGTGATAAGTGACAATCCTGCATTTCCCAAAAGGCGCACGGTTGGCATACAGCGCACTTCTTCGAGATCGAAGAACCGGTTTCCTTTAGCGTAATCAGCGCTGCCTTCCAGAATGGGGGTGATAAGTGGCGCAATGAAATCAGGGTCTATCTGCCCATCCGCGTCAATCTTGACAAGAATTTCCGCGCCTTCATCCAATGCCCTTAGATAGCCAGAGAGGGTTGCACCGCCTACACCTTTGTTCTTGACGTGAGAGACGACTATGACCCGTGGCTCAAGCGCGGCGATCTCATCCAGCACGTCTTGCATGTTGTCGTCTGAGCAATCGTTGACACAAATGATCGTGCGGACGAAGTCGGGGATTGCGGCTACCACATCACCTACAATTAGTGCGGCCCGAAAACACGGGATCACGACTGCAACGTGCGCAGTAATTTGCGGTCCCTTTGCGCTCTCGCAGGTCTTGGCCAAGTGTCTGCTCCACCTTCGTCGCGTTTCAATGCTGACTAACCCGGTCATATGACCAATCTATGGCTGGAACCCAGATCATCGCCTTAATGTTGACAATTCTGTTGGTATGTATCCCGCATCAGTATTTGATGGACTTGGGATTATGTAAGCGTGCAAATAACCAACGAAAAGGCTGGGTTGGACTCTCCGATGGTTCCGCAAGAGGCGCCGAGTCATTTAGGCGCAGCGACACAGATTTTTCTAGCGCTGTCAGCTGTCTTGATGGCTGCCATCGTATACGCGGCATTCAATTTGTCTTCAATTGTCTCTTACGAGCGCGATATTTGGCACCATCTGTCGGTATACCGAGAACTCATCGCCGCGCCTTTTCATGCAATGAACCCACATGTTGCAACAGATGATCCGTCGCGCTCATATTCACCTTGGACGGTCGGGGTAGCGCTCTTTGCGCGTGCAGGCGGACTTGATGCCTTTGGTGCGACAGCGATATCGGCAATTCTGTCTTCACTATCGGTCCTGTTTGGCATTTTTCTGTTTTCCAGAGAATATTTTAAGAACGTCTGGGCGCCGACCTTGTTGTTGATAGCGTTCTTCGGGACTTGGCTGAACATTGTGAACCACACCGGCTATCACACGGTGGTCGGGTTCCTTTATTCGGTCTCGTACCCTTTCGCCATTGTCCTTGGGGTCGGTTTCATTCTGTGGTGGCTCGTGCTGCGGGCTCTGCGGTCCGAACGTGACCTGATTGGCTACGGGATAATTCTCTGTGCGCTGGGCGCAGCCCTCTTTATCACCCATCAATTGCAGGGCCTCTTTGCGATTGGTGCTGGTTTGTCCTTTGCGTTACTTTCCGGACAGGCTAGTCCGTCGCGGCGCCTGTTTCTGTCTTTTTGCCTTTTGGCGGGCCTCTTTGCGTCGCAGTTCTGGTGGTATTTCGATCCGGTTGAATATGTGTTCAAGAGTGAGGTCCGCGATGGCCACTCTGCACCGCGCATCCTGGTATATT
>JBBKWL010000170.1:0-18869 GCA_037968975.1 Woeseiaceae bacterium | reverse complement strand
ACCACCGATCTCCAGTCTCTGATCCCCGTTTATCGTCTGAGTTGGCATTAACACGCCCGCCACATCTGAGTCGGGTAATTGGTCCCAATACTCCTCACACTTTTCATGGCAAATTACGTTCTCGGGCCGAATTTTCGCTCCGCCCATCGTGTGGTCAATGTGGTAGTGCGTGTAGATCAACGTGTGAACGGGTGACGTAATGCCGGATTCATTAAGTGCCTCTCGAAGCGCCTCTGAGAGGTGGTCCGTAAACGGGTCTATTACAACAAGACCAACATCGGTCCAGATAACCAAAGTTCGGTCGAAGTACCAGTTGAAGGTTAGGACTCGATCGGTAAGCCGACTCAATTCAGATCCGTTCGATGAGGGCGTATCGAAATAGGCGACGAAGCCTTTGAACGCCTGACTCAACACCGCCTTATTAAAATCGCATCCTGTCAGAATGAGTGTGTTAAACATCAAAAGGACGAAAACCGCTCGTCTGCGCCGCGCCTGGATTGAACGACTGTGCATGAGTTCTCCTTCTGATTAGCAGCAATAGGCTTCGCTATTAATTTGAAAACTAGCCGACTAGTGTTGTGCATGCAGCTTTTGGTATTGCTTAAGCCCTCTAATCTGGATCACGGCGAAGACAAGAACAGCGATCGCGACAAGATCGACCAAGACCACGGCGGCTAGTGTGATCGTTTCATAGAAAACAGCGACAAGTGTGACGCTGGCAACAACCCACACGATGTCGCCGATAATGATGCTCATGATTTCCCAGGTACGAATAGCCTTGGTGCGGACAATATTGGCCAGCATTAACGCGAATGCGGCAAGGCAACCCGCAACCACATAGATATCGGTGGCACTATCTAGACTGAACTGCGCGGCGAGCCACTTGCCGGCGATGAGCATACAAAGGGCCGAAAAGCCTGAAAAAAGGGCGTTGAGCTTCAATGCACGGAGCAACAGGTTGTTTTGAGGGTTCATCACATCTTCGCTTTAAAATAATATAGTACTTTAAAAAGATATACCAAGATGATACCGTCGTCAACCATGACAAAACGCAGCTACAAACAGAATTGCGCCCTGGCCCAGGCGAGCGATGTGATCGGTGAGCGTTGGTCCCTGTTACTCGTTCGCGATCTATTAGTTGGGCCCAGACGTTTTGGCGAGTTGCAACAATCGCTTCGCGGTATGGGCAGTAACCTTCTGGCCGCGCGATTGCGTGATCTCGAGGTGGCCGGGATCGTCGAGCACCCGGAAGACGGCGATTTTCGACACCACTATGGACTGACGACGGCTGGTAAGGCCTTGGAGCCCACACTGCTCTCGCTGCTACGTTGGGGGATAGTCTACGGCCCCGAAAACCAGAAGGGTTATCATCATCAAGACGACTGGGATCTTCTGGCTTTGAAGGCGCTGTTTCAGGCCGAACTGGCTGGTGACTTATCGGTCTGCGTGCAATTCAAGACGGATGAATTTGTCGGATGGATTACGATCGAAAATCAAAACGTCAAGATCGGCCTTGAATCTGTTTCGGCGAATGTGATTGTCGATGGCACGGTCAAGGATCTATTTTTCGGACCGCAGGGGGCTAAGCTATGTTCGTCCGGATCGAAAAGGCAACTAAAGCGTTTTATGTCTGCCTTCGCTATACCCGCGTAGTCGGAAAGTATGTCGCAGTTCTACCACGCGACTGGCCGCTTCTAGGCGGAAGCGGTCATACAACCTGCTCGAATAATCGTTTTGTGTTGATTGCCGGAGTGATGTCCGATGATGGGCAGCAACGATAAACCGCAAGTCGAGTTGTTTTACGCGTTTAATCTCGATAATGTCGTGCCGCAGGATCACCTGCTTCGCTATGTCGATCGGCTTCTTGATTTCACCGAACTTCGCGAACACCTCGCACCGTATTACAGCCACAGCGGCCGGCCTGGCCAATCTCTACATGGCGCGGCGAGTAATACTGCGGCCCACATAGGGGACGTGCGTGCGCTGCTCGCGTAAGAAGCGAAAATCGACCGCCGAAACAAAATTCCCGACAGGATCGACCACAAAAACTGCTGAAACCGGAGCGCTCAAGTGACTCACGACCGAAATGCCGTCGTCGGCATCAATAGATCAGACCTTCCTTAGTGTTTGGGGGAGATTCCCAAGCATATCAATATGAAGCACTTTTCTCGCGGATGACAATGCAACCGACAGATGCATGTTCTATATTACCGATCCTGTGCTATCCCGATTAATTCGAAAATAGCCGCCATTGCGGCGTCTTCGCCAGCGAAATAGTCTGCTGCGGTTGGTTCGACAGGCACCCTGGGCGTGATCCAGAGCCTATTGTCATACGGGTCAGAGTCTTGCCAAAAAAGTGTTGAAATACTTCCGCGAAGACGGCTGTAAGGAAGCAAGAGATCAGTTTCTTCGCCCACAAAGTTCGGGCTGGAAGCACTCGGCTCTCCCACGAAAATTGCATTGGTCCAACGCTCGAGTCGATTGACAAAATTCTGTGCTGCCGAAAACGTATTGCGGCCGGTGATTACATACAGATAGTTGGCCGGCGACGCCTGCTCGAAGGCAATCATTTCTCTGATTAGTGGGCGCAACAGCGAGTTATTGCCGCCATTGTTGTGCCGTACATCGACGATAAGGGATGTCAATTGCTGTTTTCTTAACTGTTCTCCGACGTCCTTAGCAAATTCAGCAATACTTTGATCTTTACTGTCTCTGACTTGATTGAACTGAATGTAAAGTGCCCGCTGTTCCGGAATTGGCTGCGACCAATACTCCGTGTCGACATTCTGCAGGTACATCGGAACATCGCCCGCAGCAGCCGGCGATGGACGCAGCTTTCTTTTCACTGCCTCATCACCACCGTCAAAATCAAGCTCGCTGATGTTGCCATCCTTATCTTGTAGCGTTAGCCGGACGCGATCGATTGATTGTGTGGCACCTATTTGTTCGAGCATCTGTAACTGGCCAAGATAAAACTGCGGGCCCATCCATTTCCAAGTCATTGGATTATCAGTGCCGCGAAGCGAGGCCAATCTTTCCAGCACCTCTTCCGCCGGCAAGTCGCCGAATTTAACGACTCGACTACCCGCATTTCTCGCGGCTGCACCAATGCCGTCTGTTATGTAGACGCCTTCTGCGAACCAGTACAATTTCAGCGGTAGTAGCTTGCGGCCTATTTCCATCGGGGAATCTGAATCCGGCCCGTATATCCCGGTGTGTCCGTCATCCAGGATGGCCAGTAGCCGCATCATGCCCATCAACACTTCTGCGTCTGACATGCCGGGTACAGCGCGCCTTAGATCTTGAGCTTCCCGAATAAATCGAGATGAAAAAGCTTGCCGCTCCGGGCTACCGTGCATTCTTTGAGCCTCTTCAACAAGATAATCCAAGTCAAAACGCAGTCCCTCGGTTCTAGTGAGTTGATGCGCAGGTAGGATGCCGGCCAGCTTAATGAAAGCAGGATCTGCATGCAGTCCCGTAAATGCGTCGTCCGATTGGATTCGCGGCCGCTGTTCATATCCTTGCTGTAGTGCGATTTCTAGCCATTGAAGTGCTTCAGCCGTGCGCCCTGCTTTCTCATTGAGTTGCGCCAAGCGATAAGCGAGATTTGATCGACTGACGAAACTGATGCTCTGGACGCGTTCGGCCGCTGTTATCGCCTCGTCCAGATTACCGCTCCACTCATACGCCTGGGACAGACCTAACCATGCCTCCGAATCATCGGGATACTCCTTCGTCAGCTGCAGGAACAGGGCTGTCGCGGATTCCGCATCTCGGTGGTTGTAAGCCCGTTCGGCCTCCGCCCGAAGCTCAAGCAATTCGGATGGCTTAAGCCGCGACTCAGCTTGCCCAATTGTTCCTACCAGCAAGAGTGAGATAATCAGGGATATCGCTTGCACCATGGTCGCCCTCCGCTTGTCCAGTCATGTTTAGATGGTGCTCAAACTGGAATGGTTTAACCCTCAACGTTGTTGGACGCAGGGTAACAGTTGCGCAGGAGTCCATCGGCGCGGTCGACCAGCGGTTGATGCCCCTGGTACGGACACAACGTAACCGCTCGATCTCCGACCGCCTTGCATTCGTCGGCCATTGCTAAGCGGCCACGCGCTCGGTGTTAGTTTGGGCGAGCGGCAACAGCGCTTCCACTTCCTCAATCGTACCGGCTGCTGGCAGATCAGTAAACAGCATTTGGGTTTTACCCCGATACCACGGACGGTTGAGTTAAGTTCGATTCCTTCGTTCTTTAGTTCGTCTAGCATTTCTTTGACCGTGTTAGCGTCTAATCCGGTTCGCCTCGTAATGGCCTTAATGATTTGGTCAGCATCGGCCGGGTAGTCGCCCCAAATGATGCCTTCTTCGCTCGCCATGTACGCGCGGTAGATTGGTAGCATTAACTTTAACGAATGTCGAAACTTCTTCGCCTTCTTCTTATAGCCAAGCTGCACGGGCAGAATGACGATGGCCGCCATACCTACAAGAAGCGTTCCAATCCCGCACATATCTTTTTAACCTTAGGAGCCGATCACTGAGAGCAAGTAGAAACAATCGACACTATCAGCGTCAAGCTGGCAACGATTAACGTTAGTTGTGCAATACGCAGGGTACGCTCTACTCGCTTCTCACGTTTGTTGGCTTGCTGGCCTAGCCAGTAGACTGCGGCAAAGTATTTTTCAGGCTCTTGGTACCGGCGCTCGGCAACGTCGCGAAATACAAGCTTCTCCCCCATGCGGTCGAAATGCCGTTCACGGTCGGGCGTCAAGTAGTCGGGCCACTTACTCCAATGAACGTCGTAGGGTTGCTTATCGGCGATGCAGGGAGTTTAGCAGTACGCAACGACGCGGATACCAAGCCTTAGAAACAAACCTACACGGTTACCCTTTCTGCCCTTGCGAAGGAGCTAACTACGGCGCTAGAAACTCGCTTCTCAGTTGGTTAAACGGTTGGTTAAATCAAAACGGGTTAGTAAGAAAACTTACTAACCCGTTGATATAATTGGTACTCCCTAGGGGATTCGAACCCCTGTTACCGCCGTGAGAGGGCAGCGTCCTAACCGCTAGACGAAGGGAGCAGAGGGGCGATTAAATCCGACCCGGCTGCGCGGGGCTGCTATTATACGGACGCAATTTCTTTTTCCAAGCGATGAATGTTTAAAAACAAAGGGACCAAGAAGCCCAACACACCCAAGATCATTCCCCGGCCAGCGCATACAGTCTCGCGAGACGACATCTCGAAGAGCGCGCTGAAGGTGTTGTATCGGCTGCATAAATCCGGATACCAGGCTTTTCTGGTAGGCGGCTGTGTACGCGATGCTTTACTTGATCTGCACCCCAAGGATTTCGACGTTGCGACCAATGCGACGCCGGAGGAAGTGCGCTCACTATTCGATAATTGTCGTCTGATTGGCCGGCGGTTTCGCCTGGCACATGTACGCTTTGGTCGCGAAATCATCGAAACAGCGACATTTCGGGCAGCAGCAATTCACGCGGCCGACGATGTGTCTCACGATGACGAAGGGCGTATCATTCGCGACAATGTCTATGGCAGTATCGAGGAAGACGTCTGGCGGCGTGACTTCACCTGCAATGCGCTCTACTACAATATTGCCGACTTCAGTATTTGGGACTACACCGATGGCATGAGGGACGTTGAACGTCGTCGTCTGGTTTTGATCGGTGACCCGGATACGCGTTTACGGGAAGACCCCGTGCGTATGCTCAGGGCGGTGCGCTTCGCCGCGAAACTCGACTTTACGATCGACAAGAGCGTGATCAAGTCGATGCACAAACACGTCGACCTGCTAAGCAACGTGCCCGCGGCGCGCTTGTTCGATGAGTTCCTGAAACTTTTTCAATCCGGTTTTGCGGAGCGAACCTTCGACTTGTTGCGAGAGCATGGTCTGTTTGCGGAGATGTTTCCTGCAACCGACCAGGAATTAGAAGCCGACTCATCCTATGAGGACTTCGTGCGCGCTGCTTTGCGCAATACCGATCGGCGTGTGGCTCAGGACCAGTCGGTCACGCCGATGTTTCTCATTGGCGTGTTTTTCTGGGCGCCGACCGTGCGGCTTGCGGCAATTCGCCGCGCAGAGGAAAAGATGTCGGAGTCGCAGGCACTCAGCCTCGCGTCTTACGAGCTTATGGCGCAACAACAGCAACGTATTTCAATTCCGAAACGCTTCAGCATTCCAATGCGCGAAATGCTGTCTCTGCAACCGCGGTTTGCAAATCAACGTGGCAAACGAGCATTGAAGTTTCTCGAGCACCGTCGCTTTCGTGCGGCCTATGATTTCATGCTGTTGTTGAGTGAAGTAGGGCAAGCGGATCAGCAAACTGCCGAATTCTGGACGAATGTACAATCTCAATCTGCACAGGAACGAGCGATCAGTTTTCAGATGAACGCCCCGACCGGCAAAAAGCGCAATCGCCGCAGGCGCAAGAAAAAAGGACCGGCGACGGCCAGTTCGTCGTGAGCGAACTGCGCAAGGATCCTGTGCTTGCGTATATCGGAGTCGGGAGCAACCTGGACGACCCTCAGCGTCAGGTCAAGCGGGCAATAACAATGCTTAACGATTTGCCCGGCTGCCATGTCCTGCGGCATTCTTCGCTGTACGTCTCTGCTCCGTTCGGTGGTGTAGAACAGGCGGACTTCGTCAATGCGGTGGTGGAACTGGAAACAGCAGTGCCACCGGCGATATTACTATCCTGCCTGAAGGAACTGGAACGCAGCCGTGGACGTGATCCCGCCGCAGAGCGCTGGGGCCCGAGAATACTGGATCTCGATATTCTCCTGTACGGCGAGCAGGTAGTGGAGTCCGCGGAACTGCAAATACCGCACGCGGGCATTGCTGAGCGAAATTTTGTATTGTTGCCCCTACGGGAGATCGCGCCGGACCTGGTGATCCCCGGACTGGGCTCACTGGCGGGCATCGCGATAGATGAGCGGTCGCCACGCATATCAATTCTCGACTAAACGGATCACATGTCAGTCACAGATATCGCAAAACGTCAGGATTCGCCTCGCTATATAGCGATTGAAGGACCGATTGGAGCAGGCAAGACCAGTCTGGCGAAACGATTAGCCGAGAGCCTGTCTGCAGACCTCGTCCTGGAAGAAATTGCCGAGAATCCGTTCCTCGAGCGTTTTTACCGCGACGGTCAATCAGCTGCTCTGCCAGCACAGATGTTTTTCCTGTTCGCGCGCGCTCGTCAGCTCGAGGGGCTGCGGCAATCGGATATGTTTTCGACGGTCAAGGTCTCTGATTATTTGTTTGCTAAAGACAATCTCTTTGCCGAAATGAATTTAACCACTGATGAATTGGCGCTCTACAACCAAGTCGTCGACTCGCTTAAAATCGATGCACCGATTCCAGACCTCGTTATTTATATGCAGGCATCGGTGGATGCCTTGCTAAATCGAATTGCACGACGTGGAATTGGCTTTGAACGAGCAATCAATCGCCGCTACCTGGAACGGCTTACAGACAGCTACGCGCGGTATTTCCATGCCTACAATGAAGGTCCGCTACTGATCGTGAATGTCTCGCAGATCGACCCGATTCACAATGAAGCGGACTACGAACAGTTGTTTCAGCAAATTGAAAACACCACTGGCGGGCGACACTTTTACAATCCGGTCGCGGCGGCGCTGGCTTAGGCGATTAGTTACAGACGACGTTCCGTCCAGCGTGCTTGGCTCGATACAATGCAGCGTCCGCATCACGAATCAGAGTTGCCAGGTCGCCGCCATTCTTGAGGCAGGCTACGCCCATTGAGATTTGTATCGGTATCTGAATCAGCGAGTCCTCGCTCGATTCCGTGTCGCCGGATACGGCAGTACGAACCCGGTTCGCGATTGTCGTCGCCAATTCCATATCCAGCTCGGGAAGCAGGACAGCAAATTCGTCACCGCCGTAGCGGACCAGCAGGTCATGGGGACGAAACTGCTTTTTCAAAATCGCAGCAACCGCAGACAGGGCGCGATCGCCGGCAACATGTCCGAACATGTCATTAAATTTTTTGAAATTGTCAACATCGATCATAATGAATGCGATCGGCTTGGCATTTTTTACGCAGCGATTCAGTTCGCGGCCGAATTCTTCGTTCATCGCGTGACGATTGCTGAGTCCGGTCAGTGCGTCCGTATTTGCGTGGCGTTCAAACTTTCGTAACTCACCATAGCTGTCAGCGATCATTCGGTTGTGATTACGTACTCGTTCCGAGAGTACTACCAGTAAATTTTTGGAAAAGTCATGCGATGCATCGACCATTTCCCAAAGAATACTACGGTGAATTTCAAGCAGATGTGTCGCTTCTGCGGCGATGACAAAAGCGGAAGGATCCCTATCTTCGATAATCGACATTTCACCGACGCATTCGCCGGCATTTATTGTCGCAACTACCGGTGTATCGATCGATCCGACGTGTACCTTCAAGGATCCTGACAAGACTATATACACATGCTCGTTTTTTTCGCCCGGCGACAATAGTTGTTCGCCAGTTGCAATGTCACAACGGTCGCAGCGCTGCAGAAGTTCCTGCACGTCGTTCGCGCGTACACCGCGAAACAACTCCAGTCCTTCGAGCAGGGTTCGCTTGTAATCCGAGTTTATTGCCAGAGTCGTCGCCATCCGGTAATTCTTGCGGTTATCGACGACGAATAACATCGACTGGGCCACACATTGGCGCAAGTTAGCGGTGTTGTTGCAACGCCCAGGTGACGTGTTCTGCAAGAATATTGAGCGGTGTGTCAATTTGTGATTCGAGTGCAGCAACGACCTCGGGCGTCGTCTCGGCGTTACCAAGCGCAACCGCAATATTGCGCAGCCAACTTTCGTAACCGATACGACGAATCGCGCTGCCTTCGGTTTTTTCCAGCCAGGTTTGTTCAGACCACGCGAACAAATCGACCAGCTGGGAATTTTCAAGTCCATGGCGCGGCGCAAAGTCGCCTTCCGCGCTGGGCTGGGCGAACTTGTTCCAGGGGCAAAAGATCTGGCAATCGTCGCAACCGTATATTCGATTTCCGATCGCCTTGCGAAACTCAATGGGAATGGATTCGCGCAACTCAATTGTCAGATACGAAATACAGCGCCGCGCGTCAAGCTGATAAGGCCCTGTGATAGCGTCGGTCGGACAAACGTCGATACAGGCCTGACAGCTGCCGCAATGCGACTCCGCCGGAGTATCTACGGGCAGCGGCAGGTCGGTATAGAGTTCGCCGAGGAAGAACCACGATCCGGCTTTGTCATGAATGATATTCGTGTGCTTGCCTATCCAACCGATGCCAGCTTTTTGCGCCAGCGCTTTTTCGAGCACAGGGGCACTGTCGACGAAAACGCGGTATCCAAATTCGCCGATTCGCGCTTCGATCTTCTTCGCCAGATTCTTCAGGCGACTGCGCAATACTTTATGGTAGTCGCGGCCGAGTGCATAACGCGACACATACGCCTTGGATGGGTGATCGAGCATTGCCTGCGCATCTGCCTGATCTTCGGGTAAATAGTCCATGCGCGCCGAAATGACGCGCAGGGTGCCGGGGACCAGTTCTTCCGGATGACTTCGTTTGCTGCCGTGACGATGCATGTAGTGCATTTCGCCGTGGCGACCGTCACCGAGCCACTCCTGCAACTGCACTTCGGCTTTCTCAAGATCGATATCACTGACACCCAATTGTTGAAAGCCGAGTTCTTTGCCCCAGCGCAGAATATCGGCCTTAAGCGCGACTAGTTCCCGTGTGGAATGTGTTGGTTTTTGTGGCAATACAGTTTCCTCGTCTCGTCACAGTATAATCGCCTCGATGACTGCGCTACCTACTGATATTTATTCCGTCGCCAGCGTTCGTGAAATAGATCGAACCGCGATTGAGGAAACCGGCGTACCCGGATACACGCTGATGACGCGCGCCGGGGCTGCTGCGGTTGCAGCGACGATAAGCGCATTTCCCAACGCCCGTCATTGGCAGGTTGTATGTGGCGCCGGCAACAACGCAGGTGACGGCTATGTTGTTGCACGACTCGCGGCGAACGCGGGAGTCGTTGTATCGGTGCTTGCCGTATCCAGTCCTGCGGACTTGAAAGGGGATGCGGCGACTGCGCACTCGGATTTTGTTGCCGCTGGAGGGCGAGTTTCAGCCTGGACCGGGGAACTCGATCCGTCGGCAACGCTCACCGTCGATGCGTTGTTGGGAAGCGGACTGATCCGGGATGTCGACGGCGTTTTCGCGGCCGCTGTACAGGCAATCAATGCGGCGGCCCCGCCCGTAGTGGCACTGGATATTCCTACCGGTTTGCACGGTGATTCCGGCGCAGTGCTGGGAGTGGCTGTACGTGCAGATCTCACGATGACATTCGTCGGCTTGAAACAGGGATTGTTTCTCGGCCATGGCCCTGCCTGTCGCGGCGAGCTGCGATTCTCTGCGCTCGGGATTGAATCTTCCTGCTATGCGGGCAAGCCCATCGAGCTGCGGCGAATATCAGAAGCAAGAGTTGCAGCACTGCTGCCACGTCGCAACCGTACAGCGCACAAGGGTGATTTCGGACACGTGCTCGTGGTCGGCGGCGGTCGCGGTATGCCGGGAGCAGTAATACTTTGTGGCGAAGCCGCGCTGCGCGCCGGAGCCGGACGCGTCAGCGTAGGGACGGCTGCGGCGCATGCGACGGTGGTGGTGAATGAACGCCCGGAACTCATGGCTCGCGGTGTCGAATGTGCAGCCGACATTGAAGCGCTGCTCGCGAACAGCGACGTTATTGCTGTCGGCCCCGGCTTGGGGCAATCAGATTGGGCGGACGAATTGATGCAATCAATTCTAAGCGCAAAACACCCGTCAGTCTGGGACGCCGATGCGCTGAATTGGCTTGCCCGGCATCCTGACCGAAGCCCTACCAGGATCATTACGCCACATCCGGGTGAGGCCGCGACCCTGCTTGGAGTCTCGACGCTTGCTATCCAGACAGATCGTCGCGCTGCGGTTGAGCAACTGCAACAACGCTATGGCGGTGTCGCTGTACTCAAAGGGGCCGGTTCTCTGGTGAAGAGTGCTGCCGGTGTGCCGTGGGTCAGCGCTTCTGGCAACCCCGGTATGGCGGCGCCCGGCATGGGTGACGTGCTCACCGGCATCATCGCGGCGTTACTGGGCCAGGGGCTGTCTTTAGAAGGCGCCGCGATGGCCGGTGTGGAAATTCACGCCCAAGTGGGTGATCTTGCCGCAGTAAAGGGCGAACGAGGCATGCTGGCGTCCGACCTTTTGGCCGAATTACGCAACGTCGTGAACCAATGAAGCTATTTCTCGAGGACGAAGCAGCGACCACGGCGCTGGCCGAGCGGTTCCGGGCGACTTTGCCGGACTCACCGGCAGGGGTGACCGTTCTGCTCGAGGGAGAGCTGGGTGCCGGCAAGTCGACATTCGCCCGCGGCCTGATTCGTGCGATGCAGCACGAGGGCCCGGTGCCCAGCCCGACCTATACCCTGGTTGAGCCCTACTATTTGCCTGCAGGAATCGTCTATCATATTGATTTATATAGGATTGCATCGGAAGAAGAACTGCGATTCCTGGGTTGGAATGAGCTTGACGATGGTCTGCGGCTGGTGGAATGGCCTGACAGGGCGCCCGAACTTGCCAGCTCGGCAGACGTTCGCTTGACCCTGAGCTATGACGGGGCGGGGCGCAGCGCGCACTTCGATGGCTTGAGCGCCCGCGGCCGCGCTATGATCGCCGACATTAACTAAGTCGCTTATCTCCATAATTTCGAAAGAAAAATCTTGGAATTTGTGAGTAAGGTCGTATACTCATCCGACATAATCACTGTGTAGAGATTCTTGCCTGGAATGCGATCTATTCGCCTCATCCTGATCCCGGTTCTATTGCTTGCGGCGGCGACCGCAGCAGCGGCGACGACTGTCGAGAACGTCCGGATCTGGTCTGAGAACGGCAAGACCCGCGTGGTGCTCGATCTCAGCCGGCCTGCCAAGCACAACATCTTTACGCTGCGCGGACCCGATCGACTGGTCGTTGACCTGAAAGACGGCCGGCTTGCGGCCGATCTCGCTGCAATGCCAGGCGGCGTGGGCTCGGTGAAAAACATTCGCTCCGGTGTTCTCGCCAATGGGCAGTTGCGCGTAGTACTCGATCTCAATGAGAACGTCCGCTCGCGCAGCTTTACGGCCGGACCCAATCCGCAATACGGCGATCGGCTGGTAATCGACCTGGAGCGCAGTGGTGCGCTGCAAACAGTTAAGCGAGCCTCCGAGGCCTACAGACCAGGACGCGATGTCGTTATCGCAATTGACGCCGGTCACGGTGGTCACGATCCGGGCGCAATCGGCCGTGGCAAAACCCGCGAAAAAGACGTGGCGTTAGCGGTGTCGCGCGAGCTGGCTGCTCGCATCAATGCAGAAAGCGGTATGAAAGCGGTCTTGATCCGCAGCGGTGACTACTACGTCGATCATCGCAGGCGCATGGCAATTGCGCATACGAGCAATGCTGATCTGTTTATATCTATTCACGCCGACGCAGTTAAAGACCGCCGCGCCAGTGGCGCCACCGTTTACGCACTGTCGCTGAAAGGCGCGAGCGATGAAGAGTCGCGATTGCTGGCTGAGAGGGAAAACAAGTCCGTGCAGATCGGTGGCGTCTCTCTGGACGGTAAGGACAAAGTGCTGGCCTCTGTTTTGTTGGATCTTTCGCAGAACGCGGCACTCAGCGCGAGCCTCGATGTTGGCTCGAAAGTCATCGGCGAACTCGCACAGGTCGCCAAGGTACGGCGCAGAAGCGTGCAGCAGGCGGGACTGATCGTCCTGAAATCGCCGGACATGCCGTCGATTCTGGTTGAAACTGCCTACATCTCGAACCCGTCTGAAGAAAAACTCCTGAACAACAGGAATCATCAGGTCAAGCTTGCCAATGCAATTCTGGGCGGGGTCAGAAATTATTTTTATACCAATCCACCACCGGACACGCAGATCGCGATGGATGTACGCCGGGCACCTGCGGGTCACGTACGACACAAGATCGCGCGCGGCGACACATTATCTGAACTCGCCAAGCGATATGACGTTAGCCCGGCAGCCATCCGCTCGGCGAACAAACTGAGCAACGACAACATTCGCATCGGCCAGGTGTTATCGATTCCGGTTTTCACCGGCAGTTAAAATAAAGCAACAAGACTTTTGCCTGGCATTTTGAAAAAATGGCAGGTCGCCAACTCGCCTCGCCTTTGTCCAGTGCCCATTCAGCAACTTCCTGATCATTTGATTAACCAGATCGCCGCCGGCGAGGTCGTGGAGCGCCCTGCGTCTGTGGTGAAAGAATTGCTGGAAAACAGTCTCGACGCGGGTGCCGACAATGTCCACATCGATATTCTCGCGGGCGGCCAGAAACTCATTCGCATTCGGGATAATGGAGCAGGCATCCCGCGAGAAGAACTGGCGTTGGCACTGTCTCGACATGCGACCAGCAAGATAAGCAGTCTGGACGATCTCGAGTCAGTGGTATCGCTCGGGTTTCGCGGTGAGGCGTTGCCAAGCATTGCTTCGGTTTCCAGACTGGCAATCTGCTCACGCAGCAGCACAGCGAGTACTGCATGGGCGGTGGAAGCGAACGGGGGCGACGTTAGCGAGGCAAAACCCGCTGCGCATCCGGTTGGCACGACTATCGAAGTTCACGACCTTTTCTACAACACACCCGCGCGGCGGCGCTTTCTGAAGACTGAGCGCACGGAGTACGGGCACATCGATAAATGGCTGAAACGATTAGCCCTGTCGCGGCCGGATGTCGGGTTCACGGTAACTCATAACCGTCGCACCGTCATGCAGTTGCAGCCAGCGGCGACCGAAGCAGAACGACAGAAGCGAGTCGGCAAAATTCTCGGCGAGCCGTTTGCACAACAAGCGGTACATCTGGAAGCAGCAACAGACGGCATCGCTGTTTCCGGCTGGCTGGGATTGCCGACCTTTAATCGCAGCCAGCCGGACATGCAATATTGGTTCGTCAATGGTCGCAGCATTGGTGACAAGACCTTAGCGCATGCCGCGCGGCATGCGTTTCGAGACGTGCTGTTTCACGGACGCTACCCCGCGTATGTCCTGGGCCTGACTCTGGACCCGGCTACCGTCGATGCGAATGCACATCCGGCCAAACACGAAGTTCGTTTTCGCGACGCGCGCAAGGTTCATGGTGTCGTTGCGCAGACGCTTGAGGTTGCGCTGAAGGATACGAAACCGGGCGGGCATGCGCAGGCACCCACGTCCATGCCACACAGACCCGCATTCGAGCAGGGTGCAATGCGTCTGCAAACATCGGGTCACGCGCCGCGTGCCGCTATCGCGGAAACCCTGGCCGCATATGAGGCAATGACGCCAGGTGAAATTCCGCCGATGGGGTTCGCCGTGGCGCAAATTGCCGGAACTTATGTGCTGGCAGAAAACGCAGACGGACTCATTGTCGTTGACATGCACGCTGCACACGAACGAATTCTCTATGAAAAGTTAAAGCAGAATTTTGATAACAGCGACGTCGTGCGCCAACCATTATTGGTCCCGACCCAGGTTTCAGTATCTGAGAGCGAAGCGGAGCTGGTCGCAGGATCTGCGGAGATTTTCGAAAAAATCGGCCTGCTGGTCGATCGTGCAGGGCCGACCAGTCTGGTAGTGCGTGAGGTGCCTGCGCTGCTACGTGATTCTGATGCGGAGTCACTGCTGCGGGATGTGCTGGCTGACCTCGCGGAAGCCGGACAAAGCAATCGAGTCGAAGATGCCGTGCATGACTTTCTTGCCACGATGGCTTGTCATCATTCGGTGCGCGCCAACCGGGTCTTGTCACTACATGAAATGAACGCCCTTTTGCGCGAGATGGAAGTCACCAAACGTGCCGATCAGTGCAATCATGGTCGTCCGACCTGGACCGCGATCACGATGGCCGATCTCGACCGCATATTCATGCGCGGCCAATAGATCCGGGTGTGAAAAAACTCGCTGTGTGTTTAATGGGCCCGACGGCCAGCGGCAAGACCGACGTCGCCGTAGAATTATGCGCGCGGTTTCCGTTCGATATTATCAGTGTCGATTCCGCACTCGTTTATCGCGGCATGGACATTGGCACGGCGAAGCCGGATCGCAAAACTCTTGAGCACGCGCCGCATCGACTGGTCGATATCCGTGACCCCGAACAAGCCTATTCTGCGGGTGACTTTGTACGCGACGCAGGCTTGGCCATGCAGGATATTTTTGCAGCTGGACGAATTCCATTGCTGGTCGGTGGCACGATGATGTACTACCGCGCTCTTATTGACGGCATTGCGAATTTGCCGCCCGCCGATGCGGGAATTCGCGACAGGATAGACGCCCGTGCCGAACAACACGGCTGGCCGGCGGTGCACGCGCAGCTGCGCAAGGTCGACGCAATTGCAGCGGACCGGATCAAGCCGAATGACAGCCAGCGAATTCAACGTGCGCTCGAAGTGTTTGAAATTAGCGGGCGGTCATTGACTGACTGGCAGCGCTCGGCCTCGCGGACGCCGGTAGATTCTGCAACGACGTATCTGAAGGTAGCTCTGGATGTCGCCGCCAGAAAGATCCTGCATGAGCGCATCGAGCGACGCCTGGATCTTATGTTCAACAACGGATTCGTAAATGAAGTGGTTGGATTAAAAAAACGGGTTGGACTGACGCGCGCTACGCCGGCAATGCGTTCGGTCGGTTATCGACAGGTTTGGGCGCATTTAGAAGGCGAGTACACGCTTGACGAATGCCGCTACCGCGCACTGGTGGCGACGCGCCAACTGGCAAAGCGGCAATTCACGTGGCTGCGCAGCGAATCGAACTTATATTGGGTCGACGCCCTTGAAGGCGGCAAAGTCGACTCAATATCGAAGCATCTGGCTACAAATCATCCAATATTGGGGTCGTGAGCTTGCTGGCCTGTGTTAATATTTTCAGTCGCTTCGGCGAGACTCGTTATGGGCATCCGGCGCCACCGGTAACTGAGCCTCGAAAACAATAAATAATAAGGAGACCCAGACATGGCTAAAGGGCAAACATTGCAGGATCCTTTCCTGAACATCTTGCGCAAAGAGAAGGTTCCCGTTTCTATATATCTTGTTAACGGGATCAAGTTGCAAGGCCAGGTCGATTCATTTGATCAGTTTGTTGTTCTGCTAAAGAACAGCGTCAATCAAATGGTTTATAAACACGCCATATCTACTGTCGTGCCATCAAGAAATGTACGGCTGCCGTTGCCGGACGATGAGGTGGACGAGGTGGGAGAAGAGTAAGTGCTTGTTTGAGAGACCGCAAAGCGGCGAACGTGCAATTCTTGTCCATGCGAGTCCCGATGGCGCACCCGACGAATCAGAACGCGAAGAATTTGTAGAGCTTGCCAGCTCCGCAGGCGCGCTTATTGTCGACCAGATTGTCAGTGCGCGAAAACGCCCGGACGCGCGTTTTTTCGTCGGTAAAGGCAAACTCGAGGAAGTCGCAGACAGCAAACTTCATAACGATGCTGACCTGGTCATATTCTCGACCGCATTGTCTCCGAGCCAGGAGCGCAACATTGAGAAACAACTCAAGTGTCGCGTCCTCGATCGAGCCGGGCTGATTCTCGATATATTTGCGCAACGTGCGCGCAGTTTCGAAGGTCAGCTGCAGGTTGAGCTCGCCCAACTCAGGCATTTGTCGACCAGACTGGTGCGCGGCTGGACTCACCTCGAGCGGCAGAAGGGCGGTATCGGCTTGCGCGGTCCAGGTGAAACTCAGCTGGATTCCGATCGGCGCATGATTGGGCAGCGAATCCGACAGCTCAAGGCACGGCTCGATCAGGTCGATGCCCGGCGCACGATGAATCGGCAGAATCGCGTGCGTGCCGAGGTTCCAACAGTGGCACTGGTTGGTTATACGAATGCAGGTAAGTCAACACTATTCAATGCCTTAACAAATGCCAGCGTGTACGTAAAAGATCAGTTATTTGCGACGTTGGACCCGACAGTGCGGCGCCTGGAGCTGCCGGATGGTCGCGAGGTGGTCCTGGCCGATACGGTCGGGTTTATCCGCGATTTGCCGCATGAGCTGATCGCGGCATTTCGTTCCACATTGCAGGAAGCGCGCGAAGCTGACCTGATCCTGCACCTGATCGATGCGAGCGACAGCAACCGCTGGCAACGGGTTCGGCAGGTCAACTCGGTCCTGAAACAGCTGGATGCCGACAAGGTTCCGCAGATACGGGTGTACAATAAGATCGACCGGCTGGACCGTGAGGCGCGAGTAACGAATAATCGCGCCGGTGAGGGACGCGCCGCCTGGTTGTCGGCAGCGACCGGCGAAGGTATTCCGCTGCTGCTCGAAGCGATCGGCGAACGTCTGCGACGTAAGACCTTGCATGGCGTTATTCGATTACAGGCAGCGCAGGGCAGACAACGAGCAAAGCTTTTCGATATTGGCGCTGTTCTCAATGAAGAGGCGTGCGAAAATGGTGGCTGGAACATCGAACTCAAGATGGCCGAGAAAGACCTGCGGCGCTTCTTGAAAAGCGAAAATCTAACCGAAGATCTATTGGAACCGTTGCCGCTGGCGGCGACGGCAGTTTTATCAAAATAAGTAGGCAATTATGGCTTGGAACGATTCAGGAAGCGGGAAAGATCCCTGGAAAAGGGACGGCGATCAGCCGACTGACCTTGACCAGATAGTACAAAACTGGCAGCGACGCCTTGGCAAGATTCTTGGCGGCGGAGGTGGCGGCGGTAAGTCAAAACCTGGTGGTGGGGGCGGCTTCGTTCTCGTTATTCTATTGGCCATCGCATGGATGTTTACCGGGCTATACCGGGTCGACCAGGCAGAACGCGGGGTCGTGCAACAATTTGGCGCTTATACAATGACGACCTTGCCGGGCCTGCGCTGGCACCTGCCATTCCCGATCGAAACAGTTGATGTGGTCAATATCGAAGAGGTACGGGACTCGAAGTTTCGCACCGAAATGCTGACGCAGGATGAGGCATACGTATTTATCGACATGACGGTGCAATATCGTCGCTCGGATCCGGTCAAGTACCTGTTTGAGGTGGAAGATCCGGAAACGATACTGGGTAATTTAACGGAAAGTGCGTTGCGCGGTGTGGTTGGCACGAGCTCTCTGGAACTCCTGATCGGCGAACGCCGCGAACAAATTCCGGCACGAACAATGGAAGAATTGCAGACTACCCTGGATGCGTACGGTGCCGGCATAACAGTAACCTCGATCAATCTTGAGGTTGTTGATTACCCAGAGGCGGTACAGGCAGCGGTCGACGATACACAGAAGGCGCTGAACGATGCCCGCCGCTACCAACTCGAAGCAGAAACTTTCGCAAACGACATTGTGCCGCGCGCCCGTGGTACCGCCCAGCGTGTGTTGCAGGACGCTGAAGCCTACCGGGAGAGGGTGATTGCCGATGCTGAAGGTCAGTCGCAACGCTTTTTGGCTTTGTTGACCGAATATCAAAGAGCGCCGCGAGTAACGCGCGACCGTCTGTATATTGAGGCGATTGAGGAAGTCTACGGCAATTCAAACAAAGTAATTATTGATTCAGAAAGCAGCGGCAACCTGATGTACTTACCTATTGATCAATTGATCAAAGGCGAATCAGGACGAAGTAATGCCAGTGAAACAGGTCGCTCAGCGACCGCGCCGGTATCGTCAAATCCGGAGTCTGAATTCGTGTCAGAGGAAAGTCGTCAACGGAGGCAACGCCAATGAATAACGGACGATTTATGGTAGTCATCCTTTTTGGTTTGGGACTGCTGGCGTTGGGGTTGACCGCATTCACGGTTAACGAGCGGGAGTTGGCGATCAAGTTGCAGGTTGGTGAGGTTGTCGAAGCCAATTACGAGCCTGGCATTCATTTCAAG
>JBBKWL010000169.1:0-10956 GCA_037968975.1 Woeseiaceae bacterium | reverse complement strand
AATCGAACCACCGACACGCGGATTTTCAGTTGGCTTATAAAACAGTAAGTTACGGAAACTTAAGGGAATTCTGGAACACCCCGGTGGTCAGAAGAATTGCTGAAAAAGTAATGAGTAACAAACGCTTAGGTACGTTAGGGCACTTTAACGAAATCTCACGACTGTACCTCTGCTGCACCTTTTTCATTGCGCGAATTCGCTCAACATTGAGGGGTAGTCGCTCTGCTTTCGATACCGCGTACGCTTTATGGTTTCCCGATAGGCCATCGGTCTTTCCGTCTTCCCAAATGCAACAGAAACGCTCTCGCGATTCCACCACACATTTATGCCTCCCGTAGCGCCAGTGACGGCTCAATTTTTGCAAGTCGGCGGCCGCCCAACGCCGCGGCGATAGTCGCTGCGGCGAGCGTCAGCACGAGCGAAGCGACAAAATGCACGGGCAGTAATCTGCAGACCGACTCGCCGCCGACGTTGTCGGCGAAGAGCCCATTGAGCGCTACCTGCACGATGAAATATACGATCGACGCGATAAGCCAGCCCAGCGCTCCGGTCAGCATCGCCTGCAGTATTGGAAACCACACGATACTGCGCGTACGAAATCCGGTCAGTCGCAACACGGCAAACTCTCGCCGTTTGCGGTCAATGTTAGCCCACACGCTGCTGCCGAAGGCAAGCCCGTAGCCGACTGCAGCGATCCCGGCGATGATCCAGAATACGATGCTCAGGTTTCGATCCAGTGACTGCACAAGTTCGATGTCCGCGACCCGGCTGCGCACATCGATGCCCTGCTTCATCAAGCCGTCGCGCAGTCCGGCGACGTCATCGATAGACCTCGCATACAGCCGAAACCCCGCAAAATAGCGCGCTCCATCTGTCGCGGTCGCCCCGCTCCAGCCGAGTGCGCTCACGGCTCGGCCGTCCCTGAAATCCTCGACCGCCAAGAGCAAATCGTGCGACACGAACATACCGTCACGGGCGAAAGCAGCGGCGGACGCTACTGCGGTCACAGTCAGCGGCAACAACACAGTCTGTTGTTCGCCGCCTAGCGTGCGCGACAGAATTCCCTCAAGCGCGTCACCAGCCGAGACGCCCAGCTTGTCTGCTGCGTCCAATGAAAGGGCTACGGCGTCGTAACCCTGCGGCGGCTCGACGCCTTTCAATGCCGGGTCCCCCGCCGCTGACGGGACCAACTCGACGCTGATAATACGACCCGCATCACTCTCTTTCGCGCGCAGTCGCATCGTCGCGGCGATCGCGCGTGTCCGCGGCACAATAAACGCCACGTCCGAACGCGCGGCCATCGCCTCGAACCACTCCGGACCATAGCTACCACTACCCGCCGGCAGAATCTGCAGGTAGCGTGGATCTTCCTTGATGGGTTCGAGCAAGTTGCCGATGATGCCGAACTTGAGCCCGAACAGCACCAGCAAAGGCAGTAGCACGGCGCTTAAGGACAGCACAAAACAGGCCGACATGACACGCTCGTGCAGAAAGTCACGAAGCGCAAGTTCCACAACAAGTCGCAAACGTGCACCATCAATCGGCATAGGACACCGTCACATGCATCGAATTCGGGTCACTCGCGTCAATGCGGTGATCGATCATGCTGAGGCCGGCGCGTTGCATGAGCTCGTGCGCATGACTCGCGACGATGAGCGTGACACCGAGCTCATCGACGAGTCCTATCATGAGCTCCATAATTCGCTCGGCGTTCAACGGATCGATGGCGGCGGTAGGCTCATCAGCAATCAGCACCGTTGGGTCATGTGCGAGTGCCCTTGCGATCGCGACGCGTTGCCGCTGCCCCACAGAGAGTTCGGCTGGCTGCTTGGCGAGCTGCGCGGCAATCCGCAACTTCCCTGCCCAGTGCTCGGCGACATCTTCGCCCGGACCGTGTAGCAGCCGTCGTGACAGATTAATGTTCTCACGAACCGTGAGGTACGGCAGCAAACCGCCGTATTGCAGCACGTAGCCAATATGGCGGCTGCGGAGGTCGCTGAGAAGATCGACGTCGCCCGATTGCCATGCCGCAGCGATGTCATGATTGTCGACCTGTGGTCGTGGGCAAAACGAAAATGCGCCGCTGTCGGTCGGGCGCAGAATCATTGCCAGCAATTCCAGCAGCGTGCTCTTGCCCGAGCCGCTCTCGCCAATAAACGCAAGTTTGGCTCCGGGCATTATATCGAGCCGTGGTATGTCGAGACGGAACTGAGCGCCACCCGCGTCGTAGCGCTTTACTACATCGCGTATCGAATAAACAGCATCACTCAGGGTAATGCCTCCAGCAATAGCGGATAAACGGAGTCACCGTCAACCGGCTCGCCATCGAGCGACACCCACAAATCCACGTTGTCGTGCAACGCACGATAGTAGGCGACCTTGGCATCGAGCTGGTTAACGAACTCGAATTGCCGCTGCGCGGGCCACTCCTCCCAGATGCTGAGATCAAGGTACATGACCTCACTCTTGTACGGCAGACCGTCGAGGTATTCGCGCATGTAACCCAGATCCGCGAGGCTCTCGCCGCCGACCGTGCGGGTCGCCGTCTGTACCGCTTGCGGGTCACGGCTCATACTTGCCGCGACGCTCTTCAGTTCGTCGAGGAAATCATCCGGCGACAGCGTACCCTCCTCGGCCGTGATCAGAACCTGGCGCAATACCTCGTGCAGATCACTTAGCTGGTCGCGCGTCAATAGCACGCGCACGTCAACCGCGCGTTCTTCAGGCGCGTCGAACTCACGATCGACCATCCAGGCATTAAACAGCGGCGGCACACCTTCGCCGGCTCGCTCCTGCAAATATCGCATGCGCAAACCGTAGCCCAGGCGGTCGACGGTCGTCTGGAACGTTTCCAGCTCTGATTGCGCCTCAGCTTTGCGTGCCAATGCCGGTGGCTGTCCGATCGCCGCCGCACGCACTTGAGCCGTAAGCGCATCGGTCAACGCAGCCAACGCCGATTCGAAATCTTTAACATCCCCCGCGCGCACCGGGTAGTAAAGATTGCCGACATTTGGCACTTCAGACAGGCGCCGGTACTCGCCCTCCGCGTAGGCATGATTGTCCTTGCCGGCTGGCGTCTTCAGATGAAAAACGCCGATGGCGACCTCCTTGTCCGCGGCAAGTCGTTGCAGCGACGCCGCGTCGAGACCGGTGGCCGATAACGGATCAGTCGCTTCTCGTGGCCCGGCATCGGTGATCAGTATGATGTATCGCGCGTAGTAGTCGCCCCAGTCGACGGCGCGTAACGCCTCCTGGATTCCTGCGTAGGCATCCTCGTTGAAGTCCTGACTGGAGACGGGCGCCGGTTCCACGGCATCGATGCGAGACAGGAATTCCTTGCCGTCTCCGCCGAGGTTCGCGACAGTCCGGGTAACGAACTCCAGCCCGGGTACCGCGTCTGTGTTATCCCGAAACTCGACCAAACCGTAGCTCACACGCTCGGCCAGGTTGCCAGAGTCAATCGAACGATACACGCGTTGCATGACGGCGCGGGTCGCGTCGATGTAGGGCTTCATCGAAACGGTCGAATCAATAACGAACACGATCCCGCTGCGGTAGGTCTCGGTGATAAGTGCAGAGTCCTGCAACGGCATACTGGCAACTCGCAGCAGTCGCGCCTGCTGTCCACCAACGAGCACATCTTCGTGGTCCAGAATGGGCACAAGGTAGAAATTCCGCCGGATGTCGACATTGTAATCGGGTTGGATCGCCACTACCGGCGACTCGGTAACTTCACCTTTGGTAGCATCCGCTCGAAGTTTCCGATAGGTTGCTGCATCGTTTTCATCGATGATTTTCTTGAGCGAATCGCGATCGCCGAACAGCAGCACCCTCTCGTGTTGCGCCGGGTCGCGAAATGCGACCGTCAGCGTCTGCTTCCAGTCAATCGCCTGATCGCCGTCCACCCAGCCATCAATCGTCCCATTGCTATCCGTGCCAACCTGTACCCATCCCCTGCCACCGGCCTCGCGGCGGTTATACACATAAAAGGTCGAGAATGGCGGCACGCCGCGCGTCTGTGACGTGTTCGCGAGATCCGGGACTAACATCGCGCCGGGCGAAGTAATGACGCGTTGATACAGTGCGGTTTTTCCTTCCTGAATCAGCGGCCGCTGGACCTGCGCGTTAGCGACGCCAACGAGCATCGCCGTCGCAGCGATAATGGTAACTACCACCGTTGGCCGTTTTAAGATGTGTTCGTATTTCACGGTGCTTGCTCCCACTGCAGTAGCAGCTGTTCAGCTTTGTGGTCGCCGGCATGGCTGGCCGACTCGGCCCATTCGCGCAATTCTTCAAGCCGTTCCGACGCACCCGGGTGGCCGGCGTCGCGGGCCGCCGTGTACCAGCGGTACGCTTGAAAAGGATCCGGCTTCGCCGCAAGGCTCGCCGCTACGGCATGGTGGTTCGGGTCGCTCAATGTCGCAAGGTCGAATGCAGCCGGCGCGTAGCCGCCTCGCGCCGCGAAGAAATACAGCAACTGTGCGTCGGCCAGCCGACCGTCCGCCTGAAATTCCTGCGCGCGGGCATGCGCCTCAGCATAATCAGGGCCATCGGCACTCGCTTCGAGTCGCTCGATGATCGCCCGTGCCGTGTCGCCGCGCTCCTCTGCGGATTTCGCCGGCTGGACCGTTTCGAGTGGCCGGCCCGGTTTGGGTATCGGCTCAGGTTGCGGCCGTGACAGGTAGACGGCGATAACCACGACTATGATGACCGCTGCCGCAACCAGGGCGATGAGCATCTGGGTATTTGTCGCGCCACGATTGTGGCGTATTGAATTTTTGGTGTTCATTCTTGGCTCCGCACTACGTCTCACCCAATGCTGTTATTCTGTGCGTGCGGCGCCAACAGCCGGAGCACGGGATTGCAAAGAAGATTCAGCAGGACATGGTTGATCGTGCTATTGGCTAGCGTGGCCGCGTATTCGCTCGCCGGATTCGTAATTGCGCCGCTTGCGATCAAGCACTGGCTGGAGAACTCGACCGAAACCGAGGCGGACTGTCGGCTTGGTGTACAAGACGTGTACGTAAACCCTTTCACGCTTTTCCTCTCTCTTAACAACGTTACTCTCTTGCAAAAGGAAAACAAGCTGTTTGTATCCTTAGGCCAGGTCGACACTTACCTCTGGAACATTGAGAAATTTCGAACCGAACGAGCCGGTCGCGATGTGGAGTTCCGAGATCTTGTTGTTACGACTGCGCCTGCCGGGGAGGTGGTTTTAACGACCCCGAAACTGTCTGCCAAAGGCTTCGAATTTTACGTTCCGGGAGGCCAGGTAGCAATCGCTGATGTGCGCTTTGAGGAACCCGTGTTGCAGATTGCGCAAGATGCCCAGAGCATACTCCACCTGTCCACGTGGCTATCCATACCGGTTAAGGGTCCCGGGGCAGCATGCGTGTCTTTGGATTTGATGCGGATCTCTGGTGGACAAGTTCGTTTCACGGATCGTGCGCAGTCCCCGTCGTTGCGGCTCGACGCCACAAACATCGTCGGCAACATGACGCGTATGCGTGAACCTGGCGGCGCATCGATGGCCCTTGAATTCGAGGGCCAACTCGGCGAATCCGCTAGCGTCACCGTGACGGCACGGTGGCCCCTGTCGGATTGGCCTGCGCCCACAACGCTCGATTTTATTATGCGGCAGTTCGAGCTCTCGCGGTTGTCTCCCTATTTCGTACAGGCCGCTGGTCGGGACATCACCGCAGGTATCGGCGACGTCATGCTGCACTACGAGCGCCGTGATTCTACCGTCCAGATCGAAAGCCGGATTGCCGTCGCCGGATTCCGAATTGGTGATCGTGAGGGGACGAACGACGACACGGCGTTGCCGTTGGACCTTGCAATTGCTTTGATAACGGACCAGGCAGACCGAATTGATATCTCAATACCGGTCCAGCACGGCGACGTGTTGGCCGGCTCCGGCGCCATCCGCATCATCGGCGACGGCATGAGCGAATACATCCGGGACTTGGCGGCTACACCGTTTGACGTACTTGCCAGACTTGTCGGGCACCCTGAGGAGGAGCTCAGCGGCCTTTCGTTTTCGCCCGGAAGTGCAGAGATCACTCCACCAACAACTGACAAGATCACGTTGCTTGCACGGGCACTTAGTCAACGGCCCCTGCTCGCAGTTCGGGCCCGCCCGGCATACGATCCGGTCGCCGACCGAGACGCTATAGCCGCACGGCAAGTACGACTGCACATTGCTCTCGCTACCAGCGCCGGCCCAAGGGACCCAGCCACTCACGCGCCTCCGGATTTCGGCAACCCGAAAGTGCGCGAAATAATTGACGAGTTCGCCGGCGAAAGGCTCGCAGAATCACAACGACTTGCGATCTCGAGCAGTCGCCTTGTCCACGATGCGGACTACTACCGAATGGTGTACGACGCGCTTGTCGCCAATGAACCTGTTTCGGAAACGGCGCTGCGCCGCCTGGCACGCTTCCGCGCGACATCTGTCATCAATTCGCTCGCAGCAAACGGCGTCGGGAAGCAACGATTACTGGTTGCCGATGCTATCGATACGACAACAACAGACGCCGAGCCGATTTCGGTTCAGCTCGAGGCTGTTTATTGACGGCGAACGGAGTCTGCCCCAAAATTTCCGGGCCAATCGCGATCAGTTCCGAGTGCGCTGATAGATTGGTACGTAACAAAGGCTCGTGAGCTTCATGCACTACGAACTTGGCTAGTTCGATCATGAAACCTGTCGCCTTGAGCCTATCGACAACCCGTTTGCTGCAAAAGTGTTACCTATGTCTCCGGTTAACACCGGGGCGGAGTCGAACCACCGACACGCGGATTTTCAGTTTGGACGTGGGAGTTCTGTGGTTATATTTTTCAGTAGGTTACCGGGGTGTCCGTTGCCCAACTCGCAGTACATTGCATGACGATGCACAGCTGATCCACGCAAATATCACGCATCGATTAGTTTAGAGAATGATCTAGTTTGCGGTTGAGCTCTTAATCGTCAGCGACATTATGGCTACTTATTGCCCTCGTTTAAGCTACAAGCGCCTTAAGTCGATCGCTCACTCCATCGTCGAGGCCTGCTGTCTCCTTTACAAGGTTGCACTGCATATTTATACGAGAAACCTCGAGGAGAGATCTATCCAAATCTCGACCTTTCTCATTTATGAACCAGTCTAATACAGTCGAGAGATGCCAAATCGCGGGCTTGCCATCATGAACTGGTAGAGGAAACTTCGGTCCACTTTTTACTAGTAACTTGCGCATATTTTGGCGCGTAAAACCTAGAATGTTTGCAATGTCAGTCAATCCAACGAAATCTGGCGACGCCTCTATCAACCTAGCGCCTGGAATAACTCGTTGCACATCAGACAATGCACTCAAAACCGCCTCGCCTGCAGACGATGCTTCGCGCGTGAAGTCGAGCGCTAACCGACCATGCTGACCGATACCAATGAGTGCATCATCGCAGCCATCGGCAAAAAGTTGCTCAGCAAATACCTCAGGATCTACATCCTGCTGCGGCAGCGCAAACTTTAGAGTGAAATTGTATTGGTTCATGTCAATTACTCGTGCTTTCTCTTAGTCGTCTTTCTCTGTGCAGTTATCAACAACTCTTCTAATTTGCTTAGCGTGATTCGCGGCATTGCGCGGTGTACTTGAAATACTAGCTATACAAAACATCCCACATCGGCACTCTTTTTCGTTGTATGGGCACTTCATTTTTCCCCACGCGTGAGAACCGCCAACCTCTATTTGCCATCCAAACTCCTCGGCATACCTGATGGCCTCTTCTACTTCCTTTTTCGGGTGCCGATTTCGTGTCATTCAATTTGTCTTCCCGTGGAAAATAGACGTTTGTTAGCGGGTTGTCAAGTGACAACCTCACAAAAAGTTACGCTTCCTGCCACCTTAACGACACACCAGGCGGGGAGAAGTCGGCGAATTCGGTGTGAAGATCGCTGAGAATGTGAATTTTCATTGCGCGCGGTATCCGGATGGGATACCGGAACCTTAGCAACGTGTATACGTCGCTTTGCAAGCTTTGATATTGATTAAACTCATGTACCTTATATTCGACAAGTTGCAAACCGGGTGTCAGTGTGTTTTTTAGCTCATGCTGAGTCGTAGCAAATTTAGTAAGAGAAGGAACGGTGTTGAAACAAGCTGATCTAATTCGGCGTTTCGTTCTTGACCAATACATTAATCCGGCGCGAAACAACCAACTTGACGAGATAACAGTTAGAGCGGGTGACGTCCACAGGCGGATGGGGCTTTCTGTCAGTTTCGGTTTGTTTTCGGCAAGCCATTCGGATACACGCATCAAAAGCCTTCGCCCGTTCGAATACATTCGTGCACAAAAGCTTCATCCACGTCGTCGCCGGTGTAATCGATCGCATTGCGTTTGACGCGAAACATATCAAGCAACAACATCTCGTCCCGATTCAGCTCGATTGTGTGCGCGAACAGCGATATGCAAGGCCCGTATAGTTGCCGGTCGGCCACATCGTTTGTTACCACCTTGCACCGTCAGGGCTGGACGACAAATGGCGGGGCACTGTTGGACTGGTTGCCCGGGCACAGGAAGGACGCGCCTCCGGCGATGCCGTCACCGTACCAGTGCTGTCGGGATTCTTCGACGTCGACAAGTTCGGTCTCCAGCCCGGCCGGCCACAGACCAGCCTGCCTCAGGCACATCGCAATGCCGCATTCGTTGGACGATTCGCCGCGATTCGCCCAGGTGCCGGCGTCATGGTGCCGGCAACAATAGTCTACGCCGTCGAGCGGTTCCGGCGCATTGAGAGCGAAAGGCGAATACCCGTCCGGGAAACCAGCCCCGCAATAGTAACCATAGCGTTGCAATACCTGCGCGGCCGCAGGATCTCCGAATGTTGACTCCTCAAGGGCATTCGCTATCTCCAGCTTCGGGTAACACTTTCGGTCCTGGAAATGATAGGTCCAGTTCGAGAGTATGGGATTCGACCAACTCGTACGCGGATAGAGGTTGTTGTAATCCTCCGTGCATTGCCGTCGCCGTGCCAGGTACTCCTCCATCAGTGTCGTGTACGGAACGACACGGCCCGGCGGCCACGCCCGGACGACGCTTTGATAGTCGATAGTGGCACTGATGTTCTCGAAATTGAGAACGCTTTGAGTCCATGGTTCATTGGTAGTGAAGCGCCCTCTGGCCAGGGCAGCTGCAACAGTCGACACAAAGCTGTCGGACTGCAGCGGCGTGGCCGCCGCAACGTTCACCGACACGGCGTCGATGCTGCTGGCGCCTGCACCATCGCTAACCATCAGGCTGAATGCCAGTGCTTCCACGGTGCTCCAGCCTTGCGGCGAATCGAATACCGGGTCGATGGCCGACGAATCGGACAGGACGACATCGAGACCGCTCGTCTGACTCCATTGATACGTTAATGGCCCGCCCTCCGGATCGGAGCTCGCGCTGCCGTCGAGTTGCACGGATGCCCCGCTTGCGACGGACTGGTCCGGGCCGGCGTTCGCGGTTGGCGCCTGGTTTGGCGGAGCATTGGGGTTGCCGTTTTCCGACGAGCAGCCGAACAGCGTTACGGCAAACAATAGCGCCGCCAGGCGTAGCTGGTGAGCGCTCTCTGCGGCGAATCGGTTCTTCATGAAGGCTTATCTAGTGTCGCAGCGAAATTCCCGTAACTTCCGGGGTGTTATTGGTGGAACACAGGTCGTCACGGACTGCGAGGCGGACTATCCGGCTGGTAATGAACGCCGCATAGACCAGGTCGATGAACTGGTGTTGCTGAATCGCGGTTCGACCGCTGACGCCGAGCTGGAAGTCGAAAATCGTTATCGCGCCGGATGTGCCGCTGCGCGTAAAACCGGCCGTGGTACTGCTGCAATTCGCCGGGTTGAAAGCGAACGCCGGCTCGCCAATCTGCATGCGGCGTTGCACAGCAATTCGCAAGACGCTCGATGATTCATTTACTTCGAGTCCGACAATCCTAACCTCCGGCGACAACTGCGTGCCTGCGACCACGTCGCTTAACGCGGCGAGCAGCAGCAATATAACGAGTGCGCTTCGCCCGCCTTTGTGCATAGCCGTCAGTAAATAACCTGGATGCCGGCTGCTACCCGTATCGTGCTCGACGTCCCGACATCCGAGCAGGGATCGGGATCCATCGCATCCAGCAAATAGAGCTTGACCGACTTTCTCGAAACGAAAGCGAGATTGACCAGGTTCAGCAATTCGCGCTGCGCTGTTTCCGTGCGATCGGGAGCATCCAGCCGGATATCGACGTGCGTACTGTTCTGGCAATTGGCGGGGTTCGAAACCGGGTTGCTGGCCAGAACTTGCAGCCTGATGATGCCGAGATCGTCAAGAATAGTTACGTTCTCGATCCGCGTCGGGTTGGATAATTCGGCACCATAGAGTGGCAAAACTATGGAGGACGCAACACAGATAAAAACAAGCTTTAGGTCGTTTCGCATGTCACTACCTCTTCTCGCCTTTAGTCAAGGAGCTTACAGCAAAAGCAGTAAACCCGTAGCAACGAATTTGCACTATTAGGTGCGACATACCTCCGCAGCTTAAGAGCGGAAAAACGGTGACTGCCGATGACGCTGGTGCGAGTCGTCTTACCTCGCAGGAGGAAGCCGCGATTGGTGGCAGGGGCGGAATCGAACCACCGACACGCGGGCTTTCAGAACGTGTAAGTGATGGATGAGGTTAGGTTTTTTCACCCAGTTGCCGGGGCGTCCGTTGCTGATTTGCATTGTTGTTCCTTGGGATGAATAACCGGCTCCCGAAGAAATCACGCACGTCAAATGTGCCTACCCCAATATCGCCCGCCAGAACGACGATATCCGCGTCTGTTACTGGTGGCTCGAAGTGTTTAAACTCTCTGCAAACAACGCTGACACCGCCATTTGCCAGTCGATCTGTTCGCCGGCGTAGAATTTGGCGTTACAACCGTCATTGTTCGCAGTGGCCTCAAAGATCTCGCTATCGAT
>JBBKWL010000168.1:0-29147 GCA_037968975.1 Woeseiaceae bacterium | reverse complement strand
GGCTGGCGCTGCGACGGGCGCCGGGGCCGCCATCACGGCCGGTGCGTTTGGTGAGTAGCGACTGATGCGTACCGATTCTTCGCCTTCGGTAATTTCAATTTCAGCGATGCCCGACTCGTCGAGTAATTCGATCAGTTTTTTTACTTTTCTAATATCCATTATTTTTCCTCGGCATTCGTGATGTGCCGGTTGGCAGCGTAAATCGCCAGTTCGTAACCGTAAGATCCCAGCCCAAACATGCAGGACTGTGCGATATCACTAAAGTAACTGTTGTGCCGAAATTCTTCCCTGGCAAAGGTATTACTCAAGTGCAGCTCAATAAACGGTATTTCGACCGCCAGCAGCGCATCGCGAAGCGCCACGCTTGTATGTGTAAAAGCACCGGGGTTGATGATGATGAATGCGATCTTGTCGGTAGCCGCTTTTTGCACCCGGTCGATCAATTTGTGCTCGGCGTTGCTCTGGTAGCAGGCCAGCGTGTGTCCCAACTCTTCAGCCACATCGATACAGTTCGCCTCGATATCTTCGAGGCGCGTCGCACCATAAACCTCAGGCTCGCGTGAGCCGAGGAGGTTCAAATTGGGACCGTTCAGAAGCAATAGGTCGGACATTTGCTGTCGATATTAACCAGTTTGCCGAAGTTGGCGGCAATTCTAACCATTTTCTGACACTTTCGCGCAACTTTTCCCCAATAAAACCAGGGACAGTTTACTCAAACCCCTTTTTTCTGTGACGTTTATGGACCACTGCCTCGAATATTGGGCTTCCTGCGCCGCACATAAGCGCAAAGAATAAGCACGATTAGGCCGAATTGTGCAGGAGGCAAACACAGTGGCTCGAATGCCCAGATTGGTAGTGCCAGACTATCCGCATCACGTAACCCAGCGGGGCGCGAGAAAACAGCGGACGTTTTTTAGCGAGCACGACTACAAGATGTACCTTGAGTTATTGGGCAATGCGCGCGAGCGCGCGGGCGCAGATATCTGGGCCTATTGCCTCATGCCGAATCACGTCCATTTGGTCGTCGTCCCACAACGACGCGAAACCCTGGCGGCTCTGTTCAGGCTGGCTCACAGAACCTATACGTTGGCCATCAATGCGCGGGAAGGCTGGCAGGGCCACTTATGGCAGGAACGATTTCATTCCTTCGTTATGGACGAAGCCCATCTTCTCGCAGCGGTCCGATACACGGAACTCAACCCGGTTCGCGCTGGCCTTTGCAAAACACCCGGTGACTGGCCTTGGTCGAGCTACCGAGCCCACGTCATCGGCGAGAATAATAACGTGGTCAACGTCGAACCTATGCTCGATCGAGTTGACAACTGGCCGCGCTACGTCAGAACAGAGCGCGACGACGACGCCAGATTCGAGCATTTACGGGAACGTTCGAGAACCGGCCGCCCTGCTGGCAATGAAGGGTTTGTCGCGCGCCTCGAAACCCTGGTCGGCCGAAGCTTGCGACAGCGTCAACCTGGTCGGCCAAAAAAGGTAATTGAGTAAACTGTCCCCGGTTTTAGAGGAGGTCGAGGGCTACTCGCGCGTCTTCTATACCAATCTCTGCTTTGTCCAGTTGTTGCATCACCCGCACAATGTCGTCGAGATGTTGCTGATGTATTTCGCCCATGTGGGCGCCGACCAGCGTGCCGTCTTTGGTGACGATCATCGTAAACGGCAAACCGATGAAGCTGATGCCTGAAGATTCTGCCACTTCCATCGCATCTTGTTCACCGATCAGAATCGGGTAGTTGAATTGCGCTTCCTCAGCGTAGGCGATGACGGGTTCCGGAAACTCAACCGCAATGCCAATTACCTGAAAATCATCCGCACCGTGTTGCTCCTGAAACGCCTTTAGCAATGGTATTTCGCGACGGCAGGGAGCGCACCAGGTCGCCCAGAAATTAACAATTCGATGTTTACCGTCCCATTCGGAAAACTGGCGTTTATTGCCATCCATCCCGTCGAGCTCAAACGCAACCTGAGTGGCTACGGCCGGAGTTTCCACAGTCTCTGCCGGCTCGACCGCAACGGCAACTGGCGCTGCCTCTTCCGGTTTTTGACCAAAGAAATACAAACTGCCTGCAATCGCACAAACGATCGCGAGAATGATCAACGCTGTTCTTGGCACGGTAAACCTTTCCTAGATGACTTCGGCGAAAGCCTTGTTTACGTGGTCGGTAAAACTCTTTGCTTTCATGTAACCCACAACTTCATAGCCGTGGCGTTGCTGGCCATCCCTGCCAAAGAAAATTATTGTCGGTGGCCCGAAGACACCGAAACGTTGCAACAACTCTTGGTCCTGCTCGTCATTCTTGGTGACGTCCGCTTGCAACAACACGGTATTGGATAACGCCGCTTGCACGTCGCTATCGGTAAATGTGTATTCCTCCATCTCGATGCAGGACACACACCAGTCTGCATAAAAATCGAGAATCGCAGTCTTGCCCTCGCTCGATGCAATGGCGAGCTCGCGATCCAGGTCTTCGACCGTTTTGATGCGGTGAAATTCAATGTGGTTGTCTTCGGCAACCATGCTTGTGCCGCCGCTACCAAAATTCACGCTGGCCAAAGGCTGCAACGGGTTGCTTCCACCGGTCATCGAACCCAGCAACATCAGAAGGCCATAGACAATGGCGAGAAAGCCCAGTCCCTTGCCGAGCTTCTGTACGTCCGATGAGTCACTTGTCAGGGTAGTCAGGCCGCCCATGAATACACCGGACATGACCACCAGCACCGCCCAAAGAGCGAGCGTCACGCTGCCGTCTAGAATGCGGGACATCATCCATATCGCCAATCCCAGCAGCATGAACCCAAAAGCGGATTTAACCGCGACCATCCAGTTGCCGGCTTTCGGCAGCAAGTGTCCCTGCGCGGCGCCTACCGCAAGCAGCGGTGCCCCCATGCCCAGACTCATCGCGAACAGAGCCGCGCCGCCGCGCACGAGGTCGCCGGTCTGTGCCATAACAATCAAGGTCGCAATAAGTGCTGGAGCGACACACGCTGTCACAATGAGAGCAGACAACGCGCCCATGATGAAAGCGCCGATCGTGGTGCCACCTTTCTGATTGCCGCTGATTCCGGCAAGCCGGCTTTGAATGCTGCTTGGCATTTGCAGGTCGTAGCCGCCGAACATCGCCATCGCGAGTAACACGAAGAAGCCGGAAAATACGATGAGTACCCATGGCTGATTAAACATCGCCTGCAATTGCGCACCAGCTGCGGCTGCCGCAATGCCCGCGCCAGTGTAAATAAGCGCCATGCCCAATACGTAACTCAGCGCCAGCGCAAAGCCGCGCGCCGGGCTGGTGTCTTCCCCTTCGCCGGCAATAATCGAGGTCAGAATCGGGATCATCGGCAGGACGCACGGCGTAAACGCCAACAGCAAGCCAAGGCCGAAGAACGTAGCAACGACCTGCCAGATATTGCCGTCGATAATAAGTTGCGCGAGCCGACCTTGCTCCGACACCATTTGTTGCTCTGGCGCGCGAACGGTCGACAAGTCGGTAATGGTTTCGGCAGCAGGCAGTTCGGCGCTCAGTATTACCGTCTGCGGCGGGTAGCACAGGCCAGCGTCGGCACAGCCCTGATAGGTAAACTCGAGATCGAGGGTCATCGCCTCTGGTGTGGCGCGTTGAATAGTGGCGCGGCTGACCATCTCGTTGTAATAAACAACTTGCTCGCCGAAGAATTCATCGTTATGCACGACGCCGTCAGGCATGTTCAGCTGGCCGACGCGCGCATTCGCGCTCAAGGATTCGACTTTTACTTTGTCTCGGTACAGGTAGTGCCCGGGAACAATGCGCATGCCGACTTCGACTGTATTGCCGTCAACCACAAACAGGTCCGGGAAAAATACCTCTTCGACCGGCAAAAATTCTCCGAAGGCGAAATCAGCTTGCGGTTCGGATTCGACTGGCGCCTGGCGCAGTGCAACCGTTTCTGTCCACGATTGCGGCGGGTAGCAAAGGCCACCGTCCCAGCAACCGCGACTCTTGATGACAAGTTCGATTGACTCTGGTCGTTCGCCGTCCACCCGGTACGGCACGCTGACATAAAAGTTTTCGCGAAAAACCTGCTGCTTGCCAAAGTACTCGTCTTCGTGGGCTTCGCCGGCTGGCAATCGAGCGTTGCTCAGCACGACACCATCGGAAATGGTCTCGAAAGAAAGCTCTTTGCGATACAGGTAGTAGCCAGCTTCGATCGCCCAGTCGACCTCCAGCGCATCGCCGGTGTCGGAGACCACGTAACGGTAAGCGTCTTCGGGTCGTAGCGGCTCGTCGTCCAGCGCGTACGCACCGGGCATTGCCACGAGCAGCAACAACGAAAACAGACAAATTCTGGATAATTTGAGCATTGGACGCCGGAGCATACTGCTGCCGCGCGACTGTGTCATTGATCTGGGTCGGGTTTTTGGCACATTTTCCGGGTCCTGGCCCTTGAATTCTGGCGGTTGATGCCTATCATTAGCACTCCTCGCGGCCGAGTGCTAATAGCTCGTTCGTGAATGCCGACTAAAACCGGTTAAAATTCAATAGTTTACAGGAGATATAAACCATGAAGATTCGTCCGCTTCATGATCGAGTCATCGTCAAGCGCATGGAAGAAGAGCGCACATCACCCGGTGGGATTGTTATTCCGGATGCTGCGGCGGAGAAACCGATCAAAGGTGAGGTAATCGCTGCCGGTAACGGCAAGATTGCAGAAAATGGTGATGTTCGCGCGTTGGACGTCAAAGTAGGTGACACGGTCCTGTTCGGCAAGTACGCCGGAACCGAAGTCAAAGTCGATGGTGATGAACTGCTCGTGATGAAGGAAGACGACATCATGGCGGTCATCGAAGACTAAAAGATAACCAGAGGAAATTAGAAATGGCTGCTAAAGAAGTTCGTTTTAGCGACGACGCGCGTCAAAAAATGTTCGCAGGTGTGAACATTCTGGCTAACGCGGTAAAAGTGACCCTGGGTCCTAAAGGTCGCAACGTTGTGCTCGACAAAAGCTTTGGTGCTCCGACTGTCACAAAAGACGGTGTATCGGTAGCGAAAGAGATCGAGCTCGAAGACAAGTTTGAAAACATGGGCGCACAGATGGTGAAGGAAGTTGCTTCACAGACATCTGACATCGCTGGTGACGGCACAACCACAGCTACAGTTCTGGCGCAGGCAGTATTGCGTGAAGGCCTGAAGTCGGTTGCTGCTGGCATGAACCCGATGGATCTCAAGCGCGGAATCGACAAAGCAACTACTGCAATGGTTGCAGAACTGCAAAAGCTGTCCAAGCCTTGCGAGGATGAGAAAGCGATTGCACAGGTTGGTAGTATCTCAGCGAACTCGGACACCGAGATCGGCGAGATTATTTCCGACGCGATGCAGAAAGTTGGCAAGGAAGGCGTAATAACGGTTGAAGAAGGCCAGGGCCTCGAGAACGAACTCGAAGTCGTTGAAGGCATGCAGTTCGATCGCGGTTACCTGTCTCCTTACTTCATCAATTCTCAGGACAGTCAGCAGGTTGAGCACGACAATCCGTTCATCTTGCTACACGACAAGAAAGTTTCGAATATTCGCGACTTGCTGCCGGTACTGGAGGCAGTTGCCAAAGCAGGGCGTCCGCTGATCATCGTTGCAGAAGACGTTGAAGGCGAAGCGCTTGCCACACTCGTTGTGAACAACATCCGCGGCATCGTTAAAGTCGCAGCTGTCAAAGCACCGGGCTTCGGCGATCGCCGCAAGGCCATGTTGCAGGACATCGCAATTTTGACCGGTGGCCAGGTAATTTCGGAAGAAGTTGGTTTGTCTCTGGAGAAGGCCACTTTGGAAGATCTTGGTGAAGCGAAGAAGATTCAAATCTCGAAAGAGAACACCACCATTATTGATGGTGCAGGCCAGAGTAAAGAAATCCAGGGCCGTGTTGAGCAGATCAATCGTGAAATCGAAGAGTCTTCGTCGGACTACGATCGTGAGAAGCTGCAAGAACGTGTTGCCAAGCTGTCTGGCGGTGTAGCCGTGATCAAAGTTGGCGCTGCCACTGAAGTCGAGATGAAAGAGAAGAAAGCACGTGTTGAAGATGCTCTGCACTCAACCCGCGCGGCTGTCGAAGAAGGCGTCGTACCGGGTGGTGGTGTTGCATTTATTCGTGCTTTGGCATCGATCAAGAAGCTCGAAGGCGACAATGCCGATCAGAACGTTGGTATCAACATTCTGCGTCGCGCGGTTGAAGAGCCGCTGCGCCAGATCGTGAAGAATGCTGGCGGTGACGCGAGTGTTGTTCTGAACGCTGTTGCAGAAGGCAAAGGTAACTACGGTTATAACGCCGCCACAGGCGAGTTTGGCGACATGATCGAGTTCGGTATTCTGGATCCGACTAAGGTAACGCGTTATGCATTGCAAAACGCGGCATCTGTATCGGGTTTGTTGCTGACAACCGAAGCGATGATTGCTGATGCACCGCAGAAGGATGCGGGCGGCTCGGGCATGCCGGATATGAGTGGCATGGGTGGTATGGGTGGCATGGGCGGCATGATGTAAGTTGCGCATTACCCAGCAAGATCAAAAAGCCCGGCATAAGCCGGGCTTTTTTTTTGTTGAACGGGGACGCGCATGCAAAGTGCTACTATACTAAGAGAGACACAATCAATTTAGTTTGGGCACCCTGGGGGATTTATGAACCAACAACAACACCGGAGGCATTTCGGCCTCTACGCGGCAATACTCGCCGCACTTGCAATAGGCACTCCTGCCGCACACTCACAAACCGACGACGATAGCCTCGCAATAGAAGAGATCGTTACAACCGGTACCCGCAAGCAAGGGCAATCGCCGACAGAAACCATGTCGCCAATTGACGTTTTGGCGGGCGACGCGTTGATCGACCAGGCAACCTTCGATATGACTGACGGATTGACGAAAGTCGCACCGTCGATCAATACACAACGGTTTCCGATCGCCGACGGCACGGCTTTCATCCGGCCGGTATCGCTGCGCAATCTGTCGCCAGACCAGACGCTGGTCCTGGTGAACGGCACGCGTCGCCACCGCTCGCCGCTGGTCAATTTGCAGCTCGCCCCGTTAGGCACGGTCAACCAGGGCGCGCAGGCAGTGGACTTCGCCGCGATTCCGTCGCTGGCCGTCAAAAGGCTTGAGGTATTGCGCGACGGTGCATCTGCACAATACGGTTCCGACGCGATCGCCGGCGTCATCAACGTCATCCTGAATGACGCAGACGAGGGCATTACCGTTTCGGCGCAAACCGGCGAGTACTTCGAAGGTGATGGTGCACGGACCACGCTAGCGGCGAACGCGGGCTTCAGTCTCGGTGGTTCCGGTTTCCTGAACCTGACCCTGGAGAGTTCGACTGCGGAGATAACTTCACGTGGTGTTCAGCGCGGTGACTGTCAGCCCGTCATCGACTTCGTCGGACCTGGCGTCGTGCCATTGGACGATTTCTGCCAGCGTTGGGGTGATCCGGACGTCGAAACTCTGAAGTTCTTTCTGAATACCGGCTTCGACATCAGCGACGATGCGGAAATCTATGGCAACGTCAGCTTCTCAGACAATGACACGATCTCTGACTTTTTCTATCGTCATCCGGTGCTGGATCCAGCAGCCGGGGTCGACGGCCGCAATACGCTAATTATTGATACTGACGGCGATCGCATTCCCGACCCGGCAGAGCAGGCTTTGGTTGACGATATTCTGGCAGCCGGATTCGTGCCCGATGACTATCTGACGCCGGACGCAGGCAGCCCAAGTGGTTACGTCTTGCTGAATCCGATTTTCACGCAGTTCCCGGGCGGCTATAACCCGGATTTTGGTGCCTCGATCAGTGATATGGCGTTGGTACTTGGTGCGCGCGGTGAAACCGGCGGCGGCATGATGTGGGACATTCGGGGACGGGTTGGAGAAAGCGAAGCCGACTATGTCTTGTCCGAAACCATCAACCCCAGCCTCGGCCGTTTGTCACCGACCAGTTTTCGGCCGGGCAAATTGACCCAGGAAGAGACCGGCATTAACGCCGATTTTGTGAAAACCTTTGACGTCGGCAATCTCGCCGCACCGCTGAACTTCGCTTTTGGTGCGGAATGGCGTGAAGAAACCTACAAAATCGGGGCCGGTGACCCTGCGTCAAACGGAGCCGGGCCGGCCTTTATTTATGGCGTCGGATCGGATGGCTTCCAGGGTTTCCCAGAGGCGTCAGCCGGCAGTTTCGACAGCGCCAGTATTGCCGCCTATGTCGATGTTGAAGCGGATCTGACCGATAACTTTACCGTCGGCGCGGCGATTCGTTACGAGGACTACGACGAGTTCGGCGACACGACAGACGTCAAGCTGTCAGGCCGCGTTCAATTGACTGAGCAATTTGCATTGCGCGGAACGTTTAGCACCGGCTTTCGTGCTCCGACGCCAGGTCAGGTGAATACGCTCAACACAACTACCACCGCAGACACCGACGGCAATCTGATTCCCAGTGGTACCTACCCGGTTGGCAGTACCGTAGCGATGGTTCTTGGCGCAGTGCCACTGGTGCCTGAAGAGTCGACCAGCTTCACGCTGGGCGCTGTCTGGGCTGCGTCAGACAATGTCGATGTCACGCTCGACTACTACGACATTTCGATCGACGACCGGCTGGCGTTGTTTAACACCACGATTACTGCGCAGAACGTCACCGATCTGACGGCAGCCGGTGTGCCGAATGCCGACTTGTTGCTTGGCGGACTGGCGAACTATTTCGCTAATGCGTTCGACTCCGAAGTGTCCGGTTTTGATCTTGCGATTACCGCTGGTTTCGAGGTGGGTTCCGGTGATTTGGTGGTCGATTTGCGGCATAACCAGAACGAGCAAAGTGTCGGTAAAGTGGCACCAGGCACGATCAATGCGTCGCGGGTGTTTGACCTCGAGCACCAGGTTCCGGACAGCCGAACAACGCTAACGTTTGACTACGACTCGGGCAACGCTCTGAGTGGCTACGTCCGCGTGAATAATTATGGTAGCTGGAGTTCCACGGGTGGTCTGTTCAGCAGCGGCCTGGCTGACGACGTCACAAACTATGGCTCTGAAATGCTGGTCGATATCGAAGCGACCTATCGCTTCAACGATATCCTGCGACTCAGTGTTGGCGCCGAGAATGTATTCGACGTTGAGCCCGATCTTGAAGGTGATGGCACGCTGGCTTTCCTTGGTGCGAGAACGGCGATCACGTCGCCCTTCGGCAATAATGGCGGCTTTTGGTACGCGCGGCTTGCCGCAGACTTCTAGTCTGATCGCCGCATTGAGTACGACATCAGGGCCCGGCTAATGCCGGGCCTTTTTGTTTGAGCCGGCTGCGTTTTTGCCAATACCAGTACATGCGCAGCCCAAGTAACACCGCCAGAATCGCAGCGTAGTAGATCGCGTCATCCGGACCTTTCTTTACCTGCCACCAATAGTGCGCCACACCAAGGATCGCAACGACGTACGCGCTGTAATGCAGTTTCTGCCAGCGCCGACCCATGCGTCGGCGCATGCCTGCTGTCGAGGTGACCGCCATCGCGCTTAACAGGACGAGAGCCGCGAAGCCAAGGGTGATGAAGGTCCTCTTGGTCAGATCTTCGACCACGGCTGGCAAGACTTCCGCAAATCCTGAGAAATACAGGCCGCGGTCGAGCATCAACCAGATCAGGAAGTGCATAAGTACGTAGAAGAAGGTAAACAGACCGAACATGCGCCGAAACCGGGCCAGCCAGTTCCAGCCTGTCAGTTTTCGCAGCGGTGTGACGGTCAGCGTAATCAGGATGAAGCGAATCGACCAGTTGCCGAAGCGATCAAGCATGGCCTCCACAGGGTTTGCGCCGAGCGTGCCCGTAATTTCGAGCAAATCTGTAATAACCAATCCGGCGGGAACGAGACACAGCAAGAATACTAGCGGCTTCCAGATAAACTGGATTTGGCGAAGGGTGTCCATCCAGCCTAGTAGTTTTTGCGCAGATTGATACCATCGTACAGGTGCGCAACTTGTTCGCCGTAGCCGTTAAACATTTGCGTCGGAATCCTGGGTGCGAAAATACTGCCCCCGATACGACGTTCGGTCGCCTGACTCCAGCGCGGGTGATCAACTTCCGGGTTGACGTTGGCGTAGAACCCGTACTCATTCGGCTGCGCTCGCTGCCAGCTTGAGGCCGGCCTCTTTTCAACAAAACTGATGCGAACAATACCCTTGATGCCTTTGAAGCCGTATTTCCACGGGGTCACCAGACGAATTGGCGCACCGTTGGGCGCCGGCATGGATTCGCCGTATAAGCCGACCGCAAGAATGGTCAGCGGGTTGGTCGCCTCGGCGATCGTCAGTCCTTCACGATACGGCCAATCCAACATGCTGCGCCGCTGTCCGGGCATGCGGGTCGGGTCATGCAGGGCCTGAAAAGCGACGTACTTCGCTTTTGACGTTGGTTGGTAATGTTTGACGATGTCTGCGAGTGAAATGCCTACCCACGGAATCACCATGGACCAGGCTTCGACGCATCGCATACGGTAGATGCGTTCCTCAAGATCGTAGGGCTTGATAAATTCGTCGAAGTCGAACGTCCCGGTCTTTTCGGCGTGGCCGTCGACAGTGATCTTCCACGGCAGCGGATCGAAACGACCGCCGTACATCGCCGGGTCGGTCTTCGCTGCGCCAAATTCCCAGTAATTATTGTACGTCGTGATGTCCTCGTAACTATTCGGCGTCTCGTCGGTGCTAAACGCGCTCTTGCCAACGTCAGCAAGCTGCGCGCGACGTACGTCCGGCACCACAGCGCTGATCGCGGGGCCGGCCAGTGCCAGGCTGCCAGCGATGCTGCCGGCGCGCATGAAATCGCGTCGATTGAGGTAATTGTCTTTGCTGGTGATTTCAGACGGACGAATAACCGCAGGTTTTCTGATTAGCATTCGAGATTCCTGTTAAGTACCTTCTCTTGTATAGACCGGCCCGCATAGAAGAATATTGCATGATGACCCGAAATATCCTCATATCTTACTACGCCGGGACAGTGCTGTTCGTGCTGCTCGACGTTGCTCTTGGGTTCAATGTTCGGCTCGCCTTCCTCGAAGAGAGCTTTTCCATCCGGATGGGGTATTACCTGTTCTGTTTCCTGTGCCTGGCTGTGATCATCTGGCGACCGGCATGGACCACCGTCGTCGGTGCAGTCGAATCACTGATCACGCTGGTCGCGATCATCCTGCACATGGCAGTGCGGGTCATGGTGCCGACTGATCAGATGCTCGAATTAGGCGCAGGATTCGTGAATCTGCAGGAGTTGATCAATTTTATACTCGCCGGGGGCATCGCTTACGTTGCGTGGATGCGTGGTATGCAGGAGCTGGTCGGTCGAAAAACCTATTAGGCGTGGATCAGCTGCGAACGCCTCCATTAGTCCTTGTAATTTGCGGCTCGCAAGGCTAGTTTCATCCGCAAGACGTTGAAGGGGAAGAGTAGGCAGTTCCTTTTGGCTAAAGCGACCGGGAAATGGTGCGAGCCCCGGGCCAGAATCTGCTGAATATCACCCTGGAGTTGCTGCCCGAAAGATGACGAGTAGACGCAGCCGGCTGACCCGCGATAAGGGTGACGGATCAGATCGATCCACGAGGCGACCGCTGCAAGGCGGTCGCGAATCCGGGTGGTACCGCGATAGTTCCCAGTCGCCCCGAAAACCAGGGACAGTTTACTCAAACCCCAATTAACTAAATGGTGATTGAGTAAACTGTCCCCGGTTTTTGGGGTTTTTGCGTTTTGGCGTTGGAGAAAGTGTTTTGACTTTTAGAGAAGTACAGGGTCGGTACAACGGACCGGCACTCGAAAAAGAGATGCTGGACTATTGGCGTGACAACGAGGTCTTTGCAAAGACCTTGCAGCTGTCGAAGGACCGACCTCGATTCAGTTTTAATGAAGGTCCGCCAACGGCCAACGGCAAGCCCGGCATTCACCACGTTCTGGCACGCTCATTCAAGGATATATTTCCGCGTTACAAGACCATGCGCGGCTACTACGCGCCGCGCAAAGCCGGTTGGGATACCCACGGCCTGCCGGTAGAGCACGAAATCGAAAAAGAGCTGGGCATCTTCGACAAGCAAGAGATCGAAGATAAAGTGGGTATCGCGGAGTTCACCAAACGCTGTCGCGAGTCTGTCATGCGCTATATCGGCGACTGGGAGAAGATGACCGAACGCATGGGATTCTGGGTCAATCTCGACGAGGCGTACTACACGCTCGACAATAGTTTCATCGAGTCGGTCTGGAGTTTGCTCAAAAATATCTGGGACAAGGACCTCGTTTACCGTGGCTACAAAGTTGTGCCTTACGACCCCAGAATTGGTGCAACGCTGTCTTCGCACGAGCTGGCGCAGGGCTATAAAGAGGTCGAAGACCCGTCTATTACGGTGCGCTTCAAGATTGTCGGGGAGCAGGACACTTCGTTCCTGGTCTGGACCACAACGCCGTGGACATTGCCCTCAAATCTTGCGCTGGCCGTTGGCGAGGACATTGACTACAGCTTTTGCGAGACGGTAGTCGATGACAATCGTGAGACGCTGGTTGTTGCCGAAGCTCTGCGAGAAGCTGTAATGCGCGACCTCGAACACTCGGTAATCAAAACCGTAAAGGGTAGCGAACTGCTTGGCCTTCGCTACGAGCGCCTGTTCGACTATCTCGACGTTGAATCTGACAACGCGTTTCAGGTTTTCGCCGCAGATTTTGTCAGTACCGATGACGGCACTGGTATCGTACACACGGCACCTGCCTACGGCGTCGATGATCTGGCGCTCGGTCAGGCGAATAATCTGCCGGTCGTCCATGGCGTAGATCTCGGTGGTCATTTTATTGATGCCGTTGAGCCCGTGGCAGGTATGTTCTTCAAGGACGCGGATAAACCACTCATTCGCATACTGAAAGAACGTGGCATCATGTTTCGCTCGGAGCGTTACAAGCACAATTATCCGTTCGGCTGGCGAACCGGCGATCCGATCATCTACTACGCGAAGCATGCCTGGTATATCCGTACCTCAAAGTTTCGCGATCGCATGACCGAGCTCAACAAAACCATCAAGTGGGTTCCGGAACATATTCGCGACGGCCGTTTCGGTAACTGGCTCGAGAATAATGTTGACTGGGCGCTGTCGCGCGAGCGCTTCTGGGGCACACCGTTGCCGGTATGGACTGACGGCGACGGCGAATATCACATGATTGGGTCAGTTGCCGAGCTCGAAGAGCTCTCCGGCCAGTCACTGACCGAACTTGACCTGCATCGACCCGCGATTGACGAGATCACGTTCGAGAAAGACGGCAAGACCTGGCAGCGCGTGCCGGAAGTGATCGACTGTTGGTTCGACTCCGGCGCAATGCCGTATGCCCAGTGGCATTACCCATTCGAGAACCAGGATATTTTCGAAAAGCATTCGCCGGCCGATTACATTTGCGAGGCTATCGACCAGACGCGCGGCTGGTTTTATTCACAACATGCAATTTCGACGCTGGTTTCCGATCGCGTGGCTTTCAAGAACTGCATTTGTCTGAATCTTATCGTCGATAAAGACGGCAAGAAGATGTCGAAGTCAGTCGGCAACATCATCAACCCGTATGACGTCTTCGACTCGGTAGGCGCGGATGCATTGCGCTGGTATTTCCTGGCGCGATTGTCACCGGATATTCCGAAGCGCATCTCGGTCGAGATCGTTGCAGATGTAGCTAGCTCCTTTATCAATACGTTCTGGAACACCTACAGTTTCTTCGTGCTGTACGCCCGCATTGACGATGTAGATCTGAGCCGGGAGATTGCCGTCGAAGACCGACCGGAAATTGATCGCTGGGCGCTCGCATTGACACACAAAACGATCGTGACTGCGACAGCTGCGCTGGATGACTTTGATGCGAAGACAGCGGGTGAGGCGATCGAGTCATTTGTGAATCAGTTGAGTAATTGGTATGTACGCCGCAATCGTCGTCGTTTTTGGAAGTCGACCGATCCGGAAGACAAGCGTGCGGCGTACCTGACTTTATATGAGTGTCTGGTTGCGGCCCACAAATTGATGGCGCCGTTCGTACCGTTTCTTGCCGAGCATGTGTATCAAAATCTCGTCCGAGGCGTCGACGCCGACGCAGCGGAAAGTGTTCACATGACGGCATGGCCAACGGCGGATCCGGCCTGGAAGAATGACGCGTTGTTATTCGATATCGACGTTGTGCAGAAAGTCGTGGGGTTGGGTCGCGAGGCACGCAGTGAGTCTGGTGTGAGAACGCGTCAGCCACTGTCGCGCCTGCTGGTGCGTGCGCCGGACGATCAGGCGGCGAGGGCGCTGGTCGCTCATCAGGACCAGGTTCTTGAAGAGCTGAATATCAAAGACGTTGAGTTCATTGCAAGAGACGCGGACATCGTCAACTATCGGATCAAGCCGAACCTGCCGAAGCTTGGCAAAGAAGGGCACGGTAAAAACCTGCCCGCGATACGCAAAGCACTCGAAGTCGCAGACGGCACGGCTATCGCTGGAGCGGTCGCGCGCGGCGAATCGTATACGCTGGAATTCCCCGGTGGCGAAGTGACGCTGACAGGCGAGGATATGTTGATCGAAACGAGCTCGGCTGAAGGCTACGCCTGCGCCGAGGATGTCGGATATCTCGCCGCTCTGGATACCACCCTCAACGAAGAGCTGATCGATGAAGGCATGGCACGTGAAATCGTCCGCTCTGTGCAGGATGCGAGGAAGCAGGCGGGCCTGGAGGTTGCTGACCGCATACGCCTGGGCGTTTCAGGTTCCGCCGGAGTCGAAAAAGCACTGGCAATCCATCAGGACTACGTGATGGCAGAGACGCTGGCGATCGAATGGTCGGTTGGCCAGGCGGACACGCTGTTCGTGTCAGAGAAGGAGCTGGGCGACGATCACTGGAGCATCGAGATCAGCAAGTCGTAGACTGAATATAAAGTTATTTGCGCGGCTATTCGAATGTCTGTTATAAGAAACGAACGCAGGTAATTGAAAGACCAGAGAGTAAAAACGGATTTGCCGGCTTAGAGGACCGGGACTACAGGAGGTAGTCGCTCAAAAAAGCGTATTGAAACCGCTCCGTAAGGATAAAAGCGGTCAAATAAAAATTAAACGCTGGAGTGAAAATGTCGTACCCCGTTGCTAGCTTCCATGCCGCAGTGTCTGTGTTAGCCGGACATGGCCATATAAAACAAAGACTTATGAAGGCCTACGAGGAGCACCTCGAGGCGATTGATGAGGATGAAGTGCCGCCGTCACACCGCAGTGCATTCGTCGATGTACGAAAAGCGATGCACCGGGTCGCACCGCTCAACGGTGAAGGCGCCGTATGCGCGTCTGTTCGCAAGATGTCACCCGTGGAAGCCGGCGATTGCGCAATCGCGATCTTGTCGGTGTACCGGGAGATGCTGCGTGACGAAGAGAATGGCCCGGCGAATATCCAACTCGTGCACGACAATCACAAAGCAGTGCCGCCGTTTCTGCTCAAATCCGTCTAGCGGGATCGCACTAGCCAAAAGGCGCTAGCGAACGGGGTAGTACACGTCGGTCAGGATATCGGACTCCGGCACTTTGGTCGGATCGCTCACGTAAGATTCCCACGGATCTCCATTACGCTCGATGCCCAGCGCCGCCAGATAGGCCGTGATCTTGCGGTGCGTCTGAATCAAATTTCGGTATGGCCCCTGGTGGCGGACTCGAATGACAGCACCGGCATAGGTTTTGCCAATCTTGACGCCTTTGGCATCCCGCGAAGTGGCGTCACTCACGCCACGTACCGGAATCGCTGCATCGAACAGCAGCTCACTGCCGTTAAACGAGCGCGAGATCGAAATTGGTGCGCCGGCCTCGGCAAGCGCATTCCGGTCAATAAAACTCAGAATCTGAAAGTAAGCCTTCGCCAAAGCCGCAGACATCGATGCCGGATCCGGTGATGACGACGCGGGGCGATAGGCGATGTCGTGCGACTCGACCAGCAGACGTTCAACCTCGAGGTCGCTGAAATCGGTACGCGGCAGTGCCTCAGCAAGGGCGGCCAGATTGCTGAGGCCATGCTCATAGTCTTTGCGAATCACTGTCTTCAGCAGCAGCGCGGTGTAGCGGCCGACGAGGTTGTAACCGTAGTCAGCCTCGAAACTCCAATGCACGATCGTGCCGCTGCCGGTATCCGAAAAATCAAACCAGGAGCGTGCGGCGCCGGGCTCGCCCGCGTTAATGAGTGTGCCGATGTATTCGAAGGGCCGACTCTCAGTGATCGTCTGCGAACCGCTGCCAAGTATCTGTCCGTCCCAACTGATGCCGGCACCAACTCCGCGCTGTGGCCCGGAAATCCGGATACGCGCATTCGGATCTGTCTCGATCCAGGGTGACCACAGACGCACTCGTTCGAAGTCATTGACCAGCGCAAACACGGTGGCCGGTCGAGCGTCGATCTCATGGCTGGCAACGACTCGGGCATGCTGCGGCAACGCGAAGCCGACAAGGATCAGGAGCAGGATCAGCCCGCCCATAGCGATTAATAGTTTTTGCACGCGCGAATTATTCCACACCGGGCTGCGCTTGGGCACAATAGCGTGATGAACACTTCTGCACACAAACGACTGCCGATTGGTGTCTTCGATTCCGGCGTCGGCGGATTGACCGTATTAAAGGCGTTGCGCCAGGCATTGCCGCATGAGGACCTGATCTACCTCGGCGATACCGCGCGCTTGCCCTACGGCACCAAGAGCCCGGCATCGATCTCGCGTTACGCCTGTCAGGCGACGCGCCTGTTGCAGGAGCGCAATATCAAGTTACTGGTCGTGGCATGTAATACGGCCTCGGCGGTTGCTCTGGACGCGTTGCGCGAGCAAATGGCGCCGCTACCCGTGATCGGCGTGGTCGGGCCGGGCGCCAGTGCGGCGGTCGCTGCTCGCCCTGAGGGCCGGCATCTGGTCCTGGCTACCGAAGCCACCGTTCGTTTAGGCGCCTATCGCCGCGCGATCCTGGCGCTGGATCCGGCCGCGACCGTACAGGAGCTCGCCTGCGAAATGCTGGTCTCGCTGGCGGAGGAAGGTTGGAGTGACGGTGCCATCGCGGACGCAATCGTCGCGCGCTACATTGACGAGCTGGGCGATGCAGCGGCCGAGGCAAACAGCGTAATTCTCGGTTGCACGCATTTTCCCCTGTTGCGTGGCCCAATTGCGGCGGCCTTTGATTCGTCCGTGTCGCTGGTCGACTCCGCAAGCACGACGGCCAGCGTCGCGAGTGAGATGCTGGCATCTCTTGGTCTGGCGAACGAGGGCGGCCACCCGGGTTCGCTGCAGTTGCTGGCCACAGACGGGGCCACGCGCTTCGCCCGGGTTGGCGGCTGGTTCCTGGGTACGGACCTGAGCCAGGACGACGTCACTTTAGTTGACCTGTGAGATAATCCCCGACTAAATTTTCCGGGGGTACTGCAAGTGATTCGAAAAATTCTTATCCGCGCCGCAAAGGCGTGTCTGATCTGTGTTGCGCTGGTTTCCTGTGGCGCCGATGAACAGCCTGACGTGAGCGTCGCGCCGCTCGCAACGGCAGCACCGCGGCCGGAAATTTACGCCGACTTCACGCTCACGGCGGACCTTAGCGTCTACACCGACAAGCAACGCGAAATGATCGGGGTGCTGATCGATGCTTCGCAGATCATGGACAAACTGTTCTGGAAACAAGCGTACGGCGATGATTACGAGTCCTGGCTCGCCTCGATCGGTGTTGCTGAAGCACGCTTGTTCGCTGATCAGAACTACGGTCCCTGGGATCGTCTGGATGGCCAGAAACCGTTTATAGAAGGTGTCGGAGCGAAACCGCCAGGTGCCAATTTTTACCCGCAGGACATGAGCAAGGAAGAGTTTGCGGCCGCCTATCTGCCCGGCAAAGCCGGCCAGTACTCGCTGATCAGGCGCAATGCGGCCGGTGAGCTCATCCTTATTCCGTACCACGTTGCATACGCGGAAGAATTAGGCGCAGCTGCCGCTCTGTTGCATCAGGCGGCGGACCTTGCAGAAAGCGCCGACTTTGCCAACTACCTTAAGCTCCGCGCCGCAGCATTGATCAGCGACGACTTCCAGCTCAGCGACATGTACTGGATGGACGTCAAGGACAACGAGATTGATATTGTGATCGGCCCGATCGAAACCTACGAAGATCAGTTGTTTGGTTACAGGGCGGCCTACGAATCCTATGTTCTGCTCAAAGATCTTGAATGGAGTGCACGACTCGCACGCTTCGCCGCGTTCTTGCCCGAATTGCAGGAGAACCTGCCGGTTCCCGACAAGTACAAGCAGGAATTTCCGGGCAGCGATTCCGACCTGAACGCGTACGAGGTCGTGTACTACGCGGGTGACAGCAACGCCGGGGCGAAGACTATTGCAATCAATCTGCCAAACGACGAAGAAGTACAACTCGCTAAAGGTACGCGGAGGCTGCAACTGAAAAACGCAATGCAGGCCAAGTTTGAAAAGATCCTGGACCCTATCGCAACAGAACTGGTTGACGACTCGCAGCGTCAGCATGTGTCGTTCGACGCCTTCTTTGCCAACACAATGTTCCATGAAGTTGCGCACGGACTCGGCATCAAGAACACCATTACGAACAAGGGCACGGTTCGCGAAGCGCTTCTGGATATTTCGTCGAGCATGGAGGAGGGCAAGGCAGACATCCTCGGGCTGTATATGATCACCGAGCTGTTCGACGCCGGCGAAATGGGCGATGTTGTTCTCGAGGACTACTACGTTACTTTCCTGGCGGGCGTGTTCCGCTCCATTCGATTCGGTGCGAGCGATGCGCATGGCAAAGCAAATATGGTGCGCTTCAATTACTTTATGGAACGCGACGCATTTGTTCGTGATCCGGAGAGCGGCAAGTATCGCGTGGATTTCGAGCGGATGCGTGAGGCCATCGCAGGTTTGTCGCACGACCTCCTGGTATTGCAAGGCGATGGTGACTACGAAGGTGCGATGGCGTTAATGAACAGCAAAGGTGTCATCAGCAAGCAGTTGCAGGATGACCTTGACCGCCTTACGCAGGCCAGCATTCCGGTCGATATCGTTTTCAATCAGGGTCGCGCGGAACTCGGGCTGGAGTAAAACTGATGGTTAAAAAACTATCGCTTGCCTTGCTGGCACTGATCGCTGTCGGCTGCGGCAAACAGGAGCCAGAGCAGCCTGCGTGGGAAGAGTTTGTGGTAACGACAATAGCCGAGTATTACGAACGCAATCCCGAGTCTGCTGTTAATGCAGGCCTGCACGATTACGACGGTCAAATGTCCGATAAGAGTAAGGCCGGGATGACCGCCAAGGTCGCGTGGCTTGAGCAAGTTATCGCCGCGGCGTCTGCGTATACAGAGCTTGAGGGAATAGAGGCCTTTGAGCGCGAATATTTACTGACAGAGATGCGCGGGCAGTTATTCTGGCTGCGTGATTCAGATTATGCGACCCAGAACCCGCTCTCCTATATCAGCTTCGGCGTCAGCGTTTATGTAGACCGGGAATACGCGCCTCTGGAACAGCGTATCCAGGCCTACACGCGCTATATCGAACAGGTTCCCGCAGCATTGCAAACAATGCGCGACAATCTTGAGCCGCCTTTGCCGGCGTCCTATTTGCAGATTGCCGACGGCATTCTGGCGGGATTTGCCGGCTACCTCGAGTCGACTGTGCCCGCGTTATTCGCAGGAGTCGACGATGAGCAGTTACAGCGTCAGTTTGCGGCAGCGAATAACGACGCGGTTGCAGCGGTTCGACAATCAGCCATGTGGCTCAACGGCCTGAAGGCGACCGCCACTGATGACTATGCACTGGGTGAACAGCGATTCCTGCAGATGCTTAGAGACACTCAGGGCGTGGATATCACGCTGGCAGACTTGAAAACGGCAGGTGAACTGGACCTGGAGCGCAACCTGGACATGTTGTTCGAGGCTTGTGCGGAATTCGCGCCGGGAGAGAGTACCGAGGCGTGCGTGCTAAAAATGCAGAATCGCAAGCCTCCGGAAGGTGCTGTGGCCGGCGCCACCCGGCAGCTGCCTGCATTGAAACAGTTCCTGCTCGATAACGACATCGTTGCAATTCCCAGCGACGAAGAAGCGCTGGTCGCCGAGGCGCCGCCACATCGTCGCTTCAACGCAGCCTATATCAGTATCCCGGGATCCTATGAATCCGGACTGCCGTCCGTGTATTACATCGCGCCCGCGGACCCGAGTTGGAGTGAGGCGGACCAGTTAGCCTATGTGCCCGGTGAGACAGACCTGCTGACGATATCGGTACATGAAGTCTGGCCGGGTCATTTTCTGCAGTACCTGCATTCGAACCGCGCCGAGAACAGAGTTGGCCGGCATTTCAGCACCTACACGTTTGGCGAAGGCTGGGCGCATTACACCGAGCAGATGATGGTGGACGCCGGACTAGGCGACGGCGATGCCGAGGTTCGGATTGGCCAGATACTCAATGCACTGCTGCGGAACGTGCGTTACCTCTCTGCAATCGGATTGCATACAGAAGGCATGACGATCGAGGAAAGCCAGCAAATGTTTCTCGACAAGGCCTATAAGGATTTTGGCAACGCGCAGCAGCAGGCGTACCGCGGTACCTACGATCCGGGCTACCTGAACTACACACTGGGCAAGTTGATGATCAACAAGCTGCGTGCAGACTGGACCCAGGGGCGCGGTGGAGAAGAGGCGTGGGGACGATTCCACAACGAACTACTAGGTTATGGTTCACCGCCAATTCCGTTGCTACGCAAGCAGATGCTGGGTGATGAATTCGACGGCGATGCGGCACTGCTATCGCATTAAGGGACGCGGTGTGCGCTTCAGGGTCTGCGCCCGCCGTCAATCATGCGCAGAAATTCTGCGCGCGTGCGGGCGTCGGTACGGAATGAACCGACCATCTGACTCGTAACCATCGACACGTCGGACTTGTGGATGCCGCGGGTCGTCATGCACTGGTGTACGGCCTCGATAACGACGCCGACGCCTTTAGGATGCAGCACGTCACCGATGCAATTGGCGATTTGCGCGGTCATTTTTTCCTGCACCTGGAAACGGCGAGCAAATGCCTCCACCACGCGGGCCAGCTTGCTAATGCCAACCACTTTCCGGTCCGGCAGGTAGCCAACGTGGGCTTTGCCGATGATAGGCGCCATGTGATGTTCGCAATGTGACTCGAAGGCGATGTCACGCAGTACGATCATTTCGTCATAGCCTTCGACTTCTTTGAATGTGCGCGTAAGGAAGTCGACCGGATTGTCGGCATAGCCGCTGAACCAGTCCTCGTAGGCTTTCGCAACGCGTTTTGGCGTGTCGACCAGGCCTTCACGGCGCGGATCTTCGCCGGCCCAAAGCAACAGCGTGTGCACTGCTTCTTCCGCCTGTTTGCGACTGGGTTTTTTGGGCTTGGGTGCTTGCTTTGTTTGCTTGGCCAATTTTTTTGTCCGCGGATTCAGTTAGGGTGGAACTAGACTGCGCAGGAAACACCGGTGCCGCCGATGCCACAGTAGCCGCCCGGGTTCTTTGCCAGGTATTGCTGATGATAGTCCTCAGCGTAGTGGAACCTGTCCAAGCCTAGAATTTCTGTCGTGACGGCGCCATAGCCCGCAGCGGCGAGCGGTTGTCCGTAGGCGTCGCGCGAGCGATTCGCTGCCTCAAGTTGCGCGCTATCGAACGTGTATATGGCAGACCGATACTGGGTTCCCGTGTCATTTCCCTGTCGCATGCCTTGCGTTGGGTCATGACTTTCCCAAAATACACGTAGCAGGTCCTCGTAACTGACGATGTCCGGGTCGAACACCACCAGCACGACTTCGGCATGGCCCGTACTGCCGCTGCAAACAGTCTTATAATCCGGGTTCGGTGTGCTGCCACCGGCGTAGCCGACCGCGGTGGTGTACACACCGTCGAGCTCCCAGAATTTGCGCTCTGCGCCCCAAAAACACCCGAGGCCGAAGACGGCCTGCTGCAGCTTGTCGGGAAACGGCGCCTTGAGCGGGTTGCCGTTAACGAAATGTGATTCAGATAGTCCCATGCTGGTTCCTACATTGCCTGATAGCGCCCGCCACGCCGCGGGCGTGTAACTATTCCGTCCGCGCCCTGAAAGCGCACGGGAATGGACTGCGTGTTGCCCCATTCGGTCGCACGATACACGGCAAAATGCAGGTGCGGCATCGTAGTATGTCCGGTGTTGCCCGAGTAAGCGATTTTCTGTCCCCGCGAGACGCGGTCACCGGGGCTTACCAGTGCGCCATTTTTCTTTAAATGGAAGTATTCGCCGGTGGTGCCATCGCTGTGCAGAATCACAATATAGTTGGCAAACTTTCCGCAACCATCCTCCCAACAGCCCTTGGCATGCGACTCTTCCACTCGTGCTACAACACCCGCCCGGGCAGCATGAACATCGGTTCCTGTCGACATGTCAAAATCAATGGCAAACTCCTCGAGGCCGGTATGGCTGAATCGGGAACCATAACCCTGCAGAACGCGGTAGGCATGACCGCTCCCGTACGGAAACGCGTACAAGTGATCATCGTCGTGTACGGCATCCTTGTCGCCGATGGTCCAGTCGTAAGAAAGGCGGAGCTCGCTGGCATTGCCACCCTGCGTACCACTTAGTGCCATGACTTGTTCAGACTCACGTGGAGCCAGAGTTCGCGTTACGGTTTTCGGGCCGCTGCTGCGCAGGCTGCCGGTTCGAACCCGCAGCGTGAAAGTGATTGGATAGTCACCGAGGTTGCGAGCGTGCAGCTCAATGTCACCGCCCTGATCAATGGCATCGACACAGATCCAATCATCCTTGCAGCTGGTGATTGCGGCGCTGGCGCTGGCGCTGGCCAGCATAACGATGCTCAAAATTTGCAGCTTCAAGTCGTTTCGGGTTCGTCTGCGGCAGCATCCTGCAATGCATCGAGATCTGCTTGCCGGTAAAAGAATTTGTGTACAAGAATTTGATCTTTCGTCGTTACGGGTTCTGCGTCTTCGTATCTTGGTCGATAGACGCGGCGCCGTAACTCACGCTGCAGGAGCCGCTGCATGTCAACAAACTCGCTTGGATGCGCTTCGACAATTTTCAGGTTCTCGGCACGGCCGCGCGATGAAATGTCGTACTTCATCGTGACCGTGCCTTGTAACAATGGTGCCTCCTGATCGCCTGGAGCTTCGCCACCGGGCGGGTTTACGAATTCGGGTATCGCATTGCGCCGCAGCACAACGTACTGCTCGAGGAATTCGTTACGGAACGCCAGCCTGTCCGCACTGGTCGACAGATCGGCCCAGGCGGCCCGGTAGACCTTGTTCGCCTGCTGGTTGTTCTTGAGAAACATGTAGTAGTCACCCAGAGCCAGGCTCGTATTGGCGATCATTTTCCAGTTGGCCTCCGGGTTTTCACTCGCGATCCGCAGGGCTCTCTTGAAATGCGTTTCACCCGTTGCCAACGAATTGGAGGTGTACGTTTGTGAGCCGGACAAGTCAGCGTAGAAAAAGGACTGGCCCAACTGGGTCAGCGGATCAACCAGCCGCATGTCTTCCTTGCCGCCGTCATCCTCGATAATACGAACGGCTCGCCGCAAAGTTGTACGTTGGTCATTAATGAAACCGGCGCGATGTTGCCACTCTGCGCGGCGCATCAGGGCAGGCACCATTTCTATTTCGTTGTCCGCGTAGGCTCGTTCATTGAGCGCATAAATCATATCCTGCATGTGCTTTGCATCATCAATCGAGCCCAGCCTGAGGTGCGTCTCGGAAAGTGATTCAAGGATATTGATCTGATCCAGGTTGTGCGGTCCCAAATTCACGTGAGTCACGTGTACAGCGCGACTAAATGACTCGCTGGCCTTGTCGGGTCGTCCCGATTCCAGTTGTGATGCGCCCAAGCCGCGCAGCGGGTTCACCAGCTGGCCATCCAATTGATCTTCGTTCGACTCAATGATCTCGATGGCGCTTGCAAAATTTTGTTGTGCTGCATCGTATTGTTCGGTGCGGTGTTGCACGATAGCGAGATTGGTCAGCGCCTTTGCGAAATCAGTCGACTTCGGCCCCTTTACTTCTATCGCCAGTTCGACGACTCGTTTCGCAACTGAATCAGCCTCGTCGTAAACGCGGTCTTTCATCAGCTCCATGTAGCGATTGTATTGGTAGGCCAACTCTTCTTCGTCTGTCGCCTCGGGTGGGAACGCGACTGTTGCCTGCTCCTCTTCGGCGGCGACTGGCACTCGTTGATTCCCATCGGGTGCTTCTTGAATCTCGTCCTCGGCTGCGTCGAGTTCGACCTCCGGATCGGGTTGTGGCGCAGGCGTATCCGGCACGACGACTGCGTCAGTGCTGACGTCAGCCCTGACCGGTTCGATCTCCTGGCTGGCTTCCTGTGCGGCCAAATTGGCGCCAAGGAATAGCAAAGCAAATGGTGTGAACTTCATCATCGTCATGTTCAGACTGGTTTTGACCTTGGAAGTTCGCAGCGCGAAGGGCCGCGGGCTCTCAGACCACTATACCCGAATTGTTACAAATTCAGACCGAGTTGTTGGCCTCCGGGGCGCGAAAATCGCTGGCAATCCAGTTTCTGTTGATATCGATCCGAGCGGAGTTGCAGGCGTTTGCAAGCCGCTCGAAAACGACTTCCCAACATATCCGCGTACGGACCGCGGCCGCGTTGGCGGACGCCAAAACGAGGGTCATAATCCGCACCGCCGCTGGCTTGCCGGACGAGGCTCATGACGTGTTCTGCTCGCTCGGGAAAATGCACCCGCAACCATTCTGCGAACAATAGTTTCACTTCGTGTGGCAGGCGCAGAAATATATAACTCGCCTGGCTGGCGCCGGCTTGCGCCACCGCTGTCAGGATCGATTCAATTTCCGAGTCGTTGATCGCCGGAATCATTGGCGCAACCAGAACACTGGTCGGAATTCCGTGTTGTACAAGTGCTTCGATAGTTTTGAGTCGTGACTCTGCCGAGGGCACGCGTGGCTCCATAATGCGCTTCAATCCGGCGTCCAGCGTCGGCATGCTAATAGCAACCGAGCAAAGCCTGCGTTCCGCCAGCCACGCCAAAATGTCCAGGTCGCGAGTAATGAGATTGCCTTTGGTGATCAGGCTAACCGGATGTTTGTGCTTGCGGAATAGCTGCAGCAATTGTCGGGTAATCCCGGTCGTTTTCTCGGCGGGTTGATAGGGGTCTGTATTTGCCCCAATGGTGATCGGTTTGCATTCATACGCCGGTTTTTCCCACTCGTCGAGCAGGCGCTGCGCGGCATTCGGCTTGTAGAAAATTCGCGTCTCGAAATCGATCCCGGGCGACAGGTCCAGATAGCTGTGGCTAGGTCGCGCATAGCAGTAGATACACCCATGTTCGCAACCCTGATAAGGATTGATCGAACGCTCGAAGGGGATGTCCGGCGAATTGTTTTGACTGATGATCTTGCCCGCCCGCATCGCGGTCAGCACCGTTTTGGGGGTGGCGGCGGCCGTCTGGCTGGCTTCGGCAGCGTCGAGTTGAACATGCTGTTTGACGAAGCGGCCGTCGAGTGCAGAAACGGCGCCACGACCCTTGTGGGCATTTACGTTGGGCGGATTGTCGGACATCAGAGGAATCTCGATTACTGTACGGATATACAGTAATCGAGCAGGATCGGCAATTCAACTGCGTTTGCTGCGCTTTCTAATTGAGCACCCGATAGCCGCGACCGCGCATGCAGCGCTTGAACACGGCCTGTTTGTCGCGGTCTGCGTCCAGACCCGAATCGGTGCCGCCATATACGGCGCCGTAGGCCGCATCTTCGCCGAGATTACCGCCGCCGCCGATAGAGCCGACGACAGCGCCGATCGCCGCACCCAGGCCGGCACCCTTCGCCGTGCCAGCAGCCACCGAGATCTCCTCGGTGTAGGCCTCGCATTCATCCCAGTCCTGTGCCAGGGCATCGGGGTCGACGCCCTTGGTATCAATAATCGGGTCGGGGTGCGCAGCGCAGCCGGCAGCCAGAGCTGCCTGGAGCATGACGGCGACCAGTCTATATGCACGCATGTCGAACCCTATCCTTGCTAGTCTCTATTTATCAATAACGCCGAAATTCCGGTTGCGTTGACAACAGACAGAGTATTTGATGGCTTCAAGCTCACATAATTCCACCGCCAGGGCAATTCTTTACGCTTTTATGGCCAATTTTGGCATCGCGATTGCCAAAACCTGGGCGGCGTGGCTGACCGGTTCGGGCAGCATGCTTGCAGAAGCGATTCACTCCTATGCGGACACTGGCAATCAGGTACTGCTGTACCTTGGACTGAAGCAATCGCAACGACCCCCGGATTCCGAGCACCCGTTGGGCTACGGTAAACTGAGTTACTTCTGGAGCTTTATCGTCGCGTTGATGTTGTTCTCGCTGGGCGGAATTTTTTCCATCTACGAGGGCGTGCACAAATACAATAATCCGGAAGAGTTAAGGCAGCTCTGGATTGCAATCTCGGTCCTGATCCTGGCTATTTTCCTTGAGGGCGCTTCGCTGCTCGGTTGCATTCGCGAAATCAAGAAAATTCGTGGCGAACGACCGTTTCTCGATTGGTTGAAACACACCCGCAATTCGGAACTCGTGGTCGTGTTGGGCGAAGATATCGGCGCACAGCTCGGACTCATTCTGGCGCTCGGCTTCCTGATGGTCGCGGCCTCTACCGGCAATCCGGTTTACGACGCGCTCGGCTCAATATCGATCGGCGTCGTGCTACTCGTCATCTCGGCATTCATCGCCTTGCGGGTTCGCTCGCTACTGGTCGGCCGATCTGCAGACCCGGAAGTGCAAAAATTGATCGAAGAGACTATCGCTGCTCAGGACGGAATCGAAAAGGTCTACAACATCATCACGATTCAGTTTGGCCCCGACACCATGCTTGCGGCAAAGGTGAAAATGACACCTGGCAGTGACCTCGATTCTGCGATTGCGAGCATCAATGCGCTGGAGCGCACTTTAAAAGAGCGCATTCCCAAGCTGGCCTGGTGCTTCATTGAGCCGGACGTAGCGGACTAGTTGTCAGATGCCTTGTACAGGTGAACGTCCTGCTGCGGGAACGGAAAGGAAATGTTTTCTGCGTCGAAGCGCTTCTTTATCGCTTCGGTCAGGTCAAACATGACGCCCCAGTAGTCTTCAGACTTTACCCACGGTCGCACAATAAAGTTGACGCTGCTGTCGGCCAGCTCTGACACAGCAATTTTGTGCGCCGGCTCGTCGAGAATGCGATCGTCCGCGGCAACGAGTTCTTCAAGCGTTGCGCGGACTTTGTCCAGGTCATCGTCGTAACCGACGCCAATTACGATGTCCACACGACGCGTTGGGTTCGCTGAATAGTTTGTGATGACGCCACCCATCACCTGGCCATTCGGCACGATGACGCGTTTGTTGTCGCCGGTCTTGAATACTGTCGTGAGGATTTCCACCTGTTCGACAACCCCGGAGATTCCGGCGGCTTCAACGAAATCACCAACCCTGTAAGGGCGAAACAGAACGATCAGCACCCCGGATGCGAAGTTGGCCAATGAGCCTTGCAGAGCGAGGCCAATAGCAAGACCTGCGGCACCCAGCACTGCGATGAATGATGTCGTCTGAATACCCAGCGCGCCGATTGTCGCAATAATGACAAACAGCATGAGGACCATGCGCGACAAGCTCAGAATAAATGTCTCAAGGGTAACTTCGACGTCCTGCTTTTGCATGATCTTGCGGACGGCTTTCAGAAGCAGCCGGACCAGCAGCTTGCCAACATAAAATATGACGACAGCTTTGACGATATTCAGTGCGAGCTCGATGCCGCGGGTTTGCAGCATCAAGATGACATCATCGAGGTTGAGTCCAAGATCGGAAATGCTTGATAAGTCCATTGCTTTGTTTCTCTATTGATTAGTGACAGGTATGGGTCGGTACAGGATCAACCAGTTACCGATAAGGGTCAGGATGATGCCGAGTACCGCCGCCGCTGTCCATTCGTATCCTTCAAACAGCGTTGAAATGCCAAGCGCAACGATCGGAACCACAACCGTGCTATAGGCTGCCTTGCTTGCGCCGATTCGTCGTATCAGTGCGAGGTAGCAGCCGAAAGCGACCGCCGAACCAAACAGTGATAAATACCCGAGCGAAATCAGGTAGCCACGACTGAAAGAAAAATTCAGGTCCTTGCCCAGTGCCAGCCCGATCAGCACTGAGGTAATACCGGCCCACGCCATCGAGTGTGCGTTGACGGCAACCAGCGGCAAGGCGCGTCGGGTATTGATGATGGCGGTCATGTTGCCGAGAGAGGCAATTATCGTTGCGATCAGGACCAAGGATATGCCGATCACGGTATCGTCCTGCAAACTGACTTCTGAAATTTCGGGCCAGAATATGAGCGCGATGCCGGTAAAGCCGATTAGCGCGGCGACAAGTACCCTGGCTTCGAGTTCGAGCTTGAAAAACAGTCGCTCAAAAACGGCGTTGAAAACGATGACGGTGCTGAAGACGACGGCAACCAGCCCGGTGGTGATATAAGCGGTTCCGTAATACACCAGAAAGTAATTCAGACTGAAAAGTAAACTACCTTGCAGGCAAACAAATGCATACGCATCACGCGGCAAGGCCAGCTTGCGCCGCGTCAGCCACGCGTAGGCGTACAGGAGTAAAGCAGCAAGCCCGAAACGATAGCCGACTGACATCTCGTTTGCGACGTCGCCAAACTGAAACGGTATGACAATCCAGGTAGAGCCCCAGATCAACACGATCGTGAGATAGAGAAGAGGAACCTGCATTGCCTATTGCCCGGGGACGCCCTCGATGCCTGTTGGCAGGCGGAAAATCTTGTAAGGACCGTTCGCCTTGATGTGATCGCGGGGCTGCAGCACGACGTCGTGCAGTGCGCTGTCGGCGATATACAGCCAACCTCCAGGGCCGAAACTGAGGGCATCCGCCCAGCGGATTTTCTGAGAGCGAAGCAACGTGCCGGGTTCGCGATCCTCGCCGATACGAAACACGGCGCCATGTTCGACGTCGGTAACATAAACGTTGCCCATGGAATCCGTGCTCAACCCGTCGCTAAGCGGCTTGTCCGCGTAGCGTTCCGCTTGCGTTGCCAGTTGTGAGTCCGACGTATCCGGGTCGGTCAGCGCACTGACAGGCAGGCGATATAAGCCGGATCCGCTCAGCGCGCCGTAATA
>JBBKWL010000167.1:0-33804 GCA_037968975.1 Woeseiaceae bacterium | reverse complement strand
TCGAAATCGTCGAAGCCGAACGCGACATGCTCAATCTCGCCTTGACCGGACCTTTGCTTGGAATCGGCAGGACCTACCTTGAAAGTGGTCGTCCAGATCTGGCCCTCGATTATCTGAATCGCGCATTGCATGTGCGATCCGTGAATGAAGGACCGCACAGCATGGAGCAAGCGGCTGCTCTTGAGGTGCTCGCCGACACACATCGGAGTATGGGCAAACCGGACAAAGCGGCGGATGCCGCGGAGCGCCTGTATTTGCTGTATGTCCGCAAATATTCTGCTGACGGCCCCGAGCTGGTCCCGGTGCTCCTGAAACAAGGTCACATCCTGGGCGATATCGGCGAATGGCGTGGACAGAGGAACGCCTATGTGGATGCTATGGAAATCGTCAAGCGAGCCGAGGGTGATCATTCAGCCAAATTGATCCGCCCGCTCGTTAGTATGGGTAACAGCCATATGCGTGAGTATTTCGACAGTTACTTCAGAGCGAAATCGGAATCCGATCTGCCAGACAAGAAACTCCTGGTAGAGGCGCGAACCTATTTCGAGTCGGCTCTTGAGCTAACCGAGGAAGTACCTGATGTCGATTGGCATGTGTCACAGGACATGTTTTTGGCATTCGGTGATTTCTTTACTGTGACAGAAGAACAAAGCCGCGCTCGAGTAATGTACCGCTCGGCGTGGGACTTACTGTCAGCGGATGAGGAAAAGCTGATGCAACGCAAAAGACACCTGGAACAAATCAGGCCATTGTTGCAGCCGGAGCCGGATTTGACTGTCGCTCTGCCAGCGGGCGAAGATCCTGAAGATTCTTCGACGACGTATCAAACCGGATATATTGTCACCCGATTTACAGTAACGCGGCGCGGCAAGCTACGTGACATCGGGCTGCTCGAAGTCAGTCCGGAACGCAACGAACAAATCGAGGCCGAAGTAAAGCGCGCATTGACCCGTTTCGTGTATCGACCGCGATTCGAACGTGGCACGGCTGTTGATACCCGCGACCAGCGTATTCGCTATGAGTTTCCAGTCCTGGAAGCGCGTCCTGCGGCGGATGAGTGACTCAGATCTGAGGCGTACTGCCGACTGCACGCAAATCTTGCGCAAAAAGCGGTATCAATTGAGACTATATGGACTTGATGTATTTTTGCAACACCCGTAAAAAGGGCCCCTGGATTACTTATTTCTCAATAGAATAAGTTTTAATATCAATAAGTTATATTCGATTTTAGCGTCCATGTGCGACGCGGGTTTCGTGCCCCGGACGCGATCAGATGTTGCAGCACCGCAACAAAGTTTGCTAGCGATGAATATCTTGATAGTCTCCACATCACAGTTTTGGGTAATCGGTCATTTAAGAGCCGGACTTGAAACAAAAGCGGGGTGTTTTGCTTTTTGAAATACCTCGGTTAACTGTAAAAAACCTTTCAGCATAGGGAATCATACTAATGAGTAAGAGACTATTACTATCTGCTGTCTCTGCCTTACTCATCGCATTCGGATCCATCAGTGTAGCTTTTGCACAGGGCTCTACAGGCCTGGTTGATGGCAAGATTGTTGATGCAGCAGGCAATGGAGTTGCAGGAGTTTCGGTCACCATGTCAGACAGTCGTACAGGTCTGGCAAGAACGGCGACTTCGAACTCCAGCGGCAACTTCAAGATGCAGCTTCCTCCGGGCGTTTACGAATTGAATTCAACCAAATCGGGTTATTCCTCGATCACCATTGAGCAAGTTGCGGTGAATCTGGGTGTATCTACCGAATTGACGATTCCGGTTCAGGACGCACAAATCGAAGAAATCACAACTTACGGTTCAGCGACATCGTTGATGCCTAAAGCCACCGGTGAAACAGGCCTTAACATCTCTCTTGAAGAGTTGTCACAGGTTCCGGTTGCTCGAAACATCGAAGCGGTTGCACTGCTGGCTCCAGGAACGGTTGCAGGTGATACTGCATTCGGCGACGACAAAACGCTGGTTTCATTCGGCGGCGCGTCTGTTGCAGAAAACGTTTACTACATCGACGGATTGAACGTAACGAACTTCCGTAATGGCCTGGGCGGTAGCTCAGTACCGTTCGAGTTCTACGACCAATTCCAGATCAAGACTGGCGGCTACGGCGCAGAGTTCGGTCGTTCTACAGGCGGCGTTATCAACGCGGTCACACGACGTGGTTCGAACGAATGGGAATACGGTGTGGTCTCGTATGCTGAGACAGCCCTTGCTCAAGGCAAGAGCCCAGACACACTTCTCGCTGACGGCACCATCTATGACTTCAACTCACAAAATGAGCAAACGAAGTTTGCCACCGACTTCTACATCGGTGGACCGATCCTGAAGGATCGTCTGTTCTTCTTCGCGTTGGTTGAACCTTCCGAGACGGACACAGACTTCAACTCACTGGGTGATCCGGGCACGTTGAACAAACGTTCAACAAAAGACGATTTCTGGGGTGGTAACCTGACCTGGAACATTACCGACAGTCATTCGCTTAGCTACACGACCTTTACGGACGAGCGTGAAATCATTACGGAGCAGTTTGATTACGACGTTAGCACCAGAAGTCAGGGTGCTGCAGTTGGTCAATCTTCGCAGTTCCGCGGTGGTGAAAACGAAATTTTCCGCTACAACGGTAACTTTGGTGAGAATGTTGTTCTTTCTGCCATGTACGGCACGAACGAATACAACCTGACTGACCAATCGACGAATGACTTCGAATGTCCGCTGATTGTTGACGACAGTGCTTCGGCAATGGGTCGTTTCCCAGGCTGCTGGGTTTCATCTACCGTGCAACAAGGTGGTGACGAACGTGAAGCATTTCGTATCGATCTCGAATGGTATGTTGGTAATCACACGATCCGCGCTGGTTTCGACAAAGAAGAAAATGCTTCGATCGACGCAACTGTCTATCCTGGCTACAACTTCACGCCGTCTCTGGTGGGTGGTGCGTACTACTACTACCAGACTTGGGCAGTAGGTTCGCAGTTGCCGAATGGCGCTCTGGTTCCTGACGCGAATGGCGATGGATCAGACGTTGACACAGTTCGTTTCCGTTACATCGAAAACGGCGGCGCCTTCGACACCATTCAGGAAGCTATTTACATTGAAGATACCTGGCAGATCAGTGATTCATTCACTGCGTCTGTGGGTCTTCGCAGTGAAAGCTTTGAAAACAACAATGCACAGGGTGAAACCTTCATCGGAATCGATGATCAGATCGCACCCCGAATTGCATTGGAATGGTCACCAGGCGGTACCGGCGAATCTGTCTTTACCTTAAACTGGGGTCGCTACCACTTGCCGATCGCTGCCAACACCAACGTACGTTTGTCCGGTGCTGAGCTCGATTTCCGTCGTTACTTCGTGTACGACGGCATGCGTGACGCAACCACCGGTGCTCCAACGTCTCTCGGCGCAGATGGAATCCCATCCACACAGGAACTCGGTGCGATTACGATTAACTCTGATGGTACGGTTCCTGACACCAGCGCGATCGTTGACCTGAACCTCGATCCGATGTTCCAGGACGAGTGGATCGTGTCATACGAGCGTGAGCTCGGCGACAACTGGAGTGCAGGCATTCGCTACATCTACCGTGAACTATCGTCCACGATTGATGACATTCTTGTTGACCAGGGCCTCCAGGCCATGTCAGACAGAGGCGAGTTCAGCGGACCGATCGGTGCTTCAAACGACTGTCACTATGTAATGACCAATCCTGGTCAGAACCTGTCGACGTTCTGCGAACACTACAACGTGTTTGGGGACGATACCTCCGGCACGTCATTGATCAAGACGGATATTTCTGCAGCGGACCTTGACTTCCCTGAAGCCAAACGTACCTATGAAGCATGGGAAATCACGTTTGACGGATCGGCTGGTAACTGGAATGTGAACGGTTCTTACACATGGTCTGAGAATATCGGTAATACGGAAGGCTACGTTAAGTCTGACAATGGTCAGGACGATGCAGGCCTTACGCAGGACTTCGATATTCCGCAACTCATGGACGGAGCTCTCGGCTTCCTGCCTAATGACCGTCGTCACAAGCTGAAGTTGTGGGCGTCATACCAGGCATCGGATCGTTTGACGGTTGGCACGAACTTGTTGCTGCAGTCAGGTCGTCCGATCAATGCCTTCGGTATTGGTCATCCGGATGGAACACCTGATTACGGTGATACATTCTTCCTGACCACCGATGTTGGTGATCCGCTTGTAGAAGGCGACGAGACATTCTTGTCTGTTCCTCGCGGTACCGCAGGCCGTACCGACTGGATCACGCGTATCGATCTGTCAGCGATTTACTCATTCAACCTGGGTGATCGTGCTGACGTTGAGCTGCGTGCTGATGTCTTCAACATCCTGAATGCTCAAGGCAGCCAGGAAGTCTACGAATTCGCAGAGACGAATCCTGATCAGTTCGGTTTCACGAGCAGCTATCAGCGTCCTCGTTACGTGCGTCTCGGAGCGGCTATCCGCTTCCGCTAGACTAACTGCAAGAAGAATCATTTAGAAATAAGTGATGAGGCCGGCCCCTGTAAAGGGGCCGGCTTTTTTGTGGCTGTCGTACTTACGAAATTAGTTGTCTTTGATTGCGCTGATGCGCCGGTCCGAGCCATTCAATTTGACTCGTACAACGTCGTCGGTGCGGTCAGATATATAGGGTTCTGCCGCAGCGACCATGACCGGGACCACTTCGTTCAAGTCGGCAGGTTTGCCGGTCGTTTCGACATCGACGCTCCAGACTTCCAAAGGTACAGCGTCTTCCCGACCTTTGGCGGCGATATCCTTAAGGTATTCCTGTAAATCGAAGGCGATCAAGGTCAGCTGTTTCGTGAATACAGTCGTTGCGAACCCTGTTTCTGCGACACCTGCCAAATAATCCGGCGGGGCTTGCTGAGGCGTTCGCGGCGCTTGCGGGTTTCCTCGTTGCGCGCCGCCGCCACTGCGAGTGTTGCCGGGCGAGTCCTGCGAATACGAAGAATTCTCGTAAATGCCGGTCTGAACCGTGTGGTACTTCTTGCTTGCGTCACTGATATCGGCCGACAGGTAAATACCCAGTGCAACCGTGGACAGATCTTCGCCATCTCTACGTTCATAACCCTTCGTAGCAAGCACCTTTTCGACCTGATTGGCATAAGCGATAAACTCGGGCGAATCAATTCGGAGTTCGGGGTTTGCCGACAACAGGACGTAAGTCTTCTCGAGCTCTTGTTCCTGTTCGGGGTCGTCGACGGCGTAAACGTCGAGAGTATAAAGAGTGCCGCAGGCGCCGAAGTTCAGCGCCAGGCAAGCCATGCCGCAAATTCGAATGAAAGAATTCATAATGCTCCCTCTTGCAATAGTCGGCTCTTGTGTGGCCGATAACCTTAAAAAAAATATTTCTACCTAATTATTGACACCTCACTGCTGCTGACGTTCCTTACGATTACGGTGCCGCGATCGTAAGTCGTTGATCTGCAGCTACGTCCGTCAGCGACGTCTCTGCAGCTCCAAGGCCCGGCCACTCTACGGTTACCGTTGTTGCCGTATCGTCGGGGCCAAGCCCAAAGTGCAAAATAGCGGGTTGTTGTGAAAGATAGTTCGAGCCCAGCACCATTTCCTGCATGCGCGTGCCCGATGCTGTGTCGACCGTGACACGCGCGCCAATTCCCTCGCGGTTGCCGATCGGCCCCTCCAGGTCAATCTGCAAATAATGGTTGGCGTTGGTAAATGAATTTCGGTAGATGGTCGGCGACTTGCCGTTGCTGGCGATCAGCACATCAACGCCGCCGTCATTGTCGAAATCGGTGCAGATGATGCCCCGGCCCTGGTCGTCGTGACGGATCCCGAATGCGTCAGCGACCTCGGCAAAAGTACCGTCGCCACGTGAAATGAACAGACGTGACGGATCGTGGAAGAATACGAACAATGGATCTGTAGTGTCGTCGTCCCGCGAGGAGGTTGAGCGCATGCCATTGGTATGAAAAATGTCCATATTGCCGTCATTGTCGAAGTCAGCAAAACACGTACCCCAGCCCCAGGCGCCGTCGCGCACTCCGGCCGCGTCAGTCACATCCGTGAATACACCGTTGCCGTCATTTTGGTACAAGCGATTGCCTGATTCGCCCCCGACATATTCTTTGTCTCTGCCGCTGAAGAAGATGCTGGTCACAAACCAGTCGAGGTCACCGTCGTTGTCGTAGTCCGCGACCGCGCCGCCCATACCGTTTTCGTCTGAGATAACGGCAGTTGTCTCGTCTGTGAAGGACATGCCCGCGTTGTTGATCAAAACCTGGCTGGACCCATAGTCTCCTGCCAGCAAGATGTCCGGATAGCCATCGGAATTAATGTCAGCAAAAGTGGGTGTAAACGAATTCTCGAATTGAATGTCTTCAAATGGCTTCAACCGGAATGTCGCCACGATCTCGACAATATCAGTGACGTCTGTGAAAAAGCCGCTACCGTCGTTTTGCCAGAGGTAGCCGACGAAAGTCTCGCCCGGACTCCAGATTTCGCCCCAATGGGCGAAAAACAAATCGATGTCGCCGTCCAGATCATAGTCTGCGGCAGCCATTGAGTACGTGGGGTTGCGCAGGAAAATACCGGTGCTGGCGGTCGCCTCGGTGAACTGTCCGGTCTGGTCATTCATAAAGATTTCGACGAAATTGGTGCTGTACTGAATCGATACAAAGTCGTCCCAGCCGTCGCTGTCGAGGTCAACAAAATAGCCGGCGTTATCGAGGCCTCTTGGCCGGATGCCATTGTTTCCAGTTGCCTCGTTAAATCTCGTCCCGTCGTGCAGATACAAGCGGCCTTTCTCGCCAATGCCGTGAACGACATAGAGGTCAAGAAACCCGTCGTGATTGACGTCGCTCATTGCGAGCCCGCCACCCATGATCTGCATCTCACCAATTGGCTCGACAGCCTGCACTTCGTAACATAATCCAGCCGACAAAGTCGTCTGTACAAATGCCCCGCCGGCCGTATCCGGCGTTGTGCAAAAACTGCCGGGAAGCGGACCCGGAGGAGGCACCGGCGGGTTGTTGTTGCCACCACCCCCACCGCCGCTGCTACAGGCCGAGAAAACAATACAAGCCATTGAAATTGAAAGAAAAACTGAGGACTTCTTGGTGGTGTTTCTGAGCGCCATAACTCTACTAAAGCTGAGTGCAAGTGAATCGTCTATTGTACCAATTCTGGCGCGAACTCTCGGCTGAATCGCACCCTGCTAGCGGCCGGAACGCGGTATTTCCTGGTCGAGAATCAGTGCACGCACGTATTTCACAGGCGGTGAGCCGTAGCTCAGTGCCTGGTCGTGGTAACGCCGCAACGTGAATTCATCAGCCCATGCTGATCGCACTGCCGCCCGCATCTCGATGTGCTCCTGGTAGCCGACGAAATAGGTCGACAGTTGCGCCGAGGTGAGCTGGGCACGAGTCCACTTGCCAGCGGCTTCTCGCTCCTCCTGGAATCCGCCTTCGATCATCAGCTGAATCGCCTGATCATGCGTCATGCCATCGACATGAATTGCCGAGTCGATGATCGCATTGGTCACGGCGCGCAGGTACCACTTCAGGTTGATCAGGCGCATGAGTGGGTCGTGATCCAGATAGCCCTCGTCAACCATCATGCGCTCAGCGTATACCGCCCAGCCTTCAACGAACGGACCGGACCAAAGTACGCTACGCAGCGTCGATGGATAGCGGTTGCTCAACGCCAGTTGCAGGTAGTGGCCCGGGACGCCTTCATGAATCGTCAGGTCCTGGATCGAATAAATATTGTATTCACGCAGAAATGAATTGACCTGTTCGTCGGTCCAGTCATCGGGCAGCGGAGCAACGGCGTAAAATGCGGCCTGGCCCTTGTCGAGCGGGCCGGGTGGGTCCAGGTAGGCGACCGCTATGCCACGCTGGAATTCCGGCATGATGATTATCTCCAGCGGATCTTCCGGCATCGTCACGAGATTGTTTTCGATCACGAATTCTGTAGCCTGCTGCAACTGCTGTTTGGCGACCTCGACAATGCCGTCGCGCGGCGGCAGTTGCTGGTACGCCCGCTCGAGCGCCGCCCGAATGATCACTTGTTTATAAGACTCATCGGGAGAGTCCGGAAAAGTCGTGTACGGATGGCTTTGCAGATAAACTTCCTTGGCAACCTCGTACATCTGTTGCCGCACAGACTCGTACTCGTCCTCTGCACGCGCCTTGATATCCCTGCGTCCCAGTGGCGAGTCGAGCGCGAAACCGAGTTTTCGATCGTATAGCTGGGCACCAATACGAAACTCACCGGCCGCCTTGGGCAGTAACTCTTCCTCAAGCCAGGTCTGATGCTCGGCGACCGCATCCTTGGCGATCTCTATCGCCGCCAAAAGTCGCTCGCGAGCTGCGGGCGTCAGCGCATCCATGCGCGGGACGATCATAGTTTCAATGATGGAAACGAGCCCCGGGTTTTGCTGAATCGCAGTCTCTGCGTGAATCTTCGGTACACGGGCAGGTTCAATGGAACTGCGCGCCTGCCGCATGAAACGCGGCATCTGTTCGAGCCGGGAGGCGGCGTCATCGAGTCGGTCTTCAATCGGCGCGAACTCACGCGCGACTAAACCGTAGATTGAGTTTCCAGAAATATCAACGTAGATCAGTGGGTTCCACGCCCACTCCTGCAACTCATCGGCAGCCCAGATACTGGACTCGATGTCGTTTCTCAAAAGCTCTGCGTCTACCTGGTTAGCACGCGACAACTTGTCGCGATTGATCGCCGCCAGCGCTACCCGGTAGTCTTCATACAGTGCTCGATTCCTCTTGCGCGCCGCAGCGTCGACTTCATCCAGCAGGTGGTCGGCACTGTGGTCGCCGATAACGGTGGCATACACCGGAGAAAAATGGCTCAGGTCGCCAATGTAGCGTTCCGCCAGTTTTTCAAATCCCTCGTCGTGTGATTGAGCGCCGGCAGGATTGGAGATAAGCAGGATCAGGGATGCCGTGGCGGCCATTAGATTCGAGTATTTCACTGTGTTTCACCGCAAACCAGGAAGTGATGACGATGAACATAGCATGGTGTCGCATTTGGGGCAGCTGTATTATCAGGCGATGAATCGAGGGCTACTGCTTGGACTACTATTGGTGCCGCATCTGCTCGCAGCGTCGGGTGGTGAGTCATCCGCTGCCGTTCCCGGGTATGTGCTGCAACTTCCGGCTTCCGTTACAACCGTCCTTATCGCCGAGACAACTACGGCGACCTTGCATCGCTTCGAAGCCGATGAGCAGGGCGTGGTGCTGAGTGATGCGCGCCGCATGTCGATTGGCCAGGAAGGTGCCGGCAAGGAAAGGACCGGTGATCAGCGAACGCCGCTAGGTGTCTATTTTGTCATGGAAGAACTGGATACCAGCAACCTGCACGAAAAGTATGGGCCGGTTGCATTTCCACTCGACTATCCGAACGCCTGGGACGACGCAAACCAAAGAACCGGCTCCGGCATCTGGATTCATGGTGTCGAGCCCGGCAGCGGCCCGCGCCCGGAACGGGACACTGACGGTTGTATCGCGTTGCCAAATGCAGCGTTGTTGTCGCTGGGCCCGTACCTGACGCCACAGCGAACACCCGTCATCGTCACACGTTCAATGCAGATGAAGACGATGCAGGAAATCAGTGCGACACGGGAGCAATTGCTTGCGGCGCTGGAGGTGTGGACGAACAGTTACCGTGACGGTGACTGGCATCGATATCTCGATCTATACACCGAGAATTTTGAGTACCGCGGGATGAATCGCGCAGAGTGGTCTGCGTATCGCATACAGACCGTCGGTACGCGGCCGATTGATGACTTTGCGATTGACGATATTTTATTGATCGCGGACCCGGAAGAAGACGGTCTCTATCTGAGTCGCTTCCGCCAACGCATCAGCGAGTCGGGTCGCACGATTGCGACAACCAAACGGCTGTATTGGAAACAGTCGCCGCAGGGCGACTTCATGATCGTTGCCGAGGATAACGGTTAGCGAACTTCCTCGCGGGCAACGAGTTCGTTGATAACGTCGATCAACGCATCGTAACTGCCGGCTTCAGCACCACCGGTCCGGTACTTGCCGTTGACGACAACCGATGGGACGTTGGTAATGCCGTAGCGTCGGGCCAGATCGGATGCAACCCGCATTTTCTGGTTGACCTCAAATGAACTCCAGGCGCTTTCGAAATCCTCAGCACTCACATCAAACCGCGCAAATAATGCCTGGATCGCATCTTTTGTGCCCAGGCGATTACTCCGGCGATGGTATTCCATGAAGACCGCGTCCCGAAATGCGGCCGGGTCCTTGATCGCGCCATTCGCGCCGAGCACTTCTTCGGTGTAATAGAGTTGTGCGTGCAATTCGAGGCCGCGACTCCACATAGCGGGAACGCGGACGAAGCGAACGTTTGCCGGCTTGTCGTTCGACCAGCCATTGATGTATGGCTCAAAGTCGTAACAATGAGGACAGCCGTACCAGAAAAATTCGGCAACCTCGATTTTGTCTGCACCGCCGACCGTCGGCTGCGTCGGCACCAGGCGGTGAAAATGCTGGTTTTCCTTAAACTGCCAGTCTTGTGGCGTGGCCGAAGTGTCGGCCTGCGCCAGCATGATGGCCTGCTCCTCGGGTTCTGAATCGGAGGCTGACTCCTCAGCGACTTCGAGCACCGCATCTTCTGCGGGTTCTTCGGCAGACTCGGTTTCTGTTGGAGTCTCAACCACGTCGGTGACGGGTGCCGAGGGTGGTGCTTCTTCGATTGCAGTGGGTGCCGGGTCGTCACTGCCACAAGCTGCCAGTAACAATATTGCTATCCCTAACCAGATCAATTTATTCATTTATTTCAAACCCTGTACGTAAGAGGCGATCGCCTCGATGTCTTCTTTACTTAGACGTCCGGCAATGTCCCGCATGATGCGAGTTTTGCCGTCAGATTTTCTGGCATCCGACGCGTAATCCCGCAATTGCTTTGCCGTATACACGGCATGTTGACCGTTCAGGGCAGGATAAGTTGCAGCCGGATTGCCGCGCCCTGCTGGACCGTGACACGCGAGACAGGCAGAGACTTTCGTCTCCTCTTTTCCACCGCGATACAGCGCCTCGGCACGCGACACTGTCTTTTCATTTGCCACGGAATTCGCGGCCGCTGGCAAGCCCTCGAAATAAACGGCGAGGTCGCGAATGTCTTCATCGGACAATGGCATGGCCATGCTGGTCATCAGTGGGTCGCTGCGCAACGCAGGCGCATTATTCTCGCCTGGTTGGAAAGCTTTTAGTTGTGCCACAAGGTAGTTGGCGTTCTGGCCTGCGATATTCGGCCAGGCCGGATTCACGCTGTTGCCGTCCGCGCCATGGCAAGCGCTACATGTCACCGCTTTGGACTTCCCAGCCGCCGCATCGCCGTCAATGAGACTGGCGGCGTTCGCCTGGAATGACACGAGTGCGGTGAGCACGAAACAACGAGCAAAATTCATCTTCATGTTTTATTAACCGTAAAATTGATTTCCCAAGCAGTCGGTGACGTGGTGCAACGCGCTTGCCTGCCTTGCTGCTTGACGCCGAAGCCGTCAGACTGTGGGCCAGAATTATACACGTAATTTTCCAGGCGTTCGCCCATGTCGCTGTACCCAGATGCCGATTTTATCAAGAGCGCCAACGCGTTAAGCCAGTTCCCGCCCGATGTGGGGGTTGAGGTCGCCGTCGCGGGTCGTTCCAATGCGGGCAAGTCCAGCGCGATCAATATTATTGTTAACCGGCGGCAATTCGCACGCACCAGCAAGACGCCGGGCCGGACCCAGTTAGTCAATTTCTTCAATCTTCGCGATGGGCAGCGGCTCGTAGATCTGCCTGGCTACGGCTTTGCCAAAGTCTCTGACGCGATGCGACACCACTGGGGCGAACTCCTGTCGGGTTACTTTGAAGTTCGCCAGAGCCTGAGCGGTTTGCTGCTGATCGTGGACATGCGGCGTCGCCTGACTGACTACGATCGCGCGATGATGCAGTTTGCCGAAGAAGTCAATTTGCCCGTCCACATACTGCTGACCAAGGCCGATAAGCTAAAGAGAGGGCAAGCCGCGACGGCTGTGCTCGAGGTGCGCAAGGAACTGGCGGGCCGGGTGACGGTGCAACCGTTCTCGGCAACCAAAAGATCGGGTGAGGACGAGGCGCGGCAAAAGCTGGAGGAGTTCCTGAACGCTCCACGGGCCTAAAAAAAACCCCGGAGCACGTGAGTGCCCGGGGTTCTTAAGAAAGCAACTGGCTTGGGGCCACCAGCTGCGTGCCTGTTTAGGGAGGTAAACAGGTAAGTGACATAGTGCACTCGAAGAAATTAGAGTCTGGACTGACTTTAGAGTTCCAATCAATTCGTAAAATTACGAAGTTTATTGAGGTTCTAGTGCGCCTGGTCCCAGTTGATACCCCTGCCCACATCCACCCGCAATGGCACTGACAGGTCTGCCGCAGCGCACATGAGGGTCGTAATCTCGGTTTCGAACGCGTCGATCGCCTCTTTGGCGACCTCAAATACGAGCTCATCGTGCACCTGCATGATCATGCGGCCATCTGCCTGTTCGCGATCCAGCCAGGCCTGCACTTCGATCATTGCGCGCTTGATAATGTCCGCGGCAGTGCCCTGCATAGGGGCATTGATCGCAGTGCGTTCTGCGTACTGGCGACGATTGACGTTTTTTGCATTGATCTCGGGCAGGTAGAGTCGCCGCCCGAATACGGTTTCGACAAAACCCTGTGCACGTGCGGTTTCGCGAATGTTGTCCATGTAGGCTTTCACACCGGGATAACGGGCGAAGTACAGGTCGACGTACTCCTGCGCCTGACCACGCGATATACCCAATTGCTTCGCCAGGCCAAATGCCGACATGCCGTACATCAGCCCAAAATTGATGGCTTTGGCGGATCGGCGCTGGTCCGCAGTGACTTCATCAAGACTCATCTCGAAAACTTCGGCTGCGGTGGCCTGGTGTACGTCCAGGTCGGCTGCGAATGCATTCAGGAGCCCCTTGTCAGCGGATAGGTGCGCCATGATGCGCAACTCGATTTGTGAATAGTCGGCGGCCAGCAGTAAATAATTATCGGGAGCGATGAATGCCTGGCGTATGCGCCTGCCTTCCGCCGTTCGTATCGGTATGTTTTGCAGGTTGGGGTCAGTCGATGACAGTCGTCCGGTCGCAGCGATCGCCTGATGATACGACGTATGCACGCGACCAGTGCTGGCTGCGATCTGCAGCGGCAGCTTGTCCGTGTAAGTACTTTTCAATTTGCTGACGCTGCGATATTCAATAATTACGCGCGGTAAATCGTATTCGTCGGCGAGTTCGACCAGCACGTCTTCCGCAGTCGACGGCTGGCCCTTTGGCGTCTTGCGGATTACCGGGAGCTCGAGCTTTTCGAACAGGATTTGTTGCAGCTGTTTTGGTGATCCGAGATTGAACGGACCACCGGCCAGCTCGTGCGCCTGTGCTTCAAGGCTCAGCATCTTCTTCGCCAGCTCCGTACTTTGCTTGCCGAGCATTTGCCGATCGATCAGGACGCCGGTTTCTTCCATCTGCAACAACACCGGAACGAGTGGTTGTTCGATCTCTTCGTAGACACGTTGCAGGGAATCGATCTCACTCAGGCGTTCCGCGAGTGTGTGATGCAATTGCAGAGTAATGTCAGCATCTTCAGCGGCGTAGGGCGCCGCCATCTCGATATCGACCTGATTAAACGTCAGTTGCTTGGCGCCTTTGCCAGCAACATCTTCAAAGTGAATGGTCTCCCGGCCCAGATACAGCCGTGTGACAGAGTCCATATCATGCCGGGTGGCAACGCTGTTCAACACATACGACTCCAACATCGAATCAAAGCGCATGCCGGCCCGATGGATGTCGTGTCTGGCGAGCACGTGGGCGTCGTACTTCAGATGATGCCCGACTTTGTCGGCCTGCGGGTCCTCAAGAAAACGCTTCATCTTCGCCAGTACTTCAGCGCGGGGCAGCTGCTCCGGCGCGCCCGGATAGTCGTGCGCGACTGGTATGTAGGCTGCTTCGCCGGCCTTGACCGCGATAGACAATCCGACCACCTCGGCAGACATGTAGTTGAGGCTGGTGGTTTCGGTATCGATGGCAACCAGATCGGCAGCGCGAATCTTTTCCATCCAGCGGTCGAAGGCATCCCAGTCAAGCACGGTCTCGTAGTCGCCCGTCGCGCCAGTGGCCGGCGCAGTCTCTGCGACGACCTTATTCGTGTCTTGCAGGTCTTGCTCGGAGAGTTGTCGCAGCAGCGTGCGCAGCTCGTAACGGCCGTAAATTTCTTTCAGGCTGGCGCTATCAGCCGGCGTCGGTTGCAGGTCGTCGATCGCCAGCGGCAAATCGACGTCGAGTTTGATCGTCGCGAGTTGTTGCGACATACGCAAAGTTTCAATGTTGTCGCGCAGGCTTTCGCCAACTTTGCCGCCGATTTCATCGGCATGCTCGATGATGCCTGCGACAGAGTCATACAGATTGAGCCACTTGGCTGCGGTCTTGGCACCCACCTTCGGTACGCCCGGGATGTTGTCGGAGGTGTCGCCAACCAGGGCCAGGTAGTCAATGATCTGCTCCGGAAAAACATCAAATTTTTCCTTCACCGCATCGCGATCCAAGATGCTGTCGCTCATTGTGTTCACGAGCGTCACATGCTGGTTGACGAGCTGCGCCATGTCTTTGTCGCCAGTCGAAACCAGAACCCTGAGCCCGGCGGCAGCGGCGCGCTCGCACAAAGTCCCGATCACATCATCGGCTTCGACACCTTTGATCTGCAGTAATGGCAAGCCCATCGCCTTAATAACATCGAGAATGGGCTCGACCTGAGAGCGCAGGTCGTCCGGCATCGGCGGGCGATTCGCTTTGTATTCGGGAAACATGTCGTCACGAAAAGTCTTGCCGGGTGCGTCGAAAACCACACCGATGTGGGTGGCTTGTTCTTCCCGCACCAGCTTGTTGACCATGTTCAGCACGCCATGCAGCGCGCCTGTCGGCTCGCCATGCGAGTTCTCAAGGTTGGGTAGTGCGTGGTACGCCCGGTACAGATAGGACGAGCCGTCGATAAGAACCAGGTCAGCGCTCGCCATCTCCGGACTTACTCGTTTTCGGAGGATTCGGCGTCCTGCTCTGTTTCGCTTGCGTCGTCACCTGCAACTGCCGGCTCCTGCACCGAACTTGGGTTGCCGGAAACATACAGCGGGCCGCTCTGGCCACAGCCAAACAGGAACATCGCCAGCAGCAGTGCTGCTGAAATACGGGAGAGATTTTTCATGAGGGATAGCCTTTGCAGATTTACGCAATTATAGAGGTTTAGCCGCAATTTACACGATCCCCGTGTCGCATCGCTGCGGCAGAATTACTGACTCAGCGACCTGAGCGATTGGGTGTTGATGCTCAAGAAAAAGGAGTTTTCTTGCTAAGAATCACTAACTGTGGGAAAAAATCCCCACGAATGGAGAAATACCATGAGAATGACCGCTTTAGTAGTCGTGCTCTGTGTCAGCTTCCTTGCCTGGTACAGCTACCCCAAGCCGCCGCCAGCCGTCGAACCAGGTTTACCCGTTCCGGCAGAGACCGTAAGCGGCGAAACTGCACCCGTTCGCGTCGCAGCTATTGAAGATCCGTGCCCGGCGATCGATCGCTCCCGGGACTGGGAAGAGTTAAAAGCGATTTATCGAGGCATGCCTGACGCGGAACTTTGTGCATTCATATTCGCTCCGGACTGGACCCGCATCGCCGATCTGGATATCGATCGCGACGCCGCCAGGGCGATGCTCGAGCGAATACTTGCCGAAAACGATGACAACAACGAGTACCTGGCGACCGTTCCTGATCTGCGCTACTACCTCGACCCGCAAGCCATCGAATTGATGCGTGGCCTCAGCCAAAGCGAACTGATCGACAAGATCAACAATGAGCGTTCCCCCGAAGCGGCCTATTGGCTCGCGCTGCATTATCAGGAAGACGAACAGACCTACGTCATGCTCATGCTCAGTGCAGCGTCGTATGCACAGAAGCCCGGTCCTTTGTATGAGGCGATTAATGGTTGTTGCAGCTATTCACTCGACGACCCAGCCAGTAAACGCAGCGCCGACATCAAGCGAGAGGCGTTGATCATGATAGCGCGCGAGATGGATTTGCCCGACGCGAAAAACTGGCCCGAGTTTGAGCTGGATCCCGACATTGAAGCGGAGGTGCTGGCGCAACGTGCGGCCTATGTGGACGAGCTCAACCAGTATTCCATGGAAGCCATCGGCCAGGATTGGGTCAAATGAGGGCGCCACGGTTGGCAACCATCGCCGTTTTGTTTGCGATCATTTCGATCTACACGCCGAGTGCGAATGCACAAGTGTTCGACTCCGGAGTCGGCCGCTGTGGACTGTGCGGTCATTCGGAGCGCGATACACAGCGCTACATAAATTCGTTCCTGAACCAGATGTTCTTCCCGCGCTCACTAAAAAACCGGGCCTTTGTTGCGGCGAATCTCTATTTATTGACGGTAACGTTTACCATGCACGGCAATAAATCGCCGGACCCCAACTATGCCAGTGTCACTATTGCAATTACCGCCGAGGTCAAAAATGCACTGCCAACGGGCAGCTATCACGTGACCGCAACTACACCGGGCGGCAAGACCTTGAGTGGTACTTACGCAATAGGGGATACGCGGTTTCGCGTCATTGATGTTCCGGTTGGCAGAATGGTGCTTACCCGAACCGGGGCTGACGACGGCAGGACCGGAGCACCAACCTCAGGGAGCAGCCAGATACAGGCCCGTACCCGAGGACCTGCGAAATGCTCGCGTTCCCGACGTGAGGACCGCCACAATGAAACCATCGTCTGGTGCTCAGAAGATTAGTAACCGGGCCTGCCTATTCAGTAAACCGTTCGGCGATGCGTCGGTAGGCTTCGCGAAAGGGAATGCCTTCGTCGCGCACCAGTCGGTTTGCTTCCTCGGCGGCATGAATGCCAGGATCAAGCGTGATGTTTTTGGCAACGAAAGTCATGCCGTCGAGGACGTGGGCCATAATGTCGACGCTTTCGACGGCGAGATCGATGCCGCGAAATAGCGGCGCCTTAAGTCTTTGCAGATCGCGCTGATAACCAGAAGGTAGTTTGCTGGTAATTTGCAATGACTCGTCGAGACAGGCTTGTAACGTAGCGGACGATGCTCGGATGAGTTCAAGCACGTCCGGATTGCGCTTCTGCGGCATGATAGAAGAGCCTGTCGTCGTGTCCGCAGCAAGTGCAATGAAGGCGAACTCCTGCGTATAGAAGAGCAGCAGATCCGATGCCATCCGACCGAGGTCTTGTGTGAGCAACGTCAGTTCAAACAGCAACGCGGACTCGGCTTTGCCACGCGATAACTGTGCCGCCGTCACAGGCTCCTGAACGACATCGAATTTCAGTTTGGCGGTTGTCAATGTACGGTCGATAGGCAGTCCCGGCGTACCGTAGCCCGCGGCACTGCCGAGTGGATTCTTGTTGATCCGTCGCAGCACCGCCTGCAATCCGGCGACGGCGTCGGCAAGGGCTTCGTCGAAGCCGCCACACCAGAGTGCCACGGATGACGGCATCGCGTGTTGCATGTGCGTATATCCCGGCAGAGCAATCTCGCCTTGCCGGGCACTGACAGCAACGACAGACGTACGCAGATCTTCAACACGCTGTGCAATGTCTGTCGCGGCGTCGCGCAAGTACAAACGCAGTGCAGTTAAAACCTGATCATTTCTTGAGCGGCCCAAATGCAGCCGCCCACCGGCTTCGCCAATAGCATTGCTGAGTCTGGTTTCGAGCGCTGTATGTACGTCCTCATCCGCAAGAGAAATCTGCCATTTGCCGGCTGCGAATTCAGTAGCAAGATTGGCCAATCCTGTACAGATGGCAGCACTATCCTCTGCACTAATCAGTCCTGTTTCTGCCAGCATCTCGGCGTGCGCGGTTGACGCTCGAACGTCGTATGCAACGAGGCGGGCATCGAGAATGTGATCTTCCCCCGCGGTGTAACGCAGAACGCGCTCGTCTAACGGCAGGCCTTTATCCCACAGTCTGCTCACTTCGCGGCGCCTTGTTCGGCCGTGGTGAGGCCGGCAATATCATCAACCACCAGAGTACCGGTGCCCTCGTTAGTGAAGACTTCCAGCAACAGGCTGTCGGGCAACTTGTAAGAAATGATATGCACCCGCCTTACGCCGTTCGCAATTGCAGCGTCGATTGCCGCAGCTTTCGGCAACATGCCGTCGGCAATTTTTCCGGCGGCCTTGAGTTTGTCGAGCGCCGCGCGGTCGATGTAACTGATCAGCGATTGCGGATCGTTCACATCTTCCAGAATCCCCGCTGCGCCAGTCGCGAGAATGAGTTTTTCGGCGTTAAGTTCTGCGGCGATCGCAGCCGCGACGGTATCCGCATTGATATTCAGCACCACGCCGGACTCGTCGCAGGAGAGTGGACTAACGACGGGCATCAGCCCGTTATCGAGCTGCTTGCTGAGAATGTCCGCATTCACAGAATCGATATCGCCAACGAAGCCGTAATCCACGGGTGCCTCACCAGCACGCTCCACCGGCGGTCGGCGATGTGCCTGGATCAGGCCCGCGTCCAGGCCGCTGATGCCAACCGCTGGAATCTGCAGGTCGCGGCAGGTTGCCATTATTCGTGTGTTGATCTGGCCGTTCAGCACCATGGTTGCTACCGCCAAAGAGTCGCTGTCGGTGACGCGACGTCCGTCAACAAAGGTGGTGTCGAGGCCAAGTGCTGTGGCCAGTTCCGTCGACTGCGGACCGCCACCGTGAATCAGAACGACGCGAATGCCGACCTGATGCAGGATGCCGACTTGTTCCATTAACGCTCTCGTCTGCACAGCATCGGCAAACACCTCGCCGCCGACCTTCAAAACAAAGACTTTGCCCTTGAACAACCGAATGTAGGGAGCGGCGTGCTTTAACGCCGACACTACAATTGCGCGATCCTTGCGGGTCGTCACGAGCCGCTGCCGAGCATCTGATACAGCACCGCCATCTGCACCAGCATGCGGTTGCGCGCTTCCTGAATTACGACGCTGCGCGGACCGTCGAGAACCGGATCGCTGACGACTACGCCGCGACGGACTGGCAGGCAATGCATGAAGCGACAGTCGTCGGCGGCATTTTCAAACCAGGGCTCATCGACACACCAGTGTTCCAGCTCATTGCGGAGGTCGAGATCGGCTTTCCTGTTGCCATACGCCTGTGTCGATGACCAGGACTTGGCGTAAATTATTTGCGCGCCCTCCATAGCCTCGAGCCGGTCCTCCGATTCCTGCACCGTGCCGCCACTCGCTGCGGCGGCAGCGTGCGCTTTGTCCATGATCGAGTCCGGCAATGCGAAACCGTCGGGTCGTAGAACGGTAACGTCCATACCGCGTTTCGCCGCCATATACAGCGTCGACGATGGCACGGCCAATGGCAGGGCCCGAGGGTGGTAGGCCCAGCTCAGGACAAACTTGCCGCCGTTTGCAGGTACGCCGAGATCATCGAGAGTCTTCCAGTCCGCAAGATTCTGGCAAGGGTGATTCATCGCCGATTCCATATTGATGTAAGGCGTATCGACGAGGCCCGTTAATGCCGAAAATTCGGTTTCCGCCAGATCCGATGCAAGGTCCTTGCGTTCGGCAAACGCGCGAATCCCGATCGCATCACTATAAGAGGCGATGACCGGAACAGCCTCGCGAATGTGTTCTGCGGCGGCGCCATCCATCACTATCCCGGGTCGTGTTTCGAGACCGTGAATAGACATTTCGGGCGAGATCACAAATGAACCACCGCCGAGACGCACCATGGCTGCCTGAAACGATGCCAGCGTCCGCAGCGACGGACTCAGAAATAACAGCGCTAGCACTTTGCCGCGCAATGCCTCCGGCTCGGGGTGTTTATCCAACCGGTTCGCGAGCTCAATCAAAGCCTTGATCTCGTCATTCGAAAAATCGGCCAGGTCGTTAAAATATTTCATCAAGTGTTCTCTCTTTCTTCTATTGGATTGTCGCTAGTGCTTGCGCCAGGCAGTTTACGTGTTCTTCTTCCAGTACCAGCGGTGCGAGAATGCGTAGTACCTTAGGGTCAGCACTGGTGCCGGTCAATATGCCCTGTTCGAGCAGCGCGTCGCGCACCTCGACTGCGGGTCGATCACAAACCAGTCCGAGCAACAAACCCTTGCCCTGGATCTTGCGAACCGGACCGACAATGCAGGTTTTGCGGATCTGGGTTTCACGTGCACGCACATTGGCAAGCAAATTTTCTTCCTCAATTGTTTCGATGACCGCAACGATGGCCGCCGCTGCAATTGGCCCGCCACCAAATGTGGATCCCAGGTCACCGGGTCCGAATTTCGCCGCCAGTGCTTCGGTGCACAGCACGGCGCCGCACGGAATGCCGCCGCCCAGTGCTTTCGCGCTGGTGATTATGTCCGGCTCAATGGCGTGCGCCTGTACGGCGAAAAAATGACCGCAGCGACCCATGCCAGACTGCACCTCATCGGCAATCAGCAGCGCGCCATGCCGGGTAGTCTGGGTCCGCAAAGTCGCCAGAAATTCCGTACTCAGATCGAATGCTCCCGCCACGCCCTGCACAGGCTCAACGATCACGGCGGCAATGTCAGCGCCGATTTTACGAATGGCTGCGTCGCAATCGTCACGTTCAATAAAGTCGACGTCAAAGGGTTTGTTGGCAAAGCCGTACCACTTGTCGGACTTCCAGGTAACCGCCGCGGCAGCTGCGGTGCGTCCATGGAATCCGTGCGTAATTGCCAGAATCTTGCTGCGACCCGTTGCAACGCATGCCATGCGCAACGCATTTTCATTCGCCTCGGCACCGGAATTGACGAAGAAAACTCGCTGCAAATTGTCGGGTGTTATGGCAATGAGTTTCTCGGCGGCGCTGGCGCGGATATCCAGGGCAACTGCATTGCTTTGAAATAACAGTGTTTTGCTTTGTTCATTGATTGCACGCTCGAGTCGAGGGTGACCGTAGCCGAGCGCTGCAACTGCATGCCCTCCATAGAGGTCGAGAATGCGCTGGCCATCAATAGTAAGGATGTCGCAACCCGTCGCGCTTTTTGGCACGAACGGCAACTGGCCATAAACCGGCAGGGTGGTCGCTGCCTCACGGCTACGCGGGTCGGTCGCGGCCAGCATCAAATCCACCCGGGAGCGGCAGTTTGCAGGCCGGCTGTTTCGGGCAGCTGCCAAAGCCGGTTCATCCACTGCACAGCGCCACCGGCCGCGCCTTTCACAAGGTTATCGAGCGCACTCATGACGACCACGGTACCGTCCTCAACAGCGACGCCAATGTGGCAGTAATTACTCGCGACAACATTCTTGAGCTTCGGCGTGCCGCTGACCAGCTGGACGAAAGGCGCATCCGCATATGCCGATGCGTAGATGTCCCGTAGTTCCTGCACAGAAGTAGTCGCGGTTAGCTTTGCCTGCACGGTGGCGTAAATGCCGCGCGCGAAAGGACCCGAGTGCGGCACAAAATTTATTTTACTGACCCGACCGCTTGCGGCTTCGCAAAGTCGTGCGATCTCCGGGGCGTGGCGATGACTGAGTGGCTTGTAAGCATAGGTATTGCTATGCCGTTCCGGATGATGCGTTCCTGCCTGCGGGCTGCGGCCCGAGCCGGTACTGCCGGTCGTTGCTGCGACAAATACTTCTGCTGCCGTCAATCCGGACTGCATTAACGGCACGGTTGCGAGCAATATGGCGGTGGCAAAACAGCCCGGGTGGCCGACATGCGCCGCAGCATTGCCAGTCGCATGTTCCGGTACCGCGGAATAGAACTGGTCGAGCAAATCGGGTGCGCCATGTTTGCCGCCGTAGACGCTTTCGTACTCGCTTTGGTCTGTGTAGCGGAAATCCGCAGATGAGTCGACAACGTGAACTTGCAGGTTCTTCGCCGCAGCTCGCTGCAGAGCATCGGCGATGAGTGCCGCTGACGCGCCGTGGGGCGCGGCTGAGAACAATGCGAGCCTGCTGCCGTCGGCAATACCCGCAAGCCAGTCAGCATGGCTACTGAATTGGGTGTCGCCATAGAGACCACTAAGATGCGGAAACGTCTCTATGATGGGGTTGCCACTGCGACTCTCTGACACAGCCGCAGCAAGGCGAAGATCAGGATGGGCTGCTATCAACCGCAATAGCTCGCCGCCGACGTACCCGGTTGCGCCGAGAACCACCGCTTGAATGGTATCGCTCATGCGGCTTCCTTCTGTTTCAGAATTGCGGCGATATGATCGCCGAGTGCGACACCATTGCTCAACGCATTTATCGCGGCCAGTGACATGCGTTCGTTTATCTGATCGACACCAACAGCATTGTCGGTTGCCGGGCCGGTCACGACGGCGGGTTCAATGCCGAATTGATCGCGAAGAATGCGCGCGCCGCCCCAGGCCGAGACGGGGTCATTCGCGCACAGCACAACGGCTGTCAGCGCATCGCGAATCGACGCGTCACTGAGTATGGCTTCCACCCCGTAGGCACCGATAAGCCCGTCGCCCAGCTCGAGCACGATGACATCCGGCTTGTTCACTGCGAGGCTGGTGAGTAAGGATTTGGTCAGCGCCGGACCATTGGCGGCCGTGGTGGTGACGATGCCCAGATCGGAAAAAATCATGGTCTCACTGGCGCCGGCATCTTCCATTGCGAGAATGTCACGGCGTAGTGAAACTCCCGTGGCTTTGCACGCCGAGACGCGCAGCCCGAGGTGCCGCAGGCGACCGACGATAGCGCAGGACGCGGCAGTTTTGCCTGAATCCATACAGGTACCGGCAAGCGCAATGACCGGAACGCCTTGCGTATTCAGAACGATATCCGCATCAAGAGTGGTGGCGCCGGCGCGGGCCGGCACGCCGATACGTTCGCCAAGAAACGGAAAGTGCAACACGGTGCCGAGTACTTCGCAGTCGAACGGTGCGCCAACGTCCGGATTCGCCGAATCACAGATACCCAGAACGCCGCCGATATTCAGCAATTGAACACAATCGCCAGGTTTCAATTCAGTCGGCAGGTGTCCGGAGTAGCCGCGTAGGGCTTTGCGATGTCCCAGCGCGCCAACCACCACATCACCCTGATTGACGGTTGCCATTCGTCCGGACGTCAATTCGAGTTGGTTGTAGCGCGCTTTGTTGTTCAATACACGAACCGCAACCAGCACGCCTTCTTCACAGGGAATGTCGGCGGACAACCGCAACTCACGGCTTAGCTCACTATGCTGTGCGACCGAAGCGATCTTGTCGACCACGATGCTCTTCATGGCTGTCCCGCGCGGGTCTGCAAGGAACCGGACAAAGACAGGATACGTGCATGTCCAAGCGCATCGGCTGCGGACCACTCGCCGGCAGACTCGCCATATACGCCTTTTGTTGCTGCCAACAATGAATAGTCGGAAGTCACGCCTTCTATGAATAAGTTGCCCGGTTTGAGTGCAAACTTAACTCGGCCGCTGACGCGTTGCTGCGACGAGATGAAAAACGCTTCAATGTCGGCGCACGCGAGGTCGAGTTGTTTGCCTTCATGGACGAGGTCGCCGTATACCGACGCCAATGTGTCCTTTACCCGGGCTTGTTGCGCGCTGAGTACGAGTTTTTCGAGTTCGCGATGCGCCGTGATCAGGGTAATTGCAGCCGGGGCTTCGAAGGCGACCCGACCTTTGGTGCCTAAGACAGTATCGCCAAGATGAATACCGCGGCCGATGCCATAGGCACCCGCGAGCGTCTCGAGTTTCTCGATCAGTTCAACTGGCGAGAGCGCTTCGTCGTCAAGAGCAACCGGTATACCGGCCTCGAATTCGAGTGTATGACTGGAAGCGGGTTGCGGACGATCAAACGCAGCAGCTGACAGGACCCACGCATTTTCCGGAATCGTGTTCTCAGAGGTCAGCGTTTCCTGACCGCCAATCGTGATTCCCCAAAGACCCCGGTTGGTTGAGTATTCGGATCCTTGCGCCGGCAGCGGCAGTTCATGTTGTTTGAGATACTGCAATTGCTCTTCACGAATCCAGTTGTTGTCGCGAACCGGGGCTAGAATCTCAAGCTCCGGACTCAAGGTTCGCAGCGCCACCTCAAAGCGAACCTGATCGTTACCTGCCGCGGTACAACCGTGTGCGACTGTCGTCGCTTCTCTTGCGGCTGCGAGCTTTGCGAGTCGCTCTGCCTGCAGGCCGCGTTCCGCGCCAACACACAGTGGATAAGCCTGGCCGCGCAAAACATTGCCGGCGATCAGATAGCGAATGACAGAAGCGAAGAAATCCTGTTTGCAATCGACAATCACATGTTCGATCGCGCCCAAAGCCAGCGCGCGTTCCTTCAGTACCGTTGCAGCTTGCGCATCAATGCCGCCGGTATCGATGGTCGCTGTTATGACTTCGCGGCCATAGTTTTCCTTGAGCCAGGGCACGCAGAACGACGTATCCAGACCACCGGAGAACGCAAGAATAATTGGAGAGTTGTCTTTGCTCATTTGCATGCACGTTCGATTTTTGAAATTAGAATTTTCTGTGCAGCCGCGGTGTCGCTCGCCACGAATACGGTGTCGTCACCACCGATGTTACCGACCACTTCCGGCCACTCGCTGCGGTCCAGGGCCAGAGCGACTCGTTGGGCCGCGCCAATCGCAGTCTTGATGACGGTCAGATTGGGGCCTGCCGGCGTGATCTTGCGCAAGAACTCGGCGACTGCCGCGATCTCATCTGCATTGTCGCTGGCATTCGGGAGCTCGTAGCCGTCACCCGTTTTGATCGCGCCCAGATTTCGCAGATCACGGCTGACACTGGACTGAGTCACCCGCAATCCCTGAGCTCCCAGGGCATCCACGAGCGTCTTTTGCGTGCTGGCGGGCCCATTTAGCAGCAGTTCTCGCAGCATTGCCCTGCGCAGCGCCTGTTCCTGGCTTGAATTTGGCATGCTCAGCGTGCTCTGTTAGTCGCATAAATATGCGCATATAAATATCAAAATGCGCATAAATGGTCAAGCGTTAATTTCGCGGTTGCGGTGCGCTACACTGCGCCGCTGCAAAGCATGGGACACAGGAATGTCAGCAGCAGAAGTGGTCGAGATTGAAACCGGATCCGGAGAGATACACGGCAGTGTTATCTGGTTGCACGGCCTTGGAGCCGACGGCCACGACTTCGAACCCATCGTGCCGGAGTTACACCTTCCGGACGGGCTCGGACTGCGCTTCGTCTTTCCACACGCGCCGGTGCAGCCGGTCACTTTGAATGGCGGAATGGCGATGCGCGCCTGGTTCGACATCCTGACCCTGGATCGCGGCGGCCCTCAGGACGAAGCGGGCATCCGCAGCAGCGCCACAACGCTGGAACAGCTGGTTGCTAACGAACAAGAACGTGGCGTCACCGCAGACAAGATCGTAGTCGCCGGATTTTCGCAGGGCGGTGCGATAGCGCTCCATGCCGGGCTTAGGTCAAAACAAGCGCTTGGCGGCGTGCTGGCACTGTCAACTTACCTCCCCTTAACGCATGCGTTTGCAGCCGAAGTGACTCCATCAGACCTGCCAATTTTTATGGCGCACGGTTCGCTGGATCCTATCTTGCCGATGGCGCTGGGAAGAGAATCCGCTGACTTACTAATTAAAAACGGCTTCAACGTCGAGTGGCATGATTATCAGATGGCGCATTCTGTCTGCGCCGAAGAGATTGCTGATATTCGCGCCTGGTTACTGACCATCTACGCGGTTGAATGAATAACGCGATTCACCGCTCTTGTCGCCGTTGGCGCTAAAACGTCGTTCGAGTAACGACCACCGGTTGCTCTGATCCGCAAGGACAACGGTCGAACAACGTGTTCCGTATTCCGGCAATACTATAAAGGGTGCTGTGATCGCATGCGCGGTGGCAAACGGCAGTCGACTCGACTTTACTTCATCGACAGGGCCTTTTTCGCGGTCGCCGAGTATGCGTAGCAACGAGGTTTCATTGACGGCGTCGGCATCAATCAACTCCTGCAGTCGACGCTTGCAGCGTTCGACCTTTTCCCACGGAGTGTCCAGCGTTGCGTTGCTTAGACCGTAAACGCCCGGTGGCAATTCACCCGAGGATTCGCTGCGATTGGAGTAATAGGCGAGCGTCTGGCCATCCGACACCAGCAAATTAAATCCCGTAAATTCGTCGTCTCTTATCGTCTGAATATACTCAATCGGTGTCAGATCACCTTGTAAGTATTCGCTGACGAGGTGACCGCGAGAACGTTTGCCGCGCTTGCTTGAATCTGCATCGCGATAGTTGGTGACAGCTGCGAATTTACCGCTGCGGTGTACTGCGAGCCAGGATCCGCCCGCTTGCAGGTCCCGTCCGCCAAGCAGGTTCCCGTCGTCGGGCCACCAATCTGCCTTCTGCGTCGGCCGTGCATGAAATTCATCACGGTTGCCAGCGATCACCAATGGGTGGTCTGCATCCGTTTTGAAGGCAACGAGAATCAGGCACATAGCTAGTCGCCCACAGCCGCTAGCCAATGGTCAACCAGGCGCCGGGCGATCGATATCTGGAATGGCAATTTGGGAAACCCGGAGCGCAATTCCTTGCGCGTAAACCAGCGTGCATCTTCAAGCTCGCCATCGTTGAGAATGATCTCGGACGAGGTCGCCTCTGCCATAAAGCCAAGCATCAGCGACGATGGAAACGGCCACGGTTGCGAGCTGTGATAATTGACCGCGCCAACACGAATATTGGTTTCCTCGTAGACCTCGCGACGAACAGAATCCTCAAGACTTTCGCCGGGCTCAACGAAACCGGCCACCGTTGAATAGCGACCTTCAGGCCAGCTGACCTGACGGCCCAGCAAACAGCGGTCCTCGTCCGACACCAATACGATAATGGCCGGGTCAACGCGCGGAAAAATCTCGCGCCGACAATCGTTGTTCATACATACTCGGGAATTGCCGGCCGCTTCCGGACGAGCCGACGAACCACAGACGCCGCAAAATACCTGCGAGGCATGCCAAAGAACCAACGCCCGGGCGTGTGCAACGAGGTTCGCCTCGTCAAGCGGCAAAACCGTGCCGAGGTATCGCAGGTCGTGAAACTCGCCGAGTTCAGGAAAAGGCTCCGTCGCCGCCGCGCTGATAGACACTGCAAATGCGGGGCGATCTCGAAACAGACCCAGGAAAATAAGATCCTGATCATCGGCCATCGAGGCCACCTGATCCCGAGACAGCAGAATGGCATGCAGTGGGTCACCCCCGATCAGGCATTGTTCTCCCCACACGGGAACGAAACAGCTTTGCTCACTGCGCACAGCTTCTGCGAGCCAGTCGGAATCCTTGCGGCGTTCTCCGATGCGATCAACGAACGCCCCTGCAAATACGTTATGGTTTTCCATCTGACCTCCCTGGCCACGCGAATTCTACGCTTCCTGCGTACCTACGCGCCAGCGTAGAGTCGAGCGCCAGGGCGGCGGCGGCGATGCGCAATGATTTCGCAGGTCGGGCAGGTCTTGTAGTCGAGCGCGTAGGAGTCCTGCACGTAGCCGGCTCCACAGCCTTTGCATTCGGCGAGATACAACTCGTCATTGTAAGAAATGCTGTGCAGCAAATTCCACGCCCATTCAAAGCTCAGAGTCGGCTCGTCGTACAACACCAGGTAGGTTTCGTACGCACGACAAAGTCGATGGCCGAATTCCACGTCCGGTCTTGGCCAGCACGGTGCAATACTTTTCTTCGCGTCCATGCGCAGTAACAAACCAATGCAAAACAATGTAACCAGCACCGTCGCCTGCAACTGGTTCTCGGGATTTTTCACAAACCGCGCTATTTGTCTCGGGGACTTGCCGCGACGACGCCGAACTTGCTTCCTGCCGGGCCCGCAGAAGTAGGTCGAGTAGAGTTTCCGAATGCGATCGTCAGAAAGCGCGGTGCATTCTCGAATGGTGCGGGTTCTCGCTTCGTGCCCGATCATTCGCAGGGCAAGCTCAAATTGGCTGCGCTCAGCAGCGTAGCGGTCATCGGTTAATCGCATTTTCAACCTTTTATGATAGAAAAAGACCATATATAGTGTACATCATCATTATATTATCCATACATGGTCGTAAAAGCCAATATGTAGAAACTAATAGAACCCACTAAAAACACCAAAAGGAGGGGGCAGGTATGGACTACACGGGACCCGATAGCGCCGATTTCGGCGATGTAACGTCGCTCAATGTCGCATTTCTTGAGCATCTGGGAAGCAGTCAGGGCGAGCTGCTAAGACGCGAGCTGCCCACGAAGTTGCGACTGGCAATGGCGGCAATGTCTGCCCGCCAGGTTGAACGTCTCGCCGCGGTGCCGTTCCTGCTTATGAGTATCAGCGAGTGGGACGACACCTTCTGGAATCGGTCGTCGCCGGACAGATCGGTTGGTGACCTGTTCACGCCATCCCAAAATGACACCAGCCCCCTGCCGCAAATCGCGTCGGCGTCACTGGGTTTCCTTTGGCAGTTGGCGCGAAAAAATCCCTATTCCGCCAGGCTCGTCAGTGGCGCATCGCTTACCTGGTGTGAGCAGCTCGCCGCATGCTCGTTGCTGCGGGTATTGCAGCGCGCGGTCGACGAGCAGCACCTCGTCGTTCCGCGGTTGGCGGAGAACGTCGTCTTCTGGCACCGCCTACTGGGCGCGGGGCTGAGTTCTGAGACGGACGTCAGACGTGCATCGCATCTGAGTGCCTTGCAGACGGTACTGACGCCGGTCGCCATGAGTGCTCGGCAGCGCTTCCGTTCGGCGGCATGCTACTCGTCAGTTCCCGCGCTCGAGGTTCGGCAGCGACGCAAACAAGCCGGGCAAGATGGCGAAGATTAATTTACTGATGTACGGGTACAATACGCGACTTCATGCGTGCACTCTCAATCAAAAATCTATGCAAAACCTACACGAACGGTAACGTTGCTCTCAAAGGCATCAATTTTGCCGTGGAGGCCGGTGACTTCTATGCGCTGCTTGGTCCGAACGGAGCCGGAAAAACCACGGCAATCGGCATCATTACCTCACTCGTTAACAAGAGCAGCGGCTCAGTCGAAATTTTCGGCAATGACATCGACACGCACCTGGAAGCGGCAAAAGCCAGCCTTGGACTGGTCCCACAGGAAGTAAATCTAAACCTGTGGGAGAGTGTGCACAGCGTTGTTTTGAATCAGGCCGGATACTACGGGTTACCGCGAGGTCTCGCTGCAGAGCGCAGCGAGAAATACCTGCGTGCACTGCGCCTGTGGGATCGCCGCAAGGATCAGGCACGCAGCCTTTCGGGCGGCATGAAGCGCCGTCTCATGATTGCCAGAGCGTTGGTGCACGAGCCCAAACTGCTGATCCTCGACGAGCCAACTGCAGGTGTCGATATCGAGATACGGCGCTCGATGTGGGAGTTTCTGCGCGAGATCAACGAGGCCGGCACAACCATCATTCTGACCACGCATTACCTCGAAGAAGCGGAATCACTGTGCCGCCACCTGGCCATCATTGATGAAGGCGCGATTATTGAAGACGCGCCGATGCAAAGCGTGCTGCGAAAAATACAGCGTGAAGTATTCGTATTAAGTCTGGCAGAGCCGATTTCCGAAGCGCCGCAGCTCGAGGGCTTTGAGACAAAACTGAGAAGTGATACCGAGCTTGAGGTGGGCAAGGGACCGACTCACACCCTCAATGATCTGTTCGAACAACTTGACGGGCAAAATATCAAAGTCGACAGTTTGCGCAATAAAGCGAACCGCCTTGAAGAACTGTTCATGCGACTGGTGGAAAATAAAGACGGCAGTAGTAAAGAGGATGCCGGAGAATGAACATCAAGCTCAATCTGGTTGCCTTGCAGACAATTGTGCGAAAAGAAGTCGTTCGCGTCCTGCGAATATGGATACAAACCATTGTCCCGCCAGCGATCACGATGACCCTGTATTTCATCATTTTCGGCAATCTGATCGGGCGCAGAATTGGCATGATGGATGGCTTCGATTACATGCAGTACATCGCGCCCGGCCTGATCATGATGTCAGTAATCACTAATTCCTACGGCAACGTTGTATCGTCCTTTTTTGGCGCCAAGTTCGCCGGCCACATCGAAGAGATGTTGATCTCGCCGATGTCGAACGCAACCATCGTGATCGGCCATGTCGCCGGCGGCGTGCTGCGGGGAGTGCTGGTCGGCACCCTGGTCACGATCATCGCCTTGTTCTTTACCGATCTGGACGTGCAGTATCCGCTGATCACTATTTCAATTGTGATTTTGTCGTCGGTAGTCTTCGCACTCGCAGGGTTTATTAACGCGGTGTTCGCCCGAAAATTTGACGACATTTCTATTGTCCCCACGTTCGTGCTCACGCCGCTCACCTATTTGGGCGGTGTGTTTTACTCGATCTCGCTACTACCGGAACCCTGGAAGACTATCTCGCTTGCCAACCCGATTCTCTACATGGTGAACGCCTTCCGCTATGGCATTTTGGGTAAGTCGGACATCAATATTGGCACCGCGTATGTAATCCTTTTGTTCTTCAGCGTGTTGTTGTTTATTGTTTGCCTGCAGCTGATGCGGCGCGGAATCGGGATACGCGAGTAACTATGTGCGGACGTTTTGCATTTTATTCTCCAAGTGAAGCGACAGCCGCGCTGTTCGGAGTCAGCACATCCATCACCGTCGAGCCGCGGTTCAATATAGCGCCGAGCCAATACATTGCCGCAATTCGCGAGACAGACGACAGTGGTCGCGAGCTGGCCATGTTTCGCTGGGGGCTGGTGCCGTTCTGGGCGAAAGATCCCGCAATCGGAAATCGCATGATCAATGCTCGAGCTGAAACAGTCGCTGAAAAACCATCGTTCCGTGCTGCCTATCGTCATCGTCGCTGCCTGGTGCTTGCCGACGGTTTCTATGAGTGGAAGAAAGAGGGCTCCGGCAAAGTGCCGTATTTCATTTCTCTGGCGAACGGTGAACCATTCGCGTTCGCTGGCTTGTGGGAAACATGGCAGTCGAAAGAGACCGAAGAAGCCATTCAGAGCACGACGCTAATCACCACGGCAGCGAACGAGTTCATGAATTCTGTGCACCATCGAATGCCGATTATCCTGCAGCCGGACACGGCGGATCGGTGGTTGGCGGGGGATGACGAGCTGCTCGCGGATGTGACGGAGAACAGTCCGAAGTTTCAGGCCTGGCCGGTGGACAAACGGGTAAACAATGCCAGAAACGAAGGCGAGGATTTGATTATCCGGCAAGACTTGCCGGATTGACGTAGGGCTGGGTCGCGATCACCAAAGTGCCCGGTCCGCCATGTACGCCTATCGCAGTGCCGAGTTCGGCCATCGAAATTCGTTGCGCGTCTGGCAGTTGCTTCCTCAGAACCGACTCAACCGTCCTGGCGTCGTCCGGACAAACGGCATGGCCAACGCCGATGATCATCGGACCTTTGTCCCGAACTTCCTTGGCCACGTGTCGCGCAAAGCGTGCCGCGATATTGCGAGTGCCAAACAGGCACTTACTGAGTTTGATTTCGCCGGCTGCCGTGGTTCGGACGACCGGCGTGACACGCATGCTGGTTGCGAGAAACTTGACCCACCTGGGAATGCGGCCACCGCGAACAGCATAATCGAGATTGCCAAGCACGCCATAGGTGTGGGTTTCCGGGATCAATGCTTCGACCGCCGCGATGGTCTTCTGCACCGACAATCCGGCGGCACCGCACTCCGCAGCAAAGACTGCGAGCAAGCCCTGGCCCAGGGATGCATTGAGTGAGTCGATAACGTGCACTTTGCCCGACGCGTCCGTCCGGGTCGCCGCGGAGCGAGCCGCCTCATAAGTGCCGCTGGCCGCATTCGTCAGGTTGATTGAAATTACATCTGCGTAGTGACTCGCCAGATACTGGAACTGACGCCGAAAGTCTCCTGGCGCCGGTTGCGACGTCGTCGGGTGGTTTGGATTGTTGGCGAGCTGGTCGAAAAACTCCGTCGACGAAATACTGACCTTGTCCAGGTAGCCGCGTTCGCCGAACTGTATTCGACAGGGCACCATATGGATGTCCAGACGATCCATATCGCTGTCAGCGATATCTGCAGCGGAGTCGGTTATCACGGCAAAGTCGCGCTGGCCGGAGTGACTACTATTTTGTTGGCGATGCAAATCGTCAGCTTTTTCGCCGCTGACATCGCCGAAACTGCGGCCAACATCGAAGACAGCCTGCGCGTCATTCACATGGATATGGATCTTCGCTTTGCGCGTCGAGCCGGCGAGGACCAGCGACTCCCCCAGTTTGGCCAGCGACTCACGCAGTTTGCGGCGATCGATATCGGTGCCGGTAACAATGCACTCCGTGCAGTAACGATATTCGTACTCTTCGCCCGACGCTTGTGGCATGTCCATGGAGTCGTTCGAAGTAACCTCCAGCATGTCCGGCTTGGGTACAATTTCGCCGTTCAGGATAAACAGGCTCATCCCCTTCACCAGATCGACGAATCCTTTTGCGCCGGCGTCAACGACGCCGGCCTTACGCAGCGCATCGAGTTGTTGCGTGGTATTTTCCAGCGCTTTTTCAAGCTTGGGCATCACCACTGAAAATGCGGTGGCGAAGTCGGGTACGTCAGCGCCCTTGGCCTGGTGTTCGAGGTTGGTGGCGAATTCGGCAATGACTGACAGGATCGTGCCTTCCAGTGGATTCGATAGTGCATCGTGTGCGTATTCGCTGCCAGCGCGCACTGCCTTGCTAAACGTCGCTGTAGTGAAGCGAGTCAACTCGCCGGCGGAGTCGCTGATGCCCTGAAAGAATTGCGCCATGATTGCGCCGGAATTGCCACGTGCACCGTCGAGCAGTGCGTCTGCGGTCGCCGCTAGCAGCGTTCCGAGGTGCTTGTCACCGGGTGCCTGAAGTACACCGAGTGCTGCGCTTAGAGACAAGCTCAGGTTGGTGCCAGTGTCGCCGTCAGCGACTGGAAAGACATTGATTTTATTGAGAAAAGATTGATCGGCAATGACGTTGTGAATACCAGACTGCAACGCCTGGCTCAGGGCCTCACCGTCGAGATGAGAGGTACTCAAGCGCAGCGGCCGCTACTCGCGTGGCAGCAGGAAGACCCTGCCCTGGTGCTCAAGCACGACCCCGTCGGTTCTGATTTCCCGGACCACCGGCCCTGCGGCAGTTTTCGAACCTTCGCGATGCTTGATCATATTGATAAACACGAATCGGTCCGCGGGCGTTTCGCTGTAGACATGAATATCGAGATGCATTTCCTCAATCTGCAGCGTGCCTTCGAGTCGCAGCTCGTCAATTGTCGGTACGTAGGCCATCGAGGTAGTACTCCGCCTGGCGACCTGCGGCTTCGCCGGGACCGGTGCTGCGACTCGGGTTTCTGCGCGCGGCGGCGCCTGTTCTACGCGGTTGTCGATAGCAACCGCAACCTGCTCTTTAAAGTTGTTGCTCGGTGCGCCCGTGACGGCCGCTTCCGATTCAAGCTTGACGGCACTGGCTGTCGGCGCAGGCTTCAGGAGTATGCCGATCAAGACGGCAAAATTAACGAGCAACAAGATGCCGAGCATCCACAACCAGCGAGTAGGGCTCGGATTGCCGGAACTTGACGGCACACTGGTGAACTCTGCCGGGCTTTGTTCCTGGCGCTCATTCTCCGACTTCTTTAGTGCATCGAGGATGAAAGACATTCTTTACTCCTGCGCTGGCTGCGGGTTCGTCAGGCGCGGCGTGTTGTCGGATTTGAGCAACGAGTTGATAATAATCTGTGTTTGTTTGCCGGCCAAGCCATCGACATCCAGGCGCTGGTCACGTTGAAACGCCCGCACCTGTTGTGCCAGCTCGCGATCATAGA
>JBBKWL010000166.1:0-18431 GCA_037968975.1 Woeseiaceae bacterium | reverse complement strand
CGACGCTTTCCGATCCAGGCGATGCAGGCTGCAGGTGATCCAGCACTGACGCTCGATGCCGGTCACTGTATAGAAATTATGACCGGCGCTGCTCTTCCGCAAGGCGCCGACTGCATTGTGCCGGTGGAGCGAATCACCGCGGCCGATGGCGTCGCGGAAATCGAAACCGAGTACGCAGCACGCCAAGACCAGTTTGTTCATCCGCGCGGCTCCGACCATGCGAAGGGTGCGCACCTGTTGACGCCCGGTGCACGAATATCGCCGCTGGATATTGCAATCATCGCCTCTTGTGGCCTCACCGAGATTACGATGAGTGCAACGCCGTCGATCCGCGTAATCTCAACCGGTAACGAACTCGTGCCGGCCGGCGAAAAGATTGAACCGCATCAGATTCGCATGTCGAATGGCCCGGCCATGATCGCTTTGTTGAAACAACACGGCTTCACCAACAGCGAACACGATCATATTGTTGACGAACCCGAGCTACTCAAGGAGCGCATCGCTGTGCACCTGGATGCGGCCAACGTAGTGATACTGTCGGGCGGCGTATCGATGGGCAAGGCGGACTACGTGCCACAGGTACTTGCAGATCTTGGCGTAGAGGTCGTCTTCCACAAGATCAGCCAACGCCCGGGCAAGCCGATGTGGTTTGGCATTGGCACGAAAGGCCAGGCCGTGTTCGCATTGCCGGGCAACCCGGTATCGGCGCTGGTCTGTTGTCGTCAATACGTTGTGAATGCACTGAATGCTGCTGCGGGGCTGCGTCCGTCCGCGCCGGAATTTGCGAGCCTCGCACAGGAATATGTCTTCAAACCCCAGTTAACCTGCTTCTTGCCGGTTAAACTGGTGTCCAGTGTTGGCGGTCAGGTGTTGGCCATGCCGGTACAGACGAACACGTCGGGTGATTTCGCGGCGTTAAGCGGCACAGCCGGCTACGTTGAGCTGGCACTGGCAACAACAAGGTTCCCGGCGGGAACAGGAGTTCAGTTACACCGCTGGTAGCTCAACACGGAGGTCGGGAGCAGAGATGAACATCGAGATTTCGCCACGCACGGCATTGATCGCGCTACTCTCGATCATCGGTTTTCTGGTTCTGGCCAATATCGCCGGCATCGTCGCAAAGTACGCATTCGACCAGAACAGTCTGTTCGGGCTGATCGGCCTGTTCGACCTGCATGCGGAACGCAATATCCCCACGCTGTTTTCGTCGCTGCAGCTCACGCTGGCAGGACTGCTGTTATTCCTGATTGGAAGCAAACACCAATCGAACGGTGAGAAATATATTGCGTGGCTCGTACTGGCAGCCATTTTCTTTTTCCTGGCCGTCGATGAAACAGCGGTCATCCACGAGAGGCTGAGCGACCCCTTGCGGACAATTCTCAATCCCGGCGGCTTACTCTATTTTCCGTGGGTCATTCCGTATGGCATTGCGGTTCTGCTGATTGTCGCTGGATTTTCCCGATTTCTCATGCAGCTACCCAAACCAATTGGCAGCTGGTTTATTGCATCAGGCGCAATCTATATCAGCGGCGCCCTTGGCTCTGAAATGTTGGGCGCGAGGCATAAGGAATTGTTTGGCTCAGACAACGTCGCCTACGCGATGTACTACACAGTCGAAGAAACCCTGGAGATGCTCGGCATAGCTTTGTTTATTCACGCATTGCTGAAGTATGCGTGTATCACGTTCCAGAACGTCCTGGTCAGGGTTCAGGAGTAGATTTTGGATTTACTCGAGAAAACTATCGAGTGCCCCTACTGCGGCGAAGGTCTCAATGTGCTTATTGATCAGACGGAGGCCGATCAATCGTATATTGAAGATTGCCAGGTCTGTTGTCGTCCGATCATCTTCGAGCTAGCGACCGATCATGCCGGCGATATCGCGGTAAACGTACGAAGTGAAGATGAATAGTTGCATCACGGTACAGACAGTCACTTAGTCAATGGAAAATCGCGTAACTGACCCTGGCAGAGTGTCGAGCGCCCAAATCGATGCGATTCTGGCCCGCGGACTTCAGCCGACTATTCAGTTCTCCAGGAACTGCTACTCAAAACCGCTGTTAGGAAAAATTAACGACCTGTGCCTTCAATATGGCGATTCGCTGGAGGTGCGCTTCTACGGTCATTATTCCGGCGCGTTCGATGCGGCCGCACTCGCACACATTCCGGACGTTCAGTGGCTGTCCATAGATTGCCTGCTACGAATTGATAACCCAACTGAAATATACAGTTTGAATCACATTCGTAAATTCGGCTTTGGTGTTCACTACTTCAACCAGAAAGACTTTCTTGCCGGGCTCAAGTTGCCGCAAATTCGACATCTCGTATTGGTTGAAAATGAGCGCCGCAATCTCGACCTTGCCCCGCTCGCAGCCTGCTCGAATCTTGAGAGCTTGTATTTGAATGGCCACACTAAAAATATAGTCGCGATCTCGAAACTGCCAAAACTTCGACAACTGAGTTTGGGTTCAATGCCAAGCAAACTGGAATTGGCATTCGTAAGGCACATTCCACGACTTGAAAAACTGACGCTCATCCTGGGTGGGCGAACTGACATAGATGATCTTGAACACGATAATTTGCATGAACTCGAAATTCAGAGAGTGCGGGGAATTGAAAAGTTGGGAGATTTGCAGCGCTTCCCCAAGCTCCGACGCCTGTTGGTCGAGGATCAAATCAGACTAAGCTCTGTGTTGATCGAAGGTTCCAGACTCGAAGAAGTGTATTTTCACAATTGCAAGAAGCTCACTGACCTGCCCGGTTTACTTGAATTGTCGAGTCTCCGTGAATTCGGGGCATCTCGAACCAGTCTTGATATGGAAAAGTTGCTACATGCGAATTGGCCGGCTTCAGTCGAGAAGTTAGGGTTATATTCCTCCAGTGAGAAATGGAACAAAATGGCGCGCGAGTATTTGGATAGCCGGGGATATAGGTAGGTCGGGTAGTCCGGAGGAAGCGAACAACGAGCTTCATTGCTGCCATTTATCGCATAACGGGCTGATTGCCAGGGGACATTTTTATGCAGACCAAAGCAGCAATTAAAGGCGGCTGTTTATGCGGCAGAGTGCGCTACGAAGTTACCGGACCCCTCTTTGACGCAGATCACTGCCATTGTTCCATGTGCAGGCGGCAGCATGGTGCGGCATTTGCGACCTATGCGGAATTCAATCCAGACGATTTTAAATGGGTCGTCGGGGAAGACGACGTAAAAGTTTATGAGCCGTCAGCAGGTGGCGGATGGTGGTTTTGCAGTCATTGCGGCTCGTCTTTAGCCGGCTCCGATAAAGGCCGCATACACACCGTCACTCTGGGTTCGGTTGACGGCGACCCAGGTATAAGGCCAGGGTCACATATCTTCGTGGGCTCCAAGGCTCAATGGCATGATATAAATGACGATCTCCCGCAATTCGAAGAGAGGGCTCCGGACTCATGAAAAATTTCGCATTGTTTTTCGTTGTCGCACTGCCGTGCATTGTTCTAGCGTCGGGCCAATCCCCATACGTTGGCGAGGAGCATCGTCAGATCACGTCGCTGTCCCAGGAAGAAGTCGACTCTCTGCGCACAGGCAATGGAATGGGATTCGCCAAGCTGGCTGAGCTAAATCACTTTCCCGGACCGAAGCATGTCCTTGATATGGCGGATCAGCTTGATTTGAGTCCATCCCAGGAAAACGCAACCAGACTGCTCTACGTTGAGATGAACCGAAAGGCCGTGGCTCTGGGAGAGGAACTGATCGCCGCGGAGTTGCGTCTCGACATGAGCTTTAAGGACGGCTCCGTAACAGGTGAATCACTGGAAAGCACACTGCTAGAGATCGGCGGCGTTCGAAGTCGACTGAGGTTTGCCCATCTCGAAGCCCATCTGCGGCAAAAGCAGATTCTTTCTGTCGATCAGGTGTCTAGATACGACGCCATCCGTGGCTATGGAGTTGACGGGCATGAGTCGACCAGCGGCGATCACAGGCATCAGGATTAGAACGTGATGCGTTTTGTTTTGCTACTCATCGCAATCCCTGTCCTCGGCAGTAGCGAAGATCTGGAAATGCAGAAAGTCTTCATTCCCTTCGAACCCTACGTAGAGGCACGGCGCGAGGAGTATAGGGAAGAGTGGTTTGCAAAGTACGGCTGCGACGAACAGCTCATCGAAGCAATGTTAGACGGCGCTGCAGAGACCGGCTACATATTTTCGGAGGAAAATGTCGCAAGTGCCTTTACCGCCATTCTCGACTCCGACCAACTCAATATCTCGTGCATGAATGACCCATTGCGTATCGAATTCCTCTCCGTCATGTCAACCAATACCGTCATGGTGAAAACAGTTCTTTGTGATTTGATCATTAATGGCCTGCAATGCATGCCACCAGTCCCCAGTGAACGTTACTTCCTTATCGACCCCGGCAAGAATTTCGAGCTGTCTAACGAAGTGACATTTGAAGAAGCTCAAAGAATCGTAAACTGGTTTCGCCACGAAGCCGGCACGCATCTTACCGAGGACGAAAAGAACCGGGCCCGGCAATTGTCGTGGCGAGCCGTCATTGGAAAAGATGGCGCGGCGTATACGTTTCGTGCCGGCGATCCATTCTGTGAGTGCGTACTCAGCGTGCGTCTGGATGTCCCGGACAGGGGCTCGCAAGACAGCCAAATAACACCAGTCGAACCACCACAGTTTATCTGCCTGCAGTAGCGGCGAGGCTCGACGTGCTCTCAATCTCTCTTGCAATTTTTCCCGTGTGCGCTTTTGTCGCCTTTGCAATCGCAATTTCAGGCCTGAAGTACGATCTGCGCGGTGCGGTGATCGCTGCATTGGCGATCTGGCTCGCGCTCTCCCTGCTGGTTCAATACTCAGGCGACTCCTGGCAGAGCTGGTGGACCCACTACTGTGTATCCTTGGTGATGACCTCCGTTTCCATGCTGCTGATAACTGCACCGATGCTGGCCATGCGCAAAGCCGAATGGGGCAAGGGTCGTCTTGTCGCTGGCCTTGCCGGAAGCGTTGCCGCGGCGTTAGCGTTTCCTCCGGTTGTCATGCTGAGCGCATGTCAGTTTTTGAACGAATGTTTATAAACCCGTCTGTGTCCTGCGGGTCTTGCAGCGTCCACGACCGCGCCGTAAGCTGAGCAGGATTAAAACGTCGACCTCGACCAACAGCCACGGACGTAATCATGTGCAGAAACATAAAAACACTGTTCAATTTTGAACCACTCGCAACTGGTGACGAAATTCGAGCGTCGGCGATACAATTTGTGCGCAAATTAAGTGGCACGACCAAACCCTCAAAAGCGAATGCAGACGCTTTTGACAGGGCGGTCGACGAGATTGTCGTATCGACGACAACGCTGCTCTCCTCCCTGGTAACAGCCGCGCCACCGAAGGACCGTGCAATTGAAGCAGAAAAGGCTCGTGCCCGCTCGCAAAAGCGAGTTAGTCAATCGTCCGAGGCAAGTACCGCCCGACATTAAGAAGGATTTCTAATGATGAACAAACTTATCTCGACCCTCATCTGCACTGTTCTGCTGGCAACATCGGCGACAGTTTTTGCTTCTGAAGAAGACAAAGCCCTTATTCTGGAAACACTGGAGTCCTGGGATCAGGGCTGGGAACACCGCAACGCCGATATGGCTGTCAGTGACTATGCTGAAGATGCTGACTGGACCAATGCATTTGGCGATCGCTACCAAAGTAAGGAAGAACTCAGGAAGGGGCTCGAGTTCATTTTCAGTCTCGACTTCGTCATGGCAGGTGATTCGGAAGGACATGAGTTCGACGACATCACATTCCTGAGCAGCAATGTTGCGCTTGTGAGAAGTAAACTCGTGCGCGTGAATCAAAAGACATCCACCGGCATGCTGATGCCGGATCGCCACATTGATCACCTTCGCGTTTACCATAAACGCAGCGGACAGTGGTTGATCGTCAGCCATATGATTTCCCAGGCGCAGTTGCGTCGATAGTAGTTCAGGCCGCATACCGTGAATCGACTGACGCTGATTACGTGCTTGTTTGCCAGCCAGCTACTCGCTGCAACGTATAACCCGTACAAAGACTCGCAGATCTCGCCCGACCAGTGGCAAGCGTATTATGCCAGTGTCGAAACGGAGTTTGGCGATACCAGGGAAGAACTGAGCGCTGCCATGCTGGTGCTTTTTGAAGACACGTCAACCTCCACCTTCTATGCTTTTACACTGCCTGAACACCCTGCTCACCCGGCATGGATTACACGCAAACTCGTCGAGATCGACGGCGATGTTTCGATGCAGCAGATAGGCTATTTTGCGGGCGAAGAAGAGCCGTTCTCTGAGCTGTTTCAAGACTACGCGGAGCTTACTTACCAGATTCAGTCCGACCTCGAGAAACCAGAAGAAACGGAGAGATAACATGCCAAGCCCGATCGTTTTCTTTGACATCGCTGGTCCTGATGATGACCCGATTCGCAAGGGCTCGGCCTACAACCCGCCAGGACGAGTCGAAATAGACGGAAACACCCCCGTAATCCTGACAATCTGATAGAACCCGTATCTTTGTCACAGACTTTCTCCTTGCAAGCCGATTATTCTGTGCAGGACGAGGATGACCTATGCATATACTGATCGCGTTTCTTGGATCCCTGGTGACGGTGTTCTATTTGCTTGATCGTTTAGGGATCGACATTGGCGGCTTCAATCCGTTCCACTGGCGCCGCAAGCGCGCGTGGTCGCGCCAGTATCACAGCGATCCGGTGTATTCTGTTGCGGACCCACTGCATATTGTGACCCTGGAGCGATTTAAAGCCGTTTTTTCCCTGCAACCGAAAGAGGCTTCCGAACTCGTAGGCTCCGCGATCCACTTGCTGGGCGCGCCGCAAATCATCGATGCACAGCTCCAGGGCCTGGCAGACAAGAACAAAACCTGCTTCACTCAGGAGCAGGCCGACTCCATGTTGCAGCTCATGGTCGAAGTGGTTTCGGCTGATGGCGAAGTGACTGCTGCACAGAGTGCGTTTATCGAAACGATGCGCACACACTTCGTTCCGCCGCAACCAAACCAGGGAACGTGGAGCTAGCTATGCAGGAACTCACTTTTCTCGTGAAAGGCTCGTCAAAAGATCCGTATGAAGTCATTTTTATAAAAGACGGCGACAGCCTGACCGCTATTTGTAACTGCCCCGCCGGCACTTACGGCAACTTTTGCAAGCATCGCATTGCGATACTGGATGGCAATGCAAAGTCGATTAGCAGCGACAACGCAGACCAGGCCGCTACGGTCGTCGCCTGGCTGGCTGGAACCGATGTCGAAGCGGCGCTTGCGGAAATGCGCGCAGCGGAGAAGCTGGACGATCCGGAGAAAACCGCACTTAACGCAGCAAAGCGAAAACTGGCACGTGCCATGAACACCTGAGGTGACTATGCAACTTAAATTCTTTTTGCTCTTTTTCCTGTTTCCCTGCATCGCGATCGCGGATCGCCAGGCTGTAACGGATGAAGGCGATGTCGTCATTCTTAGAGATGACGGAACCTGGGACTTCGCCGACTCGACCGTTGTCGAGGCCGTCGACATCGAGGTCAACCCGACGCAATTTGAAAAATCGGATACAGCGAAATTCAAACTTAAGAGCGTCAAGACTAATTCAGAAGTCTGGATTGATGCCAAGAAGTGGGCTTTCGCAAAAGGCGCAAGCGACGAAGACGCTGAGTACAATTTTCAGATTAAAGGCGGCGATGTCTATGGACAACTGATTTCTGAGCAAATTGAACTGGATATTATCACTCTGACCACTGCCGCTCTGAACAATGCGCGCTCTGCCTCACCCGGCATGAAGATGACCACGCTGGAATACCGAAGCGTTAATGACACGAACGTACTATTCATGAAAATGGAAGGTGCCATACAGGGAACCAACTACACGTTTGCCGGCTACTATTATTCCAATGCATCCGGCAGCACACAGTTCCTGACCTATACCGGCGCCAATCTTTACGACAAGTACAGCGAGGATATCGAATCGTTCTTGAACGGGTTTACAGCGCAGTAGCCCGTCAATTGGTGTCGCCTACGTGAAAGATTGCAATCAATGCGGTAAGTGCTGCACGCTGTATGGCGGTGGTGACCTGTCCGTTACACCCGACGAGATCGACTGGTGGGAAACAAATCGACCCGATATTGCGGCCTATGTCGAAAGCGGCGAGATCTGGGTTAGCCCTGTTACCGGCAAGCAGATGCTGCGTTGCCCATGGCTACGCAAGCTTCCCAATCAAGACAAGTACGCTTGCCGGATTTACTTCGACCGCCCGGACGAATGCAAGCACTACCCGACCACGATTAACGAAATGGTTCGCGACGGTTGCGAGATGCTCGAGCCACGTGACCTCAAAAATCCAGCTAAGGCACAAAAGGCGCTCGACACTCTGATGTCCGACAGTCGCCCTCCCCTGCAACCATAGCTTGTCATCAGACGCCGGTTGTTTAGAGCATCCGTTGAACTGCAGCGATCAGGACCCAGACCAGCATTACGGACGTCGGCAGGACACTAATCATGAAGCCGGCAGACCGGCCACCAGGATCTTTGACATAGGCGATTCGGTAGATAATGCGCCCAATGAGATAGACGACACCCAGGCCGGCAGCCCACAAAGGATTGACGATCTCGGCGAACAACCATAACGCCGGGATGAACATGACGAGCTGCTCCAGCGTGTTTTGCTGTACCCGGAACATGCACTCAAACTCCGGCGCGCCGGTGATCGCCGGTGCCTTACACTGATGTTTGGCGCGCATTTTGCCAACTTCTATCCCGAACCAGTAGTACTGCATGAGCGCGAGAACTGTAACAATGATGACTGCTTCCATAATATATCCCCGTTTTTTGTTATCGTTAGCTCAGATGCTAACACTGAACCGATGAGCCTATGAAAACCATCAATAGCGACGAATTCTGCGACGGCGAATATCCTTATGAAAAGCCAATGAAGGATAAAGTTTATGAACAGCAGAAAGCTGAACTACAGGTTGAATTGCTGAAGGCCCAGCGGTGGGCGAAGGAGTCCGGACAAAAGATTGTGGCGCTGTTCGAGGGTCGCGACGCGGCAGGCAAAGGCGGCACAATAAAACGCTTCATGGAACATTTGAATCCTCGCGGCGCCCGGGTTGTCGCGCTCGCAAAACCGACGGAACTCGAAAGAAGTCAGTGGTATTTCCAACGCTACGTCAAGCACTTGCCCGCGGCTGGCGAGATGGTGTTCTTTGATCGCTCCTGGTACAACCGCGCCGGAGTGGAACGCGTCATGGAATTCTGCACGGAGGAAGAAGTCGCCGAGTTCATGCGCCAATGCCCGGACTTTGAACGCATGCTGGTCAATTCAGACATCTTGTTTTTTAAGTTCTGGTTTTCGGTCCGCCAAGAAGAGCAGTCAAGACGCTTCGAGTCCAGGGCGACAGATCCGCTCAAACAGTGGAAACTCAGTCCGATCGATATTGCGTCCCGCAGCAAATGGGATGAGTACACCGCAGCCCGAGAGGACATGCTCGATCACACCAACACCGTTACCAACCCGTGGACACTCATAAAATCCGACGACAAGAAACGAGCCCGTATTAATTGCATGCGTTTTTTCCTCAACCAGCTCGACTATGCGGACAAAGATACGGACGTCGTGACCCCTCCCGATCCTTTGATTGTCGGCCAACCGCCACAGATTCGACTGCATGATCCCGCTTAGCAAAAAGCGTTTTTGGGCATGCCTGGCAGTGGCGCTGCTGCCGCTTGCTGTCGCCGGTGCACAAGAGACCGAACAGGAGACGGAATTCGTACGGGTCACTGTCGATGAGCACGACCAACCGCGCGCGCTGCAACTGGCTATCGCCAGCTATGTTCCGCGCGATGGTGACAACAGAGTCCGGATAGACCTCGTCAGTGCAATCCACATCGGCGACCATGAGTATTACGCAGATCTCAATGAACGCTTCAAGGACTACGACGCCATGTTGTACGAGCTCATTGCGCCAAAGGACTCTGTGGTAACAGAGCGCCCAGGCGAAAAACGCGGCGTTATTTCAAGCACGCAGGTGGCAATGAAGAATATGCTGGCGTTGAGTTTCCAGCTTGACGAGATCGACTACGGCGCCGACAATTTCGTGCATGCGGATCTTTCTCCGACGGAGCTATCGGACAGCATGGATGAGCGCGGGGAATCTTTATACGTCTACTTCTGGAGACTGTTTTACGCGTCATTCGATGAATACGCGAAGGACCCGCTTGGCCTGAAAAACATGAACCTGTTTGCAGCCATGCTAACTGTTGGCTCGGATAATGCCTTCAAGACTATGTTGGCGTACGAAATGGCCGACCTCAGCAAGCATAGTGAAATTCTCGGCGACGATTCACAGTCGGCGGTCATCGGCGCACGCAATCAACGCGCCATAGACGTTCTCAAGACCCGGCTGGCGTCCGGCGACAAGCGCATCGCAATTTTCTACGGTGTTGCGCACATGCCCGACATGGAGGAGCGCCTGCGGGAGCAGCTCGATCTTCTGTATCTAGATACTGCGTGGGTGGACGCGTGGCGCCTCAACGATGCGGTCGATCGCTAGAAAATACCCTCTGCCACCAGATCGTCCATCGTTGCTTCAATGGCTTGCCGCAGATGCGGTACAACGAAGTCGACGTCATCCTTGGTCATGGTCAGAGGCGGCGACATGATATTGAGGTCCGCAGCTGGCCGCACAATGACGCCCAGCGCTTCACAGTGATCCGAAATGCGTTTGCCGATATTCACGCCTGGCGGAAAGAATTGCTTGGTTTCCTTGTCCATGACGTTCACGACACACATCATGAATAAGCGGCCGCGAATATCGCCGACGATCGGCAAGTCGAGCAAAGTACGCAACTGTTCTTCAAAGTACACGCCGACTTCCTGCACGTTTTCAAAGAGCTTTTCGCGCTCCATGATTTCGATGTTCTTTAACGCGGCAGCACAACTCACGGGATGACCGGAATAGGTAAAGCCGCTTGTGAACCAGCGGTCCTTGTCGTTCTTCAGAACATCATAAATGCGGTCTGAGAATATAGCGGCACCCAGCGGCAGGTAACCTGAGGTCAGGCCTTTGGCGCAGCAAATAATGTCGGGCTGCACGTCAAACATATCCTTGGACACAAACCAGTGGCCAAGCCTTCCAAAGCCGGTCACCACCTCATCTGCGACATAGATGATGTCGTATTTCTGGCAAAGCTCCCAGGTCCGCCGATTGTAGCCCTCAGGCGGCACGATCACTCCGCCGGATCCTAAAATCGGCTCCGCGTAGAACATCGATATATTGTCCGCACCGATCTCGTTGATCAGGGCGTCCATTTCGTCGATAAGGAAGTCACAAAACTGCGCTTCATCCATGCCCTCAGGTGCACGATAGAAATTCGGGCTGGTGAGGTGGTGCATGATGTCTTCGATGTAGTTGAATTCCGGCGTGCGGTCACCGGCTTTGCCCGACAAGGACGCTGCCAGGTAGGTCGTGCCGTGGTAGGCATCGTGCCTGCACAGAATGTGTTTCTTGCTCTTTTTGCCGCGGGCTGCCTGGTACATCTGAATCAGACGAAAAGCGCTGTCATTGGCCGTAGATCCGCCACAGGTGAAGAACACATGGTTGAGATCACCGGGCGCCAATTCGGCCAGCTTTGCTGCCAATATGGCAGCCGGCTCATTCGACATGTCGGTGAAGGGATTGGCGTAGGCGAGCTTGACGGTCTGCTCAGCTATCGCATCAGCCATTTCCTGGCGGCCCAGCCCGATATTGGTGCACCACATGCCACCAACAGCATCAAAGTACTGCTTGCCATCAATATCTTCGATGTAGGCTCCCGTGCCCTTACCGATGATCAGTGAGCCGACTTCGTCGTAGTTGACGAAGTTGTGGAACGGATGCACGACGTGCCGCCGGTCCTTTTCCCATACTTCCTTGCTGCTTCTGATTCGTTTGCTCATACGCACATGCTATCTGGCCGCCGCCTCTTAGTCACGACGATACTGGCTGAAGAACGACCAAACCAGATCCATCCCAGCATGTGGACCCGGTTGCGGCGCCGTTGCGCAAATCGTCTTTTCCGGCATTGAGTCAAACTGTAGCTTAGACACGCAGGTCGACGGCGCGTCAGCCGGTCCTTGCTCAGGCCACATGTGCGCACCACTGGGGTCAACACAACTGAGGACTTCGTGGCCTGCAATACGGCAACTGGAGTACGTCGTACACTCGACGCCTGCCGCAGCAATAAAGTCATTTGACCAGGCGCTCGGTCCGGATTTGCATTGCATGGCATCGGCCCAGACTTTTGCCGACTCGGCCAGTGTCGCGTAAATAAATCCGTCGTCTTTGCCCGCTGTTCCGTCCAGTCGAATCGTCTCGTCCAGGGCGCCCATGAGGAACATGACCGGAAGATCGGATTCCGGACCGCAGGTATGTCCGGGAGGCTGTAGTGCGATGATCGGCGCGGCCGCAGCGAATCGTTCAGACAGGTCACACGCCACGCGGATCGTCATGATGCCACCGCTGCTGACACCGAGGACGTAGTAACGACTGCTATCAGTCGCATAACTTGCCTGTACCTCGTCCAGCACCCGCTCGATGAAGGCGACATCATCCGTGCACGGCTCCCATTGGCACGCATGACATTCTCCGCAGCCCGGCGGGCATGGATATTTGGCAGACTCCGCGGTGCAATGTGGTCCGGCAGTTCGATCGGGATTTGCATCGCTGTAGGAGTTCCAGGTCGTCGCGCGATACGGCGCCGGCGAATCTTCCGCGACCATGAAATGCGTTGCTTGCGGGTAAACGACGATATAGCCAGTTTTGTTCGCGTGCGCATTCAGGTCATGCGCGTACTCGAATCCGGTAGCCGTGCCGGTATAACCGTGCAGCCCCAGAACGACGGGTAACGCGCCTTGCGCGTTCTGCGGCACATGCACGAAATACTCCCGTTCGACGCCGTCGTGCTCGAACGTATGCCGCTGCATTGGATTGTAAGATTCTGCACACGCCGTGAGCAGCACCAGAATCAGAGCGAGACTTGAAAACAAGGCCAGCGAGCCAGATACTAATTTTCGACTGTTAATCACGAGAGACCACCTATCAGTTGGACCGTCTATCTATCCGTTGAAATTCACACGGACTGGCGCGATCAGATTCTTGTTGGAGCGAAATCACACCAACTGGATATTGAGTTTACCTCCGCCGCTACCAATCATGAAGCCAGCGATGCCGCGGGCGATGGCCTGGGCACAGACGCCGCAACAGGTCGTTGAAATTCTGAATTACGTTATTAGCGCTAGATGGATCGACAATATCCGACTGGTTTCAGACGCTGGCGGCGTCTAACAGTGTATGAATATAGGTCACATTTGCCTGGCGACGCCGGACAGCGACGCCAGCGAGTATTTTGCAGCGCTTGTTGAAGCGCTTAACGGCTTCGGGGTGTCGCAACATGTGCTGGTTGCCAGCGTTGCACTTGCTCGACGCCTGGCCAAACTGAAAGGCGTTACGATCGGGCCGGTGGTGAAAACACCCGTTATGGCCTACTGCCTGATGCCCGAGGTTGATATCGCGCATGTGCATGAGGGCAAGAGCGGTCAGTCCGGCCTGCTGTTGACATTGACTCGATCGATTCCCTTTGTCATTACAATCGACAGTGGTTTTGAGCAGGATAAGAGCCCTATTACTCGTTCAGTGCTGAACAGAGCCGTACAAACCATCGAGCGTAATCACAGCGAGCCTGGCCGCCTTACAGCCGGGCAGCACCTGAATATTTACGAAAACGTCGTTCAGAATTCCCAGAGAATTCCGACCGCCGGCATCAGCGGCAACCAGTAGTCGAGGCTGCTTTCGAAAGACACTTCGCCCGTGTCCTCATCCTCTTCCAGATCGTAGTCGTAACAGCATTGGTTGCGGCGATTGGTCACGTTGGAAATTTCGAGAAACGCCAGTAACGAACCACGATTGAGCTTCCAGCGGCGGCTGATGCGAAAATCAAGACTCGCGAACGTCTCCAGGCGGAGCTCATTACGTTCGCCAGGAACTGCGGCGAATTCCGGCTCCCCATCAGAATCGACACCTACCTGAACGTATTGCAGTTCAGTCGCGGGCCAGCCAGTGTGCACACTGGCCGCGAGCGCCACATCCCAATGGTCGCCGCTCCAGGTGATACCACCCTGTCCTGCATGCCGCTGATCCCAGCTACGCAGCTGGTCTCTGCCATTGATTCGATCCGTGGCCTTGGAGAGTGTGTATGACACCCACCAGTTCATCGGACCGTCCGTACGGTCGATCGAAATTTCGAGTCCGGACGATTTGGCACTGCGTGGGTCAATGCGAACTCGATCGGGCTGTAATTCCGGAATTATTCCCAGCGGGTTGTACAGATTCTCGAATCGGGGTCGCACCTGTCGCATGTCTTTTTGAAATGCCTCGATGCGCAACGAATATTTTTCTTTGATCAAAGTGCGCATGCCAATAATTAAATGGTCCGCTTGTTGCGCCGGCCAAAAGTTGGTGATGCCATCTTCGATCTGCAGGTCATTGACTCCCTGTGACTGGTGGTACCGTCCCCAGCTTAAGAGAAATTCCGTCTTCGGCGTAATGGCATGCATCACATTGACGCGCGGACTCAATTGCGAGTCGGACTCGAGTTCAGTGTAGGTCTGGTCGTCCCAGCGCAATCCCCATTCGAATACGGTGCGAGGCGATAATCGCCACCGATCGGAGAAGTACAGCGAGTAGCTGCCGCCATGCGGCTTCGCGGTGAGATCCAGGCTGGAAGTTTCCTCCTGACCTTCGAATTCGGCTTGCAGGCCGAAATATTCAGCTTGATTCTGGTAGACGTAAGTCGCATCAGAGTACGCGGCTTCGAGGCCCCATTGGAACAGATGATTGTCCGATCGGGTCCAGGTGAAATCCTGTCGGAAGCCGTACTCTTCAACGTTGCGTTCGTCGCGCACCGAACCAACAATTTTTTCTTCATCATTCACGGAACCCATACGCCGATTTTTAAAGATCACGGCCGATAACACTGTTTTACTTTTGAGTTCACTGGACCAGCGATTCTCAAGTTGCATCCAGAATTGTGAGTTCTTGGTTCTACTGACAATCTCTTCGAGCTCTTCAGGGTCCGTCTCCAGGACCAGTTCCACCTGGTCGTCTGCGAACAGGGCATTGAATGACAGCGTGGTGTCGGCTGAAAGGTCGAATTCGAATTCGCCGAATGCGTCGTAGTAACTCGGTTTTCCAAACTTGTCGTCGATAACCAGGTCGAGATTGCCGCGCCGTGCGGATAACAGCCAGCGACGATCAGAGGAGCTTCCCGCCGTCAAAACCGAGGTGTTAAATACACTAACGCCAATTTCTGTATGCTTCGGTCGCAATGGCTCGAGCGATTCCATCAGGACCAGGCCGCTCATGCGGTCACCGAAGCGCACCGGGAAACCGCCGGTATAGACCTCGATACCTTCGATCGCGCGCGAGTCGATCGCGCTAAAGATGCTTTGATAATCACGGATATGGAACGGGTCAAACAGCGGGTGGCCATTCAACATGATGCCGATTTCCGAATCTTCGCCACCTCGAAAATGGGTCTTCGCCGACGCGCCACTGGCTGCAGCTCCGGGCAGACGTTGTGTCGCCCGCATCGGGTCTTCACCCACATCCGGCATGTTCTGGATAGTGCGTTGATCGAGTACGAAACGTGATGCTGTCAGGTCACGCAGGATTTCGTAGCGACTGGCAGACACGGAAATCGTCTCAATCTCCGGCCGCGCCGTCGCCAGTCCAACGCTGACGATAGTTGTCTCGCCTGGCCAGACATCCACAATTCTGTGCGCCGCCTCGTAACCCAGGGCTTCGACTCCGAAATCATAACTGCCAGGCGCAACTCCGGAATATTCGAATACGCCCGGCAATAGTTGTTGCGACTCTGTCAGGCGCGGCTCGACGCGAACATCAGGTGCCTCGACAGGCCGTTCGCTGCCCTTATTGGTAACCACCAGCAGAATGTTGCCAGCGACTCCGCCGGCGGTATCGAAACGCACCACCAGGAACAGGCCGGCCTGGTCCTTGATCATAAGTCGGTGCGGTTTCAGGATTTGCGTGATGATCGCAACGGGGTCGTCAGCGTCTGGCTCTTCGAGCACCTTGAGTTCGTCGCTGACCAGGCTCGTGCTGTAGGCGAACGGGACACCGGATTCGCGAAACTCATCGATGACCTCGGCAACCGAGCGGCCTTCGTAGCGCACAAGGTCGCCGTCGGCGGCTTGCACAGCCGCAGCTAACAATAAACATATCGCGACCAGCGCTCGCAAATTACTGACCGCTGCCGCCGTCGATAGCGCTCACCTTAATGGTCCCTCCATCGACATACCAATTCAGGTCCGTGGTCTCCAGCCAGAAATCCAAAGCAGCTCTGGGCTCCAGATTTACCGTGCCATTGAGCACGACGTCGCGGGCGATCTGTTGGGTCGCCTCGTTCGGGTAATCGACCTGCAAGCCGGTTTCACGACTGACCCAGTTAAGAAAAACATCGACACTGCGACCGTCGGTTTCAACATCGGGAGAAACTTCTTCAATCCAACCCCAGGCATCGCCGTGACGCGGGAAGTTGGTGATACTTGCCCTGGCACTGCCCGCAATACTCAGTTGCTGGCCTGCAAGTGCTTTCTCGTCGTGATACTTACCATCTATCGAGACTTCGCCTTCGCGCACGCTGACAGTGAGTTCACTGTCAGATGTATAGGTCATATATTGCGTACCCAGATGCGTCACCGTGCCATGGTCTGTCAGGATGCGCAGCTCAGCGGCGCCAGCGTCGCGTGCAGAATCTGCAATCAGTTCTGACGGGGTCGAGTCGAAGTAAATCCGACCCGCATGCAAAAATACTTCTTGGTCCGATATGAATTCGATACGCGTATCAGCGGCAATTCGCAACGAGCCGCCATTGCCCCAGCTAAGACCGATGCCTGAATCATGAGCTGTGATAATCATCTGCCCGGACATAATTGACGTCAGGTCACGCAATTGGTGCATCTGCGATTCTTCGCCGCGAACATGAATAGAACCATGGCTCTTGGCGATGGTTGCGACCTGCACCGGCGCGATACCGCTGTCTTGCATCATGTTGAATGTCACCGCGACGCCTAACAGCACTGTCGCTGCTACCGCAAAACGTGTCATGCGCGTTCGCGCGCGATGTCGACTGGTGACCGCTTGCCATTCCGAAAACACTGCTTCCCGAATCATTTGCTCATCCTTACCTGGCGGAGTCGGCCGTGGCGACGCTTGTTCCAGTAACGCTTCCACTGCATCATCATTCCGCGCTGCTCCGTGATTGCCCATTGCACTCATGATTTCACCAACCCGTTTTCTGTTGTTCCAACCGTTTCGTTCAAGCTTGAATACACCTCTGCAAATGCCCGCTTCGCTCTGGATAGCATCGACTGCGCAGCTTCTGTTCCAATCTCCAGTTTCGCCGAGATTTCCTTTACCGAATGTCCCTCGACATATTTCCATTCCAAAATGTCGCCGTACTTGGCCGGCAAGCGGTCGAGCGCGACCTGGATCAGGCGCATTGCCTCGGTCCGCTGGTACTGTTTTTCTGGATTTTCCTCGGCGGGCACCTGAAACGAGTCGACCGCTGCCTGAATTTCAGGGTGGTCTTCGTACAAGACGATGTGCTCGCGATAACGGACCTGGCGGCGCAGCCAGTCACTGGTTTCATTGCGACAAATGGCGCACAACCAGGTAAATAGTGCAGATTCAGCCCGATATTGGTGCAGTTTGCGCACCGCCTTGGTTAACGTAATCTGCACAACCTCGCGCGCGCCCTCCGGATCGTCCGCCAAACGCACGATGGCGAATCGGTAAAGCCGTGCGAAGTTTTCCTCGAAAAACCGATCAAATGCGCGTTGATCACCCGCAAGTAATTGTTTTACAAGCCTTTTGTCATCCAGATAAACCGGCATAGCATCCATTCTCCCAGTACCTGCCCTGTTTGACGGCAAACCGGCGCAAAACCGGTCGCAGCATCAAGGCGGACACAAGAATGAGTCTGAATACTACTCCCGATTAGGGTCGCCGCGCGCTCGATTCGCTCACGTCGAAGAGCACCAGATCGTCACTGGCTGCCGGAAATCGAGTAAACAGCAGTCCTGCGGCACGAAATATACGCGACGAATTCGACCCTAAACGGACGGCGGCGCCACCGGACGCGCAGATTGATCAGGTGTCCAAGAACTGGTGGCAATCGAAGGACCAGAACAACCCACAAGGAGGATCGAAATGATACGGCAGCTGCAGCCATTTGAATATGAGAAGGCAGCGACACCCAAAGAGGCTGATGACTTTAAGGGCGAGCTGCGCTCACTAGAATAGTCTACGAAGACCGGCAGGCCACATGTTTGTTGGAGGAATGGCTCGCTTCGCTGCGCTTTATTT
>JBBKWL010000165.1:0-6980 GCA_037968975.1 Woeseiaceae bacterium | reverse complement strand
CTGCCTCAGTGAGTCGAGCATGACCAGCGACCCTAACAGGCGTGGCCTTCGGACCGCCGCGATAGGCAGTCTGGATTCATTTCGATTCGGCATGATGATTACGGTCAATGACGGTGAATCATTACCAGTATTTCAGCAGCAATTACTCGACGCCTTGTCCCGACCATTGCAGGTCATGGGACAGGTTGTGCACCTGTCCGCCTGTTTGGGCGTTGCGGTATATCCACAAGACGCGGACGACGTGGATCAGTTGTTGCAGCGGGCGGATAATGCGATGCGCGATGCGCAAAGCCGCGGTGGTGGGTTCAAATACTACTGTGCGGAAACCGATCGCGCTGCAGCTCGGAAATTGAAAATCGAGCATATGTTGCACGAGGCGCTGGATCGGCAGGAGCTGACGCTCGTCTATCAGCCTATCGTCAGCGTTGAATCCGGTGACGTGACTGCTGTGGAAGCATTGCTACGCTGGAAGCAGCCGGACAATACGCACATACACCCGGACGAATTTATCGTCATTGCCGAAGAGTCCGGACTCATGTTGCGTACCGGCGAGTACGCCCTGGAACACGCGTGCAGGCAATTCTCGGCGTGGCGTAAAGCCGGTTTGGCGCTGCCGCAAATTAGTGTGAATGTGGCTAAAGTTCAGTTGATGAGCACGAATTTCGTTGCGACTGTAGAGCGCACCTTGAGTCGAAACGGGCTCGCGGCCGGGGACCTGGAGCTTGAGATCAGCGAGCGCGGCGTATTATCCGGTGACTACGACGTCGTTGCGCAGCTGATTGAACTCAAGGAACTCGGTGTTAAGTTGTCCATCGACGATTTCGGCACGGGCGACTCGGCCATTGCCTATCTGAAGGAATTGCCGGTTGATGCATTAAAGATCGATCGCTCCTATATTGCGGGCTTCGCCGACGATGGCAAGGACAAAGCGATCGCGTCGGCTATGGTCGCGCTGGGGCAACGCTTGCAGCTCACGGTCATTGCCGAGGGCGTTGAAACTATTGAACAGCTGGCGGTGTTGCGTGACTTCGGCTGCGACTGCTACCAGGGCTTCCTTGCTGCGAAGCCGCTGGCGCCAGACGCTTTCGCCGCATTCATGAAATCGAAAGATCCGTCCTGAGCCTGTCGGCGCGGCTTAACCGTGCCATTATTTGAACCACGTCACACTCTTGCGCCAGCCGTACGGGCGCGCAACGACGCCTGGAATCCCATCGTGTTGCCTAATGCATGCCTGAACTTGGGGTAGAGATACATAACCATAACGAACGTAAGTGGGTGTTTTCCAGCGATGCGCAAATTCAAACCAATTACATTGCAGACAGTGACGACCATAGTCGCCACTTTGCTGTTGTCGATAGCCGCGAGTTCGATCTCTATGGCGTCCCAGGATTCCAGTCATCCCATGCGCTTTGGACACCTGACGCTCAACGACGGGCTATCACAAAGCAACGTCCTGAGCGTGCTGCAGGATTCCGAGGGCTGGATGTGGTTTGGCACCGAGAACGGTCTCAACAGCTATGACGGTTATGAGTTTCGTCATTTCAAGCGCGAGCGCGGCAACCCTGCTGCCCTGAGCAACGATTTTATATTCGACATCGTCGAAGGTAAGGACGGCAGCCTGTGGCTTGCCACGAACGGTGGTGGCCTTGCGAACCTCGATCGCAAGTCAGGAAGCGTTCGCACTTACCGGCACGATGCCAACGACCCGAACTCGATCGCGGGCAACGTAATTCGCCGCTTGCACGTTGATGACGCCGGAATAATCTGGATAGGATTGCGCGGTGCCGGCCTGGACAGGTTCGATCCTGAGACGGAGAAATTCACCCATATTGATCTCGGGGTCGCCGACACATCGGGCACAGTCTTTGCCATCGAGCAGGACTCGAAGGGTACGTTGTGGGTCGGTGGCGAACATGGCCTTGTTGGTATCAGTGCACAATCTGGCGAGTTGCAAAGCTCCGCCGAGGCACTGCAGCCGCTCAGCGAAACTGGTGTTCGCGCGGTACTGGAAGATAGTGATGGCCAGCTGTGGGTCGGTACCTACGGCGGCGGTCTGGCCAGAATCAATAACAAGACACAATCAATTGATCGATTCGTGCATGTTGAAAATGACCCGACGACGCTGTCAGGCGATCGCGTGTCTACGGTTTTCGAAGACAGCGATGGCCGACTTTGGGTTGGCACGACGTCAGGTCTGAACCTGGTCAATCGCTCGAACGGCACGGTAGTTCGCTATGTCGCTGACAATGAAGATGCAAGCAGTCTTGGCGGCAACGATATTTCATCCATCTACCAGGACCGCAGCGGCCTGTTATGGATAGGCACTAAATCGCACGGAGTGAATAAATGGAACCCACGGTCATGGGTCTACGGCTATGAACCTGCGAAGGAAGTCACCGTCAATCGCAGTAGTAAGCCGAATGTCATGGCATTTATAGACGACGGTGCTGGTACCTTGTGGTTAGGAACGATCGGCGACGGCCTCAATGCCATCGACCGCAGCAGTGGTGAAGTTACCAAATACCGGGCCGACGCAAGCGGCGCACAACAGATTGCGGGCAACCGGGTGATGAGCCTGATGCGGGATTCCGGCGGCAATATCTGGGTTGGCACGATGATGAATGGCATCACACGTCTGCATCCTGAGTCCGGCGCAACGACCAACTTCCGGCATGCGGCCGATAACGCAAACAGTGTGAGTGCCGACGGCATCATGACGATGTACGAAGACCGCAGTGGCCTGGTCTGGATCGGCACCTTTGGCGGCGGCATCAGCCGTTACAACCCGACTAACGACAGTTTCACAATTTTCCAGACAATCCCGGGCGACGAGTATTCCATCAGCAGCAATCGTGTTACCAGTTTCGCCGAAGACAGCAACGGCGATATGTGGATTGGAACCGACGCCGGTGGCTTAAATCTCTTCGATCGCGAAAGCGAACGGTTCCATCGCTTTCAACATGATCCGGACGATATAAAGACGCTCGCCGCGGACACCGTTTACTCGGTGAATATTGATAAGGCCGGGGTCGTTTGGGTTGGCACCCAGGGTGGCGGCCTCGACAGGGTTGTGGGCAACACTGACGCGCCCGCGGAGATCACTTTCGCAAATCTTTCGGCAAAAGACGGACTCGTCAACGACGTCATCTATGGCATTCAGTTCGACGACTCCGGCTGGATCTGGATGAGTACCAACTACGGCATCAGCCGCTACAACGCCGCAACGGGCGAGATTAAAAATTTACACCGCAACGATGGACTGCAGTCCGAAGAATTCAACTTTGGTGCACATTATCGCAGTGACAGTGGTGAGCTGTTCTTTGGCGGGCACAATGGCTTCAACGCGTTCCAGCCTGAAGACATCCGCGTATCAAAAGCGATACCAATCATCGCACTTACAGGATTCTTCAGTGGCGGCGACAGAGACAAGTCCGATTTGCCGCTGGACGATTCGGAAACCGTAGAGTTGGGCTGGAAAGATGACAACGTTACCTTCGAGTTCGCAGCCATGGACTTCGTGGCACCCGAGCAAAATCGTTACATGTACAAGCTCGAGGGTTTTGACAAAGACTGGATTGACCTCGGTACTCGCCGCCGCGCGACATATACAGACCTCGCCGACGGCAATTACCTGCTCCGCGTAAAAGCAGCCAATAGTGAAGGCGTCTGGAACGAATCCGGATTTACCGTGCCCGTAAAGGTCGCGGCGGCACCGTGGGACACCTGGTGGGCTTATCTTGGCTACGTTGCGTTACTCGCCCAGATTGTTGCAGCGTTCTGGTTCGGGCATCGACGCAGGATCCGACGCGAAGAGGAATACAGCCACCGGCTTGAACACGAAGTAAATTCGCGTACCGAAAAACTCGTGGACAGAAATCAGCAACTCAAGGTTCTCAATAAAGCATTGCAGGAAAGCAGCCTCAGCGATCCGCTGACGGGACTTCGAAATCGACGCTTTGTTTTCGAGGAAGTGTCTCGCGATCTCGACCTGATTCATCGTCGCAAGGGTGACGAACGCCTGGGCATCGATACGAGTGATGTGTCCGAGCTGGTTTTCATGATGATCGATCTCGATAACTTCAAGCCAATCAACGACGCCTACGGACACGCCGCGGGCGACGAAATGTTATTGCAGCTGCGTGATGTGCTGCTGGCCATCTGTCGCCGCTCCGATTTTGTGATTCGCTGGGGTGGTGACGAGTTCGTTGTCATCGCCAAGCAGGCCAGGCCAGAAGAGGCTGAGCAACTTGCCGAGCGTATTCGAGCAAATGTCGCTGGCAGCAATTTCTCACTGAGCGATGGCCAGATTGTACGTACGACCTGTTCTATTGGTTTCGCCGCCTACCCGCTGTTCAAGGAGAGTGCGACCGAATCGAATCTGGACCAGATTATTAGCCTCGCCGACGGGCTCATGTATGAAGCGAAGAATAAGCGCAATGCATGGGTCGGAATGCTGGGCCCCAACGAAGCGATCACAAGTTTTGATCCCGAGAACGACACGATCGAATCAACTTCACTACTTTTTCAAGCACGGCGCGCCGGTAATCTGCGCCAATTCTCGTCCCACGTCGACGAGCAGCAAGCTCCCCCGCAAATCAAGAACGCGGGTTGAGACGAGGATAATGATGATGAATACAATCAAAAAAGAGAGTCCGACCATGAAACTTGTTAGCAATATTCCAAGGTTCGCATTAGCGATCACCGCACTGCTGGTAATTCAGGCATCGGGCAGTAGTGATACCGCCACAGCGGGACACCGTACTCTCATGACTGCGACCGAAACAGTCGCGCCAGTTAATGTGTTGCCGCCGGTATCGACCGACACGCGTAACGAACGCGAAGGACAAGCCACAGTGTTCGTCGCAACCACAGATTCGCAGTCAACAGCGATGCAGCAGGCTGCAACGTACGCGGCCGCAACGACAATGGGCCCGCCGGAACTGACAGACCGAGCCTTGCACGCTGAAAACCGCGATCAGCCAAGCCAGGATTCCAGCCCGGTTGCGCCGCGCGACAAGATGAGTGGTCCTGTTGCCGCACTGCTTAACGCAGGCGCAACTGGCAACGCCGATCTGGTTGTGCGCTATGACCAGCACCCGGAATTGTTTGACGATGAACTCGTGGCGAAACTGGGCGGTACGGTAACTCGTAGCTATGCGCACCTTGATATGCGCGCCATACAACTTCCCGTTGCCGCGCTGGAGAACCTGGCGTCGGATATCAATGTCGACTGGCTGTCAATCGATGATGAAGTATCGAATACGTCATCGGCGTCTCGTGCAGCTGCTAACCTGCCGGCATCCGGATCGGCTAACGCAGGCTATCGCGGATTGAATGTGGGTGTCGCAGTACTCGATACCGGTGCGTCAGTTCACGCAGACCTGAGTGACAACATACTTCAGTATTCGTTCTTGAATGGCGCGTACCCGACACCCGAGATCGTCAACGGAAATATTGTGAACTGGAATGACAGTGCGCGCTACGACGGCTACGGTCACGGTACTCATGTTGCCGGACTGCTCAGCGGCACTGGCGAAGATTCTCTGGGCGAATACAAGGGTTCGGCAACGGACTCTAAAGTACTGGCCTTGCAGGTACTGAACGCCAATGGCGGTGGTTCGATGTCGGACGTGATGGCCGCGTTGGACTGGTTGCTAACGTACGGAGATTATTTCGACATTCGTGTCGTGAACCTGTCGCTCGGCAAGGGTATTTCCGAGTCGAATGAAACCGATCCGTTGGTGCTGGCCGTAGAGGAACTTTGGGACGCCGGCATGGTGGTAGTAGTCGCCGCTGGCAACGATGGTTACTCCGGCAGCATGACGATTAACAGTCCCGGAAATTCGCGGAAAGTCATCACCGTTGGCTCGTTAACCGACAACGGGACCGGATCCGATTTCGTGGACGACTATGTATCTTCGTTTTCCTCGCAGGGCCCGACCATTGGCGACTATGTTCTGAAGCCCGACCTGCTTGCCCCTGGTAACCGGGTGGTAGCTGCAGTAGCGAATGATTCGAAACTATCCCTGGCGCTGCCAACGCGACGGAAGGCCTGCAAGACGCTTCTCTGTGGCAATGACGTTTACCTGGAGATGTCCGGAACCAGCATGGCGACGCCGATAGTAAGTGCGGCAGTTGCGCTGATGCTGGAGAAAGACCCATCGTTGAGCCCCGCTACGGTAAAGGCGCGCCTGATGCGCTCTGCACGCAAAATTGACGCGGATCCAACTCAGGCCGGTGCCGGACTGCTCGATACCAATGCCGCACTGAACGACAGCGGCGTGGTTGTCGGTGACGCATTGTCACCGCTGATGATTATTGATGTGCTCAATGGTGGCGTACTGGTGGAAGACACCGCAGTACTCTGGGGCGATGCGCTTTGGGGTTCCGCGTATCTGTTCAGCAATGCGGCCAACTGGTCGAATGGTGCGACGTTTACGGGTGCAGGTGGTGTAACCGCGAATGGTTATATGTGGACCGATGGCAGCATGGCGGCGAAAGGCTACCAGTGGACGGACGGCGGCGTTGGCGCGAAAGGCTATCAGTGGACCGATGGCGTTGGTGCTAAATCCCTTCTCGATGGTGATGCCGGTACTGAATTCTTCCTCAACGACGACGCGCCGGGGCAATAATGATTACGTCACGACGGCTCCGGCCGCCGCGTACCGACAGGGCGAAGCTAATCCTGTCGGGGCGCGCCAATTTCCCCTCGCGATGCTGTAAAGATAATAACAGGCCGTTCGAAAGTCCGGCCTGATTCCTTGACCGGCGCAACAAAAAGGTTCTATATCAGGGATGTGCGGCATAAGTAGATGTCGCGATTGCACGCCCGGGCTTGTGTCGTATTATCTTTGCACAGGGTCGAATTTGCAGGGAAACGTATTTTGAGTCTTTTGGCCACCATTGGATATCGAAGGAACCGCCGGGCGCGACGCGCCATCGGAGTCTTCGCTGTGGTGTGGCTGAACCTGATCCTGCAA
>JBBKWL010000164.1:0-8616 GCA_037968975.1 Woeseiaceae bacterium | reverse complement strand
GCGATTACCGCGCTACAGGCATTGCGCGATGATGGTCGGTTGCAGGCGGGCGAGAAAGTTTTGATCAACGGCGCATCCGGCGGCGTCGGAACCTATGCGGTGCAGATCGCCACAGCGCTCGGCGCGGAAGTCCATGGCGTTTGCAGCACCGGTAATGTTGAAATGGTGCGGGCTCTTGGCGCCGACCACGTATTCGATTACAAGAAAGAAGACTACACCGAGAGCGGCAACGAGTATGACCTGATCGTCGACATGGTCGGCAACCAGTCTCTGGCCGCAAATCGGCGTGTCCTCAAAGCACAGGGGCGGATGATCCTGGTCGGCGGCCCCAAGGGCGACTGGCTCGCGCCGCTTTGGCCACCACTGAAAGCAGTTTTGGTAGCGCCGTTTATCGACCAGGAGATCGGCATGATGCTGGCCGATTTGCGAAGTGAGGACCTCGAGTTTCTCGCTGAAATGCTGGCCGACGGTCGCCTGACCTCGCGCATCGATACTTACTATCCTTTGAGCGAGACGGCGGAAGCCTTGCGCTACCTGGAAACTCAGCGTGCACGCGGCAAGGTGATCATCGCGGTTGATCCAACAACAGCCCCTTGACACTGGCCAATAAATAAGTAACCTACTGGTTACATGATTGATGACCACGAAATGGATGCTGTTTTTCAGGCGCTGGCACACGAGAGCCGCAGGCGAATGCTCGACATCGTCAAGGAACGCCCCGGGATCGGCGTGGGTGCTCTCGCTATCGAGTTCGATGTCAGCCGAATAGCGGTAATGAAACATCTCAACATCCTCGAGAAAGCCGGCTTGCTCAGCTCGGAAAAAGACGGTCGCACGCGCAGACTGTATTTCAACGCCGTTCCGATCCAGATGATTCATGATCGCTGGACCACCGAGTACAGCGCCTACTGGAGCAGCAATCTCACACGGATCAAATATCTCTCAGAGAGTACAACCAAGGGGACAAGCTGATGCAGGATAAAAAATTCGCAGACCGGGCTATTTACAAAGTGCTGATCAAGGCGCCGATCGACACGGTCTGGTCCGAGTTGGTCAACACAGCCGCACCGCGCCCGTTCTTCTGGAACTCAAGCTGGGACGCGAAGGCGATGGCCGAAGGCAATGCCTATCGCATGATGTCCAACAACGGCAAAGCCGTCGCGGTCGTCGGCGAGATCCTCGAAATAGACCCACCGCATCGCCTTGTGCACAGTTTTCGATTGACTGCACTGGGCGACCCGGCATCTACAGTGACCTACGAACTGACTGAAACTGAGAACGGTACCGAGTTCTGCCTGATCACTGAAAACGTTGTTGCCGGCTCGAAAAGTGAGAAGTCCATGGCGGACGGATCCAGGTTTATTGTCGATAACCTGAAGGCGTTTGTGGAAACCGGGAAAGTGAAATTTAGCACCAGGCTAATGCTGGCGATGTTTTCCATCATGGCGCCGTTTACACCCAAATCGATGCGTGCAGAACATTGGCCGCTTGAGCGCAATGAATAAGGAGATAAACGATGACTAAGTCTCCCGAAGCAATGGCCGAATCCATGATAGCGAATCTCAAGGACAAGACCGGCAAGTCCCTTGAGCAGTGGATAGCCATCGCCAGGAAGTCCGGAGCTACCAAACACGGCGCAATCGTCAAATTGCTGAAAAGCGATTTCGGCATGACGCACGGCTACGCAAATCTCGTCGCTCACAAGACACTGAAGAGTGACGCAGGTAGCGTCAGCGAAACGAGCGACCTCGTTGCCGCGCAATACGCAGGCGACAAGTCCAACCTGAAACCGATCTATGCTGCTGTAATCAAGGCGGTCAAAAGCTGTGGCGAATTTGAAATCGCGCCGAAGAAAGCCTACGTCAGTCTCCGCCGCGCAAAGCAATTCGCGATCATACAACCGTCCACAAAGACTCGTGTCGATCTGGGGCTTAAACTAAAGACGGAACCTGCAAAGGGTCGTCTCGAGAAATCCGGTAGCTTTAACGCAATGGTCAGTCACCGGGTGCGACTGGAGAAACCGACGGATGTAGACAAAAGCGTTAAAGCCTGGATCAAGAAGGCCTGGTCCGAAGGCTGATCAACTTACGCGCCAATTCGTCCTTTCTCGTTCTTCTTCGCTTTCTTGGCAGCCTTCTTTTCCTTTGCGGTCATGGCCGGTTCCTTCTTGGCCTCTTTGTTACTCTTTTGTTCTTTACTCATGGCTTTTTTCCTGTTTGATGCTTACCACAATACAGGAGAAAACCAGGCCGTATTGAAATTAGCTGTCATTGACCATCGCGAGCAATGCGACGAATTTGGGATTCTCGCGCAAAGGGTCGATCAGGGGATCTACGACAATCTGACTGACTCCGGGGTCGCTCAAGTCGCGAGCCTTGTTGAGGACCTCAACAGCAGTGTCGATATCGCCCCACTGACCAAGCACCTGGGCCTGTTGATAAAGCCCGTTGTCGCGGTAGCTCTGGATCAGCGCCGCCATCGCTTCTTCAGCCGCATCGTCATGCCCCAGTTTGCGCTCCAGGATCGCGAGGCCCGACAAACGCATCCATTCGAGCGGCTCTTGCGCAACCGTGCGCGCTGCGTTTTCGATGTCGCCACTCAAATACATGCACATCGCAATACCGTAGTGCGGCCGCGGATAATGCGGATCGAGCTCAAGCGCGTGCCGAAAGGCCGGAATGGCCTCGTCGAAGCGTCGCGCCATGTAGTAAGCGTTGCCAAGAATTTGTGCCGCGGCCGTGGACACCGGATCGAGCTCCTGTGCCGTCTGCGCCGTACTCAAGGCATTCTCAACGTCGTTGGCAAGTGAATGTATTTTCGAACACTCGATCAAAACACCGACATTGCCCGGATCGAGCTCCATTGCCTTGTCGATTTTCCTTTTGGCCATCGTCTTGTCCAGACGATAACTGGAGTTAATGATCGCCAGCGCCTTATAGCCGTCGGCCAGGGTCGGCTCCAATTCGATGGACTTGCGGGCGGCCTCTTCCGCTTGATTCACAACCTGATCAAGATCGGCGAAGTTATTAGTCGCAAGATTTTCCAACGCCGTGGCGAGTCCGGCATAGGCCTGTGCATAGTTCGGATCGATTTCGATCGCCTGACGATAAGCAGCGACAGCGCTTTGCAAGGCTTCTTTGTCAGAACCGCGGTTAAGGTAATGCATGCCCTGCAGGTAGGCGTTGAATGCCTCGGGATTGGTTGTGCTGCCGACCTGTCGGCCGGAAGACTTTTCGCCCAGGAGCTTGCCCTTAAGCGCTTTTACGACTGCGCCGGATATCTCGTCCTGCACTTCAAAAATGTCGTCCAGCTCGCGATCGAAAGTCTCCGACCACAAGTGGTAGCCGTCGCTGGCGTTCACGAGCTGAGCGGTAATGCGTATGCGCGCACCGGATTGTCGCACGCTGCCCTCGAGTACCGACGCCACACCCAGTCTGCCGGCAATTTCATTTATGTCACCGGTGTGACCCTTGAAATGGAAGGAGGACGTGCGCGCCGCGACTTTGAGTCCGCTGACTTTCGCCAGCACATTGAGCAGTTCCTCAGTGAGACCGTCAGAGAAATACTCGTTCTCGGGATTGCCACTCATGTTGACGAAGGGCAATACAGCGACGGAAGCCTTGGCTGGCGCACTGATTTTTTTACTAACGCGACTCTTCTCGGCTTGCGCCGAGGCTGACCCCGCATCGAGCCCAGCGGTTCGTTGCAAGCCTTGCGGCGTCATATCGTATGCCCAGGCCAGCAGTACGGCGACGGGGAAGCCGATGGCGAGAAACACCATGATCACCTTGAAGGTCCAGTCCGGTACGCCGATCTTGTCCAGCACGACATCGGCAACCTGGAGTATCAGCCAGGCGACAACGACGTAGGCGATCGCCACGCGAAATACACGGCGCCGTTTGAGTTCCGCAAAGAATGACAAGTGCTGCTTTCCCTAATGCAGTTGGCACAGAGATTACGCGGTATTTATACACTTGCCAAAAAAGAAGCACTGAAAGCAGTTACTATCTTGCGGTGATCGCGCTGCCCTGGGCCTCGACTACGGCAGCGGTGGCAATGAAACCGATGAACTACGGGATTTTTCTCATGAAATTAAACTCACGAGCGCCTTACGCAAGGGGACTCGACAATGATTTGGGTTGAACAGATCACGCAGCCGAAGGATTTTTCTGAGGTGTCCGCTTTCGGCATCGATGGCGACTGAAGCTTACTCCCGCGATCCACAAACCGAGGCGTCACTGCGGCATTCGCTGAAGGACGCCGGCGCCTTCGCCGTTATGATCGGTATTGGCGAAGCATATATCTCCGCCTTTGCGTTGTTTCTTCGCGCGAGCACGCCACAGATCGGCATGCTCGCGTCACTGCCAACGCTGCTCGCCTCCCTTATGCAGTTGTTCTCTGCCTGGCTCGGTCGCCGCACCGGACAAAGAAAGGTCATTGTTCTGGTCGGCGCGTCAATTCAAGCGGCCGCCTGGTTGCCGCTAATAGTTCTGCCGTTAGTCTTCAGTGACGTCGCGGTACCGTTGCTGATAACCAGTGTCGTTATCTATCACTGCGGTGCGCACCTGTCGGCACCGCAGTGGGGCAGCATGATGGGTGACATTGTGCCGGCCCGCCGGCGTGGCCGTTTTTTTGCTCGCCGAACCAGCATTGTTTCTCTGGTGACGTTTTTCGCCCTGATTGCCGGCGGCCTGGTTCTGCATTTCTCGAAAGCTGGCGGATCCACGTCGCTCGGTTTTGTTTTTCTGTTTGCAACGGCTATGTGCGCACGTTTCGTTTCGGTTTATCAATTATCGAGAATGTACGATCCCCCAGGTCACGCCGCTGCTCGGACAACTACGGTCAACCCGGTTTGGTGGCGGCGACTGCGGCACTCAAACTTCGCTCGCTTTTCCATATTTTTTGCGTTGGTGCAATTTTCCGTAGCCATCGCCTCGCCGTTTTTTACCGTTTACATGTTACGTGATCTGCAATTCAGCTACATCGCTTTTATGAGCAATACGGGCACGGCGATACTCTTCCAGTTTTTGACCCTAAGTCGGTGGGGCCGCATTAGCGATATATTTGGCAACCGCCGCATTCTCGGTGCGACTAGCGTAATGATGCCGTTGCTGCCGTTGCTTTGGGCGGTATCGTCTAATTTCTGGTATCTGTTGATCGTGCAGGCCATCAGTGGTCTTACGTGGTCAGGTTTCACTCTAAGTGCGAGCAACTTCCTGTACGAATTGGTTGAGCGCGACAAGCGCGCGAGCTATTTCGCGATGCACAATGTGCTCGCAAGCCTGGGACTTTTCTGCGGCGCCATTCTGGGTGGCTATCTCGGCACGCAACTGCCAACGAGGCTGGAACTTTTTGGACATACTTATACCTGGCTCAGTCCGCTGCTTGGTGTGTTCGTTATTTCCTTTCTGATGCGGGCAACGATTGTCCTGCTCCTTGTCCCAAGGATTCGTGAGGTCCGCAACGTGCGCCCGATCGCCTTCACGGACCTGATATTCCGTGTTACGCGGGTCAGCGCGCTATCCGGAATGTTCTTCGATATTATTGGTTCCAAGAACAGAAGGACATAGTTGCGGTCACTTCAGCAGTTGGCCCCTCGCCGTTACCTCGGAGCAAAATTGATGCCGCAAAGATGGATCGCCTGCCTGATCATCCTCACATTGTCATCAGTCACAGCTGTCGCAGATCCGTACCCGGTGAACCCCGGGATCGATATTATCCACTATCGATTTGATCTGGATCTGAGTGACACATCAGGACGCCTGGTTGCCAACACGGACGTTGTTGTGAAGTTTCTTCGCGATGACGTCCGGAAACTGCGCCTCGACCTGATCAATCAAACCGCCGCCAGTGACAGGCATGGCATGTCCGTTAGTGCGGTGAGCCACCACGACGAACCGCTCAATTTTCGGCATGAGAACGATGTATTGTGGATCGACTTGCCTGGTCCATCGGCAGCCAACGAAGCGCTCGAGTTCAGCATTGAATACGCCGGAATTCCGTTCACCGGGCTTCTCATCAAAGCAAATAAGCATGGTGATCTAACCGCATTCAGCGACAACTGGCCCAACAAGGCGCGCAACTGGCTACCTACCGTCGACCATATCTCGGACAAGGCTACCAGCGAGATGCTGGTGACCGCACCGGAGCAATGGCAGGTCGTATCCAACGGCTTGCTTGTTGAGACCTCGGGGCTGGGCAACGGCCTGCGCCGCACCCATTGGCGGCAATCTGTGCCGATCGCCCCGTGGCTGTACGTCCTGGCCGCAGCAGACTTCGCCGTACAGCAGGTTGATGAATTTGATCACAAGGCAATACAGACCTGGGTTTATCGGCAGGACCGCGACGCCGGATTCTATGATTTCGCGGTACCCACGCGCCAGGTGCTGGAGTTCATGTCGAGCTACGTAGGACCTTTTGTCTACGAAAAGCTCGCCAACATTCAGGGCAACAGCGTTGGTGGCGGAATGGAGGCCGCGTCCGCTATTTTGTATTCGGATGAATCGGTGACCGGCGAACGCACCGCCCGCTGGCGTTACGTGATCGTGCACGAGATCGCACATCAATGGTTCGGCAATTCTGTCACCGAGGCAAACTGGGACGAAGTGTGGTTAAGCGAGGGTTTTGCGACCTATTTTTCCTACCTGTTTTTCGAATACGCCGACGGTCATGACGCATTCATTGCTGGCATGAGCGACATTCGGGACAAGGTCTTCGAATTTTACGGAGAGCGTCCGGACTATCAGATCGTGCACGACGATCTCTCCGACATGAAGGACGTCACAACGAGCCAGATCTACCACAAGGGCGCGTGGATGCTGCACATGTTGCGGAATTTAATAGGTGACGAGCAATGGTGGACAGGCATCCGGAACTACTATCGGAAGTACATGAACTCGCACGCACGCATCGCGGACTTCCGCTACGAGATGGAGTCGGCATGCGCTTGCGATCTCAGCCAGTTTTTTGATCAATGGCTTTATCAGGGCGGCAATGTTCGAATTGACGGCACCTGGCATTACAATGAACGCTCCGGCGATGTCGAGGTTTCGCTGCAACAGGTGCAGGACGATGGCTTTGATTTTACGGTCGAGGTTGAAGTTGGTATTTATGCGAACGACGATACGGTGCCTGTTATTCACCGGTTGACACTTGCTCCGGAAGGCGGTCGACTGTCGATTCCGGTCGAGAAGAAACCATTGCGAGTAAAGCTTGATCCGCGAACGGTGCTGCTCGCTCAATGGACACTCAGAGAGGCTCTTTGATGAAAAGAATATTGTCGGCACTGCTTTGTGTCTTGATTCCGTATGTGGCATCCGCAGGTGGAGAGCTTAGTTTCCAAACCGATTTTTCCGTGAACGATTTTCAGGAACGACGCGCCGCTGTGTACGCGGCGATCGGCGAGAACATCGCTATCATCCAGGGCGCCGAAGACGTTGCCGGGTTTATTGTTTTCCGTCAGAGCAATACGTTCTATTACCTGAGCGGACTCGAAACGCCGACAGCGTACATGCTGTTGGACGGGATCAGGAAAGAGACAACCATCTACCTGCCGCACCGCGACGCCGAACGAGAACGTGGTGAGGGCAAGATGTTTTCCGCAGAGGATGCAGAACTCATAAAGACGCTTACCGGCGTCGAACACGTCCGGCCAATTGAAAAAATGGGCTCAGACTTTACCTACCCCTATTTGCGGCGCCCACCGACTCCCGCACTCTATACGCTGCTGAGCCCGGACGAAAAGGAACGGCAGAGCCGCGATGAAATGCTGAGCGGGCTTGGGCGGCACATTGCCGATCCCTGGGACGGCAGGGATTCCAGGGCCGGCCGCTTTGTGCAGTTACTGCAACTGCGTTACCCGCAATTCGAAGTACGCGACCTCTCTTTGATACTCGACAACATGCGTTTGATTAAATCTGCAAAGGAGATCGAGCTGATCCGCACAGCGAGCGAACTTGCCGGGCGCGGCATCGCAGAGGCAATCCGCTCGACTCTCCCCGGCGTGATGGAATATCAACTCGAGGCAGCAGCGCAGTTTGTGTTCAAGATGGAAGGCGCGCGCGGCCTGAGCTACAGCGCCATTGTCGGCGGCGGTACCAATGCCTGGATGGGCCACTACTCGGCGAATTCCGATCCGGTGGTCGAAGGTGATCTGATTTTGATGGACCTTGCCCCGGATTATCACTATTACACCTCCGATGTGGCTCGCATGTGGCCAGTCAATGGCAGGTACTCGGCCGATCAGCGGGATCTCTATGGCTTCATCGTGGAGTATCAAAAAGCGCTGTTACGCCACATCCGCCCCGGTGTGACTCCGGACCAGGTCATGGCCGAGGCGGCCAGTGATATGCGCCCGGTCTTCGGTAAAATTGAGTTTTCCAAAGAAATCTATCGCGTTGCGGCCGAGGCCGCGTTCGATTTCAACGGGCACCTCTCCCACCCTGTCGGCATGAGCGTGCACGACGTTGGCAACTATCGAGACCGGAAACTTGTGCCCGGCATGGTGTTTTCAATTGACCCGATGATCTGGGTTCCGGAGGAATCGCTGTACGTCAGGATGGAAGACGTCGTCGTGGTCACGGAGCGCGGCGTTGAAAACCTCTCCGATAACCTGGC
>JBBKWL010000163.1:0-10405 GCA_037968975.1 Woeseiaceae bacterium | reverse complement strand
CCCGATGATCTTGGGTATCACGGCGAATTTCGTCGTTCTGAATCCAGGCTCGGCGTATTCGATCCGCTGTACGTCTCAAGCAAAGGCAAGTCGTCTTTCACGATGCGGCGCCCTGGCAGTGACGAAGCACTCAGCGCCGACTGCCAGATGAAGAAAGGTTCGGTAACGATTGACGTCGTCACTTTCGATCCTAAGAAAATGCACTACCAGTGCGATTTCAGAGACCGCGGCGAACTGCTTGGCGCCAGGCTGATTCTGGGCCAGCCCAAGGCCGATGGCTTGAAGAAAAAGTTTCTCGCCCAGGACCTTCGGCGCGGCGAGTCGATCATTTTTGACCAGCACTTGTCGATTGAATCCGTGCATAACTACAAGGGCACAAAACTGTCGTCTCAGCCACCCATTGGCTACCTGCTACGACATCAAGGCCTGGCCATAGCCGCACTCGAATTGACAGACGTCAATCCGACGCTGTTGGTCACACATGATCTGCCAATCGAATTGCGAGGTAGCGTTGTTGCGACGGCGGTGGCGCTAGCCGTGTTACGCGACCCGGCGCATTCCGCGTTAGAAGATTAAGCTTCGGCGGCACGCGACCCGGGTCACGGCGGCGATATAAAATCCAGAGGATAAGGCCATAGACGCCAGCCAGTAGTTGCCAGCCAGAAAATAGTCCGAGCGTCACCCGATGGCAGCAGCCAGGCGTTGCTCTTTCAAATCGAAAGACAGTCTGCGCCAGTTTTTTGCCGCGTACCGATGCGCCTGCTTTAACGAAAACCACAGCGCCAGCGTGCTCACCACTGGAATTTTTGCAACGCCCCTGAATTCGGTCACGCGGCGAACGCGGGTCCGGTTGCCTTCGATCGGCTCGAGCAAAAACGTGTCTTGCAGGAACGATACCCAATTGCGACACCAGACATTGGTCTCGCGCATCTCATAGACAAGCTTTCGGTCTTGAATGAGCTCAACAATTTCCTGCCGGATGTAGCCTCTGTCGGTCGTGCATTGGCGCGTGTTTCCCACCCGCGGCTGACCCTCGAGTACCTTGCAACTCAACGGTTTCGGAATGCCCAATCGAAACGCGATGGGATACGAGTCGTCCATGCGTGCGAAGAAAAAATGAGGAAAGATGTCCTCTGGATTACAGTTGAAAATCCACTCAGATTCAATTCTCACCATGCTCTCCCGAGGGGCTGCAGGTCGGAAAACGGTAATTGCGCCTCAACCGCAGGGGCTTGCCAGTGAGGAAACTTTTCGGCGAAGCGCTCGTTTTTGTCGCTGTACATTAATATCGCCTTGCCAGTACCACCTTTCCAGGGATTGTATTTCTCGTTAGCGTGACGATCAAAAAATTCGTCCAGTTCATTATCAAGATCTTGTGTGATTTTAGCGTATTGAGGATCACCGTAAAGATTCGTGTACTCCTCCGGGTCAGCTTTCAAGTGATACAACTCTTTGGGTTCGCCAAACATTCGTTTTACGTATTTCCAGTCTTTCTTCACGATCGCCCGCACCGTGATGTATTCGTAGAATGCTGTGTCGTCCCATGCCTGCTTCTGACCGCGCAGTGTTGCGGCAAAACTTTTGCCCGGACTGTTTTCGATCACCCTGTGCGACATTCCCACTAACTCAAGCAAGGTTGGAAAAATATCGTATTGGCTGATGATCCGATCGGAGTCACTACCATCCGCTACAACACCAGGTTGGCGAATGATCAGCGGAATCTGCATATGCTCCTTGTACGCCGGATGCGGCTTTGCCCAGGAACTGTTGCCCCAGAGTCCGTGCTGGCCGAATGCCGAGCTCTGGTCCGAAGTGAAAATGACGATCGTGTTTGCGCCGAAACCCTGTTGACGCAACCTATCGAGCACCCGCCCCACGCCGTCGTCGATCATTGTCATTTCCGATGCGAGGTTGATCATCGCTGTCTTGTTGTTCAGCGCATTGATCGTCTGCCAACCATACGATAGCTCTGCTGTCGCGCCATGTTCGCCAATGGACTCGGCATCATCGACACCCCATTCCCGATATTCGGCCTGTTCTTTGAGCACGTCCTCAACACTCGACTCCTCGATTGCCGCTCGGCGCAGAAACGGGTGGACCGGCTCTTGTGGAAACTCCGGAACATGCTCGGTGTAGTATTCGGCGTGGCGATTTTCCGGTGGCCGGGTGACGAGAGGCGGCAGGTTGTAAGGGCCGTTGTAGGACAGGTAGAGAAAGAAGGGTTTTTCTGGCGACTGGTCAGCAATAAAGTCTTCGGCTTTGCGCGTCCAGAAATCGGTCAGATGCTCACTCTCCGTGGTATAGGTCTTGCCGTTATCGATGATATCGATGTTGTGGAAAGATGTGGTGTGCCCGGTCGGAAAAGTAACCCAGTGCTGAAACCCCATCTGCGGGCGTTGCGGTGCGCCGATGTGATACTTGCCGATTAACGCGGTGTTGTAGCCCGCGTCGCCCAATGTTTGAGGCAGGCTTCTGAACTCCTCCACCGCTGCCCATTCTTCTATATCGAAGACAGACGGCAATCCGTTGTGTACACCGTGCTGCGACGGCAGCAATCCGGTCAGCAACGTTGCTCGCGTCGGTGAGCACACACCACTGACAGAATATGCGCGCGTGAATCGCATGCCTGCCTGAGCCAGCGCGTCAATGTTCGGTGTCTTCACGTCGCGATTGCCGTAGGAACCGAGCAGCAATTCGCTTTGGTTGTCCGTCACAATCAGCACGATATTTGGCGGCGGATCTGCATACGCGTGGTAGCTGACCATCACGCAGAACAGAATCATAATTGCTCGTCGAGTCATGTCGCGCCTTTTAGATTTTCATTGGTTGCCAGGACAGGTAGGTTGCAGACCGCCAAATCCATTCCAGCGGACCAAACCGGAATCGTCGTAGCCACCAGGCCGACAGCACTAGCTGAAATGCGATGATCGCAGCGGCAATAAGCATTTGCGACGCGCGCGAGACCTGCCCGAAAAGTCCGCCCGCGTAACCGTAGAAAATCAGAGCCAGAATTACCGTCTGCATGATGTAGTTGGTCAATGCCATACGACCGAATGGCGCCAACTGCTTGAGAACGCGATGAAATACGGGCCGGCCGACAAGCACCACAATCAGGCCGAGGTAGCCGGCTGTCAGAGCCAGCTCACCGAGGGTGAAGATCCAGAATGCGATGGTCGACATCGACTTCGAGATATCCCAGATCGGATGTTGCTCCATCAGTAGCCCGGCAACGGAAAGAATAGTCCCCAGTGCCAGCCCGACGATCGCTAGCGAGGTAAATAGCTGCCGATGTTCGCGGTGTCGTTTCAGCACACCGCTTGCGACGAACCAGTAGCCAACGAGAAAAATCGGGACGAGCAGGAACATGGTGAAAAACATAGTTTTTCTCGCGTCCCGAGGCAGGTAGGAGGCGCGGTATTGCACCGCTGCAACGTAGCTGTCGCCCGACATGATCTCGACCTGTTCTTCGTCCTCGCGAATCCAGTTGCGCTCGTTATTGACCTTAGCATTGATTTCCTTTTCCTGGCGGTCTTCTGTAGTCGGCTCCTCACCTTCCACTTCGATGGCAGCTTCTTTGAGTCGCTGCTCTACACCGGCGGCAACTTCGACCTCGTATTGCCACTCCTGCCTGATGTCCTCGTGGCTTGACTGCGTTCCAAGCTTGATACCCGAAAAGGTCATTACCGCAATCGGCAGCATGAGCCAAACAAGACCAATTTTGAGGAATGCTGACGGAGTGTTGAAGCGGCTAAGCCAGCGAACTTCAAACAGGTAGATCCAGCCCAGGAATACCAGGCCGGCGAACGCATAATCGTGCAGGATGTCGCCATCCCAAAGCAGCACATTGTGCGCGAGCCCGATGAGCATCAGCACCAACATGCGGCGAGTAAACCAGGCTCCGAACGGTCTGCCGGCTTCTTTCGCGCGCAGCAGCATGACCGCAAATCCCATTCCGAATAACAACGCGAATAGTTTGTAGAACTTGCCCTCGACGAAGGCGCGTATCAGCCAGCCGATAGTGTGGTCTATTCCGGTCAAGCTCACATCAAAGGTGTGTATCTCAGTGCTGCTGCGGTTGAACCACTCGATGTTCATGAAGACGATGCCAATCAGCGCAAATCCCCGCAGGATGTCCATGACATCGATGCGGGCACTCTCTTCGACGGGTGATAGCGATTGCTGGTTTTCTTCGGACAATTCGTTAGCTCCTTTTCGGGGCATATCGCTCAACGCAAACCACTATGACTGTCATTCGAGGATCTCGATTCAAATACCGAACGCTTCGCAGTAGAAAAGGGCCGTCGGATTGATCTAGTAGCAGTCGGGCCATAGTTTAGCAGCCCGGCGGCGGTTTACGGCCAGGACTTGCCGGCTGCGAGCGGCTGCTATGCACCCTATACGTGCCACTCAAATCGAGTTTTTACGGTATTCTGGGGGTCTGCAAATGACCCAAAGCGGTCGGCCACCATTGTCTGCAAAGTATTACCGTCGGATTCGACATTAACGGGGGATAGAGATGAAAAAGTACGCCGTCATTGCGGCATTGATCACATCAGCAAGCGTCTATGCCGACCCGATTTATCTTAAGTGTTCCATATCCAGCGAAGAAACAGATGAGCACCACCAAAACATCGAAGTCAGACTTGATGAAAGCAACGGCAAGGTTTCACACTCCACCGATGCCTTGGTGTTCAACGCCGATGGGATATGGAGTGCCGAAGCGATTAGATACAAGTATATGGATGGGACTGGCGGCCCCCTCGTCCCAATCCTAATTCAGGCGTTCAAGATCGACCGGTCCACTCTGAAAATGACTAAAACGATCACGATAGAGTATCCGAAAAAGTTCAATACGCCAGACGATTTGTTGGGGCCGTATTCGGGGGATTGCACGATTGTAGAAACAGCTGAAAATAAAATCTAAGTCCACGATGGATTAGGATAATTATCTAGCTGCGTTTATTTGTTGGATTGAACGTCCGCTTTTGGCCGTACTGAGACGGTCGCCTGGATTGCGGTAGAATGACGGCTGCTGACCCGAAGCAGCCATTCGAAGAATTCCACTTTTCGGTGAGTGTCAGCAGTCAATGCGTAGAAGGTATGGGCAAGGTGTGTTGCCCTGTAATATGACGAATCAATGACCTCTGTTTCTAAACCCCCTCACGACCGAAAGCTTGGGCTTTTGGAGGTATCGCTTACCAAGCAGAGGCTTAAGTCTCAGTGGGGAGCCGCCCTTGATGGCGTGCGCGACGACATCGAAAAACTTATTGTCGATTCAGCTTACTTAAACGACGCCCCTTTTAGTTGGGTCACGATTGCTATCCGATACGGGTTGCAGAGCGAGGATAAACCGAGTTATCAATCTATCAATAAAGAGTTCGGCGACCTCCCGCTTTCGATAGAGGTTGATACCAATAGATTACTGGATGCGTCTACAGATGAATTGACGGTGATCTTTGAGCGAACTGTTTTGTTGGCACTGATTCACGCAGGAAAGAAGTTTCACAGACCAATCAAAGCATTAGAGGAGCGGTTGGCGCCCCAATAGGAGTCAGGAAGTTAAGACACCGACAGTATTCTCGTGTCTCGGCTGCGTAGTGAAAAGCCCCAAGGCCGTCTTCTGCAATTTAGAGCCGCTCGCGAGAAACTGATCGGGTAAACGAGCGGCTGCTTGTGGCCGTTCTGAGACGGTCGCCTGGAGCTGCTAGAATCGTCTCCTGCTGACCCATAGCAGCCATTCGCCAATCGGCAATCGGCAATATTCGTGAGTTTGGAGCAGTAATTGATTGATCGTGAAGCACGAGATTCGGCAGCCGAAGTACTACGCCAGTTCTTCTCCGGTCGATTTAGCCAGTTCGATTATGAGGAGAAATTTCCGGGTTCGAAGGACGCGGCGATTGGTGCCATTGATCATACAGTTTGGTGTTTCTACGATGACTTCCGTGAACACAAAATGACAGGTGAGTTTAAGCTGACCCCTGAGTTGAGAAGGCTCGTAGCCCGGTGGGTGATGTTCTTGCACAGCGATTTTGAGTATGGGTGGCCTAATGTCTCGTATCCCGGACTCAGACCGTTAGAAAGGACTTTTTTTCGCAAGAAAGAAAAACGGTTTATGGAAAGCGGAGAGTACGAAGTCTGGCCATTCATTGACACTGATTCGTATGAGGCGGCGAAGTCGAATCCCGTATTGTTAGCAGGTACTGAAGCGGTATAGGCGACAGTTGCGAGCCACCGGTTCTGGCCGAACTGAGACGGTCGCTTGGATTGGGTTAGAATTACGTCTGCTGACCCAAAGGAGACGTTCGACCAAATGATGTTCGGTGTGCTCGTTGCCTGTGCTGGGCTTCTGATTACCTACGGCGCCCACCGCCGCTGGGACTGGCTGGTCGATCCTAGTGAGAGCCTTTGGTTTTTCTACACACAAAGCTTTTTGAAGCTGATCGTCGGCAAGACCGGGCTGCTTGTTCTAACGTACGCACAAGGCGTTGTATTTTTTTTCAAGGGCCTCTACATGGTCGCGGAAGCCTCAATTTGAAGTGAATTTGGACGGCTCCTTTTGGCCGATTCCAGAAGCTCGCTTGGATCGCGCTATAATTTCTGCTTATGATCCAAAGCAACCGTTAAATCTCGAAGATGAATTTTATTTACTTTTTTCAACAGGACCAAGGGAGAAGAAACCATGAATGGATTCACTGATTTCGTAGCCAGATTGAGGGCATGGCAAGTATTCATTCTGCTGGTTTTGCCGATGATCGTGTCCCAGTTTTATTTGTTGAGCAGCATGCCTATCCCCACTGTCGCCAGTTCTACGTCACACGCTCCTAGCATGGAAGAGTTTGAAGTCCTTTTTAAGCGAACGATGCTGTTATCGTTGCTAATGATGGTTCTGCTCTTGGGATGGTTGCTATCAATAGGACTCGCTGCAAACAGGCGTGTCGAAAGCAATATCCGACTGAACACACGCTTGGCTATAGGCTGCGCGATCTATGCGGTCGGCTACATCGCCCTCGCTCGATATTTCGCCCCTATTCCAGGGCCAAGCTCATCTGGTGGAGTATCGATGGGGCTATTCGTCCTGCTCCACTTCGTAGCGATGTTCGCAATATTCTATGTGTTGGCTTTTTCCGCCCGAAATCTAATCATGGCTGAGAGACAATCGACCGTATCTTTCTTCGACTATTCGGGTCCTTTTTTCCTTATGTGGTTTTTCCCGATAGGGGTATGGTTTGTTCAACCTCGCGTTAATCGACTCATTGCGGACCGTTAGTGATATTGCTGACTGGCCGCTCGTGGCCGTTCTGAGACGCTCGCGAGTAAGCCGATCGAGAGGCTGCTTCGCATCGCATAGGAGCCGCTCAAAAAATCTGAGGTAATATGACGGCTTGTGACCCAAAGCAGACGGTCGCGACAAGAGCGTCAATCATGATTTTTGAACAAGATGTGTAGTTAGACGGAGGTCCGATTCAATGAATTTTCGTCACGTCCACGATTCTCTCGTGATCGCAACGGCAGCCATGGTCGCACTGACTATGTACGCTGATCCTGCGGAATCTTCACCCAACCAAGATGAGGTCGCCAACGCAATTGCGAAGGCGGCGGGCTACATCTATTTCAGTAGCTTCGAGCAAGACCCAGTCACATACGCTTTTGACGAAAACGAACTGGAGATTCTGTCTAATCACTTGGAGCCTTTGGACCTACTAATCCGCGATGCTCTAGGCGTCCGGGATAGTGTAGGCGGTGCGATGCTGATGGCACATTTCGGCTTAGCGGCCAATATGGATTTCTTACGCTCTCACATACTCAAGCCGGGCCGCTACTATGGATGGGAAGGCAGCTACGATGATGACGACGAAGAAAAATACTTTTCGGATCATCAGTATGTGTACCACTCGAAGTACGTAAAGGCTTATGAGGCAGTGGCTGGTGCTCCTTTATACGAGGTGATAAAGCTAAGCAGTAGCGAGTCAGAAAAAATTCGCCAATTGGCCGCAACACCGAATAAGGAACACTATCATTGGGCAAATTGGATCGGTCGAAAGATGGGCATCTTGTAGTCGATGATTATCATCTATGCTGTCCCACAAAGCGCATAGAAAATATTTTGAGAGGCTGCTTGTGGCCGGAAGCAGTCCCTGGACTGTTAAACTACTGAGCGACGGCAGCCGACCCGAAGCAGCCGGTGTCAACCGGCAAATATTTCAATCGTTAGTACACAGATGCACTCGCCGAAGAAATACATTAGTCAGTTGCCGATCATTTGTCTACTCGTTTTGACGCTGACGACCGAGGCGCGCGTATTTTGCGGAATGCCGCATGACAGACTGCAACAAGTATCCGGCCAATTCCTCATGCATAAGTGTGCCGAAAGCGGTATGGCTTTGACTTGCCTTGTCGACAATGGGTTTCGGTGCCAACCGGTTGCGTACGGATCCGATGAGTCATATTCGTGCATCAAGCCTGGAAAAGATGGTTTATTCGAAGGTTTGATAGAGTATTCGTCGAAAGGATGGACGGGCAGCATGAACTGGCTTGCTGACATCGGTCAGCGTAAGCCGGATTGACATGGACGACCGTCTGCTATTGGCCGTTCTGAGACGCTCGTCAGGTAACCGATCGAGGGGCTGCTTCACTTCGCACAGCAGCCGCTCGAAAGATCTGAGGTAATATGACGGCTTGTGACCCAAAGCAGACGCTGAGTTTGTTGCCCCAGAGTCGCACTACACATGTATCAGTTCAGCTTCATAGAGTACGGAGCAGCCGAAATCCGAATTGATGATTTCGTCGAGCCGTTTGAATGCGACCACTCGTTCTGGTCGCAGCAAGACTACGAGTCACAATGGAAGGAAGCGAGGCATCGAGTAGAGCAAGGCTTGCCTGCAATATTCTTTGCGTCAATCAGTGCGCCCGATACAGCCAACTTCTTCAGTACATGGATTTGTTATCCGAACAAGGATGAGTTGGTGTTCCATGAATGGATTATGTTCCTTGATCAACTAGAGGTGCGTTTTGATACTCGCAACCCACACATACATATCCCGCCCTACGAATCTCATACAGACGATGGCGAGCCAATCTCCGAATGGAGAACTTCCGCCGGTCGCGAGTGACTGCTTGTGGCCGGAAGCAGAAGCTCCAGTGTTAAACTACGAGGCGACTGCTGTTGAGCCAAAGCAGCCACTCAGTCTTGAAAAATGAGAATAAAAAGAGAAACCACAAGTCTTGAACGCAAAGCAGCTTTCGCTTGGAGCATATTCGTCATATCTCTGGGTGGAGCCTTGTTTGGGATGTGGGCGGATTCCAATAGCTGGGGCGATTATTGGGGAGTAGCGGTGATAGTCTTATCGGTGATCGCTTCAATATTTGGGTTGATTCTATTTGCGATCGGTGGTGCTCGTTTAGGTTCGAAGAAGTCTGAGTGAACAACATACGGTCACGTCTGCTTCTGGCCGGAAGCCGTCGACCAGGTGATAAACTGCTGCCAGGCTGCAGCTGATCCAAAACGGCCAGTCAAAAACAACCTGTGGGATGGAGAGTTGTGGCGGAACATCTCGTATCATTTGTATTCACTGTACCCATCAATCGCGTCGGCGAACTTATGGGAATGCTCACGAAAACCGGTGCGTGGCCGGACGAAATGGAGCCCGAAAACGACGGGCAAATAGTCTACAAAGCCAGAGTGCCCGATTCACAAGTCGAGACTGTACGAGCTTTCATCGCGGACATTCCTGAATCTAGAATGGAACCCCTTGAGGTATAACTCAGCTTTTTTGCAGGAGCCATGTGATAAAGCCCTACGACCGGCTCCTTCTGGCCGTTCTGCGACGGTCGTCATGAGGCTGACGGAATGGCAGTTAGATGAAAAAGCCGCCGTTGAGATGCTAGGAAATCGTTCGTCCTAGCTCTTTCTTTGAGACACCCAGTGCAAGCAGCGACTTCACGAGTAAATCGATTGACACAGTTGGGTCGCCTGCTTCCATCTTCGCGACCCTGGATTGGCTTGACTCAATTGCTTTGGCCAGCTCAGCCTGAGTGAGTTTCTTGCGTTGTCTCTGCCGTCGAAGTTTCTCGCTCAGCGCAAGCTTCATCTCGATATAGGCCGATTCTTCAGCCGAAAGATCCAAAAACTCGGCAACAGAGCCGACCTTCCAACCTTTCTTCGCCAGTTTTTCCTTCTTGCGCTTATCCATTGTCATACTCTCGCAGTCTTGTCTTACAGGTTTCAATAACGCTCTTTAGTGTATGTCATAACTGACATAATATAAAGGGGTGCATAGGGCCGGTTGTGGCCGGTCGATGTTCGACCAGCTATCTTCGAGACTTCTTGTCTATCAACACATCTTGCTGCCATTTGCTGGGTTTCTTATCAGTGCGATGAATGCAGCCTGCCCAACAGCATGGGCGC
>JBBKWL010000162.1:0-4554 GCA_037968975.1 Woeseiaceae bacterium | reverse complement strand
GTTCTCTACCACCACTCTCCGCGCTCATTTAGCAAGTAAATTTCCAGAGCGGCGAGAAGTGTGATTTTCAATTCAGGATTCAGATCGGCACGGAAAGCATACTCGCGACCGGAAAGGTTTCGTGCAAGCAGCTCGCTACCTTCGTGAATCTCAACGTAAGCTGCAGGAACCTCTTCGTCAAAGAATCTCGAAATTTCAAGCGTGTTCGACCCATTGGTGAGTTTGCCGCTTTTCTCCGCCCTCACGCTCCCGGACTGATAGCGCTGTATTACCTCCAATTGCCAGGTGTCGGCGGGTGAGTCGCCTGCGACGATGGTTGTGGTGGTTATGCTTTCATAGGAATCAATGCGAACATCGTCGTCGTAGATACCCGTTTTTTCCTCTATCGTGAAGTCGATAACATCCTGCAGAAAGCCAGGTTCATCGAATACCACGGTATAGACGGTATAGACCTTGCCGCTAAGATTGACCGTAGCATCTGCTGTCGTGGTGATATCGAGCGAGAACTTGGAATCAAGTTTGAGCTTTCGAGTGGTGCTACCGCGAGTGTTTATTGTGACCGTCGCGTAGTCGCCGATGCGACTTACTCTTTTCCCGCTCCACGTAAATTTCGGTCTGTGGATTTTGTGTGACTCGAAGGCTGTTTCCGGCGCGATGGCTGCAACATCATCTGCGCTTGTGGTATCGCCAAGGGCGGTCGTGTGGGCCATCAAGACTGCTGCCGAGAGCATTGCCCACGTTTGCCCGGAATCAAGCATTCCTAACGTCATCGACTCGCGCATGCTTATTTTACTCCGGAACACAAATCGGGTCTTGCTGAATTGAGCTTACACTTCGCCTGCGAAGAAGTACGAACAAACATCGAGGGGGTTAGGTACCGCTATACCGCATGCTTTGGAATACGTTCACCAGTGCTGTGAAAGGATTTCCCAGGCCGGGGCCACGCACATGACGCAGAGACGATGCATCTCAAGCGCGAGCTCGCCCGCGTAACAGGTGCATTTCGATACGCTCATATGCAGAAAAAGCCCCCGGATTGGGCACGATGCGACCGGCTCCTTTGGGTCAGCAGCCGCCTGTCGCTAGTTTAACAGCCCAGAGACTCCTTACGGCCTCGGCCAATAGCGGACTAATCACCGATACGAATCTGACCGTATCTCGTACCGTTGATCGAACCATTGCGCAGCCATTGCAGAGATGCGTCAAACAGCAGATGGCGGTTCGATTCAAATTGCGCGAAATGCGATGCGCAAGCGATTTGGACAAAGACTTTCTCTTCGGCACCGCTGTCTTCGTATAGCTCCATCGCGCGATTGATAAACGACTTGTTATCATGCTCACCGACAATTAGGAGCATCGGCGTCCTGGAGCTGTTGGCGGCGTCCTTATTCCAGTACCAGCGAGCTGTTCTTGGACCTCTAACTGTTCCAGTGCCCCAAGTGGCCCCAACCGGATCGGACTTCAAGTTTTCGGACCATACTAATTTGTCGATGGCTGGGTCATGTTGAGCGGGGCACCGCGTCTGCTGAGCCCAATTTTTCGCCTGCATTGCTTCCGTAAACGCGCGCATCGCGGCTTCTTCTTTCTGATTTGCTGGTGGTTCTGGTGGCGTCGATCGTGTGTAAGATGGAGCAAGAAGCACCAGACGATCTGTTTTACTCGGGTATCGGGCCACGAAACCACCAGCGCGAAGTCCGCCTGTCGACCAGCCAACCAAACTCACCTTGGAGACTCCTCGTAATTTACGAATGTAGTCGACAACGTGATCTATGTCGGCCCACTCCGAATCGACTGTATTGATACGATACGGGAAACTTGGCTCGCACGACTCCAGCGACAAACCGGCGGCCTGCCGATTGTCATCAGACAGATTGCACGGATCATTCATCGCATGGGGACGCGTCGATCGACCGTGGCCCGTAATGTCCATCGTAAACGTGTCAAACCCTTCGGCAGCCAGATAGGCCATCCAGCTGTACGATTCGGCATTTAGATCAAACGCTACTTCCGACGGTATGTATGATCCGGAGATGAATAAAACGACCCGGCCCTCAAGGCTCTTGGCTCCGCTTAGCGTCGACGGGTGAACTCTTTCTCTTACGTACAACTGGGCAAACTGCTCGTCCATGGCGGGCGTCGATGATAAGTGCTGTACGTAATAGTCTACCGTTTGAATTGACTCGTCTGCGTATAGCGTAGCAACATCCAGTAGAGGCACACACGCGGCAAAGGCAATAAAGCTGCAAATCCAATTACCCGAACATGCTTTTTTAGCCATCGCAGCCTCTTGAAGCCAAGCCGTGTCTCATTCTTCGACCTAGCAGTGAAATGTCCGCCTTTGGTCAGCAGCAGCCACTCGCAAGTTTGCGACTCGACTGGCTGGAAACGGCCAGAAGCAGAACATCGATTTCGCCTAATCGATGTTCTTGTTGCGTCGAGGGGTCATTTGCCCCAACAGAAACGCTTCCGTCACGTTGATAAAGTTCTCTTCATAAAATTCCCGAATCGGAACATGTCCGCCATTGGGGACAATCCACAGAGATGAATTCGGTATCGCCTTGTACATTTCAAGAGCAATGCTGATAGGGACACGACGATCTCTTTCGCCGTGCACGATCAAAGTATTAGCCTTTATCGTGGACAGATAAGGAGGCGTAAAGGCCGTGCTCTCGTAATCGTCAGCGCCTGTCTTCGACAATTCCAACATTGCGATGATCTGCCGGTCACCGTGATTGTGGACCTCGCGATATTGGCGCATCTGATCTTCGGGTATATTGTTCAAATCAATACTACGGGCAATCTCGCGCCCACCCGCCGACTCGTAGCTTGCTGCGCCAATCAGCACCATGGAATCGATCCGCTCCGGTTGCTGCGTTGCCATGTGTAACAGAGTCACACCGCCCATGCTGATACCCATAGCATTGGTGGTATTGATCTTGAGGTGATCGAGCAGCGCATACACATCAAGAGTGAGCTGCTTTTCCGTGAAATACTCGCCAGAAGGGTTGTCCGTGGCCCCATGACCTCTAAGGTCCGGAATGATTACCTGAAAGTGTTTGGCGAAGTCGTCGGCAACGCCGCTCCATGTGTCACCTGATTGAGACCACCCGTGAAGCAAGACTAGCGGCTCACCCTCGCCGATGATCTGGTAATACATCTCGATACCATTCACTTGCAAGGTTTCCGCTGCTGCCTGATCCTGAGGCAGCAGGTAAATAGATAGTGCGAATACCGCCAAATAGGCCGGAACCAACCTTCTCGGTGTTTTCATTATATTCTCCAGCCGGACGCCAACTTTGCCGCAAAATCGTATTCACGTTTCCTTGAAGTGTAGAAGAAAAACGTCCGCTTTGGGTCAGTAGCAGAAATTGTAACTTAAACTAGGCGATCGTCGCCTTACGGCCATAAGCGGTCAGAATCGCAAGCGGCAGATCAACCTGACGACTGCTATATTCAGTATTCGGCCGACAATTAGTAGGAATGAATGATGGGTATCAGCAATCATTATCGTATTTCTCTGTGGGCTGCACTTGTGCCTGCAATGCTCCTTGCATTCTGCGGGAACGTATTCGCCGGTCAATATGTCCGCGTAAGCCCTGATCTGGAACTCTATTACGAGGAGGCAGGCTCTGGTGCGCCAATAATCTTCATTCCGGGCTGGACCGGTACGACGGCCGAAATGCATCAACAGCTCTCGCATTTTTCAAAACGCTACAGAGCCGTCAGTAACGACCCACGGAGCCAGGGTCGGTCGTCGAAAACGTTGGAGAACAACAACCACACCCAACACGGTGCTGATCTTCGAGCGTTTATGAGTGCTTTGATGTTAGAGAATGCCGTTTTGGTCGGCCACTCGTCAGGTTGCTATGATGTCTACGCGTACTTTCGGGCATTTGGTACTAACAATGTAAAAGCCTTTGTCTGCATTGATCAGCCACCGAAGGAAGTTATGGATTATGAAGGTGACTGGGCCTTTATCAATGATCCGAGCGAATACAAGGCTTTTTATCGTGGCCTGATTTCTGACCGGCTAAAGACAACGCGCGAATTTGTTCCTTCGATGGTTTCTCGCGCGATGACGGACGAGGAAATCAATCAGATGGTTGACGACATGATGAGAACGCCAACCTATGTAGCCACCGCGCTAATGCTTGAAATGCCACTACTGAACTATACCGCCGAAGCGAAGCTGATCGATGGCACGATTCCCGTATTGAATGTGCTGGCAGAGTCAAGAATTGAATCTGGCAAAGTTTGGCTGGCAAAAAACGCACCAAATTCCGAGGTGGCCGAGTTTGATTTGCACCTGATGTTTTGGGAATTTCCGGACAGGTTCAATGCGGTCGTCGATGCGTTTCTCGACAAGATTGAATGACTTCTTAGCGTCGCCTTTGGGTCAGGAGCCGACATTTTACCTCACATTCTTCGACCGGCGGCTATACGAAGTGAAGCAGCCGCTCAAAGATGTTTCCGCGGTAACGCCCACTTCGAACGGCGGCTCTTGTGGAGAGCAGTCGTTCGTTCATCTTCCTGCCGACCGACGGCAGTCGGCCA
>JBBKWL010000161.1:0-13412 GCA_037968975.1 Woeseiaceae bacterium | reverse complement strand
GATCTTGGTGAAGGTATACAGCAACATTTCGCGCAGGAAATAGATGCCTGCGACCATGAACATCAACAGCATGATGACCGGAAAATTGACTTCGGCCTCATGAAACACCATTTCGGGTGACGCCAGTCCGAGCACGATAGCTTCAACAGCCAACAAGCCGCCGGGTTGCAGCGGGTAACATTTCAGCGCCATGGCCAGGGTGAAAATGAATTCAATTACCAGAACCCAGCCGGCAATAAAAGGACTATAAACAACCAGAATCGGATTCAGGATCAGGAATGCGATGATTGTTTGCTTGTACCAGTTCGGTGAATTGCCAAGGAAATTAGCGCTGAGGGCTTGTGCGGTTGTCTGGGCCATAACTGGTCCTTATTGTTAGTGATTACTGAATTCGGTTTGCGTTAGTTGTTGATATTAGCAATTTTTTCGAGCATAGCCTCGTGGGCCGCTGCTTCTTCTTGCGTTGCCCTGATGACGACCAGTTTGAGGTCGCCAGCAGCGCTTTTGGCCGCTTGCTTGCCGCCGGCCTCTGCGACCGGTCTGCCACTTCGCTCACGACCTTCATCGGCATCCAGTGACAATGCGGTTTGCCCGCCGGTCATGGCGAGATAAACACGCGCCAGCAGCTCGGAGTCGATGAGCGCGCCGTGCACGTCACGTTTGGATGCATCGACTTCGTAGCGTTTGCAGAGTGCGTCGAGGCTATTACGTTGCCCCGGATGCATCTTGCGAGCCAGCGACAGCGTATCCAGGACTTGCGCGTGCTCAGTGATCTGTGGCCGCGGATGACCAAGGAGTTTTAATTCGTGCTCGAGAAAGCCAACGTCAAAGTCTGCGTTGTGAATGACGAGCTCTGCCCCGGCAACGAATTCGAGGAACTCCTCGGCAATCTCGGCGAATCTCGGCGCCGTCTCGAGAGACTCCAGACTGATTCCGTGCACGCGTTGCGCACCCTCATCGATGTCGCGATCCGGATGGATAAAACAGTGAAATTCACGTCCGGTCAGACGGCGGTCGACCATCTCAAGACAACCTATCTCGATGATGCGGTGGCCCTGGGACGGTGACAGTCCGGTCGTTTCGGTATCAAGAACGATTTGTCTCATAGCTCATCTATACCACGATTTGCGAGCTCGTCGGCGGCTTCGTTACCTGGATTGCCGTTGTGCCCCTTGACCCACTGCCAGTCGATCTCATGGCGCTCGACCGCGGCGTCCAGTGCCTGCCAAAGGTCCTGATTTTTTACGGGTTTTCTCGCCGCCGTTTTCCAGCCGCGCTGCTTCCAGTTGGGCATCCATTCGCGAATGCCGTCCATGACGTACTTGGAATCCGTGTACAAGGTTACCTGGGCCCTGCAATTGAGGGAATTGAGCGCCTCGATTGCCGCGGTTAATTCCATGCGGTTGTTGGTGGTCTCAGGATCGCCGCCGTGCAGGGTCTTGCGACGCTCATCGGCGATCAGGAGCGCGCCCCAGCCTCCCGGTCCGGGATTGCCACGGCACGCACCGTCGGTATATATCTCAACTTTTTTGGTCAAAACGGATTCGCGACACTCTATTGGAAGTTCCTGCCAGTTCGGCGACAACTTGTGGCTGGCGCCGCCAACGCGGACGCACCGGCGTTAATGTGCTGACTCTTTTCTGGGCGGTGAGCATATAGCAAGCGGCCAACTCGGGCCAGAAGCGACGCCCGCGTCGTTCCCAATTCGGCGAACTGGAGCCGCTATTGCGTGGCAACGGCCAGCGGAAAAAATATCGGTTCATCGCGTGAATTCTCAGGTCCAGCAATTCCAGCCAGTCACGCAAGCGCCGCTCGGAAATCGTATGCTCGGCTCCGGGCGGGATACCGGCGCCCGGGATCAGGCGACGCAAACCCCAGAGGCCGCCGATTTTGAAGCCCAGCACGAGCAGGTGGCCATCGGAACGCAGCACCCGATGTACCTCACGCAGGATCGCGTGCGGACGATCGCTGAAATCCAGCGTATGCGGCAGTAACAGGCAATCGATAGAGTCGTTCGCGATCGGCAGACGATGCATCGCGCCTATCGCGGCTAACGACTCTCCCACGGGTGCCGCATCGATGATTGCACAGTGCTGCGTACGGGCATGGCGCAAAAACGTTTTGTCGTCACCCCACAAACCAAGCTGCAGGCACTGTTCGCCGAACATGCCATCAAGCGCCTCTTCCACAATCCGGTCTTCCTGCGCCAGCAGCGCAGCGCCCAGCGACGAGGACAGCCACTGGGTCGCTGAAGCGGGGAAATGCGGCAATATATCCATTTAGTCTGACCTGAGTTCGCGTTTTGAGGCAGCGGTACTTGCACCGGCGCGCCCGCCCGGTAGGATAGCCCGATGCCTGAAACCAAGACCCGATTATTGCAGAGATTTCACCGTGTTGGCACGACAGCCTGCACCTTTTTCTTGATTTTGACGGGCTGCAGCATTTTGCAGACTGCTTCTGACGAGCCGATCGCCGAAATCAGCGTCGAACCCAGAGAATCTGTGTTCATGACGCCCCTTGAGATGGCCTGGGAGCCGCGTAAGCCGATGCGTTTCGCGCCAGCGGACGTTTTGCAACGACTGCGCGACGGCTTCGAACTCGAAGAAGTCGACAACGCTCGCGTCAGGGCCGAGCGCAAGTGGTTTGTCAGCCACCCCGAATATCTGGATCGCGTCTTCACTCGAGCGCAGCGCTATCTGCCGTACATTACGGCCGAACTGGAGCGCCGTGGTTTGCCCTACGAACTCGCGTTGCTGCCGATCGTGGAAAGCGCCTACGACCCGTTTGCATACTCGCACGGCCGGGCGGCCGGCTTGTGGCAGATGATTCCGGGCACAGCCAAACGTTTCGGTATCAAGCAGAACTGGTGGTATGACGGTCGCCGCGACATCGTCGACTCGACCCGTGCCGCACTCGACTACCTCGATCATTTATACGGCTACAACGAAGACGACTGGTTCAACGCGATCGCATCCTATAATTCCGGCGAAGGAAATGTGCGCCGGTCTGTGCGCCGCAATCGCGCGGCGAACAAACCGGACGATTTCTTCAGCCTCAGACTGTCGAAAGAAACCAGCGCCTACGTGCCGCGATTGCTTGCTCTGGTCGACATCGTCAAGGACCCGGCCAAGTACAACCTGACATTGCCGTACATCGCCGACACACCGCAATTTGTGGTCACCGACATCGGTACGCAACTGGATCTCGCGCTTGCCGCCGAATTGGCCGGGGTCGACGTTGACACCGTGTACGCCTTTAATCCGGGCTACAACCGCTGGTCCACTGACCCGCAGGGGCCACACAGTCTGGTGATGCCCTATAACGTTGCAGATTCATTTGTCGAAGCGCTCGCGGAAGTCCCTGCGAATGAACGCGTTCGCTGGAAACGCCATAAAGTTGGCAATGGCGAAACTATTTCGGAAATCGCACGCGACTATCACACCACAATTCCGGCGATACGTGCAGCCAACAACATGCGCGGCAATACGATTCGGGCGGGCCACCACCTGATGATCCCGGTCGCCAGCAAACCACTGACTGAATATAGCAAGAGTGCTGACGCGCGCCTGGCCAAAACGCAAAACCGACAACGCGCCGAGCACAAGGTTGACCACGTCGTCGCAAGCGGCGAAAGCTTTTGGACGATCAGCCAGCACTACGGCATTACAACGCGACAACTGTCGGCCTGGAACGGCATGGCACCCGGCGATACCTTGCCGGTCGGCCGCAAACTGGTGGTCTGGACTGATGCTGATGTTGCCCCGCGAACGTCGCCAACCAGTGTGCTCGGAAATACGACGCGCAAACTTAACTACACGGTGCGCAACGGTGATTCGCTGTATCTCATCGCAAACCGCTTTCGGGTCTCGATAAATGAGTTAACGCGCTGGAACAAGATCGATAAAAACAAGATACTACGGCCTGGGCAACGCTTGACGATGTACGTCGACGTCACCCGCCAATCCAGTTAAGGGGAACAATATGGGCTTTATGGCCGGTAAACGCGCGCTGATTGTCGGCGTCGCAAGCGATCGTTCAATCGCAACAGGTATCGCCGAGGCATTCGCGCGCGAAGGTGCGGAGATCGCTTTTACGTATCAAAACGAAAAATTACGTAGCCGTGTCGAAAAACTCGCGACGCGGCTCGGCCAGAACACGGAGCTGCTGTTTCCCTGCGACGTCTCCAGCGACGAAGAGATTGATGCCGTGTTCGCTGGATTGAGCAAGCACTGGGACAAGCTCGACGTACTCGTGCACTCGGTCGGATATGCGCCGCGTGAACAGCTCGAAGGTGGCTTCACAGAGTCGATCACGCGGGAGGGCTACCGTATGTCGCATGACATTTCTGCGTACAGCCTCGCGGCGCTTGCGAAGTCGGCGGTACCGATGCTCTCGGACAAGTCCGCTATATTGGCGTTAACTTACAATGCCGCAGTACAGGTAGTACCAAATTACAATGTAATGGGTTTAGCGAAGGCCAGCCTGGAGTCGTGCGTTCGTTTTCTCGCGTCGGACCTCGGCCCGCGCGGCGTTCGTGTTAACGCAATATCAGCCGGTGCGATCAAGACGCTGGCTGCAGCCGGCATTGGCGGCTTTCGCAAAATGCTGAATTACGCGGAGAAGGCATCGCCACTGCGGCGCACGGTTTCGATCGAGGAAGTCGGCAACACCGCCGCGTTCCTGTGCTCGGACCTGGCCAGCGGAATAACCGGTGAAACAACCTTCGTTGACGCCGGCGTAAACATCCTGGGCATGGTCTTCGACGAAGACTAAAAACCGGGGACAGTTTACTCAATTACCTATTTACGATTCAAAAAGGTAATTGAGTAAACTGTCCCCGGTTTTTTTTGGGGATCAGGCGGAAACTTTGGTTTCTTCGCCTTCCAGGCGCGCAACGATTATCGCGCAGCTAGCATCACCCCAGACGTTTGTGGCCGTGCGCGCCATGTCCAGAACCCGATCAAACACCAGCAACACTCCGATCGCTTCAGCCGGCAGCCCTACCGCGGCCAGGATAATCGCAATCGCGACCAGAGATGCAGACGGTACTCCAGCTACGCCGATCGATGTCAGCAATGCCGTCATCACAATCGTGAATTGAATACCAAAGGTCAGATCCAAGCCATACGCTTGCGCGATAAAGATTGCAGCCGCGCACTCATACAACGCTGTTCCATTCATGTTGACCGTCGCACCCAACGGCAGTACGAAACTCGATATTTTGTTGGAAACACCGGCATTGTTCTCAACGACGTCCATTGTTACCGGCAAAGTACCCGACGATGACGCCGTGGAAAATGCGGTTAACAAGGCCGGCGACACGCCCTGAAATGCCTTCCACGGGTTCGCTCCCCCCACGAAGCGCAACAGGAGCGGCAATATTACGAGAGCATGTATCGCAAGAGCTGCAATCACCGACAACGCGAATACAGCGAGTGGCCGCGCAGCCCCAAAGCCACTTTCGGCAACCACTTTTGCGATCAAACCAAACACGCCGATCGGGGCGAAGGCCATAATCCACTCGGTCATTTTCATGACCACGTTGAACATTCCGTCCCAAAACAAGTACAGCGGTTCCGCGTGCTCGTGTTTAGCCTGGGTCATGAAGTAGCCAAACAAGATCGCGAAGAAAATCATGCCGAGCATGTTGTTCTTGATCGCCGCATCGACCAGATTTGGCGGCACCATACGCTCGAAAATACTAAAGACAATTTCCAGGACACTGCCTTCTGTCGTGGCGAGATTATTGACCGGCTCTGTAAGAGACAGGATCTCCCCTGCCGGCTCGCCATCGATGATTCCCGGCTGCACAGTGTTGATGACCGTCAAACCAACCAACACCGCGAGAACTGTTGTCACTGCGTAAAACAGCAAGGTCTTACCGCCGAGTTTGCCGAGATTTCCACTGGCGCCGATACTGGCAACGCCGATAATGATTGAAGACATGATCAACGGAATGATGATCATCTTGAGCGCGTTCAGGAACAGCTTGCCTATGAAGGCAAGAATCGAGACGAGGCTGGTATCAAATATGCTTGGCGTGAATGTGTCAGTTGTGGTCTGGTTGATCGCATATCCGACACCGACCGCCAAAATGATCGCGATCAGAATCTGCCAATGCAGCTCGAGCTTGCGCATACTTCCCCCTGGGGCCGGCAGGCCCGCCTACAGCTTACTGCAACAGGTCTGAAGCGGCTACCACGTCCTGGTTGATCACGACATCGGCATCCTGGTAAAGCGACTCCACAAATGCCAGGTAATCGGCACCACCGGCTTGCAATGCGAGCTGCTCTTTGCCCGCGTCACGATCCGCAAGCGGAATCGATTCCGGTCTGCCCGGCAATACGGCCTGCAAACTGAATACCGTTTGTCCACCGTTTTGATTCGCAACCTGGCCATGCACCGGTCGGTCCTGCGTCGGCTTCGACGCCGAGAAAATTTGTGCCATGACTGTCGGGTCGACTTGCGTGTCCTGCCGTCCCACCAGCGCCGTTGGCGACACTGTCGCGCCGGCCGATTCTGCGGCGATGCCAAAGTCTTCGCGATTCGCCAGTGCCTGCATCAACAATGCAGCGCGCTCGGACACGATCGCTTCCGCCTCGATACTACGAATCGCCAACGAGACATCGTCGCGGACTGCGTCGAGTGACTGACGTGATGCTGGCTCATGCGCCAGGACCTTGAAAATCGCGGAACGATTCGCGTCAATTTCGATGACTTCCGATACTTCGCCGTCGAGCAAAACATTCTCATCAAATATTGCATCAATCGCCGCCTGATTGTTGCCGAAAGGACCCGCGTCGGTACGCAACACGCCATCTGCTGTCTGCACCTCGCGGTCGATCGTCGCAGCAATAGTTTGCATGTCCGAGCTCTCGAATAATGCATCCGACGCAGCGCGCGCCATGTCGCGGTAAAGACCTTCTGTCTCGCGATCACGTAATTCACTGAGCAACTCACCGCGAACCTGCTCCAGCGGCAGCGGGCCCTGCGCCAGAATTTCGTCTAGCCGTACGATATGAAACCCGAATTCGCTCTTGATCGGACCGCTAAGCTCGCCTGCTGCCATAGTGAATACCGCACTGCCAAGTTCGTCCGAAAGCTGCGTACGAGTGCGCACGCCCAGATCGCCGCCCTGCGACGCTGTGGTGCCGTCTCCGGAATGCTCGGCGGCCAATTCCTCAAACGACTCGCCCGCCTGGATGCGCGCGATCAGATCCTGCGCTTTCGCTTCCGCTGCCGCTGCGTCATCGCCGGACAGAATTAATATGTGCCGAGCCTGGCGCTGCTCGTCCTGCATGTAGCGGCTTTGCGACTCAAGGTAGTATTCGTTCAAAATTTCTTCCGAAATTTCGATTGTGTTCGCTACGTCGTCGCGATTAATTTCGATGTACTCGATGCTCGCGGATTCCGGCAGCAAATACAGAGCGTCGTTCTCGTCATAATAGGCCTGGATCTGTTCCTCAGTAATTTCCACTTCCGCTGCTGCACTGGCGAGATCAAACGTTGCCAGTGATACCAGGCGCTGCTCTGCCACCAGGTTAAGGTAGCGGCGATACTCTGACGGTGTGACCAGGGCAGTGCCGCCGATGGCACGACGAAGTTGCTCGAGGCGCAACTGGCTGCGTTGTGCGTTTCTGAACGTCGCGGTGGTCAATCCGTTTTGAGCCAGCAGCGTTTCTGCGGTTTCAAGATCAAACTCGCCATTCACCTGGAAGTCCGGCACGCGCTGAATAGCGGCCGTCAATTGTGCTTCAGAAATCTGATAGCCCGCGTCGGCCAGATGCAATTCGACCAGTCGTTCGCGAATCATGGACTCCAGAATGTTCTGTCGAAACTGGGCGCGAAACTCCGGCGGCAATGATGCCAATTGTGGGTTCGCTTCGAGTTGTTGCCGATAGGCGTTCTCGAATTGGCCTAAACCGATTTCGCTGCCGTCCACTTTGGCCGCATAGACATTGCCGGCGAAGTTCAGCGTCGCGCCAAAGAATACAAAGGAAAGGGCGATTGCGCCGAGGATCACTAATCCGATGGGACCGGCGACTTTTTCACGAATTTGAGTAAGCATATTGGAAAGGAGCCTTGTGTAAGCCGGGCGATTCTACTTGAGCCCGGGCTCAGGGCCAATAGAAAAAGGGGTTTGACCACTTTTTCCTTTAGTAAAGGGCAAAAAAAAGCCCGGGCCCCCGTTAGGGAACCCGAGATTTTTCGTTGGCGGAGTGGACGGGACTCGAACCCGCGACCCCCGGCGTGACAGGCCGGTATTCTAACCAGCTGAACTACCACTCCGAACTTTGGTGGGTGCTGACGGGATCGAACCGCCGACCCTCGCCTTGTAAGGGCGATGCTCTACCAGCTGAGCTAAGCACCCGAAAACTATTGTAGGAGCGGCTTTGAGGCGCTCCTACAAACGTTTCGCTCGGCCCTCTGGGTCGAGCGGCGCGCTAGTTTACGGCATCCTTCAAGCCTTTGCCAGCCTTGAATCCCGGAACATTACTTGCCTTGATTTGGATCGCTTCGCCCGTTCGTGGATTACGGCCCATGCGTGCAGCACGTGCTTTCACCGTGAAGGTTCCAAAGCCAACCAGAGAAACAGACCCGCCGTCCGCCAGTGTGCCCTGAATCGAATCTAGTACTCCATCTACCGCTTTTGTTGCATCCGCACGCGACAATCCTGCCGCACCAGCAACTGCGTCAATCAGTTCACCCTTGTTCATGATTTCACCCTTGCAGATTGATTAAAGATATTGGAAGAAAATTGTTAATTCAGCGAATCACCCAAACAACTTTCGATCCGCCGAATCACCATTAGCAGCTCCGTGCATCTACCAATAGTTGCGATGCTTATACCAACTGGCCTAAACACCGTCAAATTTCCTTTAACCACGCGGGTTTCAGCTATTTAATGGGGTCGGACAATATCCTTGGTTTTCGCCTCGTTTTCCGGCGATTTCGACTCTGCTTCGGCTGCCGCTTTGCTTGCCGCTGGCACCGGTAAGTGAGTCAGCGCATGCTCGAGCACCTGGTCGATCCATTTCACTGGAACAATCGTCAGCTTGTCCTTGATGTTCTTCGGAATTTCCACCAAGTCTTTCTCGTTCTCATGCGGAATAAGAACCTTGTTCATACCCCCTCGATGAGCCGCAAGCAGCTTCTCTTTGAGGCCACCAATCGGCAACACTTCGCCGCGCAGGGTGATCTCGCCTGTCATGGCTACATCGCTCTTTACGGGGATGTTTGTGAGTGCTGACACCAGCGCAGTACACATGCCAACTCCCGCACTCGGTCCGTCCTTCGGCGTCGCCCCTTCCGGCACGTGAATATGCACGTCCAGCTTCTGATGAAACTCCTCGTCGATGCCCAGAACTTTGGCCCGACTCCTGACCACAGTCATCGCAGCCTGGATCGATTCGGTCATAACTTCACCCAGTTGACCCGTGTAATTGTGCTTGCCTTTACCCGGGACGATGGCCGCTTCGATGGTGAGCAACTCTCCGCCGACCTCGGTCCAGGCCAGGCCAGTGACCTGCCCGACCTGATCGTTATCCTCTGCTGTACCAAAGCGGAAGCGCCGGACGCCAAGATACTTTTCCATGCTTTTTGGCGTAATGGTGACTCGCGTATCGCGCGGCTTCAGTAGCAAAGATTTCACAACTTTGCGACAGATCTTGGAGATTTCGCGCTCGAGGTTTCGCACTCCGGACTCACGCGTGTAGTGCTGTATGACGTCACGTACCGCGCTCGCGGTAATCTTGAGTTCTTTCTCCTTGAGGCCGTTTTCTTTCAATTGCTTCGGAATAAGGTAGCGCATCGCAATATTGAGCTTCTCATCCTCGGTGTAGCCCGGAATGCGAATGACCTCCATTCGATCGAGCAACGGCGCCGGAATATTCAGGCTATTGGCCGTACAGACGAACATGACGTCGGACAAATCAAAATCCACTTCCAGGTAATGATCCTGGAAGGCCGAATTTTGCTCGGGATCAAGGACCTCAAGCAGCGCGGACGACGGATCACCGCGGAAATCCATCGCCATTTTGTCGATCTCGTCCAACAGGAACAGCGGATTGCTGACGCCGGTCTTGCCAAGGTTCTGGATAATTTTGCCCGGCATCGAACCGATGTAGGTACGACGATGACCACGTATTTCCGCTTCGTCGCGAACCCCACCCAGCGACATGCGAACGAAGTTGCGATTCGTGGCTCTGGCTATGCTTTGCCCCAGCGAGGTCTTACCGACGCCCGGTGGCCCAACGAGACACAGAATGGGTCCTTTCAGACGCTTCACGCGCTGCTGTACCGCCAAATACTCAAGAATGCGCTCCTTGACCTTTTCGAGACCGTAGTGATCCTCCTCGAGGATCTCTTCAGCTTTGGTCAAATTGCGTAGCACTTTGCTCTTTTTCTTCCATGGCGCTTTGAGCAGCCAGTCGATGTAGTTTCGAACGACGGTCGCTTCGGCTGACATCGGCGACATCAGCTTTAATTTATTCAGCTCAGAGGTCGCCTTTTCCAGGCCCTCTTTCGACATACCGGCTTTTGCTATTTTGACCTCAAGGTCGGCCAGTTCATTGGGTACATCATCCATTTCGCCGAGCTCTTTCTGAATGGCCTTCATCTGCTCATTCAGGTAGTACTCGCGCTGACTCTTTTCCATCTGTTGCTTTACGCGGCCACGAATGCGTTTTTCGATGTGCAGAACATCGATCTCGCCTTCAATGATGCCGAGAATCTGCTCAAGCCGAGTCTTGACGTCCTGAACCTCGAGAATGCGTTGCTTCTCCGACAGTTTCAGCGCCATGTGAGCCGCAACGGTGTCGGCCAGCCGGCCCGGCTCGTCGATTCCGGACAGGCTGGTCAGAATCTCGGGCGGGACTTTCTTATTGAGTTTCACGTACTGCTCGAACTGAGCAATGATCGAACGCACCAGCACGTCAATTTCACGTTCGTCGTGACGATCGTCCTCGCGCAACAGCGAAATCTCTGCCGAGAAATGATCCGACACATTGATGCGATCTACGAGCGCACGCTCGGTACCTTCGACCAGAACCTTGACTGTCCCGTCCGGCAGCTTCAACAGCTGCAGAATGGTCGCCAGCGTACCAACTTCATACAAATCATTGGGTTGCGGGTCATCAAGATCGGGTTTCTTTTGCGCGACCAGCAAGATTCGTTTGCCAGCGAGCATGGCCTTGTCTAGCGCAACGATGGATTTGTCGCGTCCGACAAACAGCGGAATGACCATATGCGGATACACGACAACGTCGCGTAACGGCAATACAGGAATGCCGGACGAATCGTCCGTAGTTTCTATGTCGCTAATCAGATCTTGTTCAGACACCAGGATAAACCTCGTTTAGAAATGCTGTCAGCGGACATGTGTCCGTTGCCTCAGAATTCAAGCCAGGTATTGCGAAAGTGTCTAAGCCCCGTCCGACCCTGTCGGGCGCGGCTGCTGTTGTTGCTCGATGTCGTCGCTCGGCTTCTCTTCCGACTCGTAAATCACATACGGTTTATTCTCGCCTGTAACGACGGCTTCGTCCACAACGACTTTTTTCGCATCGATAGCAGACGGCAGCTCATACATCGTGTCGAGCAATACCGATTCGAGAATCGTCCGCAGTCCACGCGCGCCGGTTTTGCGTTGCATCGCGCGCTTCGCGATTGCAGTCAATGCATCGTCGCGAAACTCAAGATCCACACCTTCCATATCGAACAGCTTGCGGTACTGTTTGGTGAGCGCATTCTTCGGCTCCAGAAGAATCTGCACCAGTGCAGCCTCATCCAGTTCCTCCAGCGTTGCGACCACCGGCAGGCGGCCGACAAATTCCGGGATCAGGCCGTATCGAATCAGATCCTCAGGTTCGACCTCATGCAACAACTCGCCAATGCTCAGCTCGTTTTCTTCGGTCTTGATATCGGCGACAAAGCCAATACCGCTTTTGGATGAGCGATTGAGAATGATCTTGTCGAGGCCCGCAAAAGCACCGCCACATATAAACAGGATATTGCCGGTATCGACCTGCAGGAATTCCTGCTGCGGATGCTTGCGACCGCCTTGCGGAGGCACAGATGCAATGGTGCCCTCAATCAGTTTCAGGAGTGCTTGCTGCACACCCTCACCGGAAACATCGCGGGTAATTGACGGATTGTCCGATTTGCGAGAAATCTTGTCGATCTCATCGATGTAGACAATACCGGTCTGCGCCTTCTCGACATCATAGTCGCACTTCTGCAGCAACTTTTGAATGATATTTTCGACGTCTTCCCCGACGTAACCGGCTTCGGTCAATGTGGTCGCGTCGGCAATGGTGAACGGCACGTTCAACAGCCTTGCCAGCGTCTCGGCCAACAGCGTCTTGCCGCAGCCCGTCGGGCCGATCAGCAGGATATTGCTCTTGGCGAGTTCGACGTCATCCTTGTTGCGTTCGTCAAGGCGATCGTTAAGGCGCTTGTAATGGTTATACACCGCCACAGACAGCACTTTCTTGGCGCTTTGCTGGCCAATCACGTACTCGTCCAGAATTTCCTTGATCTCCTGAGGCTTGGGCAGCTTGTCTTGCCCGGCCTCGCCAGTGTCTTCAAGTTCTTCGCGGATGATGTCGTTACACAGCTCTACGCATTCATCGCAAATAAAGACCGAAGGACCCGCAATCAGCTTGCGAACTTCGTGCTGGCTTTTGCCGCAAAAAGAACAATAAAGGAGTTTTCCGTCCTCGTTCTTACCGCGGGAATCATCGCTCATAAAGAGTAGGCCTCTGTGACAACAAAATCAGTCGCTTAGAGCGACGCTGTGTATATAACATGCGACATTTAATGGTGCAAAGCACCAGTTCGCAAATGCTGCAAGTAGTAAATGTAACTTATTGATTTATAAGGAATCGAATCTAGGCGTCGCTGCGCATTTCCTTACGCTCTGCGAGTACGGTATCCACCAGCCCGTAGGCTTTGGCCTCTTCTGCGCTCTTGAAATTATCCCGCTCAAGATCTTTCTCGATTTGCTCGATCGACTGACCGGTATGCTTGGCCATGATCGCATTTAGCCTGGCTTTGAGCTCCAATGTTTCCTTGGCATGGATGCTGATGTCGGTCGCCTGGCCCTGATAACCCGCACTCGGCTGGTGCACCATGACTCTGGAATGCGGTAATGCAAAGCGCTTGCCCTTGGTACCACCGGCCAATAACAGCGCACCCATGCTCGCGGCCTGCCCGCAGCAAATGGTGCTGACATCGCAATTGATAAATTGCATCGTGTCGTAAATAGACAGCCCTGCTGTTACGACACCACCCGGGGAATTGATATACAGGTGAATGTCCTTGTCCGCATTCTCGGACTCCAGATACAGCAATTGCGCGACAATGAGGTTGGCCATCTGGTCTTCGACCGGACCAACGATGAATACCAGCCGGTC
>JBBKWL010000160.1:0-3799 GCA_037968975.1 Woeseiaceae bacterium | reverse complement strand
CCGACACGCACAAATTTTGCGAGCATTATGGGTATTCACTGGACGAGTCCGGCAATGTATTGCTGGTCGCATCCAAGAAGGGTGAGGCCAAATTTGCCGCGTGTGTGGTATTGGCCAATGGTCGCCTGGATGTCAACAAGACAGTACGCAAGAAACTCGGCGTCTCCCGTATTTCCTTCGCAAGCCCTGAGCAGACTAAAGAACAGACCGGAATGGAGCTTGGCGGCGTCACGCCGTTTGGTTTGCCAGAGCATATTCCGGTCTGGATAGACGCGCGTGTGATGGAGTGTGATCGGATCATCCTGGCGCCAGCCGAGCTCACAAAAATTCCACACGCAGAAGTCGTGCGAGACCTCGCATTCCCTATAACGAGTGAGTAATCGTCAATGTCGCGCCTTCTGCTCGTTGTAGTCGCAACATCTACCGTTGCAATCGGCTGCGTTGACAACAACAACGCTGCGGTCGATGCCATCTTTGCAAGCTGGGACACGCCCGGGTCACCTGGATGTGCGCTCGCCATGTCGCAGGACGGTTCTGTCGTGTATTCACGGGGTTACGGTTACGCGAATCTTGACCACAACGTTCCGATAACGCCAAAAACCGTGTTCGATGTTGCGTCTATAACGAAACAATTTGTTGCGGCAAGTATCAGCATGATGGCGCTGGAAGGAAGGCTGTCATTCGACGACGACGTTCGTAAATGGCTGCCGGAGTTGCCCGAATACGAGTCGCCAATTACGCTTTCGCAGTTGCTCTATCACACCAGTGGCCTGCGCGATTACTTAAGTCTGTTTCCATTGGCAGGACGCGACGACTATTTTCCCATTTCGCTGACCCAAATTTCCGAAATGATGGCGCGGCAAAAGGCATTAAATTTTGAGCCGGGTGAGCGTTATCTGTACAGTAACTCGGCATATATGTTGCTGGCGCTGGTCGTCGAGCGCGTCAGTGGAGAGTCGCTGGCCGACTATGTAGAGAAGCGAATATTTGCACCGCTCGGCATGCACAATAGCCTGATGTACGACGACCTTGGTCAGGTCATCCCACAACGTGCCATCGGTTACGTTCGCGACGACAGCGGTCAGGTCCGGATCACACACAACTACAATTTCGACATACCCGGTGACGGGCAAATGTACACGACGGTCGAAGACTTGCTGCGTTGGGATGATTTCCTGCATGGCGCGAACCAGCCCGAGATTTACTCGAGTATGTTGATGCAAGGAATACTCAACGACGGTAGCAAGATCCCGCGTGGCAAGGGCTTGTTCCTCGGTGAGTATCGCGGCCTGCAGACGATTTACCACACCGGTAGTTCCTGGGGATTTCGTTCGGTCTTGCAGCGATTCGTCGACTATGACTTCGCGATAGCAATTGCTTGCAACGATGACAACGCCTACCCCGAAGGCCTCGCTTTCGAGATCGCCGATCTGTACCTCGCAGATCACCTGGCGGAGAAGGTTTCGGACGGCAAAGACGAAGCGAATGCAACCGAGTTAGACTTGAGATCCGTGCGACCTGCGCTGACGCGCGAAGAGTTGGAGCGATATGTGGGCAGTTTTTATTCCGTGGAACTGGACGCAACGTATCGTTTTTCTGCCGCTGACAGCGGACTGGTCCTGCGTATCGAACAGGAAGCGCCGCTGCAAGTTGCACCGAGCGCGGTCGATCAGTTCGAATTTGCATTCCAGCCACAAGGTTGGTCAGATCCGTCAGTTGTTCGCCTGATGTTTGCGCGTAACCCGGCCGGCGACGTCACCGGGTTCAGCCTCGACTCGGGTTTTGAGACAGGCATCATCTTTGAGAGATACCCTTAGCCACAGCGATGCGGAGACAAAGAATGAACAGGATATTCCTTGCAGTCGCACTTTGTGCAGCGCTGCTTGCCTGCGGTGCGGAAAAGTCGGAGCCTGCTGGTACGGTTATCCTTAATGCGCGCGTGGTTGACGGCAGCGGCGGTCCGTCTCGCTTTGTCAGTGTGCGCATTGTGGCGGATCGAATTACTGCAGTCGGCGATTTTGAACCCGCGGGCACCGACTCTGTTGTCGACGCTGCAGGACTGGTGTTGGCGCCCGGCTTCGTCGACACCCACAGTCACCACGACGATGGACTGCAGGAAGGGCCTGGTGCGTTCGCGGCCGTGAGTCAGGGAATCACCACGATAACGGCCGGTCAGGACGGCGGCCACAACTATCCGCTTGCGGAGTATTTCGCGAGTCTCGAGACCTCGCCACCCGCGGTGAACGTCGCATCGTATGCCGGGCACGGAACGTTGCGTGAGTTGGTGATGGGTGAGGATTATCAACGCGAGGCGGCGTCTGCGGAAGTCGCAGAGATGGTCAGCCTGTTGAACGCCGAAATGCAGGCGGGAGCCTTGGGCTTCGGCACGGGTCTTGAGTATGACCCTGGATCGTTTGCGTCGACCGAAGAGGTCGTGCAACTGGCCAAAGTGGCAGCCCGGTACGGCGGGCGTTATATCAGTCATATCCGCAGCGAGGACATTTATTTCTGGGAAGCCATCGATGAGATAGTCGAAATAGGACGCGCAGCCAACATTCCGGTGCAGGTCAGTCACATGAAACTTGCGATGACCGATTGGTGGGGTCAGACGGAGCGCCTGATCGACGGGCTGGATGCGGCGCGGGAATCGGGCGTTGAGATTACCGCCGACATATACCCGTATCGTGCCTGGAATACGGCATTTAGCTGGTTGGTGACCCTATTTCCGGAGCGCGACCTGAGTCGCCGCGACGGCGCTGAGTTTATTCTGCGCGAGCTGTTGTCGCCAGAGACCATTGTCGTATCGACCTACCAGCCGGATCCCGCGTTTAACGGCATGACCATTGCTGAAATTGCGGGCATTCGGGAAACGGACGCCGAAACGACCCTGATGGAGCTGCTGCAGGCAGAAATGGAACTGGGTCCGGAAGAACCCGGGTCTGACATGCTGGGCATCGCGATGGAGGAGGCCGATATCGAAGCCATCATGCGCTGGCCGCACACGGTGATCGGCAGTGATGGCGAACTCGCCGGGGTTCATCCGCGCGGATTCGGTGCGTTCACCCGGTTTCTTGGTCACTACGTACGCGAGCGCCAGGTTGTCAGCCTTGAAGAGGGCGTGCGCAAGATGACCTCGCTATCTGCGCAGCACGTTGGAATCCGGGAACGCGGACTGATCGAGGCTGGGCGCTTTGCGGATCTGGTGCTTTTCGATGCGGACAAAGTGATGGATCGTGCAACCATTGAGTCACCGCATGTTGCATCGACGGGCATCGAAAAGGTCTGGGTGAATGGCGAGGTCGTGTTCGCCAACGGCGAAGTGACCGGTGCGCGGCCGGGTACGCCAATTCGGCGGCAGTCTGATGACTGACTTTGTGCGGGGCATGTTTGCAGATGATCAGATCGTTCTTACCGATGGTGGTATGGGCACTGAACTGCAACGACGCGGCGTGCCGATGGACAAAATTGCCTGGAGTGGGGCGGCCGTACTGAGCCATCCGGATGCGGTGCGTGATGCACACGAAGACTATATTCGGGCCGGCGCGAATGTAATCATCACCAATACATTTGGTTCAACTCGGCAAATGTTAGGGCCCGCCGGACTCGGTGAGCAGGTTGAGGCTGTTCATCGGGGCGCGGTTCTACTTGCGAAGCAGGCTTGTGAGAATGCCGCCGAAACTGAGGTCGCCATCGCCGGCTCCATCTCGACGGAGCCACCCGGTTTCAATCGAGACGCGTTCCTGTCACCGGAAAAGGAACTCGAGGCCTACCGTGAAGCAGCCGGTTTGCTGGCTGACGC
>JBBKWL010000159.1:0-5762 GCA_037968975.1 Woeseiaceae bacterium | reverse complement strand
TATCTGTACCGCGCGTGATGCCAAAGTTTCCGTTCGTATCGCCATTCTCGGCACTGTCGATACTTCCGTGGACGATCTCCAAAGCTATGTCCCAGTCCATGCAAGTATCGCAACCGTCGCGAGACTCGAGGTCATTCCATCGACCGGGCGGCACTTGCGATTTTGCGATGTTCATTGCCCAGTCTTTGATGCCTGGTCCCGACCAAAAGTTGTGCTTGACAAAGCTTTTTGCGGACTCGAGGTCGCGGAGCGTAAAGCGATATTTCCCGCTTGTTGATGATTGTTCATCCTCATCATCAGTGCCCTGCGAATCGCCCGTTGATTGCGCCACCGGATCCGTGTAGCACTCGTCATTGCCGTAGATGCCGATGATGATCGGCGCACCCGTAACCGGATCTGCACCGGCGACGATCGGTCCCGAACTGTCTTGCCCCTGAAGGTTAGCCTCCAGCATGCAGTAGAACGGATCGTTAGCACGTCGTTTCGCAATTGCTGTGTTGAGCATGCACTGGGCCACATTGGAGCTTGTCGCCCCACCGTAGGGCGACCCGCTATCCGTAGATAGACCACCCAGCGCACTGGTGCAGCCGGACGGTATTGCGCTCGCAGGAACACCTAGCGCGGTGTGCGTTGGCCCGAGGCCTGGTCGTGTTGGCATTGAGTCACCAGGAGTCAGGTCAATCGCAGGGTCGAGGCCCTCCGGTACTCCAGTGTCAAGTGACAAGTCTGCCGCGCCACCTATTCCGGATTGCGAACAAGGTGCGCCGCGACCGCATTGGAAATTTCCCGACCCAACGCCCTGCCCCAGCATCTCTGTGAAAGAGCATTTTCCAAAGCCGATGTTGTCCGGCCGCAGAATTGCCTTCAAGCGGCCGAGATCGAGATCCGCGCCGACGTCAACCATTGCACCGTCATGCCATTCGTACAGATAGAACGCCCCCGGTTGCAGCGTTAGCGTTCCATTGATCGCCATGGAGAGCGTTGCGAGGTGCGCCAGGGACGAGTCGAGCCCCTTTGTGAAATCCACAACGATCACAAGAAAATTCAAAAGATTGGTCATTTGAATGGGTGTTAGCCGCGCATCGACCTGACTAATGACCGCCGGATCCGCAAGGGTTTCTCGGAGAGTCAACACCGTCATGCCGAGTGCATCTGCGAAACGTAGCGCTTGGTTTACCGACAAGCAATTCAGTGACGAGGTGAATTCCGTCATGATCGCTAGCTGCTCAAGGTCATCGTTGGCGACGACTGCGGCCGCATATCGCGCGAGGTGCCGGTCAAGACTAAGGTCACTTTGACATTCCGGGTTGCCGGCGATGGACCCGATCTGCGTACGCAGCGGGCGGTTGTTGAGATACCGACGTAAAAGAACGCTCGCGTGAAGGCCGGTCAACGAGCGAACAGTTTCTGTATTGCGGCCGGACTCGTTGCTGTAGGCCTCGGCAATAAGTCGTGACAACCGGCGCTCATCGCGGGACATTTGATCGAATGGGGGCACAGGAAGTGTCGTGGTTTGTTGCGTATCGAGTGTGATTGTCGAATGCACTTGCGGAATCGTATCGACCACACTTTGTAGAGACGCTGTTCGCCGATAGCGGTCAATCAGGGAGACGTCCAGTGCTTCGATCGCTTCGATGCGTGCGTCCTGGTCGGCGATTGCAGGTGTAGCAGAACCCGCTACCGTCAACACGAGCAGCCCAATGATAATGCGGTTTAGCATCCCACTTTCCCCGTGTAATTTTCATTCGTGTTGTTGACCTGAGTATACGCAACTCGAGCCATCATCAGCCGAATATGGGTAGCCGAACGGCGCGCTGAAGATTTACAGAGATGACGATATGTAGGCCTCTCAAATTTCCGTAACTGGCACAAATCTGCCACAACGCGAAAACCAGCGCTCAGTCACCACGACGCTAAGTATCTGATGATTTTTGAGAAGAATGGTGGCCAGGGGCGGAATCGAACCACCGACACGCGGATTTTCAGTATTCAGTTGGGTTTGTCTAGCGAGTTCTCGATTGATCTAAATTCGTTGAATTGTTTAGGTTATTGAGACGCGATACGTCTGTTCTTGTTCTGGATTCGTATTTCTAATTCGGTGGTTTTCTCGGCTCGTTTACACGCAAACTACACGCCGAAATCGATACCGGCCCCGGCGCCTCCGTACACCGGGGCCGTCCGATTTCAGCCTTGCACTGAGCAAGTACCCGCACCAGGTACGACATGGCTGAAATCCATCTTCTCGCCGAGGATCAGCGTGCGAATCTCACAACCCGGTTCATTCGAGAAGCTGAACTGGTTGTTGATAGTCTCGACATTCGCCGAGTTATGGAGCTCGATGCCGACCGATTGGCTGGAGCACGTGTTGTTCCTTACCAACGCCTGGTCGACGTGCTCGAGGCTGATGCACGATTCGCTGTCGTTACAATTATTGCGTCGGATATTCGCACTGATCGTCGGCATACCGAACGCGAGGTTCGTCACATCGATGACATGAACGCAATAGGTATTTGGCGTTTCCGACGACAGGCATGAGTTGTCCGTGACTCGCAACGTACTCGGTGTCGGCGCCTTCGGCGGACCCTGTGGACGCCAGGTGCCAAGCGGTCCGGCTTCCGGGTGCGCATCATGCGCTGCTTGATCAAATGCCAGCGAGAGCCATTGCAGGTTTTGCGGCCAACCGATCGCCGCCTCCAGTCCCTGTATGGCCAGAATGCATCCTAGACTGCTTGGCTGGTCGGTCGCACCGTTCGGTGCGTATTCCGGCGGCAACGCGAACGAATCGCATGACAGGTCGCAATCGCGAACAATGAGTTTGCAATTGCTGTTGTCGAAAAAGCGCACACAATCGGCGCGACAGCCGTCCGTCGAGATGTTTTCAAAGATCAGGGTGCCGTTGCGATAGCCGACAATAGCCGGGCCCAGCCTGCAGTTCTTGAGACGACAGTCTGAGAACGTCACGTCACCTTCGGCTTGCCTAATTGCTGCGATTGCACCATTCGCTAGTCCAATCGCATCGCCGTCGACGCTGCCTTCAAGATTATAGTTATCGGTCAGGTCGAGCCCACCCAGCACATTGATGCATGCACAGGCATTTCCGAACGGCCCGAACTCCTCGGTAGCATATCCGGCCGCATCGACCCGTGAGATATAGACATCCTGGCGCGTAGTCTCCAGTGGAATCCCCGGGTTGTGCCAGTCGATGGTGTTGGAAATGCTGATGCAGATTGCCTCATCACCCAGCGCCCAAAGTTCACCAATCATTGCACCACGGCACGCCATGTCACGAATTTCGATTCGGTTGGCCCGATCCGCGGGATCTTCACCCGTGTTAAGCGGTGTCTTGTAAAAGAAAAGGAAGCCGGGCGCATTCTTCGTCGTCGATCCGTCGACAGGTCGCCTCGGGAACGGTGGCGGCTTGGGCAGGCCTTGTTCCTTGCCGCCTCCCGGAACTTCCCACAGCTCATAATTGTACTCGTCGCTGCAGGTCAAAATCGTCTTGTCGCGCCCGGCGCCGATGAACCGGCCATCGAAGTCCGGGATACTCGCCGCGCCACTGAACTTGAAGATGCCCTTTTTGAGCTTGACCATGCCGCCCGGCGCCGTGTTGCTCAGTGCGAATTCGATACTGGCGAGATCATCGACACCATTAGGCTTTACTTCCCAACCGCCGTGCTTCGGCTTGAGATGAGTCGGGTCAGGATTCGGTGCACCGCCCATACCGTGCACGTCACTGTCCGGCAACAACATCCCACCACCAGCGGCCGCGCCGACGACACCAACGTGGGCCATAAAATTGCGTCTTGAGATCTTGTTCGTCATTGTTTTTCCTTCACGTTTTATCCTGCTGTCAGGTATAACGCGGGACTCGCTGCCAAACGTGAAGGTGTGGTGAAGAATCAGTGAATTTAGCGGCGTACGCGGCGCTTGATGTCTTCGAAGGCGTGGGTGATGCGCCGAATGTCCTCATCCTTTTGAAATGCATACACGGAGAAGAATTCCTTGAGATCGTAGTCGGGATTGACGGCCCAGACTCTCTTCAGTGAGTCCTTCGCGAGAACAATCTCGCCTGCCATCTCAAAGATGACGACACCCATGGCGCGTGCCTGGTAGTGCAAATCCGGGTGGTCGATAGCCAGTCGGGCCCTCTCAATCGCTTCGTCGTATCGACCCAGGAGAACAAGACTCATCGCCGACACGCCGAGCATGCCGTATATAAGCGGATCGTACGGGCTCAGGCGACGCGAGAGATCAATGCTCTCGAGACCAAGCTCGTGGTCACCGAGCTGCATCGAAATCCAACCGAGAAAATACTGCGCGGTTGCATAACTCGGATTAAGGTCGGTCGACTCAATGATGGAGTTGCGCGCCGACTCGAGATCACCGTTCAGAAACGACACACGACTCATTGCCCAGTGGCCCATCGGATCGGTGGGGTCCACCGCAACGGCCTCCCGAGCGTAGTCGAAGGCGCGGCGCAGCGAGTTAACCCGATCGTCATCGAGGTTCAGGTACGCGCGTTCGTAATTAACGAACGACAGGCCAGCATATGGGCGTGGCACGTTGGGCTCGAGATCGATGGCGCGCCGGAAAAAGACCTCAGCCTTGTCGCACTCTTTCATGCGGAAGCGGTACATATGACTCAAGCCCCGGTGGTAAGCGCTCCACGCATCGAGATTGGAGGACGGCATCAGTGTCGAACGCTGCATCTCCTGCTTCTGAATCTCAGTCTCGATCGAGCCGACAATCAGCTCCGCTATTTCATCCTGGATTACAAGCACATCGCCAAGCTGCTTGTTGTATTGCCAAGAGCCGGCCTCCTGGCCGGACTCAGTGCTCGCGAGTCCGATCGATACACGAATCTTGTTGCCGGAAATCTGTACCGCGCCTTGCACAATATAGCGCACGCCCAGCGAGGCACCGATCTCCCTTACGTCGTGCGCGCCACCTTCAAACTGGAACGCCGTGCCACGCGCGATGACGAACATCGTCCGGGTTCGCGCGATGCGGGTGGTTACGTCATGTACGAGGCCCCGGGCAACCGTTGTGTCAACCTCCGCGTCGCCAATGGCTTCAAACGGCAACACGGCGACAGTCGGTTCGGCTGTCGACAGTTGGCGCATGTCAGGGCTGGTGGTGGTATCCGATCGATCGGCCTGCTCAAACCGCGCCGAGACATGAGAAGTCACCTCGACGTTTGAAACGAAACGGTAACCTGCACCCTGCACCGTGGCGATGATGGCCTGGTCCTTGGCAGCATCACTAACAGCCGTTCGTGCCGCCCGAATTCGAACCGTCAACGCGTTATCGGTGACAATCCGGCGGCCGAATACGTTGTCCAGCAGCTCCGTTCGAGAGACGACGCGATCCCGATTTTCTATCAGGTATTCAAGGAGTTTGAGAACCTGGGGCTCGACATCAACTTTGCGCCCGTCATCGAACAGCGCGAACTGCGCCGTATCGAGGACGAACTTGTCGAAGCGGTACTGCATGAGCATCAGACCTGACTGCTATACCATTGATTACACATAGGATATACGAGCGCCCCGAGAAAAGTCCCGGTTTTCTGTACCCACAGGGTCTCTAACGACGGCGGGCTTAACGATTCACAGCTGACTCACGCAAGCCAAAAGCAAATGGCCAGACACCTATTCTATAAGTATGTTGCCGTGTTTGAATAAGTTGGTGGCCAGGGGCGGAATCGAACCACCGACACGCGGATTTTCAGTTGGCTTATAAAACAGTAAGTTACGGAAACTTAA
>JBBKWL010000158.1:0-63287 GCA_037968975.1 Woeseiaceae bacterium | reverse complement strand
GTTTGTTCGAAGTCCAGCGTCCGGTCCTGCAGCTCCTCGGATAACTTGTAGCGACCTGCAACCGACGTATGCGCCGGGTTGCTGTCGGAGGTGCGGTGTTCAATCTCTTCCTCGAAACGCTCGATTCCCCAGGGGTAGCGAGTCGCACCTGTATTTGCAGCGACGCCGACTGCCTCGCCCGTATCGGGGTCCTGCGCGATCGAGGTTATCGCCGCGTAGCCAGTGATGTTGCCGGAGTCCAGGGTCTCGAAACCGGCCAACACCGGTGATGCCTGCGGTGCCTTGAAGTCCGGTCGGCGCTCAGCGCCGGGCGGCACCACCGGCAGTTGCAGGTAGGCACCATTCTCTGCACCGATCGCCAGGGTCGTTTCCGCCGGTCCCGGTGTTGGCCACAGCATGGGCCACTGCGCATTGCTGATCGCCACACGGATGCGATGGCCTTTTGGAAACACCCAGGACGTAAAATACAGGTCGATATCCAGTGGAAACACTTCGCCCGGAATAAGGTCTTCCGGTTCGCGTGCTGAATTGCGGTGCGTGCCATTGAACGCCGCACCGCTAACCTGCGTCACCTGCCCGTCCGGGGCCACGTCCGAAATACGAACAATCCAGTTTGCGCGTGGCGCGTTCGCGGACACATTGATGCTCGCGACCGGCCTGCCCAGTATTTCGAGCGGCGCGGCCAGCGGCTCACTGTCGTATACCAGGCTGAGATCGTCCATGGGCTGCTGGTCAGGCGTTACGCTGCCCCACCACATGGTCTGGCCACCACCTTCCAGCCCCATGGACGGTTTGTAAGTCATTCGATGTGTTGTTGCTTTCGACTGCGTTTTGCCAAGCCCGTGATCCAACTGCAGGTACCAGTCCTGGTGGTCAATGCGTTCAATGGGCCAGCCGTCCTCCCAACGCCAGTGTCCGGGCACCGACTCGATTGCAGGGTCCGGTGGATAATAGTCGCGCACATAAACGGCGAGATCCGGCTCCTCGAGAATGCCGTTGTCTTCTCCCTTCAGCCAATGGTCAAACCAGCGCACCGCCTCGTGGCGCCATTCGACCTGTGGCTCGGGCCAGGCGTTGTGCGGAAAGTAATGGTCCCAGGGCCCGATCATTGCCTTCACCGGCGCAGCAACGTTCTGCAACATGCGCGGCAAACTGTTTCGATAGCCGTCGTACCAACCACCAATATGGTAGCCGGGCACCCGGATTTCGTCGTAGCGGTCGCGCGCTGAAGCCCGGTCCCAGAAAGGGCCATCGCGCTGCTGGCGCATGTAGGCGTACACGCTCGGCTCGACGTTGAAGCGATTCGCCAGCCATTCCTCGTTCATTGCAAAATCTGGCGCACCGGGCAACGCATTGTAGAGATCGTTGCTCATCATCCAGGAGTCGACATGCATGATGCCGTCCATGTAGTGAACGTCTTCCTGGTACAGATACTCGGTTGCCATCAGGGACACGAACGCTTTTAACGCAGGTGGATTGCGCATTGCCATTTGTATGGCATTGAAGCCACCCCAGGAGATACCAAACATGCCAACTTTGCCGGTTGACCATTCCTGCTCAGACAACCAGCGAATGACCTGTTCGCCATCGTCGAGCTCTATATCCGAGTATTCGTAGGGAATGGTTTTGCCCTCGCTTCTCCCGGTGCCGCGAATATCGACCCGCGCAACGATATAACCGTGCTCGAGAAAGTATGAATAGGTCGAGTAGTTTCGAGACCTCGATTCATCCTTGCGATAGGGGATGTATTCCAGCAACACCGGAAAACGGTCGCTTGTCTCAGCCCCGGCTGGTCGGTAGATGTCTGCGGCCAATCTGACACCATCGGGTAGTTTGATCCAGGCTTCGGTGACCGAATAGTCCTTGCTCGCAGGCGAACAAGCGACCAACATCAGTGCAAGCGTGGCGAATGTGATTTGAATCTTCATAGTCGACAGTGACCATCATAGGGAAAATTGTTTTGAAAAACTCAGTTCTTGTTGCATTAGTTACTTTGCTCGGCCTGTCCGCATGCAGCGACAGCGAGCAGCGTATCGCGGCTGAACCGGAGGCCATCGAACTTCGTGTAATGACCTTCAATATCGAATGGGGCGGCACGAATATCAGTTTCGATAAGGTTGTAGAAGCGATTCGGCTGGCTGATGCGGACATTGTGGGCATTCAGGAAGCAGAAGGAAACCTGGCACGCCTCGCCACCGAGCTTGGATGGCACTACGACCCGCAGAACTATGCGATCTCGAAATACCCGATGCTGGATCCGCCCAACGCGAATCGCCTGTTCGTCTACGTGGAAGTGCGTCCAGGTCAGGTGGTCGCGTTGGCGAACGTGCATCTCCCGTCGGATCCGTACGGCGCGGACCTGATACGCGATGGTGGCTCGCTCAAGGACGTGATCGAGCTTGAGAAAACGGTTCGACTCCAGGCGCTGACCCCGTATCTGGATGTGCTGCAGCCGATCGTCAATAGCGATACCCCGGTGTTCCTGACGGGTGACTTCAATGCACCGTCGCACACGGATTGGAAGGACGATATGGTCGGTGCGCGCCCTTTCCTCAAATACGCGGTTGACTGGCCAGTGAGTCGCGCGGTTGCAAGCGCCGGTTTCAAAGACTCGTGGCGAGTAATACATCCGGATGTACGACAGGATCCGGGCCTCACTTGGTGGGCCGGGCGGCCACCGCTGGAAGCGTATGCGCCGGGCGAGAACGACCCACAAGATCGTATTGACTTCGTTTGGTTCGCGGGCCCGGCACGAGCAAAGTCCAGCGAACTCGTTGGTGAAAAAGGTGCGCAGAATGTCACGCTGAGCGTGTCGCCCTGGCCCAGCGACCATCGCGCCGTTGTGTCGACCTTTTCAGTCACGCCGGCAGCGGTGCCGCGCCTGGTCAGTCCCGATCACCGGATTTACGATCTGGATGATGAGGTTGTCATCGTCTACCGACAAACTCTGAATTCAAACATCGAAATTTCCGGGCATAGCAGCGGCATTGCGAGCGGCAGTGGCGAATTGCGATTTCCGGCCAAAGAATTCTCAGCCGGCCATTACGAAGTCGAGCTGCGTACGCCGGAGAGCGAATCAATTCGCAGTGAGTTTTGGGTAGTGGACAGCAATGCCACGCCGACGGTCGAAGTGTCACGCGAAACGTACAAAGTCGGCGAGACCATCGAAATCGAATGGCAAAATGGTCCCGGCAACCGCAACGACTACCTGGGCATCTACGAACCTGGCATTGACCCGGCTTATGTTCCGGGCTACGACGGCGGCCTGACCTGGCTCTATGTCAATGCGCTGCCGCAGGGCTCTGTGCGCCTGGATGCAAGTACATCCGAAGTCATATGGCCGATACCGCCGGGGACCTATGTGGCGCGGCTGTTGAAAGACGATGGCTACGACGTACTCGCAGAGTCTGCACCGTTCAGAATTGACTGACGCTGAGCTAGCGGCTGAATATATCGAGACCTTCGTTGTATATCTCGCCCCGCATACCAAATGCACCCAGAACACTATGGAAGACGTTGTCATGCGAGTAGCGATCGAGAGTAAACGACGTGTCCTGTATACCGTGTTGCTTTTTGAACGAATCCGACATCCAGAGAATGAAGGGAATTACTTTTTGCACATCGGGCGCAACCGAGTACGGGGTACCGTGTAAATACAAACCATACTCGCCCAAAGACTCGCCGTGATCCGAGACATATATCATCAGGACTGGCGTGTCGGTCAGAGTTTTTAGCTGAGTGATTGTTTGGTCCAGGAAATAGTCTGTATACAAGATTGTATTGTCGTACGCGTTTATCAACTCGTCCTGCGTACACTTATCCAGTTCCACAGACCGGCAAACGGGCTTGAACTCTTCGAATGCAGCCGGATATCGGGAGAAATAGGATGGTCCGTGGCTGCCTTTGGTGTGCAGCACGACGAATACCTGCTCCTTCTGCGACGCCGCGATACGTTCAGCGAGCCCACTCAACAGTACTTCATCGTAATTGCAATTGGCCCCGCTACAGGATTCCTTCAATTCGGCCTTTTTTTCGTAATTTTTTACCGTGATTTTGGGCTCCCCCCAATTATTGCTGCGCCAGATCACATCGATATTATTGCGCTGCAAATACGTCGGCAGCGCCTCATAAGGACCACTGCCGGAGCCGTCGTGCGAGAGCATGCAATGAATGGATGCCGTCGTATAGGTAGAGCACGAAGTGGTATTCCTGAGGCTGATTACTTCATTGCCAGCTAACAGTGGATTGGTATTGCGCTCGTATCCATAAAGTGAAAAGTTTCCTGCTCTGGCCGTTTCTCCGATAACCAGAATGACCACTGCTTTCTCATTCTGATGCGATGCCAATGATGGCAGCGGTGTTAATTCGTCGTCCGCCGTCGACTGCGCAACGCTGACCCGTAATGTACTGACAGCGAAGGACCACGGCAGAATAACGCCTCCTAATCTACTGGCATGTTTGTCGATCCACAGTGTCGTGCTGGCGTTTGCATAGACAATCAATAGACCTACAACAGCCGTAACGACGAGGTGCGACAATGTCCGCAAACGATTTTGCCGTTGCACGCGGACTTTTGTTATCAACCAGGCAGGAAGTACCCCAAGTATCAAGATGTAGAAGAGCAACATAGGGTGCAATAACTCCGCCGATTCCTCCATACGCGTATTCAGAACGTTACCCATCATCGATCGATCGAACACTACCTGATAGGTGTTTATGAAGTAGATCGCGATCGAATTACTCACTGCCACAACAACGCAAAATCCTTTCAGCGCGTGTGGTGAAACCAACGCAAATAGAAAGAAGATGATAGCGCTGAAGGAAAAAACCACCGTGAATATCGTTAGCAGCGTGGACGCGCCATTGAGTGATGCATAGTCGAGATTCGCGAAAGAAAATGTGAAGAGCTGAAAATTGTAGACAAGAATATTGGCAAGCGCTAAGAGCAGAACAAACTGCGTCACGCTGATGCTGTCTATCTTGATTCCAAGCGCTTTCATGCGCGCCTCGTGTTGCGGACTAACACATAAAGCGATGTAGTCGCGGCGATAGCGGCAGCCGTCCAGGTTATGGCCAGAGCGTCGAATGCCCCGATTCTCATCTGTTCTATCAATGCGCCACTCCATGCAAAAAGAAGCAGCCCCAAAACAAGCTGGCAATTGGGCTTCTCGATCCAATGCCACCATCGAGTATATCGCTGCGTCATAGCAATGCCGCTGATTCCGCCCAGGTAACCGCATGCTGCGCCGACCATGACGTCGAGGGGCCAATGCGCACCTACAGCGATTCTGGAGAATGCCACCATTGAGGCAGCTACTATCACACCGGCAACAATCCAGCGAAGGCCGAACTGGCGTCGCTTCAAAAGCAGCATCAAGACGATTACTGTCGCCGCAGCGAACACCGTCGTCGTATGTCCGGAAGGAAAACTGTTGAGCCGGTTCAATGGCTCACCGATGATGGTCATCAATTGAGGATCAAGCACCGCTGCCGGTCGCGGCATGGACGCCAGGGCCTTGCCGCCGTTCGACAGAAGCATTGAAACTGGAATGGCACCGAAAAATGCGGCCCAGGTTTGCGACTGAATTATGAGGAAGAATGACAGAAACGGAAACAGGATGAAGCCGTTACCCAGCTCCGTCACGTTTAGCCAAAACTCCGGCGAGTTCGAAAACACGGAGTTCAAATACAGGAATCCGTCAACCTGTATTCCCCAACACTCAGCGCGACTTATGTTGCCATTGCCTGCGCATAGTGCAACTACAAGCGCGGCAAGCAGTATCGCGGCGGCGGGAACAAACAGGAGTTTTGAAAAAACCAGTTTGTTGATTGCGTTGCGATGTTCGTTCGATAAATTCGCACGCAGGTGCGCTGCGTATGTGGATCTCAATGTCTCGTCGTTCATACTTGTTAGACGTATTTCCCGCAAAAATCATTTCGACCGGTTTCCGAACGCGCTGCCGTCTAATGAGTAACTGCAACTACTAGTTGCGGCAAAAGGTGAACTTAATGAGACATAAGCAGATGACGAATTGGATAGATGGTTGTTCTAAAATATTGCTGATGGTGACGGTACTGGCGTTAGTCGCCTGTAGTAACTCGAGCGGCAAGAAGAGGTTTCCCTTGCCGGCCAATTTTGACCCTGATGCGCCTTATACAGTGACCATTACCGGCGCAGACCTCAGCACTACGATCGACAATACTTTTTTTCCGGCTCCAGTCGGTGCGACCTGGATGTATCAGGCCGAAACTGACGAAGGCACCGAGCAAATTGACGTGGCCGTGCTGGATCCCGCTGATCCAAAGGGCACCAAGGTCGTCATGGGTGCCAATGCCAGAGTCATTCGCGATACCGTTCGTCTCAACGGTGAGGTGGTCGAAGACACCTGGGATTGGTATGGACAGGACGCAGCCGGCAATGTCTGGTACATCGGCGAGGATACGGCCGAGTACGAGGACGGTGAGTTCGTGTGCAACTGCGGCGCCTGGGAATGGGGCGTGAATGGTGCGCTTCCCGGGTACCTGATGCTGGCGAATCCGCAGGTCGGCGATGCATACCGACAGGAGTACCTGGTCGGCGAAGCGGAAGATTTAGCAGAGGTGGTTGAGGTTGGAGTTACCGTAAACGTTCCAGCGGGTATGTTCACGGGCTGCATAAAGACCCGCGAGGTGTCGGTCGTCGACCGGTCCTACGAGGAATTTAAGTACCACTGTCCCGGTATCGGGTTAGTGCTAGAGGAAGAGGACGATGAGCGCGTTGAGCTCATCACCTACTCCGGCCTGAACCCGATGTAACAGCCAAGTATTAGGTGACGAAAGACGTACGGCGCGTATAGATCGGACTATCGATGGCGTAGACAGCCATTCATTTGGTACTGTCTTTTACTTCTGGATTTCGGCATCGGTATGCGGTCGAGTATTTTAAAACTTCTTAAGCCGAATGCTTTGGGCGGATCGAGCGGTGGCCGCGGCAGCCGTAATATTCGAGGCGATATTTTCGGTGGCCTGACGGCTGCGGTAGTCGCGTTGCCCCTCGCACTTGCCTTTGGGGTTGCCTCCGGCGCCGGTGCCATTGCCGGATTATATGGTGCTATCGCGACGGGATTCTTCGCCTCGTTATTTGGTGGTACCCCGGCACAGGTGTCAGGTCCGACCGGCCCAATGACCGTAGTCATGGGTGCAATTGTTGCGAGTCACGCGGAAAACCTTGCAGAGGCATTCACCATTGTGATGCTCGGCGGTGTCATCCAGATGCTGTTCGGCTTGCTTCGGGTCGGAAAATACGTGACCTATACGCCCGCATCGGTTGTGTCCGGCTTCATGACCGGTATCGGCGCGATCATCTTGATCATTCAGGCTCTGCCCTTTCTTGGCCTGCCTGCTTCAACACAAGGCGTCGCGGGCACCCTGCAAATCCTGGCAACATTGGAAATCAGCTCGATCGATATCCGTGCAGTTGTGCTCGCTCTAGCCGCCTTGCTGCTCCTGATTTACTGGCCCAAACGGCTCGCACAATTGGTGCCCGCCCCACTGGGTATCCTTGTCATTGGCACAACAGTTTCGGCCCTGGCTATCCAGGGCTTGCCGGTTATTGGTGAAGTGCCGTCGGGAATTCCCGAACTCGTCATCCCGACAGTAACCGCCGGTAGTATGGCGACGATGTTGCAGCCGGCATTCATTCTTGCGCTGTTGGGGTCAATCGACAGCTTGCTAACTTCGCTGGTGGCCGACTCAGTTACGAAAACACAACACGACCCTGACAAGGAACTTGTCGGACAGGGCATCGGCAATATTGTTGCAGGACTGTTAGGTGCGTTACCTGGCGCCGGAGCAACGATGCGAACCGTAGTCAATGTCCGCGCCGGAGGTCGAAACCCGATGTCCGGAATGCTGCATGCCGTCATTTTGTTGGGGCTTGCATTGGGCCTTGGCCCGGTCGTCGCCTACGTGCCAACCACTATTCTGGCAACGATCCTCATGAAGGTCGGATGGGACATCATCGATTGGGGATACTTAAAACGCATACGCCGCGTACCTCGGGAAAAAGTCGTGGTGATGCTCGTAACTCTCGGCCTTACCGTCTTCGTTGACCTGGTTACCGCCGTTGGCGTTGGCATTATTCTCGCCGGATTCGTCAATTCGCGTTGGCTCGCCGAAGAACAGCTTAAAGGACTTAAACAGTCTGCAAATGCGAACGAACTCGATCTTCTGACGCCTGACGAGAAAGCTCTGCTGAGTAGCGTCGATGGGCGGGTGCTCATTACTCTCCTGCACGGATCGTTTTCCTACGCATCGGCGCGCGACCTGGCTCGCCGCGACACTCAGTCTATAGCCCATCGCGATGTGGTCATCTATGACTTTACACACGCCGGATATGTTGATCCGAGCGCCGCACTGGCAATCGATGAAATGATCGACCTGTCCTTAAAACACGAACGCCATGTCATCGTGTCCGGATTAAAGAGCCACGCACTGAGGGCGCTCAGCGGTATGGGTGTCCTCGATCGCATTTCGGTCGAGCAGCAATTTGATGATCGCAAGGACGCAATCGCTGCTGCGGTTGCGTACTGCCAGGAGAAGTCATCCCAGCCTGGCTGATCTCAGGGGCAGTGCTTCGAATATCACAAATTAGCCACGCTTGCTAAGCTGGGTCGATGCCACTAACCCCTGTTTCTGAATGCGCACGCCTGCTTGCCTGTCCTGAGTCGACGATTTGGTGAGCCGAACTTGTCAAACTGCAACCGAGATTGCCGATGCGTTAATAACCATGCTCGGCAAGACGGTTGTGCTGGGTCTGCCGATCGGTCTTGGCAAGGCCGTGCATGTCGTGGACGCGCTGTTCGAACGTGCCGCGTCTGACCCGTCGATTTCGTTCACCATCTTTACCGGCCTCACGCTGTCACCGCCGCAGGGCAAAGCCGGGTTGGAGGCCAGCTTCCTCGAGCCGATCGTCGAGCGCCTGTATGCAGACTGGCCGACACCTGCTTACGTAGCAGCGATTGCCGGGAATAGCCTGCCCGCCAACATCAAGGTCAGGGAATTTTATCTGCGCCCCGGGGCCTATCTGAGCAACGATGTTGCGCAACAGAATCATGCCAGCATCAACTACAGCCAGGTCGTCGATGAATTGATGGCGCTCGGCGTCAACGTCGTCGCCCAGCTGGTCGCGTCGCACGCTGCAACACCAGGGAAGTACAGCCTCAGTTCCAACCCCGAGGTCACGCTCGACCTGTTACCGAGACTCGAAGCACGACGGAGCGCCGGGCACGCGGTTGCGATGGTCGGCCAGGTCAATAATAAGCTGCCTTATATGTTCGGCGATGCCGAGGTCGATGCGAACCGCTTCGACTTTATCCTGGACAGCGATGACTGCCAGTTTCCGCTCTTCGGTTTGCCGAATCGCCGGGTAACCCAGGCAGACTACGCAACCGGCATGCATGTCGCGAGCCTGATCCCTGACGGCGGCACACTGCAGCTTGGGATCGGCTCGCTGAGCGATGCTGTGTCTCACTGTTTGCGCCTTCGGCAGGACTCGCCCGACGTCTTCAAGTCCGTGCTCGAACAACTTCCCGGCGGAACCCGGTCGAAAAACCGGCTGCTACTGCCGGTGGAAACGGCACCCTTTGAGAAGGGGCTGTACGCATCGACAGAATTGCTGAGCGACGCCGTGCTGGCGTTATTCCAGCATGGCGTGATCCGGCGACCCGCTGACGAACAAAACGACACGCTGATTCATGGCGGCTTCTTCATTGGCTCGAATTCGTTTTATGAGACGCTCAGGCAAATGCCGCCGGAACGCAGACGACTCATCAATATGACGCACATTTCCTTCGTCAACACCCTGTTTGGTGATGAAGCGCGCAAGCGCTGCCAGCGACACAACGCACGCTTCGTCAACGAGACGATGATGGTCACGTTGTTGGGCGAGGCAATTTCCGACACGCTCGACGATGGCCGCGTTGTCAGCGGCGTCGGCGGCCAATTTGATTTCGTCTCGATGGCGCATTCGCTCGAGGATGCGCATTCCATCCTCATGTTACGTGCCAGCCGGAGCAAGGCGGGCAGATTGCAATCCAACATTCGCTGGTCCGGCGGCCACCCGACCGTGCCGCGCCACCACCGCGATATCTATGTGACCGAATACGGTATTGCGGCAACCCGCGGCCGAACCGACATGCAGGTCATCGATGCCATGCTGCAGATTTCCGACTCCGCCTTTCAGCCGGCACTGGTGGCAGAGGCAAAAGAGGCACGCAAACTTGCCGCTGACTACCGCATACCCGACGCGGCGAGCGACAATTCGCTGCACGCACTGCAACAGGTTTTTGCTCGTACGGAGCTACGCGACTGCTTCCCGGAGTATCCGTTGGGGACAGACCTGACCGCTACGGAGCAGCAGCTCGTTCCCGCTCTCGAATGGCTGCAATCGAATACGGCCACTGCAGCGTCAAAACTGCGCGTGTTGTATGGCGCAATCTTCACAGGCGAGGCAGCTCCAAATCGTGCCGCGCTGGATCGTCTCGGGCTAAACCGGACAGCAGGCATTCGCGATCGATTGCAGCGTCGCCTGGTCAACTACGCCTTAATCAGGACAGCAATATGACAGCAACAGGAAAACGGCCGTCTGAGTCGGCAGTGAACCAAAACGTTTACAAGATCTTTCCAAATGACCTTAACTCGGAATACACCGTGTTCGGTGGCCTGGTAATGGGGCTTTGTGACCGCACCGCATTGATTGTCGCTGAACGACACAGCGGCCATTCCTGTGTGACCGCTGCGGTAGACAGTCTCAATTTTCTGGCCCCGGCGCACTCGGGTGAAACACTGGTCTTGAAAGCAGCAGTCAATCGTTCCTGGCGAAGCTCGATGGAGATCGGTGTGTATGTTGGTGCTGAAAACAGCTTTCGCGGCGACTCGCGGCACGTCGTCTCTGCATACCTGACATTCGTTGCATTGGACGAGAATGGCTCGCCAGTAGCAGTGCCCGCGATCCTGCCCGAAACAGAAGTGGAACGACGCCGCTTCGAAGCGGCGGAGGAACGCCGCGATGCACGTCTCGCGATGCGCGATCCTCGGAAACGCTCACGAGGCTAAGTCATACGTGGGATGCCGCGTTCCCAAAAACCATCGACAATGTTTGTAGCAGGGCTTTGTCCGAATGCGTGATCGGATCATCGCTCGCATCCGCAACTCCCAGCATCGTCACCAGGCCCAGCGCAGAGGTCCATGCGGTGAAAGCGAGTTGCCGCGCACGTCTCCGTTCTGCCCTGCTTGCTCCTGCCTTCGCTATGCGTCGCTCAACGACATCGAACAGCTCTCGCGTCTGCGGGTGAATTTTTTCGCGCAACGTAATTTCATCCAGATTCGATTCGAATGGTGCGTACATTTGTGTACTGCAGTAGATGGTTCTGAATGCCCCCAGCTTGTCGACGTAGTGCGCATGAAACGCCCTTATTAAAGTGCCGAGCACTTTCTCCGCCGTTTTTTGCTCTGCAACGGCAGCCAAAAGCACGCCGATTTCCTGCTCCAGCAGTTCGGCCACAAGGGCCCGGTTCAAGGCTTCTTTCGACGCGAAATAGTGGTACAGAGACTGTTTTGTCATTCCCATCCGCCCGGCAACCGACGCCAGTGTGACGGCTGTCGGTCCATTCTCACTCACTATGGATTGGGCGATGCTGAGGACCTCACGCTCCACCTGCGCACGCTTCTGCGCAACATGCCGGGAAGGTGTTTTTTTCTTATTTTTTGACATTGTTCAATAATTTTAACTATGTTAGAGTTTTTTGCAAGTACGTAGTGGGAGAAGAAAATGCCTATCGATCCGACAATCCTCAGCCTCGAGAATCCCGTATTTCAGACCTATCTAATCGCAGCAGCAATTATGCTTTTGAAACTGATGCTACAGCCATGGATGACTGTGCAACGGATGATGCAGGTAGCGGCTGGATTTCGCAGTCCCGAGGATATGAAAAAAAGCCCTTTGAACCCGAACCCCTCGGGCGGCCAGACAGACATCAATGAATACGTCGACCGATCGCGACGAATAAATCTTAATGATCTGGAGAGCATTCCGGGTTTCCTTGCCGCCGGATTTTTGTTCGTGCTGGTAGGTCCACCCCTGCTACTCGCGCAGATTCTTATCTGGGGATATGTGGGTGCGCGCGCAGCGCACTTCATTGCCTATGTGACAGCCCAGCTGCATGACGTTCGAGCGACTTTTTGGACCTTCAGCTCATTGCCTGTAATCGTTATGGCAGGATACGTATTGATGCGCGCAATGTAGCGGCATAATTAGAGTGGGCTGATTTCCTGCTATCGGTAGCTGTGATTGGTCATCCCTTTCATAACCGCTCTCGATCGCTTCCAATAGCGAGATATAAACGTGCCAGCCGGTCTTCAAATGCACGCAAGGTTCGCAACTGATCGTTGCTGCGCCGCTGCACTGACAACAAAGCAGTCTCCGTATCCATTTGGTCGCTCGACCGGAAGCGCTGCGAACAGCCGCATAGCCAGTGGAATCTTGATGATCAGGGTCACTGCCAATGCGGCAAACCAGGTCAATATGGCGGGTTTGCCCACCGCTTGTAGTTGTCCCTGGCGTTTGATTTCGATGGCGAGCAGCGCGTAATTGGCGGCTGCGACTCCAGGCACAACGGCAGCCAAACGCAAATCCATCAATGGGTCGGTAGCCATATCGAGAACAGCGGTAGCAAATACATACCAGACGCACACAGCTATCAGCGTTAACAAAACAACGAAGTGACTTCCCGACCTCAGTCGATAGTCGTGTCGTAACAAACCGCGAGTGACAAGGCCTTTGCGGTAGACGATCTGCCACGACAGAAATATCAACGCGCTGATCTGGAGAACAAAAAATACCGGTGTGGTCCAGAAAACGGTCTGGAAGACACCGCGCCAGGCGGTATTCGTTCCCGTATCCAGGAAAAACAAGACGTTCGCGGTCATCGCAGCATAGGCGCCGACCACTGCAATAATCGCAATGACAGCGAAAGAAGCTGCGTATGTTTTCAGAAATGCGATGAGTGAGTCGATCGAGTTTCTCGTTTTCCGTGGTCACAGATTGACAGGCTAAAAAGACAGTAACCGAGTTTATAAATCGTTACAAAAACGTGCACTTGCCCTCAAAGGAACGCCATAATCTCGCGTTGCGCAGTATCCACTCCCTCAAGTTGCGGCATGTGGCCGACACCGGGTAAGGTCACAAACTCGGCGTCAGGCATCAGCTCATGAAGAGACTTCCCTCGTTCGACCGGAATCCACGGATCTTCCTCACCCCAAATGATTTTCACCGGGCATCGAACATCTGCAAACTTGGTCTCAACTTCGGCGGTGTAGCGTTCGTCGGCTTGCGCGAACTGTTGGTAAAAACTGACTGCACCTTCCTTTGTCAACCAGGGTTCGACTAACGACTCCAGATCTTCCTTGGGTATGTCGCTCACCAGCGCCCCTCTGATATACGCTTCGACCAACGCTCGATGAATATGTGGCGGCAGACCCTGGAAGGCTTTGAAATGTCGACCCATGTGATCGAAGAAATCGGAGCCCCACGGCCGCATCGCAACCACGTTCATCAGCACGTACCGCTCGTAGTCACAACCATGCAGTAAATGCGCTCTAAGGGTCGTCGCTCCGCCGAAATCGTGCGCCACAACTCGGGGACGTGACAAACCCCAGTGGGTCAGCATCTCGGCAAAAACCAGCCCCTGGACATCAAGCGAAGTTCTCTGCTCCGCTCGTTTTTCCGACCGCCCATAGCCAGGCATGTCATACCAGTGCACCCGGAAATAGCGCGAGAGTTCGGGGATCAGCCGATGCCACGAGAACGATGACCATGGCCAGCCGTGCGCCAGGACTAAATCCGGCCCATCCCCGGAGCGCCCCGCGGCAACCCGACCGGCACGTGTCTCATAAGTCTCTTCTAGCCCCCACCGATTCATCTTCAGACTCTGTGCTCAGTATAATAAAGTGCATTGTAGGTGAGATTCAGGCGCGGATGCGATAGTCGGCGGACTGCCGAGAACGTGAACTTGCTCACAATGGATTAGGTCAAATTGTTTTATACCTGTGTATGTCCAATCTGGTGAATGGATAGGAGGTCCGAACGCATGGCCGCATTGCAAGATCGCGTAGTCGCAGTTCCCAGTTTGCGCGACTTCTTCCGGGAGTCGATCAATTCTGCTATCGATAACCAACGTGTGGATGTCGATCCACACACCAGCCACTATGTGGTTAACCTCCTCACTCTCTTTGCCCGCTCCGAAAAATTCTACGACGAAAACGATGAACACTGCGGTGTCCGCCCGCTCGCATTGATGATGGCCGAAGCCGCTGCAGCGGAATCGCGGGACCTTCGTTCGACATCGTTGCAACGCATAGGCGATGTCGCATTGTTCACGGCCGGATTCTTTGCGGACAGCCTGGCGTATCGGCCGGTCGACATCGACTACTACGTCAGCATGGGAGGCAGTGCTTACGGTTCATTGTCTGACGAGATCAAAGGCACGACTCGTGGCATGGCGCTGGTTGACGTATTCCGCGAACTGGCAGGAAAGTTTCTGTCGCTGGTCGACGTACTGAATGAGGTTCGGGATGGCGCTCGGCTATCCGCCGACGTTGACGTGCTTCGCACCTACGAGGTCTGGCGTAAAACCGGCAGCAGGCGGGCGGCGGCAATCCTCGAGCAAAATGGTGTCGTACCTATTTTCGGCGCCCCGAAACCACACTGATGCTGGCCGAGCTGCAAAGCTTTATCGCCGATATTTATGACGCCGATTGCGGCCACCAGCTGCACGACTTTCTCATTACGGACCGTGAACTCGCGACGCAGCTCGGTCGTAAAACGCTGCCAGACAATGTTGAAGAGACCGTACTTGTCGCGGCTGATGAAGACGGTATTGCAATGAGCGTATTTCTGGATGCAGCGCTGTTGGCGCGGCTCGATGATGCGGATCCAATGAATGAGCTGCGCGTCGATCAATTTTCAGACTTTGTTGTGGTGCTCGAGGGAATCAGTCACTTCAACTATCTTGGGTGGTGCGCGGGCCGCGACAAACCCGTGACCCTGCTCGAGCTTGAATTGCAGGCGGAAGTCGACAAGTTCATAACCACAGCGCTGCTGGCGCAGAAGCAGGAGGATTTTGCCTTGCTGCGGAATCTGCACCGAATGTTGTTTGACGATATCGCTTATGCGCCATCGTTGAGTCGAAAGGAGCGCGAACGCTACGAGCTTGCAAACAGCTACGCTGCGCGATTCTGCAGGCAGCTTCTTAAGCGCGTGTCGCGGGATGCCGGGAATGAGCAGTTACGCGATTTTTATCGGCTGACGCAAGCGGAGAAAATGAGCCACATCCACACGCTCGCCTGGCAGAATTGAAACGTCGCCAGCGACCTGAGCGCCAGAATCGTTAACATTGAAATAAATTCGATTCTGTAAGCTACGGTGTATGAGTGAAATGGAGGAACGAGCCATGTCCGTAGCTAAATCGAAAATCTTTCAGTATGCGTTCGTCGTCATGTTGTTTCTTGCGGCGACCGCAAATGCACAGCAAATGATTACGGATGAAGAATTAGTTTTGCGTATGGGGGATGTATCCGCCAACAAGTTTCCATTTGTCGTCGCTTACGATGAAGGGCTGTTCGAAAAAAACGGCATAAAGGTTACGCCGAAATTCTCTCCGGGTTCTGTCCAGATAATTAATCGAAGTGGCATCGAGGTTGCCCCGGAAAATATCTATGCTGCGGACGGTGACGATCCATACACGATAGCAGTGAGCGGTACGGGCCCGACGATCGTCGGAATAGCGACCCGCGCCGGACGAGCACCCGGTCCACTGATTCTTGGATCCACACATACAGTGTCACGCTGGCGCATCATCACCGGTCCCGGAATCACGTCTCCCGAACAGCTCAAGGGAAAACGTCTGGGCTATTCCGGGTTCGGTGCCGTAAGCCACAATCAATGGCTTCAGTTCATCGAGCACATGGGTTGGACGCAGGACGATGTCGCGCTGATGAGCGGTGGACTCGGAACCGAAGCCCTGATGGCAGGGCATATCGACGCAATGATGGGCCCTGAATTGCACGGCACCATGGCGATCATGAATGATTTCTATCCATCCATTGATTTGGCGGCGTATAAATTCCCCACCGCCGGTTCGGGCTGGGTAGTCGATCGTGAATGGTATAAGAACAATCGTGAAGCAGCGCGCGCTTTTGTGAAAGCCGGTATCGAAGCGATTGCTATCATCAAGCAGGACCGGGCGACGGCCGAACGCTCAATGATCAAGTGGTATGGCATGCATAACGCTGAAGCGAGAAGCCTGTTCTACACTGAATTGCTAAAGATGGAGGAGAAACCGTATCCACCGTACGCAGGCATCGAGATGATCATGCGTCTCTATGACGGTCTGGAAATGCGAAAGTACGAACCGGAATTTTTCTACGACGACTCTATCGTTCGCGAATTGGATGAAAGTGGTTTCATCGACAGTTTGTATAAGGACCGTTAGTTTGCTACACCCAGAAGTGATGTTGAACCTGACCGTCACTGGCTACCTTCCACGGAAACACCAGGTTCCAGTGACCCTGTCGCCTGACCTCACGGGATAGTACTTTATCGACACCCACGCCGCGGGACCGGGCAAATTCTACGGCCGTGGGTTGAACCTGCCCTTTCTCATCTGTGCACCGCGACATTATCGTGGTTTCTTTGCCGTCCCAGTTCCAGCCAAAGCTGAATAGTGTATGTGCGATGGGTAGAACCGGGCCTGTAAGACTAGCGGTTTGCCACTTTTTGCCGCCGTCGGTTGAAACCTCCACCGATTGGATGCGACCACCGCCCGACCAGGCCAGGCCGGAAATCGTTTGATAACCGTGTTCGAGCAATTGCTGCCCACCCGACGGATAAGTGATAACCGACTTGGGACCGTGCAGCGAATTAAACCGCTCGGACGGCGTGAGGTACGGTTTATCCACTACCTTGATTCGCCGCAACCATTTGACATGACTGAATCCGCCGGCACCTGGAAACATCAAACGCAGTGGAAAGCCCTGGTGTGGGCGCAAGGGTTCCCCATTCTGACCGTAAGCCAGGAAGCAGGAATCCAACGCATGTTGCAGCGGGATGCTCTTACTGTGCGAGTCGCGATCAAGCCCTTCCGCAACAATCCATTTGGCCGACGTTTTCACGCCTGCTTCCTTGAGTAGGAGCGACAGCGGCACACCCGTCCATTCGCTGCAGGATGTCTTGCCATGCGTATGTTGCACAGTGACGTCTTTTGGCAGCGGATAGTTCGCAGAACACTCGATGAATAGTATCCGCGAAATGAACGGCAACCGGCGCAGGTCTGCCATTGTAAATTTAAGTGGCCGGTCGACCAGGCCATGAATCATCAGGTCGTGTTTGGCCGGGTCTATATCAGGCGGATACGCGCCGTGTGAACTGTTGAAATGCAGTGCAGAGGGCGTAATGATTCCGCTTTGATCCTGGATTGGGCTCAAGGTATTCGACGCGCTCGCAAAGCTGGAATTATTGCCACCGTCACCCAGCCGTTTCGATGTGACAAAGCGGGAACGAACGCCGTAAGCGCTTGCGCTCAGTTCGTCACTTGCGTCGTGCGCCCGCGCGGACGGAATGGCGGCGGCCGCGATTCCCAGGGCCGCACTATTTTTTATGAATCGCCTGCGTGAACGAAGTTTGTCATCTGTCATGATCGTTTCCTCTAGCGCAAGCTTATCCGGTTGAGTCGATGGGCTCATTCCATGCATCCCGGTTCGGCATCGTGATTCGCGGCAGGCTTTCGGCATTCATTTCCTCACCTTCGTCAATGATACCGTTCTTGAAAAGCAGGAAGGCGACTAGTGCATAGGTTTGATCCTCGCTGAGTGACCCTTCCTCATGCATCGGCATAGCGCGGTGGATGAAACTGAACAGCGTCGTTGCGAAATGCAGACGCCGGATTCCAGCGGTGCCATTATCACCCTCTGCAATCAACCTGGGACCGACGCCGGCCGGTGTGCTTGTGCCCTCGCCGTTTATCCCGTGGCAAGCAATACATCGTTGCGCAAATATCTTGCCGCCCTGTGCAGGTGTGCCGTGCCCTTGGGGCAATAAATTGCCGTCCTGATCGACCAGAGTATCGATAGCCAGGATTTCAGCATCTGTAGGGGTGCTACCGATATGATAAACCGGCTCATCGGCGACAACGTAGCCGCTCAAAATCAGCGCTAACACCAGGCACCAAGAATGTCGCATGGGGGCTACCCTCTGGATTCCATCAGTTATACCTGTCACTAAGCTTAGTTCAAACCATCGGGGTCGGGAAACATCGAAATCATATCGCATGTAATTGATCGCTGAGCGGCGCAGGACTAATGTATACGCAGAACGGGAGCCAGCATGTCTATTAGAATAAGTTTATTGTTGTTATCGCTAACGCTACTATGCAGCGGTCCTGCAACCACGCGCGCCGACGATCACTTCATTTCGAAAGAGGTTGAGTACGTAACCGACGACGGCTGGACCATCAGTGGGACACTACGGCTCCCGGTCGGGGCCGGACGCAACAATGAATTTGCCGGCATGGTCCTGTTGCATGAAAAGGAACACGAAAGGCTGGACGTCGGCGACAACGATGCTGAACTCGCACACATGCTGCCGATCGACTCTGACATTGCCACGCTGGCGATCGATTGGCGCGGCCGGGAACAAAGCATGGGAGAGCAGCAACCCATTCCCGACGAGCGGCACGACTTTTCAGAAAAAATGCAGCAACAGATGTACCTCGACGTAAAAGGGGCGATGGAGTTCCTCGCCGATTACCCCGGCGTCGACCGTCTCCGAATTGGCGTATTGGCGTCGCAATTCAGTGCCGAACCTGCAATTCGTGGCCTGCGCGAAACAGAAGCAGTGCCGACGCGCGCCCTGGTGTTACTGGGCGGCGAAGATCTGAGCGACGAGTCAAAAGCGTTTCTTGCTGACACCGACATGCCGATCTATGTCGGTGCCAGCATTCTCGACAAAGCGGTGTTTTATGAAATGGCTGGGGTTTATGCACGCTCCAAAAACGCAGACAGCCACATGTTTGCGCCTTACTCTGCTGGCCGCGGCTTCAATCTCGTGCGGCGTGGCACCCAACCCGAAATCGAGCTGAACAACCTGGTCGACTGGCTGGGCGAACAAGTCAGAGACCTTGGTCGCATTCGCGCTGTCTCCTTCAAAACCAAAGACGGTTGGACGATTCATGGCAACCTGCGGTATCCGGATCGGCTCGGCAAAAACGACAAACTCGTGCCCGGCGTCATACAAATTTCAGGCGCGCGCTCAAACCGCTACTCGATGTATCGTTTTGAGGAAGAATTTTCACGCCGCGGGTTTGCCGTGTTAAGTATCGAACTTCGCGGCCGCGGACAAAGTATGCAGGGCCAACTTTATAGTTCAGAAGACGTTTTCGAAGTCAGAGAAAATCTGTTGGGCAGCCCGTTCGAACTGGACACCGAGGCCGCCATCGATTTTCTTGCCTCGGTCAATGGCATCGATTCCGACAGAATCGCGCTCGTGGGTGAGGCAAGAGGGACGCGATCCGCTCTGTTGGCCGCCGAGGGTGACGATCGAGTCAAAGCCATGATTCTGATCTCAGCCTACGAGGCCGACGAGAGAATGGTGCATGCCACTGAATCGCTGGATATCCCCATGCTGTTGATCGACACGGAAACCAACTGGGCCCGATCAGGAACCGAGCTGGTACACGACACGGCAAGCAACAGCCAGTTGATGATCTATCCGCGATTAGGTCACTCACATCACATTCGGTATTTTCATCCGCAGATGGTCGGCTTTATGGGTGATTTTCTGGCAAGAGAATTACCCGCACCGTCGCAACCCCAGGAGTAGTTCACCCATGATTCGATTGCGACGCGCAACGTTCTATGGCTTTACGCTGTCTGTCATTGCACTGCTAACAGCCTGTTCTGCCGATGATCCAACACCGGCAGCAGCCCCTGATGAGCCGGATCTCGTTATCCTTGGTGGCGTACTGCTCGACATGGTTGCCGATCAACCTGAGCCCAAACCGCTAAAAGCACTGCTGGTCCGCGATGGAATAATCGAGCGGATCATTGCCGCGGACTCGCTGGAAGCCGTGCCGACGTCGACAAACACCATTGACGCCGGTAGCAGTTTCATTCTGCCGGGTTTTTTCGACGCGCATGTTCATTTCAGACCATTCCTGCCCGACGCACGCATTTGGAAACGAGCCAGTAACTACTACGGCATCACGACCCTGTTTGATACCGGACCTTGCGGCGACCGCTGCGTAGAAAGTGGCCAGGACCCGAATGAATGGATCAAGGGCTACAAGGAATTGATGAATTCATCCGCAGTCACGGACGGTCCGACGCTGTTCATGACCGGTCGGCGCATCCAGAGCCTCGACGGCACTCACCCGCTGGGCATGAAGCTAAGCACCCGCGAAGAAGTCGCGCCCTATCTCGACAGCCTTGTGCAACTGGGTGTGGATGGCGTCAAAGTCGAGTCCAGCCTGTCTGCCGAATTGCGCGCAATTGTCATTGACGAAGCGAACGCCAGGAACCTGCCAGTCGTCGGTCACTCTCGGGATGCTTACGAGTCGATCGCCGCGGGCATGAAGTTCATTGAGCATATGTGGCCGATCACTTCGTCCATTAGCCATGAAGATTCCGGCAAGAAGAAATACAATTCGCCTCAAGATGATCATTTGATGGACCTGGAAAAAGCGCCGGCGCTGGTGCAGTCGTTGGTGGACAACGGTGTTTACGTAAACCCGACGATGTTCGGCCGTCATGGCTTCTTCGCCGACTCGATGCAGGGACAGGCCGACATCGATTTTCAGTCCATGCAAAGCGGCGGACTTTTCGCTGCTATGCGACAAGCTGACAAAGACGGTGTACGCGCGTGGTGGGCACGAGCAGATAAGCTGGACGCCGAGCAAATTCGCTTGTACCAAAAGAGCCTCGAAAACGTATCGGCGTTCCTCAGATTGTTCAGCGAGGCCGGCGGCAAGATTTTGGTAGCGACCGACTCCGGCGAAGATAAGCTAATTGGCATGGGTCTGCATCGGGAGATGCAAATGCTTGGCGTCGCCGGCATTACACCGTATCGCATTTTGCTGGGCGCTACCCGCTGGCCCGCTGAGATGACCTACAAGAACGCATCAATCGGCACCATTGAAGCAGGCAAGCGCGCCGACTTTGTGTTGCTGGGCTCAGACCCTACCGAAGATATCAGCAACAGTCTCGATATCCACTACGTGATCAAGAGCGGCACAATTCTGCGCGACCCTAAGAAAACAGCAGGCCCGGATACAGGCGATAGCCAAGCAGGACTCCAAACAACAGGTACATAGACAGCGAGGTCAGTAGAGCCACGGCAAGCGCAATGCGGAAAGCCTGCTTGCCGAGCCAGGCTATCGATGTAAACAGGTAAATGGGAAGGGTCACCCAAAAGCCAAATAGCTGGATACCGATGACCGCGGCGGCGACATAAGCGATCACGTTCATCTCGCGACCCGGCGGCAGCGGCAGCGTGTCGTCTTGGGTGGGCGCAGGACGTACGATATCGACCAGCAGCAACACCAGGGTTACACCGCCCGCAATCAGTGGCACGACGCGTGTCACTCCCTCTAGCGTCAGCATCGCAGTCGCCAGATATGCCACCACAAACAGCAGGACCGCGAGCGCTGGCCAGGCGATCATTTTGCTGCCCCGTTTTCGTCCGCAGCACGGCGTGTAAGTAGCAGCGGCACCAATGACCAGCCAATGCTCAAAACAATCAGTCCAACGAGAATGATTGACGTTGCAGAGTGCAGAAAGATGCCCCAGTCGCCCTTGCTAATCATCATCGATTGCTGGAAGCCGCGCTCCGCGGTTTCACCCAGAATGAGTGCGATCACAAGGGGCAGACGCGGGTAATCGAAACGCAACATCAGGTAACCCACCACGCCCAGCGCGGCGGCGACGATAATGTCGCCAGGCGTCTGGCTGATCGCATAAACGCCGACCAGGCTGACCGCGATCACAACCGGAGCGAGTATCTGGCCGTTGACGAGCGTAATGGCGGCCAACCAGCGAACGAAAATCAAACCGATGATTGACGCGAAAAAGGCACCCAGCGTCAGCGCCAGTATTAGCCCGAAGATTTCCTGTTGATGTGCGACGAAAATTGCCGGCCCCGGTTGCATACCGTGCAGCATCAGAATGCCGAGAAACACGACCATCTCGGCACTACCCGGTATACCGAAAGCCAGCGTCGGCAATAAAGCCCCACTGTCCTTGGCATTGTTTGCCGACTCCGGCGCCACCACACCTTCGATTCGTCCGCTACCGAACGAATCCGGATTTTGGTCGGCTTTCTGGGTCGTTGAATACGCGATGAACGTCGCCACGGTGCCGCCGACACCCGGAATTGCGCCAATCAAGGTGCCGATTATGGAGCCGCGGATGACCACTCTCCAATGTGTCAGCGTCGCGCGCATGCCGCTGCCGACACCGCTGAGATTGACCTTGCTCACGTCGGTCGCGACGCTGCCCCCTGCGATCGACAAGCGCAGCATCTCGGCCATTCCAAACAGGCCGACCAGTGCCGGAATCAGCGGAATCCCGTCCCACAGAAACTCGGATCCAAAACTAAAGCGCACGCCGCCGTTAACTGTGTCGTAACCGATGAACGACAGCATCAGGCCGATGCCACCTGCGATGAGACCGCGCAGTAAATTTCGCGACGACGAAACCGCGACCGTCACTATGCCAAAGACGGCCACGAGGAAAAACTCGGGTGGCCCGAATAACAGAACAACTTCCTTTGCAACCGGCCACACCAACAGCAAGGTCAGTACCCCGAATAGGCCGCCGAGCGGCGATGCGCTTGCCACCGCACCAATCGCGTAGGCCGCGCGACCCTGTTTCGCCAGGGGGTAACCATCGAGGCAAGTGGCCGCGCTCGGTGCCGTACCCGGTGCGTTTAAAAGGATCGCCGAAATCGAGCCGCCCATCGCAATGGCACCCATGATCCCGCCAGCCATCGCGAATGCGTGCATCACTTCCATGCCAAACGTCAGCGGCAACAGCAACGCGAGTGCCGTAGGGCCACCGAGACCGGGAATCACACCGAACACCAGTCCGATGAATACGCCGCCAATCAGGAACATCAGCGTCGCCGGCGACAGCAACGCAACGACGGCTTGTAGAAAAATGTCGGTCATAGACTTTGTACGATGCTCAATCCAGAACGGATTTGTACTGGTCGTAAAACTGGGTCATTTCGGCCACAGCGCGCTCGGTATCATTGACTCCGGCCGGATATATTTTGTTGCCGCTTGCAGCCAGCCAGGCAGTGAACTCGGCATCCGTCATGGCCGCGAGCAACGCCTGTTCGAGGGTGTTGCGAATATTTTCGGGCAAATCCGGAGGCGCACTGATCATGCGCACAAGACGCAAGTTTGCGAGTTCGCCAACGCCGAGGTCTGCTGCGTCGGCGATGGCAGGGTCGTCACTGGCAGAACCGAAGATAGCAATCGCTTTGATATCGCCCGATTCAAGATACGATCGCGCACCGGCATAACTGACTAGCGCCGCATCGAAATCGCCACGAATCAGGCCCAGGAGATAGGCGCTGCTGCCCTTGTACCCGGTGACGATGCTGTACGGTATACCGAGCATCTGATTGACGATGTTGGTCGCTACAAATACTGTCGACCCCGGACCGGTCGCGCCGTACGTGACCTCACGTCCCAGACTTTTGAGGTCGTCGATGGAACGCCACGGCGAATCGCCTTTAATGACGAAGACATAGGAATCGTAGCCGAGTGTTGCCAGCCAGGTCATGCGCGACAAATCGTACTCCGTCGACATGCCTTGTAACTTGGGTATGAGGACGCCAGGCATATTGAGAATGCCGATGGTGTACCCGTCTGGCCGTGCGCGATAAATCTCACTTGCGCCGCGTCGCCCACCGGCCCCGGGCAGGTTTCGCGGCAGGACATTAATCTCACCTGAAAACTGTGCTTCGAGACTCGGCGCCAATGCCCGCACGTAGGTGTCAAACCCACCGCCCGAATCAAACGGTACGATAATAGTGATGTCTTTGGCCGGATACTCTGCAGGCTCGCTGCATGCAGCCAGCGCGAACGCAATGAACGCGACTGCTGCCAATCCAGGGCGCATCAAATCACACCGTAGTCTGCCAGCAGCCTGGGGATGTAGCCGCGATAGAGTTCAATATTAAAGCCCTGCTCGAACAGGATGTAGAGCATCACCGTGACGCCGACCGATACCAGTACTGAGAGCAAAAGCTTCTCGCGCGAAATCCAGTACATCAGCGCGAACATGAAAACCGAGACGCCGATGTAATGACCTGCTACATAAATAAGAAGCAACAATAGCGTCATGAAAAAAATAAAACGGAGCACGCTATTGAATTCGCTGCTGTGACCTTTAAAGGCGTGTGACAGTTGTTCGAATACGCCGAGCTGCTGCGCTTCCTTCCGCTTCTTGTTGAACTGCACCGCGATTAAAATCAGCAACGGTACGATAATGATCAACGGCGCTCGTGCCGAAACAAAATCATAGTTGAGCGCCGCAACCAGCGCGCCCATGACAACGAGTCCCGTAAACAACATGACGACGAGCTCAAGCACGGCTTTATTCTGCGGTTTATCCGACACGATCTTGTCCCTCCCGCCGATGCTTCAGGATGCCCCAGATGTTGTACGCGAGGAACGCAATCGTAATAGCGGCCAGTGACAGCGGGATCGGCCGGAGAATGAAATCCGGACCATCGAGCTGGGTCGCAAGATACAGATTTTTCTCCACGGCGAAACCGAGCACGAAACCGATGAGCATTGCGGCACGTGAGTAGCCAAGCTCTTTCATCAGGTAACCGATGACGCCAAAGACCAGCGCGATAAAGATATCGAACCACGAGCTGTGCACCGCGTACGCGCCGGTAAATACGATGACGATCAGTACCGGCACGAGCACGGAACCACGAATCCCAGTAGCTCTGCTGAGCGGATTGACGAGAAACATGCCACCCAACATGCCGATGAAATTGCCGATGATGATGGTGAAGATCATGATGAAGACGACATCGACGTGATAGGTCAGCATGTTCGGACCGGTTTCCTGACCGAGAACGAATAATGCGCCCAGCAGAATGGCCATGGACGAGCTTCCGGGTACGCCGAACGCGACTGTCGAGGCCAGCGCGCCGCCCTCCACGGCGTCATTCGCCGCCTCTGAACCGATCACGCCCTCAATGTTGCCTTGGCCGAAGGTTTCCTTGTTCTTCGACGTCTGTTTGGCGTGCCCATAGGCAATAAACGCGGCGGGCGCGCTACCGAGCCCTGGGATCAGGCCCATGGCGGCGCCAATCGAACTGCAACGCAAAATCAACCACCAGTGTTTGAAGGCGGCGAACATCCCTTGAAAAATCTGACGTTGCGTTTCCCGCGTTGACAGCGGCTTGATTTGCGAACCCGTTAGCGAGCCACCGGACACCCACAGTTCGAACATTTCAGCGACCGCGAACAGACCAAGAATTACGGGCACCAGCCCGAGTCCATCGCTTAGCTCCAGCAGATCGAACGTGAAACGCTCCTGATTCGTGACGTTGTCCACGCCAACCATCGCGAGCAACAAGCCAAGCAGTGCAGCTATCAGGCTGCGAGAAATGTCCTCTTTACCCAGCACGGCTACAAAGGTCAGCGCGAGAAACGCCAGCACAAAGATCTCCGACGGGCCGAAAAACAACACCACTTTTTGCAACACGGGCAATAGGAACGCGAGGGCAATCGCACCAAAAGTTGCACCCAGGAAACACGCCGTCAGCGCCGCGCCGGCCGCCTTTGCGCCCTCCCCCTTCATCCGCATCGGCGGACCATCGAGTAATGTTGCTGCGTTCTGGCCGGTGCCCGGCGTACTGAAAAATATCGCCGTCAATCCGCCGCCCTGGGCAACGGTCGAATGTGCGCCGAGCAAAAATGCGATGCCGGCAGCGGGCTCCATCGTATAGAGAAACGGGATCACCATGGCCATCGCGAAATGCCCACTGAGCCCGGGGATGACGCCAATGAAGAGGCCAAATGTCGCGCCAACAAAAAGATAGGGGAAAACGTCGAGGCTGATCGCCTGCAGAAAGCCGCTAGTCAGCCCCTCAATGATGCCCATGTGTCAGAGCTCGCCTTGTATCGCTAGCGCAAACAGATCGCGAATATCGTCCGGCATAGCGAAAGCGTCGTCGAAGAGTTGCCGCATCTCTGCGGCCGACACATGGTCAACCGGTCTGCCGGTCGTTGCGGCTATTTCAAGCAATTCCGGATCATTTAACGCTTTATCAAGCGCTTCGCTTAAGAACTGCACTCTGTCGGCGGCCGTTCCGGGTGGCGCCGCGACGGGCCTGCCGACGGCCTGCAGGGCCTCCCAGGCCTTGAGAATGGCGTTTGCACGTTCTGGGTTTTCGAGTTTTTGCGCCATTTCAAAAACAGTTGGAACATCGGGTAAGTCGGCTCGCCTCTGATGGCCGCTTTGCAAAACGATCTTGTCCCTGCCCTGGTCCACGGATTCGACCGCGCTTCCCCAGGAACCCCAGGTACCAACAATATTGCCGCGTAGCATTGCCTGCCGAACAACCGAAGAACTGTCGAAACCGTGAATGATGTCGAGATCCATCTCCAACGCCTCGTTGGCAATCACCGCGTCGACATAGGTACTCCCGCCCAGGCCCGTTGCACCGATCTTCAAGTCCGGACCGAGCTTCCAAATCTCCTCGAACGAGCTGTAACCGCTTTCCAGTGAAAGAACGAACACCCGCGCATCGGCCACAACGCGACCCAAATATTCAAACTCGCTAATGTCATAATCGGCGCCACGCATTCCTGCCAACTCGTTAGCTACGAGCGCACTACCGTTCATCATGCCGATAGTGAGGCCATCAGCCCGTGAGTTGAATAACTCGTTGACACCGCGCATACCACCTGCACCGGGAAGGTTCACTATGTCGACGCGCGCACCCGTGTATTTCTCCAAATACGGGGCAATCAGGCGTCCGTACTTATCGTAGCCGCCACCAGGACTGTAAGGAATGATCCACCGAATGATACGACCGTCATAAAAAGCCGCGGCGCCTTCTTTGGCCGGACCTTCGTTCTCCGCCGGCTGACAGGCCACTATGCCGCCAGCGACAAGCACCCATATGAACAACAGGGTCGTTCGAAGATGCAGCATAGTTTGGCTGAATATTTTTGTTTTTTTCATCGCGTGCTCGCAGTCAAATGTTGCCGCCGGAAAAGTCTGCAGCTGGCTTCACGGTCATTATAACTACTACGGCAATTTAAACGATAACCAGTGTAATCAATTGTCTTACTTAGCAAAACTTCAGCTCCCGGCGATTTTAAATCGGATTCTTGCTATCCTCGTTGGCTTAGGAATACCCACAACGAAATTGCAACCAAACGATGACAGACTCTGTGAAAACACCCTCCGACGTCGAACCTGTTGGCCACTATCACTCCAAAAAAGACCGCGTATTCGTCAGACCCATTCAGGGAGCCTATAACCTCACTGAAGAGCTGGAGCGTCTGCGAGCGATGCCGCGCGTCCGCAAAGCGAAAGACCTGAAGTTTGTAGACGGCCCACAGACCTACAGTCGCCATTATGTCGAGCCGAAAGACGGCATTACGCAGTTGTTTCACCTGCACCTGGAAGAATATGGCCCCGGCGGTCAGTCACAGAAACACGGCCACGTGAACGAAGCCGCGTTTTATATTCTGGACGGTGAGGGTTACGAAATTCACGACGGCGAGCGTTACGACTGGCAAGCCGGTGACCTGGCGATTGTGCATAACAATTGCGTGCACCAGCATTTCAATGCGAGTGACTCAAAGCCGGCGCGGGCGCTCGTCATTAAGACCAAGCCTATGTTCATGTTCATGAATATGCTGTTTCAAAAGCAAATCATTCCCCGGCCTACAACCCCGGCGCCCGGTGGCGAAGATTTTGCAGCGCGCGAAGAAGAAGACGACTTCAATCACCCGGAACAGGGTTACTAACGGTGGCCTGGGGAGAATCTTCTGTCTGGTTGGACGGTACCGACAACGACGCCCTCTACCAGAACTTGCTCGACGATGCTGAAACAGCGCCGCAACGCAATGCCAAGCGCAAGAAAATCGTTAGACCCACCGAAATGCCCTGGGAAATGTCGCGGCAAGGCATTTTGAAACACCTGATCAACGAGCAGATGAATACACGCATGGAAACCGTCGATGCCTACATGCAAATTATTCCGCCCCACAGCCGCTCCGGCAAGCACCGTCATCTCGCCGAAGAATGCCTCTATGTAGTCGAAGGGCGTGGCTACGACCTGCACCAGGACTGCGACGTCGAAATAACCGACGATTTTCACTGGACGCCACAGGAAGAGGTGAGGCGCTTCGATTGGGAAGCCGGCGACGTTATTTACGTACCGCCGAATACGATTCATCAGCATTTCAACGCCGACGATGGTCGGCCCGCACGCTTGATCTCCTCTATCAATCGCATCTTCAAACACTGTGGCCTGAATGACCTCGAACAACTCGAGGATGCTCCGGAGTACCGCCCCGGCGTCGAACTGACAGTCGACTACGTAACGACTTTGTTGCGTGGCGATACAATCTGACGAGTGTTTGGCGCACTTCTTGCGCTAGCCTCGGCCGCAACGTTTGGCCTGAATAATGCGGCATTGCGCCGCGGCGTCCTGACCGGTGGTGTCCTGCAAGCCATGGCGATTACGGTGCCGTTGGGTGTGCCCTTATTCCTGCTCGCGTGCATCGCTTTCGGCGGCCTCGATTCCCTCGCAGGCTTTTCCCAGCCCGCATTACTTTGGTTAGCGCTCGCAGGCGCCGTGCATTTTGTTATCGGCCGTTACGGAAACTACCGGGCAACGCAAGCGCTAGGCGCTACGCTGTCGGGCCCGCTGCACCAGCTCAGCATACCGATTGCAGTCACTCTCGCTCTGGTTTTTCTCGATGAAGTACTGACCCCGCTGCGCATGCTCGGATTCGTACTGGTCATGATTGGTCCGCTGGTCGCGGCACACCGGCCAAAGAAAACAAAATTCGAACCGCGACTTGGCGAAGGTTATCTATGGGGCACGGTCTCCGCCGTCGGCTACGGTTGTAGCCCACTCTTTATCGTCTATGGTCTCGGCGCAAATGCCACGCTGGTCGACAGTCTCGCGGCAGGCCTGGTTTCCTACAGCGCGGCCGCTATTATCGTCATCGCTGCCGTTGTTATTGCAGGCGGCTTTGCATACATGCAAACACTCGAGCGAAAGGCGCGTAACTGGTTCGCGCTGTCTGGCGCATTCGTGTTTGTTTCGCAAATGCTGCGTTACATGGCACTTGCCGTTGCGCCAGTCACTATCGTCGTGCCGATTCAAAGATTGTCGGTCGTTTTCCGAGTGATATTCAGCTGGATGATCAATCGCGACCACGAGGTGATTACCGCGAAGGTTCTTGTAAGCATTGCGATTTCAGTGCTCGGCGCCTTTGCGCTGACTCTGAGCACCGATATCGTGGTGTCACTGTTCCCCGCTGAGTGGGCGGACCTGCTCAGCATCGAATGGCCCTAAAAGGCGATGACGAACAGGGTGCCAAGGAACCCGAGTCCCGCCGCAATTATAATGTCAGCCGTCAGCTTCTCCCTGTTTTGAAAAACGAGAGCGGACAGGATCATTGTCATGAACACTTCCATCGATGTAATTAATGCGATCTTGGTTATGCCGATGAAATTCAGCGCCGTAAAGTACGCAATCTGACCGAAGGTGCTCAGGCAACCGGCCATAAGAAACCATTTGTTGAATACGGTGAATGTTTTCCGCACATCGTCGCGATAGCTTTTGACGAAACTCGACGTGATAAGAAAAAAAACGATGCCGGTCAATGCACCGATCATGGTGCCCAGCGCCGAATCCGGAAGCACCAGCATGCCTTGTTTGCGAGCCACGTAACCGGCGGCATACGCAAACGCCGAAACCGGACCGAACAGGTAGCCGAGGTTCAAGAGTCGATTGAATGCGGTCTGAGTCCCGGTACCTGAGTCAGCGCCGTTGGAAACGAACAGCGCCTGGCGCACGAGCACGGCAAAGCTCATGACAATCAGTAGCATACCAAACATCATTGGCGGACTGATGCGCTCACCCAGTATCACCACGGCGAGCAGGACAGAGAAAAACGGATTCAGTCGTTTCACCGCCGAAGCTTTGATTGCGCCCAAATGTTGAATGGACGCATACAGAAGCACTCGGCCGACGTAAATTGTCAGAAACCCACCCAACGCGAACCAGGCAACGGCGGTCACGTTCAATTCGGGCCAACCGTTGCGCACCACCATGATCAACCAAATCAATGTCGACATCAGGAAGGTGATGATCATGGACAGGAATGCGCCGCTGCTGCGACTTTTGCCATCGTGGCCACGCAGAATAGCGATGTTCGTCAGAGCGAACATTGTCATCGACAGGATAGCGAGTCCTTCACCCATAGTGTGCCGCTCCTGGCCGCTGTTCCCTAAAGACTGTATGCCTCGTAGGTTGCCGCATTGGCGGCCGCCCCGCAGGGCCAGTAGTGGTCACCCATCAATTTCCTGACAGCGCCAAGATTGTCCTCAACGAAAGGCATTGTCACTTTGCTTGCCGACTATGAGCTTCGCACTGTGATTATCCAATGACACCGCAGTACATTCGTGGACCACCGGTACCGTGCTGGTGTTCGGCGTACGACTCATACTTGTCCGCGCCGGCGTGCAGCATCAGTGCGCGGCCCTTGATGTCAGCGAACGTCGGTCGAGGAGCGAGAATTGCAATTCGTGCCGAGCCGTCGGCCTCAACGATAAGATTAGGCAGGTCTCCGAGGTGGCCTTCCTTATACGGTCCCGCGTGCACATTTGTGCCGAGAGGATCATAGTGCGAGCCCGCAGCGCCCGCGGGGTTGCCATCGGCACTGGGACCACAATCCGGGTTTTCATGCAAGTGCAGTGCGTGTGGTCCGGGGCCCAGGCCATGCAGATTGGGCACAATCAGTAATCCGTAGGGGCTGGACTGGAATTGTACGATTCCAACAACATCGCCCATTCCGTCGGCCCGCGATTCCCGGATCGTTGCCGTGATTGCCGACTCAGACGACGCAGATGAGTCGCCAACTGTCTTGGTTGCGGTCATTGGTGCACAAGCGGTACAAAGCACCACACTTCCAGCCGCGACGATTTTATGGATCAAGCGCATTGCCACTCCCTCTATGCATTGGTACGCATCAAACTTTTCGGGTTCGCTGTTGTGCAACCGAGTAGTCCGGGTACCAGTCAATATCGGCCCCTGGACCAAATGTTCGTGTGCGCACGTCGAGCATGAAGGGTCGTCCCTCCTGCAGCGTTTGCAAGCCACGTTTGATCGCTGGAGCAAGTTGATCAGTGTTCTCGACCACGGCGCCAGGGATATTGTAAGCCGCTGCCAGCTTTGTGAAATCGACATCCGGGTCACCGAGCTTGCACACGTAGTCACGGCGAGCTTTGCTCGCTCGTCCGTCGCGGCCGATCATTTGCCAACGGGTCTCCTCGTAGGTTCGATTGTTGGCGACCACGACCATTACCGGGATGTCATATCGCGACAGGGTCCACAAGGAATCCGTCTGACCGAACAGGAATCCACCGTCGCCTTGCAGTGACACGACCTGACGATTGGGTTGCGCGAGCTTGACGCCGGCGGACGCGCCGACACCCCAGCCGAGTGCGCGGCCTTCCGTGCGACCTATCTTGGTCATTTGACCGTCAGCAAACGGGAAAAAGCTCAGCGTCTTGTGCTGCGTACCGAGTTCTTCGACAACAATTGCGTCCTTTTCCATTTGCCGCCTGAGTTCATACATCATCCGCGGCCACGGCACGGGTGAGCCCTTGCTATTGCGACCCGCTTCCTCGCGCGCTCTCTGAACCGCTGCGGTATGTGCGCTGCATTTCGCCATACGTTCGCTCGTACGCGCCTTTATTTGCTGCGGCGTCGCCATGCTGCGGACCGCTTCGACAAGCGCTTGCGCCGTCAGGTCGAGTCGCCCAAGCAGGGCGCTCGCCAACGCAGTGTTGCGGCCGATAGACATCGAATCGACGCTGGCGTGGATAACCGGCACGTTGCGGACAAGACTCTGGTCGCGAAGCGGGAAACGCGCACCGAAGTTGATAAAGCAATCAATAGGATGTGGATAGATGTGCAAATAGCTTCGCAGCGCGCGGAGCTCACCAAGATACAGTGGATGCATATTCGGAAAATCGCAGTAGAAACTACGGTGCTGCGTGACGGGTATCGCGAGCAATTCGGCCAGTTCGACCAGCGCCTTGCGCCCGTTTGTCTGCGTCACTTCCGGTCCGACATATAACAGCGGCGATTTCGCCTCCAGCATGTAGCGTGCCGCGCGCTCGATTTCCCGCGGGTCCGGCTGCAGGTCCATTGAAATATTCAGCGCTTCCCCAGAAAAGACATCGGCTGTGACATCGGGTGTATACATCACGTTACGCGGGATTCGAACGTAGGTCGGTCCACCCGGAAGTACGCCGGCAATCTTGTAAGCCTTACGGGTCCACTCTGCAAGGCGCTCCGGTTGCCGCGCTGTCCAGCGCCACTTGGTGTACGGCGCGACCGCATCTTCCCAATAGTCGATATCTTCGTGACTGTCGGTGCCTTCGCGATCCGTATCGGCATTGTCGCTAAACAGCACTAATGGCGTGCGGTCCTTCATCGAGTTGTACATGTTCGAGCTTGAGTGCGGCAGCCCAACACGGCTGAACATGCCAAAGCCGGTCTTGCCCGAGGCTTTGGCGTAGCCATCGGCGATCGAAACGACCTGCCCTTCCTGAGTCGCCTGAATGAGTTGCAAACCTGGATTATCCACCAGCGCGTCACAAACCGGTCCGACGCCCGATCCGTTGGATACAAACAGAAATTCGGCACCTGCCTCAACCATCTGCGCGACCATCAAATCGGCCCCGGTGCCGGTCACGGAACGGGAGAAGCCCTCTGGCAACTCGGCTCCCGGAACCAGCGGTTCGACCGCGGCCAATGCCGATTTTGCCGCCGTAGAGCCGAAGCTCGCCGCGGCCATGCTCGCAAGAAAACCGCGTCGGGAAATTTTTCCACTAATGAGTTTGTTTATTAGACTACGCATGCTATTCGCCCTCGCGATTACTTTTTGTCGACCGCAAAATTATCCTGCAGATATTTCGTCAGGCCCGCAATGTCTTCCTGATGCACAGGCGCTCCACGACTAATCATGTCATACACGATGAATTGCCAGTCGTCGGCTGTAAGCTCGGCAGCGACCATCTTGCCCAGTGAATGGCACTGCGTGCATACCAGCAACAGCGTGTCCCGACCAGGCCCCTCCGGAAATGTTTCCTGGCTCAACGCAAATGTCGTCAGGCCAAGCGAAGCCAGCAGGATGAAAACAATCGCTGGTAATTTTTTTGTGTTTCCATTATTCATAGCAACTCCATTAGTTCGTGGTAACTCTGAACGCATCCGGATAAACGTCAATGCCGCTGTCGGTCACGAGCATCTGCAAACGTGACGGTAGCTGTTCGAGCGCCAGTTCTCTTTCAATTTCCGCATACGCCTCAGCAAGCGTCGGTGCGCGCGGCATGAGGTGCTTGTAAACAACGAGCATGTGCTGGCCGAGCTCCGATTCGACTGGCCCCACGAGCAGGCCTTCTTCTGCTGCAAACACCGCATTTTCGAACGCTGTTCGCGGCCCCGAATAGACGCGTTCGAAACAGCCGATATCGCCGGCTTTTCCTGCTGATGTGGCGTCGGTGCTGTAATTGGCCGCGATCTCGGCGAAATCCGCGCCCTGCTCAAGTTTCACACGGACTTCAGCCGCCGTCGCCACAGAGTCCACCTGCACATGCCGTACGCAAAATTCTTCAGGTGTCGCGAGACTGTCCTTCACGTCGTGGTGCATCGTTATAACGTCTCCTGCCGGGATTTCGATTTCCCGCAGCATCGTTTCGGTCAGCAACTCGAGCGTGAGCTCGTCACGCACGACGCTTCGCAACAGAGCAGCGTCGCCAAACTCGTTTGCGTCGGTGCCTGCGAGCAGTTCGTCGAATGCTAGCTCGACCTGTGCCTCTGAAACGATCAGCCGTCGGTCCGCCGACGCCCTTAAGAACACCAGGTTACGTGCATACTTGTCCAGATACTGGTTACGCAGAAGCGCTAATGCAGCGGGGTCCTGCTCGGCGAGCACGATACCCTGGCGGTGCGCCAGCAGCCGCACCGCGACTTGAAAACGACCGTCAACCTGTGCGCGTGTCACTACCTGGTCCGCATATTCTATGACCACCGGGTCGCCACTCAAGCCTGGTGCTTCAGCGGACAACTTCGCTGCAAGCAGCAACGCTGTCAGAACAAACGCGAATTGGGCAGCAGCCATTGTCATCAATTCAGAGGCTACCGGGACTCGCGCACTTCTGGCTCGTATGCATCGTCCAGGTAGACTGTCTCGCCAGCCTGCACCGTCATGATGACTTTATTGTTCTTGATCTCCGTGTCCGGCCCTGCAAGGTAGTCATTTTCCAGGACTACGAAGTCCGCATATTTGCCGGGCTCCAGACTGCCGACTTTTGATTCCGCATACAGAAATTCGGCCGACTTGTGCGTAAACAGTTTGAGTGCAACGACCCGATCAATTCCCTCATCGGCGCCATAAATCGTGCCACTGCCGGCTACGTCCGGTACCTGTCCATCATCGCCAATTTCGCGATTGACGTAAATATCCAGCAGACCTATATAGGTACTCGGATTTGGCAGTACGATTTCGGCTTCGCCGACGACATTGACACCCTGCTCGATCAGGGTCTTGACCGGCCCGAGAAATGCGTAACCCGGCTCACCATAGTGCTGGTCAATGTTCGCCGGTTCGATGGCCAGCGCGCGCCGCAGGTTAATGGGGACATAGAGGTTGTATTTCTTTAAGTCCGCGACAATCTCGGGCAAAGCTCCTGTCATCGTGCCATGTGCGAAACCGTTGCGCATGCCGAGCACGTACTCCATTGTCAACACGCCCGGGTTTTTTGCCATTTGTTCTTCGAGCTTTGCAACGAATATTCTTAACGCATCGCTGCCGACGCCGTGGACGCCGGCGAAACGCCAGCCGGAGCGCAAACCACGCATCAGTGCCTGCACCGTTGCCGAATCAAAGTCCGGGCAAATCTCCAGGATTTCCTTAACTCGCCGCTCATCCACACCAGGCTTAACCGGTAGATCGTCTCCCAGGCACGCACGGTTCGGTGCATCCCAGTCACCCTCACTCGACATGCCATGCATCCATAACCATTCGTTTGCATCAATGGTTTGCCACAGCGTACCGATGGTTTCATACAAAGCTGCCGACGATACCCGCGCCATGGGCTGCCGCGCGAGATCGTAACTGTAGGCGAATCGAATCGGCATCCTGCCGTCATGCCGAAGCAGGTAGTTAAAAGCAGTTACCTGCTCGCTCGTATTGACGCGCGAGCCAAACGTTGTCATACCAGCGCGATGATAATAGTCGGTGACCAGTTGCTTAAAGCCGAACCCGAATTGCTCCGGCGTCGGTTGTTCGCGTAATAGCTGGTTCAAATGTGAGCGCAGCGGGCTTTGCAGAATGATGCCACGCCCGCCGGGGTCATCGATGCCCCTCGCCTGATTGTTGACGGACTCCACGAAATCCGGCCAGACGTCGAGGACCTTCTCCATCGCTTTTTCGTTGAACAATATAACGCGATGACTGCCCAGCGCCGTCGTACTCACCGTCAGGACACAGATTGTGACGATCAGGCTGATGCTTGTTTTGTATTGAACAATCTTCATTAGTCCACACTCCCGTCGAGGGAGACAACTTTTTTGGTTATCGGGCGGCCGTTCGAATCAACGGTGACGTGAAACCAGATGTCCTTTTCCGGCGCATCCATAATTCCAGTGGCGCTCGATAGCACGAGTGGATAATTCGGCACGATTTCAGAAATGTCAGCTTTCGTGATTCGAACGTCTGCAAGCTTGGGCGCACTCATCAATGTCGAAACCGACGCCGGTGTTGCAAACCCCAGTGCCGGGGCGTGTAATAACTCAATATTGAGCCACTCGTCAGGCGTCGGTGTCGCGTGAGCGAGCAGCAGGTCCATCGCCCGCGCAACTTTCGCCATAGTGTCGTCGGTTGTTGCGCCCGTCTCCATCATCAGTACATAGCCCTCCGGCGTCATTCGTAAATTGAACTGCTCTCTGGCAAAGCGCTCCGATTCCGTCATCGGGTGGACGTGGCTTTCGACAAAGCCGGGCACAACGGTTTTGCCTTGTAAATCGACAATTTTGGTTTGCGGACCTGCCATGGCCAGCATCTCGTTGTCCTTGCCCAATGCGATGATGATTTCATCACGAACCGCCATCGCCTGAGCAATGGTGCCCGGATCCGACGACATGTCATGCTTGTCCAGTGTGACGATCCTGGCATTGACGTACACCGTATCCGCGTACAACAGTATTTCCGAAGGCAGGTTTGCTTGCGGCGCTTGCGCCCACGCGTGACCTCCTGTGACTAACCCAAGCAAGGCTACCCAGAGCGACGGTGTCTTCAGTAGCAGTGGTCGATTTCTCATGCAATTCTCCAGACCTGATTCGCGTTTGCTTGCAATTACATCCAAAAGTTCAAGTTGAAGCAACGTAGCGGCCTGTGCGTACCTGCGCGCACTGGATGTTAAGGCGCTGTGTAATCCATTACTCCGGTAATGAATCAGGTACGCGCAACTGTTCAGCATTTGCCGTCATTGCGGCGTACAAGTCCATGCGATCAACATTCACTTCGAGCAACTCAAATAATCGCGCCGGCAGCTCACCCAGATAAAATTTTGTGATGAAAGCGTCCGCATCGTCGAGGGTCGCGGCATACTCGATGAGGTCAATTCCTGCGGCTAAACTCCGGCTCGCGGCGACCGTACGGCCGGAGCGGGGTTCCGCATGCAATGCCGCCAAGGACCGTACATCGACGCCTTCAACGAGGTAGTGCTCAAGAATCTCGTCCACCACCTCCTTGGTCGTCAGTAGCGAATCGCGCGTTTCCTGCAACCCAGCGACCGGCCAGTCGTCGGCTCCGACGCGACCGCGGATGACATCAGCCATCAGCGCCTGCACTTTCAGGACTTCGACGCGCGCTTTATCGTTGACGCCATCGATCGTGAAAGGCTCCCAGTTGTCACCGCCGTGTGCCCGAACACGATCGATCGGCGTCAAGAGAACGATAGCGGCTATGGTAAGAATGCCAATGCCGAAGCGTCGCTTTAACCTCATTCTCATCTCCTCACAACAATCGCCTTTAGAACCAACGGAGCAAGGCGTACATCAGGGACGCCCATAACAGCAGTATCGCCCATAACCGCAATGCAATATTCGCCGGCCCGCGATTCTTAAGACCGATAAAATTGGTAATCGCTGCAGCCGCGTTGTCATCTTCAGCGCTGACGAAGAGGCCGTTGGTCGAATCTGTTCCGGCAATTGAACGCATTATCTCGGGGTTGGGAACGGAGAAAAGTTGACCACCGATTTCCTCAAAGCCAACGAAATTATTGCTCTCATCATAAACGGGAAGACCTTCGGCGACATCCGACGCACCGACATGCAGGGTAACGATCTGCACACCAAGTTCCCGTAGCTTTGCAAGCGCCACGTCGCTCGTGGCTCGACTCGAGGTCTGTTCACCATCCGATACGATTACAACGAACTTGGGGTGACCGCTGCGCCGATACGTTTCCGGCAAACTTTCGAAATGCGGGACGACGCCATTGAGTGCGACACCCAAATCGGACCCGGCTTCGGTCAGCAATCCGGTCGTCAAGACGAATTCAATAATCTCGCGCGCAAGAGAAAGGTCGTCGTCCCAGGCCAGGATCGTCTCCGACTTCGACGTAAATGCCGTGACGCTGACAAGCACGGGCCTCGCAGCGGCAGCAAGATTGGCAAGCACGGGTAGCAGTACTTGTTGCGCACGTTCGAGCCGCGTAGCAATCTCCGCATCCGTTCCTGGAGCAGGGATTGTGCCCATACTTAGCGAAACATCGGTCACGAACGCAACCAGGATCGGAGCACCTGGACCTTGCAGTTCTTCGCCACTTCGTCCAATGAAAACAAGTAAGGCGAGCATGGCGACCAGCTGCATCGGCACATAGGGATGGCGCGACCTGTCCGCCCACACGCGTATGCGAATCCAGTTGAGAAGCAGCAGGATCAGAACCACAAATGCGAGTAACAACAACATCGGGCTAACTCAAAAGATCCGCTGTTCTGCGGAGATCGCGGCTCCCGCTCCCTCCGAGGCCGTTTCGGGGCGCCCGTCAGGAGATTGCGGTGCCGTCTCTGCTGCTGGCAGCGACAACAGGAAATCCAGCAATCTTTTCGCTAGTTGCTGGCCTGGATCGGCCGCAAGCGCTTGCCGCAGGTAGTGAATGGATGCCGTGTAGTACTCCACTTCAGGCGTTGCTCTAAACAGCTCAAATTGCAGTCGTCCGAGTGTGTAGTAAACAGTCGCAAGTATTTTCGGGTCATCGACGGCTGCATTCAGACCCGCAAGTATGACGCGCGCCGTTCCGATTTCGCCTGTTTGCGCGAGGTACAACGCGCGATTCAGTGTGACGACCTGCCGATATCCGGACCGCTTTGCAATGCTGGGTCCCGTAGGCCATAAGTAAGCCGGCGGCGCTCTGAGGTCGGCGAGCAGGTCCTTGTATGAATCTGCATACATGATTTGCAGGCGTTCAACCTGAACAACAAGTTCGTCGATGGCGGCGGCGTCCGTCGTCACCGACTGCAATTGAGACAGAAGCGTGTCGAGGGCGTCGCGCGGCGCGGCGTTAAAATGATTCTCAAAGTCTTTCCATACGCCGGCGAGCGTCGACTCAGGAGCGTCATTATCTGGCGCCGACTTGACCAGCACCCTGACTTTTCTGTCAATTTTGTAGAGGATCGAACGCTGCGAGTTTTCGACGCCAAGCACATAAAGCTGTGCGTTCGCCTGTTCGATGCGCGGTGTAAACAAGGCGTAAAACATCGCGGCCTGCAACGCCGCGATCGTGACCATCGCCAACAGCAAGAAGACGAGCATTTTCGCCGCTCGTATTTTCATCCAACGGCGGCCCTCATCCACGAACCGCATCTTCGCCAGCCGATTTCAATCTCGCGATCGGCAGCCATAGCGTTCCCAGCATTGCGATCCAGATCAACAGCAGCCACTTTGCGATATCGAACATTATCTGCGACACGTTTATGTGTTGGTGACGGGTTTCGCGATACGCATAATCCTCAAGATCGGCGATCTCCTTGAGTGCGTCATCCAGGTATCCTTCGCTGACATCATCGATCGTAAATACGCTGCCGAACGAACGTACTGTGCTCAGGAACTCATTCGATAAGGGTGTCTGACCGTCTTCGGTATTTGGCGTAATCCAGAGCAGGTAGAACGCGATATCGATCCGGCGCAGACGATCAAGCTGCAACTGCAAGAAGTCCGTATTGCGAGCCTCCGCATCCGTCAGAAGAATAATCGCGCGCCGATTCCGGCCAGGGTAACGTTCAACGAGATTCAGCGCCTGTTCGAGGGCCCAGCGAATGTTCGTGCCAAAGGTCACATACGGATCCATCCCTTCAAGTTGAGCTTCAATGAAGTCGAAATTTGAGGTGAAGCCCGACATCAGGTAGACCATTGAGTTGAAATAAATGAGTCCGACGCGGTCGGTATCGCTTCGAGAGGCCAGAAATTGCAACAGGCTCTCGCGGGCCACCTCGTAGCGGCCCAAATTGGGAATAGCGGAGGGATCTTCGGCCTTGCCTACGTACAGATCCGCGCGACGTTCAAAAGTCGGCGGAAATCTGTCCCTCTGCAATGCGGTGTCCTCACGCATAGAGCGTGACGTGTCGACGACGACGAGAAAATCCCTGGCGCGACGATCAACTTCTACAAGTCTCGTCGTCGATATGTCCATCAATGACAGCAGCAGCAACGTGATAACCAGAATGCCCAGCTGCACAGGCAGGCGGTCAGCGAGACCGCCCATTCGAGCCGTGCGAGTGAGCAGCGTGATGTCGGGAAACAGCGTCCCCCTTCTCCGTACCGTGGCGATTCCAAGAACAACAAAGCTCGCGCCGAGCGGCACTAACGGCCACCACGAACCGACATTCATTTTGCGGCTTCCGCGGAGACGATGTCTTGCAGTCGTCCCCTGAACTCAGCACTCTGCCCTGCCGGCGTGTGGAGCAAGTCGATGAACAGGGACCGCAGCGCAGCGTGATTGTGCTGGCCGCTGGACGGCTGGTCAGAGTCACTACTCGACTCAGCCAGATCGAGCCACACGAAAGGATCCAGTTGCAACTCGTCGTTGCAGTACCAGACCAGACAACGGCGCAACGTGTCGGCGTATCGCAGGTCGTCTTCGGCGATCGTTGCATCCAGAATTTGCAGCTGCTGCTGCCATCGCGGCTGGCCAGCCGCTGTTTTTTCCTGTGCACCTGAGCGAAACGGCCACATGAGCAATCCCCCTATCAACACAGCCAGGGAAATCCCGGCTGTCACATAAGCCTCGCGAATCCGTCCTGCACCGACCATCGGCTCCGGGTATCCACCGGTTGGAAAGTAGGCGCTGAACGGCAGTAATTGACCTTCCTCATCATTCTGTAGTGTCGTTGCCACTTGCACCGTTTCCGGCCAGGGCCGAAACCGGATTAAGCGCGTCGCTGCATCCCTGCCATTCGATTCCGCAACGCTAATGGCGAACTCTGGCAATGCATAGCTTCTGTCACCCGGGCAGGTTGGCGTGTCTTCATTCGGACAGCCGAGAATCTGAAATCCAAAAGTGGCGTGGATCGATTCCTGCTCCGATTCTCGATTGACGCTACGTCGAACTTGCCAATCGACGAGCTCTGCGCCCTTGCTGACGGGCCAGGCCGATGTAAAAAATGATTCGTCGAGCTCCTGAATGTTTACGCGGCTGGGGTCATACAACACATCGACGATCAAGACCAGTACATCACCAAAGTGTACGACCTGCCGGGTGCTCGCCTGCAAGCCTGCATGTACCGTTAGCGAGTCGTCGCGGTAGACCTCGGCCGCTAACTCCGCTGCACCCGCCGGCAAGCATGCTGCAAGGGCCAGCGCAGCAGCCATCCGGAATCGATACTGTACAAAGTCGATCAATTGCGCCGCCTGCGGCGCCACTGGGCCAGCTTCGCAAGTTCAGGATAGACATCGAGCTCGCGACGCAGTACCAGGTGATCCAGACCCAGTCCGCGAAACTGGTCCTGCAGCGCTGCAACACGTTCGCATTCAGCCGCATTAATCGCAACAATACGAGCTGCGGTCAGCAGCGTCAGCCGCTGTTCGCGCCGCTCAGCATCCCACAATCGAATCGTCCCACTCTGGTCTGCGGCCAGCTCAAAACTGATAATGATGGGAACAACGTCACAGGACAAGGCTCGAATCGCCACACGCCAGTCGCGCACATCGTCGCCGGCCGAGCCGGTCGTCGGTGCGCAAAAGTCAGAGATCAGAAACAACAGATCATCGCGCACTGACAGTTTGTTGCCTGCATGGCTCTTAAGAACGTCCACGGCTTGCTGGTCTGCGTACAGGCTGTCGTTGTCGAGTGCCACCATCAGGTGTTCGAGCTGGCGCTTAAGATTTCGCTTTGCAATTACTTCTTGCTTTGCATCGGAATAGAGGATCGTACGTACCCGGTCACTGGCCCGCCAAAGTGAATACGTCAACTGCAGCAAGGTCAGCCGCAAGAGCGACGCTTTGGGCTCGAATTGCATCGACGCGGACACGTCGGCATACAACATGACAGCCGCCTGAGCCTCGGCCTCCCATTCATTGATCCAGTATTCGCCGGGTGGGCTGAACTTGTCGATGTCACGTGGATTATCCTGCCCGGACTCAAACGGCCGGGTGCGTAAAAAACGCATTCCCTCTCCGGCCCGGCCGAGCGGGTGCCGACCCGAAAAAAATGACAGCGCGCTCAATCGGATGGGCAGCAAAATGCCGAGTTGCTGCAACTTGCGTTTATCGAGTACCGTCTCTGCGCTAGCCGCGTCTTCGCTAGTAAGCATATCCTCGCTCACGAAGAATCAGGTGAATCAAGCCTTTCATGTCCACCGGGTAGTTCGTCTCAATACGATGCATCAACATGGGATACGCCGTCGCAAATACGTCGAACGGCAGCACTTGCCGGCGGCCATGAAACAAAGCATGCGCTCTCAGCAGAGGGGGCCAGAAACTCGATGCGCGCGAGCTCACACCACCACTTCTGCTGATGACATCGCGGCCGTAGCCAGCGGCATCCAGTTCGTCGGCTGGATACGATTCGTCAGTGGGTCGCGTCGCGACGGTAATCGCGTTGATCAGGTGAATAATAGCTTCTCCCAACTCGACCTCGCTACTTGTGATTTGTTGCACTTCCGCCAATTCGCTGACCGTGAGTGCGGGCTGCAAGCTTGCAATGTTCTCTTTGAGAAAAGCCTTCGCTTCGCTCGCAATCTGGAACTCGACCTCCCGGTTCGGAGCCTCCCATTCGATCTTTACTAGAAAGCGCTGCTTGGCGGCCGCGTCAAGCTCCCAGGTTCCTTCGTGCGAGAGCGGGTTCTGGGTCGCGATGACATGGAATGGCAGTGGTAAAGCGTGTTGCTTTTCGCCGATGGTTACCTGGAATTCCTGCATCGATTCGATCAATGCGGATTGCGTGCGTGGATCGGTGCGATTGAGCTCGTCGAACAGCACAATGTTGTTAAAGATCGGCCCCTTGATCAGTTGAAATTGATCCGTACCGCGACCCATGATTTCGGCGCCGAGCAAGTCCGATGGCTTTAAGGTTGGCTGACCCGAAATACGTCCGGTCGTAACGCCTTCTATCGACGCCGCAAGCACCGTTGCCAGCAGTGTCTTGCCTTCGCCGGGAACGGATTCGAGCAGTACATGACCGCGCGCAAGGATCGCGATGACCGTCGCGTCAAGCCCGGCTGCATGCCCTTTCACGACCTGGCCCAGATTACTGCGCAGTGACTGTGCTTTCTCTACCGCCTCATCGAAATTCAACGCCGCATCCTTTTCCAGGTTGTTGCTACCTTATGCCACGAGATACGATAACAAGCGACCGCTCGCGAACGAAAAACCGTTACAGATACAATGATCGTTGCGCCTGAATTGATCAACGTGCAAGTTAGATTAATCACACTCGAGGCGGAGTCCGCTGTTGCACCAACACTACCACCCTGACCCGGATCACACCCCAGACGGCCATCCCGTCGACGAAGACTACGCGGGCCTGCTCGAGGAGCACCCCTTATGGCAAAGGGACAATGTGATTCTCAATAGTGTTGGCATCGATATCGGGTCCGCTGGCACCCAGATCCTGTTTTCAAGCATGCATCTGCAGCGGCAGGGGGTCGATCTTTCGACTCGCTATCTCGTCATTGAGCGAGACACATTCTACGAATCGCCGGTCAGCCTCACACCGTATTTAAGCGATACGCTGATTGATGCACGAGCATTGGGTGAGATTGTTGACGAGGCATACCACGCAGCTCGCCTGCATTCGACTGATATCGATACCGGTGTCGTGATTTTAACCGGCGAAGCACTGCGCCGTGAAAATTCGGAGCCAATTGCCCGTGTATTATCAGAAAAGTGCGGCGAACTTGTGTGTGCCACGGCCGGCCACCACATGGAAGCAATGCTCGCGGCGCACGGTTCGGGCGCGGCGCAGTTAGCTCATGATCTCAAACAACGGGTACTCAATATCGATATCGGCGGTGGCACCACGAAGATCGGTGTTATCGACAACGGGAAAGTGCTGTCGACGGCAGCGATACACATTGGTGGCCGCTTGCTAGCCGTTAGCGAAGCCGGTGTGCTCCAACGTATGGACCCGGCAGGAGAAACGCACGCCGAACGCGCCGGCTTCCAATGGCAGCTCGGCGACCAAGTGACCGCTGCCGATTTTGAAAAAGTAGCAGACTCGATGGCCGACGATCTGGTCGCGGCGTTAACGAATACGCTGTCAGCCGATGATGAACAGGACCTGTACCTGACCGACCCAATCGGGCCTTTGCGAGATATCGACACGATTGTTTGCTCGGGTGGAGTTGCCGAATACGTGTATCGACGCGAGGACCGTGAGTTCGGCGACCTCGGGATGCATCTCGGCCATGCGCTACGCCGGCGCCTGGACGACGGCCGGCTGCCGTGGCCGCTGTCTTCTGATAGCCAGGGTATTCGTTCCACAGCGCTCGGCTGCTCGGAGTTTACAGCGCAACTTAGCGGCAATACCTGCTATATCAGCAATCCCGAGGTCTTACTGCCGCGGCGTAATCTCACCGTTCTACGCCCTGAGTTCGAGTTCACGGGTGACTTCAATGCGGTGGCACTAACGGCAGCCATTCGGCGGCATATGACGAAGTTTGATATCGCGCCCGATGGCGACGATTTCGTACTTGCGTTTCATTGGGAGGGATCGCCGACGCATACTCGCCTTCGTCTATTCGCCGAAGGTATTGCTGCCGCCTTAGCAGAACGCATTGCAGCATTGAAATCGGTCTATGTCATTCTCGACGCAGATATCGCCTTAAACCTCGGAGCAATACTGCATCGCGAACTAAAAATCGGCTGCGAAACGCTGGTCATCGATGGGCTTGCGCTGTGGGACTTCGATTCCATCGACATTGGCAAACTGCGCTTGCCATCGAATACGGTGCCTGTGACCATCAAGTCATTGATATTCAGCGATGTCGTCGGCGGTGTGCACCGTCGCGAACTTGTGCATCACCCCAAACGACCGATCCCATAGGCACGCGATGGACCAGCCAGAACTGACAACGGTTACCCGCTTGCAAGGCAACAATGCCGCGTTAATAAGCGGTGCGGTTACACCGCAGGGATTCACACTAAAGTTTGAGGAAGTTCCGGTGCTCGTGCACGCCTTTCGGCGCATGGTTCGGCAACTCGAATTCGATGTCTGCGAGATGGCTTTGACGACCTATCTTTGCGCGCGCGAGCACGGTGTCAAATTTACCGCGCTACCGGTGTTTCTGGTACGGGCATTTCACCACGGCGCGATTATTCACAATACGGATCACCCGGTTAGCAATCCGAAAGACCTGGAAGGACGTCGCGTTGGCGTTAGTCGAGGTTATAGCGTTACAACTGGCGTTTGGGCGCGCGCAATATTGCAGGAAGAATACGCTGTGGATCTGAGCAAGGTGACCTGGGTCCTGACTGGAGACGAGCACGTCGAGGCTTACCAGGCTCCGCCGAACGTCGAATCAATTGCAGCAGGTGAGACGATAGAGGAACAACTGGAGTCCGGCATGCTCGCCGCAGCCATTAACATCAAGCCCGATCGACCGAATTTCCAGAGCCTGATCGAGAGTCCTGGCGACGCGGGTCTGGCTGCATACCAGGGTCGCGGGCATTACCCCATTAACCACCTGATCGCCGTGCGCGATGACGTCCTGGATGCGCATCCGGAGCTTGCCGTCGCTCTTTTTAATGCTTTCACAGAATCAAAAAATCGTTACCTGCAGAAATTACGCAGCGGCTCGATAGAAAATCCCGACGCTTCGGACGAATTGCATCTGCGTATGCTCGAACTCGGTAGCGACCCGTTACCGTATGGCATCCAAGCAAACCGGCAGGTCCTCGAAAATTTGATTGCCCACGCCCAAACGCAGAAGATCCTCACTCGGCCAGTTGAGATCGAATCCTTGTTCGCGTCGTCGACGCACGCCCTCACTGGCTGACGCGATTCAGGAAAGCCAGCAATCTTGACGGGGCATTGTCTTCAACCTGCTCGTCGGCCGGAATGTCCCAATACTCCGACTGCGGCAGGCATTCGTCCAGATACATCGCCGCCGACCTTGCGTGCACCATATCGTTGCCCGGGACAATGAGTGCCGGGATATCCAGCTGCATCAAATCCTCAGGCTCGGCACCCGGCACAGTGTCGCGATCCAGCAAGGCCTTGGGGATGTCGACAATAATCTGTTTGTAGTTATCGACATCCATGGCCGCAAACTCGGCGGCGAACTCGGGATCACTGCGGATAACAGGAGCCCACGGACCGATACGCGGATCCTTGCCGAAGCCGACGTCGGTCCTGCGCGCAAGATCGATAACCCCGGACAGTCCCTCTTTCTCAATGAGCGCAAGATGTTCGGCGAATCGTCCGTGCCCTTTGATTCGGAACCTTGGACCGCCGACCGGCCAGTAAAGAATCATGCTGAGAACAGCCTCGGGATACTTAACAGCGTACGCGGCGACCGGGCAGCAACCCATGCAACCTCCCAGCAGGTGCGCCTGGTCGAAACCGAGATGCTGCAACAAGCCGCGCCCCTGCTCGACATAGTCATTCCAGGATATGCGTTCGACGCGTCCACCGGACAAGCCGGTTTCGCGTCGATCAAAAACGATGCACTGATATTTGCCCGGCAAATGATCGAGCAACTTGATGCGCGCGTAAACACCGAGCGTTGTCCACTTATCGAGTGACGCATCGAAACCGCCCGGTGAATACATCAGCAACGGCGGTCCGTCGCCATGCACTTCGTAATTTGTTTTTATTCCATCAATGATCGCAGTTGGCACGGCGCAGTACTCTTACTTCTTGCTTTTCGGCGCGCCCTTGATCTGGCGGCCTGCGCGAACGTCCTCGCTAAACGCAGTCAGCGCATCAAGCGAGATCTTGGCAACATTGGCGTATGTTTCAATGTTGCCATCCAGATGTTTTTCACTGTATCCGATAGCCGCATGTGCCATACGAACACGACCGTCGAGCCATGGTCCGCCGCCGAAGCCGCCGATCACCGGGATCGACACTGACTTGGCGACAATGGGTCCGATGGTCGGGCCCGAATTGGTGAAATCCAGCATTACCGCGCCTGCGTCTTCGAGCATTTTTGCTTCCGCTAACAATCGCTCGTGCATGTCTTCGGTGACGGTAGCGTCCGCCCCTGACATTGCCGAATATTCGATGCCGTACTGCAGCGCCGTCTGCGGCGTGATCCCAAATTGTGCCCAGACCGGGATGCCGGCACGTGTCAGCGCCGTCACTGCATCCGGGTAATCGGCTGCGCCGTCCAGCTTGATTAAATCAACGCCGGCTTCTTTGACAAAGCGTATGGCCGCCGCCACTGCGGCGTCTGTCCCTTCCTGCAACGGTCCGTACGGGAAGTCACAACTGAGCAGCGCGTTTTTAGTTCCGCGTCGAACGGCCTGCGTGACTGTCAGCATTTGTTCCATGGTGACTTCAAGCGGGTTTGGTTGCCCCCACAAGTTAATGCCGACACTATCGCCAACCGACATTATTTCGACGCCAACACGGTCTACGATGCGCGCCATCTGATAGTCCCAGACAACCACGCCGACGATCTTCCGACCGTCATTTTTCATTTGTTGCAGCCCAGGAATTGTGACTTTATGGGTCATAAGACCACTCCGAATTGCATTCTGTGTCGCTGTCCCGTGCGCCCTTTCGGAAATCGCGTATGGTTGACTGGTTGCACAAGGGTCAGTGTAGCGGTTCAATCAGTGTAGCGGTTCAATATGGGCCGCGCACAATTTTTATTTCGTGAGTAATTGAAGCTGCGTTATTCGCGCAGGAAAGATAGAGTGGGCAACCGGCAACACAGAATTTACTCATGCTAACTAAACAAAAAAACGAATTAATCACGCAGACTGGTCCAGGGACACCGATGGGCGAGGTCTTCCGCTGTTATTGGCATCCCGCGCTACTGGCGGAGGAATTGCCGGAGCCTGACTGCGAACCGGTCCGCATTGAGCTATTGTCCGAAAAGTTAATCGCATTTCGGGACACTGCGGGTCAACTTGGATTAATCGATGCGTTTTGCGCACATCGACGCACCTCGCTCTGGTTCGGTAGGAACGAGGAAAACGGCCTCCGCTGCCCTTACCATGGCTGGAAGTTCGACGTCACCGGCCAGTGCGTCGATGTGCCGTCTGAAGAACCGGGCTTTTGCAAAAACATCAAACTGAAGGCTTATTCACTGGTTGAGAAAGGCGGCATCTTGTGGGCCTACATGGGCGACCCGGAGAAAAAACCGCCATTGCCGGAATTTGAATTTGCAACGGTTGGTCCCGCGCAACGATTCATTTCGAAGCGCTATCAGGATTGTAATTGGCTGCAATCACTTGAAGGCGGCATCGACTCAAGTCACGTTTCTTTTTTGCACAGCAAGAGTCTTGAATCCGATCCATTGTTTCGCGGCGCGGCCGGCAACAAATACAACCTTGGCGATATGAAACCGGTGTTTGAAGTGGCCGACACCGATGGCGGCCTGCTCATCGGGGCACGCCGCAATGCCGAAGACGATCAGTATTACTGGCGCATCACTCCGTGGGTTATGCCCAGCTTCACGATGGTGCCACCGCGCGGTGATCATCCCGTACACGGTCATTTCTGGATACCGATTAACGACTTCAGCTGTTGGGCGTGGAGTTTCGACTATAAGTCGCATCGTGATCTGACAACGGCCGAACGGGCTGCGATGGATGACGGCCAGGGGATTCATTGCAAATATGAGCCCGGCAGCAACTACCTCCCGCTGGCGAACAGAAGCAATGACTACCTGATGAATCGGAACGCGCAAAAAGCAGGCCTGACCTACAGCGGCATCGAGAGCATCGCTATCCAGGACGGCGCGATGCAGGAAAGTATGGGCGTCATCTGCGATCGCAGCAACGAAAAGCTGGCACCTACGGACAAGGGCATCATGCTGGCGCGTCGAAAAATCTTCAAAGCCATCAAGGGCTTGCAGGAGGATGGGGCGCTTCCGCCTGGCGTGGATCCGAAGGACCACAAGATTCGATCAGCGTCGGTACGACTGCCCAGGGACCACGAATATGATGAGGGTGCGCGCAGCGCTACTGAGCTTCAACCCGGCGAGCCGCACAAATCAGTCTAGACGCAGCCCAACTGTCAGGCGATTTTTTTGCGCTTGCGCATAAACCAGACAACGCCACCCAGCAATAGCACGATCACCACAATTCCAACCGGCCACGTTAGCGACGGGGTATCCGGGCTACCCTCCGCCTTAGTCCCTGACTCGATCGCCTCCTGGTCAATTTCGGCTTTGTGTTGCGCCGTGGCATCCGCGTCATCGACTGTCACGAATTCGCCCGTCTCTGCGTCGAACACCAGATACACTGACGCCTGCGTGTCCTCATCGGCAGCCATGGCTGTCCCGGCACCCAAGATCGGTAACCACAAGAACAGTAGCACTGCTGCAATCTTATGCATGCTCCGGTGTCCCTTAATGTCCTGCCGCGCCGCTTAAGAATGGCGGCAGCTCCGGTGCCTTTTCCCAACGCCATAACGCTGTTGGCGTGTTCTTGATAATGGTCCAGTCGGCCGTATCGGTATTGAAGCGAAACGTGTTGCCGCGCATCTCATCGGCTTCATACGCTACCTCACCGCCGATCAATGTCAGCACCGAGGTCAGCTTGTCGAGGTCCTCGTCAGGCCCAGCCATATAATCGCCGTTCAAAATGACGATATCGGCAAGCTTGCCCGCCTCAATTGAGCCCAGATCATTTTCGCGCCACAGCGGATAGGCACCCCAGCGGGTCATCATCAGCATCAGCGTCATCCGGTCGGGTACCGCCTCTTCCGGAACACCCCAGGTCTCGCCGTCGATCTTACGTGTCAGCCACATGACGCCGTCCTCGAAGGGGGAGTCACGCAATTCACCCTGGATACCGTATTCGCTAATCACGACGCGTGCGCCCGCTTTGAGCATGCTCGCTACCGGTGCGTTCACCGTCAGGTATTCCTCGCCGTAGCCTTCTTTGAGAACGCGAGTAGGAGTGTCGGCCGCATCGCACGAAAACGTGTGGTTGAGGCGCGCAGCCATTTTCACCTGCTCCTGGGTGACGCCGTGACAATGGTCGCTTTCAATGCGCAGCGTCCTGATTCTCTCATCGCTCATACCGGTCGCAAGGTACGTCTGGAACAACAATTCCAGCGCGCCATCGCCCGATACGTGCCAACCTGGAATGCCTGAAATTCGCCCTTCGGCGGCAAGCTCGGCGAGTGTGACCAAATGTTCCGTGCGCCGCGCTCGATTGCTAACGGTGTTGATGTCCTGGATCGCATCGATTTCCATGCCTTCCGGCGCTGGAGGACATTGTTCACGCGCTTTGACGCTGTCGTCGGCTGGAAGGGACGTGCACCATCCCACACCGCCCGCGTCAATGCCGCCTACACTGCTGCCGATGCTCCACATGTAGTCCGAGCCATAGCCGGTCCAGTCGCCGATGCGACGATAGGTCTCGGAAATATAAGGGCTGAACGGCTGCATCCAGCGATGCCCCCATGCCAGCCGTATCGGCATCATGCGATTGCGAGCCAGATGCGATGAAGCGCTGAATCCGCTTTCACACTGCAGGTGACTCTTGTGTGTCGTCACGCCAATCTGCGCATTCGCTTGCATGACTTCAAAATAGCCGCGGATATAAGTATCGAAATTTTCCGGTTTTGCCGAAATCAGGTCCAGTCCAATGCAGCGGGAGAAATCGGTGTATTCACCAGACCAGCCGACTTCCTTGCCATTCATCCAGTAGCCCGCGGGCAGCTCGTTGCCGTAATGACCTTCGACAGCGTCGATTGCCTTGGAATTTAGAACCGAGCCACCCCGAGTGCTCACAAAAACGGGATTGTTGGGCGCAGCGACATCGAGTAAATCGCGCGTAATGGTTGTACCGAACGCTTTGACGGCGACACCTGCAGGATTGAGCCGAGCACGGATCCAGGTGCCATCGGAAATCTGTTTCGCACGGGCGGTGACCGCTTTACTCACTATATCGGCAAGTGCGACTTCATTCTCCGCGCGCAGTTCGATTTCAAGGAGTTCAGGTAGTGTGCGCACAACCCACGGGAAACCGGTCGACGTCTCGTAAATATGATTGTGCGTATCAATCAATCCCGGTATGACCGAATTGCCTTTGGCGTCGATCACTTCTGTCCAGTCGGCTACGAGTTTCTGGATTTCCTCGTTGGTGCCGACCGCCATAATGCGATCGCCCTGGATCGCAATCGCCTCCGCCATAGAGACGTCGTCGGGATTATCCGAGTCAGCGGTTATGACCTTGCCGTTGATGATCACGGTTTCGGCATACGGTGGCTTCGCCGCATAGGCATCGACGAGTACAAAACTGGTCGCGCAAAATCCAACTATAGCGACAGCAATAAGTGCGGGTAATCTGGACATTGCTAACATTGTTTTATTCCCTTGCAGACTGATCTGGATGACAGACGCGTAACACCTCACGCTAAAAGAAACAGGCTATATTGTCAATTTGAGTAAGCCGATTTCTACCTTTTAAATCATGAGGTTAATGACGCCGGTAATCATTTCATATGTATCGGACCGGGGAAGATTTACCTATGCGTCGGCACGGTCGATCTTGCTAAACTACAGACCCCACAAGGATAACGAAAAGGACCGGCATTGGATTTGGAAAACGCCCGGAATGCGGTCGAGAGGCTGCGCAGCAATTTGCATCTCGTTATCAAGGGGCATGAATACAGCGTTGATCTGCTCATCATTGCTATTCTCGCCAAGGGCCATGTGCTGCTTGAGTCTGTCCCTGGCGAAGGTAAAACCTTATTGGCCAGCGCCCTGTCTGCCTCAATAGAGGGCATGACTGCCGGGCGCGTCTCGGGGCAACCAACCCTCAAACCTTCGGACCTGCTGGGTGCTGAAATTGCTTCGGGAGACGGCAAAACCTTCGAATTACTCAAAGGACCGATCTTTAACAACATCGTGTTGTTCGATGAACTCAATAGAACCGACCCGCGCACGCAATCGGCGCTACTCGAGGCAATGCAGGAACACCAGGTTACGATTGGTGACGACTCACACTCTCTGCCGGAACCGTTTCACGTCATTGCGACGCAAAACCCGCTGTCGCATGAGGGTACCTGGGAACTCGATGCGGCCGCCAAGCAGCGGTTTTTGATCAGGATAGAGTGGTCGTTTTCGTCACGCGAAGTCGAGTTTCAGATAGCGCGCGAAGCGAAGAGTTCTCTCAAACAGAATCTCGAGCGTATTCAACCGGTTATTACCCGCGGCGAGTTGCTCGCCACACAAAACCTGATCGCAGACAGCATCGAAATGTCAGACGCGATGGTGCATTTGATGAACGCGATCACGGTAGCCACACGCCGCACAGATGCATCGTATCCGGCCGCTGAGTTTGAGGACGCCGGTATTGGCGCAGACGTCGTCAGCGTTGCGGGCGGCGCCAGTTCCAGAACAACCGCATTTTGGCCGCCGCTGCTTCGCGCGCATGCGTTTTTTCACGGCCGCAGCGAAGTGGTGCCCTACGATATTTTTGCAACAGCGTCACCAATGCTCAATCACCGTATCGAAACCAGCTTTCCGGCCGACATGGAACAGCTCGTGAACGTTGTCCTTAGCGAACGTGGTTATGCGTATGAGCTCGGTACCCAGTAGCGCTGCATCGATTATTGATCGGGACGCTCTGCATGCGCTCGGCGTCCTGGTGCCCATACGCTTTCAGCCGGTCAAGATGCTACCGGGACGGCACCCGCTCGGTCGTGCCGGTGACGGCATGCGCCTGCTGCGCACACGCACGTTTGTGCCTGGCGAGGACAATCCACGTGATATCGACAAGTTCAGTCCGCCGGGAAATCTGCAAGTCGTCGAATGGGAAGATGAAGCGCAGGCCTCTATCACCCTGCTGGTGGACCGCTCCGCTTCTATGGACTCGAACCTGAAAGTGGCAGCTCGCAATACCTGCATAGTGCAACTCATCTACTCATTGTGGCGCGCGGGAGATCGAGTCGGACTGGCGTTTTTCGATACCGACGTGCGCGAGCAGATTCGCGCTGCCAATCTGCGGTCACAGTTGCAACAAACGGTGCAGGCCTTGCGCAAACCACATCCAGGTTCCAAAACTGACGTGTCATCTGCTCTGGACGCCTTTGTACGGCATGACCGGCGACGGCATTCGAACCTGCTGTTTGTCGTTTCAGATTTTGTCACAGCCAACGGCGATGCCTTCCGTCCGGAAGTTGAGTGGCGCGATGCGATCAATGAGATCAAGCAAAATATCGTACCGGTGATCGTATCGTTCGAGCTGGCGCCAGACACTGAGGGCCTAATGAAAGTTTGTGACGCCGAGCGCCCCGCCCGCCGTCTCGCAAGGTTTTCGCGAGAGCGAGTTCGGCGCATCAATTTAGAAGAGAGCGCGCGGGTCGCGTCGCTTGTTCGACGGTTTCGCGCCGCTCGCCTGGATTGCATGACCGTGGTGCACCAGCGTGATATCTATCCTCAATTGGCGGCGCTGGCGCGTGTCCGACGACGCCGGAAAAACTGAAATGAGCACTGGCATTGCTATTCGTACTGTTTTGATCGCGCTGTCGCTGCTGACCGGCCAGGTCGGCGCGGCGGAGCTTGTACCGATCGTGTACGAAGACGATTACGTTACTGTGCATGCCGGCCTGTCCGAATCTGGCAGCAGCGCCGTCCACCTTGGTGACCCTTTGTCGCTGGTTATCACGGTGGTATTTGACGCAGGACAGGTTCAGGTCGAAAACCTTGATGACAAAATTTTCCAGCGCGCCTTCTCTGACTCGCCGAGTATCCAGCTGCATTCAAGTGCCACGGTTACAACCGAACAGGATTCCGACGGGCGCGTAAGGGCGACGGGCAAATGGCGCCTGCAGGTCCTCGGTTGCCCGGATGATTTGGTGACCTGCCCCGGATTTCGATCCTACGAACTGCCGATCATGAGCGTCGCTTACCAGCTTGTTGGCGATGCGGGAACCAGCGCCGACGGACGAGCGGCACGATTTCGACCATGGCCCGGCAGGATCGATGTTGCCCCGGCCGTCGCTATCGTTCCGGAGTCCGGCGCGACGATAAACGATATTTTGCCCGGCGGAGCTTATGATAGCCAACAGCCGCTTGGCGAAATCGCGCCGAGCCGTTTGCTACTGTTTGTTGCAGCGACAATATTGCTGCTTACGGCATTCTTCGCACGGGCACGTGGGCACCGACCACAAACGCGTACATCTCGGCCGATCGACAGCAATAGTCGCTGGGAACAGACGCTGGTACGCCTCTCGAACGATGCGCTTTCCGATGCCGAGTTCTCAGACCTGCTGCGCCGCAGTATTACCTGGTACTGCCTCGACGAGCTCGGCCAGAATCCCTATACATGGCTGGGTGAATCGGTGGACCTCGCGAATACGCCGCCGGGCGTGCATGAGTTATTCATGGATGTCTTGCAGCAACAAGCGATCGGGCCAGGCCGGCGGACCCATTACCGGGACCTGTTGTTTAGTGCCACGGGCCGCATCCCCGAGGCGGTGACTGAGGAGCACGCAGCGTGATTGATTGGGAAACCTTGCAATTCGCACACGCGTGGCCGGTCTTGCTCGCATTCCCTGCCCTATGCGTATTTCTGGCGCTTTGGTACTGGCGACAACGCAGTGTCTTTCCCGATCTCGGTTTGATCCTGCGGGCTCGCCGTGGCAACAGCCTGAGCGACCGCATATTACCTTTGACCGGTTATGCACTGATGGCGGCACTCATTGTCGTGATGATGAGGCCGTCGGTAGTACTCATCGAACGTATCGAGCAGCGCGCTCGCGATTTTGTGATTCTCGTCGATACGTCACGTTCAATGCGTCACGACACAGCAGCGGAACGTCGCGACTTCGAACTTAATTTTCGACGCACTGCCGGCGCATTTGCAGAAAACGTTGAGGACCCGAATAGCTTGCCCTATATCTCAAGATACGAACTCGCGCGAGAAAGTCTGTTCCGATTCCTGACGAGTCGCCGCGCCGGAGATCGTGTATCACTGATTTACTTTAACGACGATTCGCATCCGGTCTCAGCGCTAACGTCGAACATCGATTTCGTTGTACAGCAACTGGCAACGATGGATAACTATGTGAACTGGGGCACGAATATCGCCACTGCCATGAATAGCAGCCTTAACCTGCTTGAACGTTACCCTGGAGAGAACAAGCGCACGCTGATTCTGATCACCGATGCCGAAACGCGCTACACCGAGGATATTGAACAGCAACTCACCAGGCTCGCCAGCGCCGGTCTTTCTTTTTATCTGTTGTGGATCACCGCAGACAATGAGGACTTGTCGACAGAAGATGCGCAAAATTTTCTGGACCTCGCTCGCTCGGTGGGTTCTGTGCTGACCATCAATGACCCTGATCCAGACAACATGCAGGCAGCGCTGGCGGAGATCAGCCGTCTCGAAGGCTATCGCTACGAAGAGCTGCGGCACCGAACAATCGAACTTGCAGCGCCGATTCTCAATGTGACTCGCATCGTCTTGTTGCTGTGGTTGCTGGCGGCTGCGACGATCTACCACCCGATGATTAATCGGCAAGCCTTCGGGACACACGGCCAATGAACTCTTTGCCGCACAAGTGGCCGGATTATTTGCGCATCGCCGGTATCGTATTGCTAGTTGCAGGAATTCAGGCCTGGGGCTTTCACCAACAGGCATCACCGCTGCTCGCCGTAGCCGAACAGCAGCTTTCCTTGTTGCAACGTGAAGTACCCGATTCACGTCTGGTCAACCTGTCAATGCAGAGTCTCAAGACCTTTTGGGACAGCAACGACGATGAGTTGACGCGGCGTCAGATCCTGGAACTTCGCGATTTCGTAATGCGGGAATTTGCTACCGACCCGCGGACGGCGGTGCGGCAATTCGCGCGGGTCGTCGACAGTTTCGAATCTCGGACGGCTGAGGATCCGGAAGCGTTGCTCAACTTGAAGCGACAAGTGTCACAGCTCGACCGGATGTATGCGGACCACTACGAGCGAGCAATTCTGGCGGTTTCAAATCCAGCGTGGTACCTGCAGCCCACCGCAGCTTTCTTAAACAATAATACGGCTCAAAACGATGCGCTGGCATTCAATCACAGCCTGTACTTGATGCACGTTCGGGATTCGAGCGCCGCTATCGATATTCTCGACGAACTGAGAGGCAACACAGCGGACGAATCGTTGCGAGCCAAGTCTTTGTTCACATTGGCACGCATTCGATACGAGGCGTTTCGCCTTGAGAAGAATCCGTCCTATTTTCAGGACGCGCTGCAATTGGCACAGCAGAGTGTGCGCAGCGATACCAGTCATGCGCTGGCGAAATTGTTTCTCGATTACCTGTTGTCGGTCGACCGACAGTCTGTCGAAGTTGACACGTCACCATTAGAAGGGGAAGGCAGCGGCGAAGGTGAAGGTGAGCGCGGCGCAATCGCCAACGATCCCGGAGAGTTTTAAATGCGGGATGCCACCAGCTACTATTTTATTGCTGCCGCCGCGATTGCCGTGCTTGGATTTATGTATTGGATGCGATCGGATCGCCGGGCGACGGTAATACTGCATTCGCGAAGTTTGATTGGCCTGCTGGTACTGATCTCGACAGGCCTCGCCTTAAGTTTGTGGTCGGTCAGTCTGGAGCGTTCCGCCCACACATTTGAACGACAATCCGATCCCATCGCCATTGCAATCGCTTTCGACCTGTCGCCCAGCATGCTCGCGATTCCGGACCCGGCACTTGGCAGTGAGCATCTGCCTCGATTTGAGCGCGGCAAAAGCGTCCTCCTCGACTATATTCGCGCGCTCGAGGAACAGGGCCAGCCGGTCATCGTAGCGGTTGTCGGCTTCACCAAGAACGCGAACGTTATCATGGGCTGGGACCAGAACACGGCGCAGGTTTACGACATTCTCAACTACGCTGTGTCGCCCGATTTGTTCGGCAGTTCGGGGACCAGTGTCGAGGCGGCTGCGAAATCCCTCCACGCCGCCTTCGCGATGTTGCCAGAGGAGATACGTACGAGCAGCCGGCAATTGGCCATCATCGTTTCTGATGGCGAGGACACGATGCGCGCGTCGTCATTCGAATACGCAAAACAGGAATTGTCCGACGGCGGGTTCGACACAATTGCATTGCAAACCGGACTGGCTGACCAAAATGAGGGTGTGCCGACCTATGGCAGTGTTGGCGAATTTACCGGGTTTCGTAACATGCAGGGCGAGCTTTATACGGTGCCCAACTTCGCTGCGATGAGTGACATCGCCCAGGCTTCGGACGGCCGCGGTCTGCATGTGCGCGCCGAGGCACCAGCAAGCGTTGCAGAAATGCGCCAATTTACGCTTGACGGGGACGCACGTATTGCGGCACCCGATGCGAAATGGCTGTCGACGCTTGGTATGTTTGCGGTCGTTTCCCTGCTCTGTGCGGTGATATTGCGATGAAAATGTTACGTATCTTGTTACTGCTTGCCTGCGCCAGCGCACAGGCTCACATTCCATTGACGCCCGCCATACTTGACGACGCCTTCGAGGAATTGAAGCGGGCCCAGGTGGCCGCCTATGCCGAAACGACTACCGAGATGCAAGCGGCAGCGATCTATGAAATTGCGCTGGCCGCAAGTGGTTTGATGACCTTGTTAAATGATGAAGTCCAATTGCACGGCTTCGATCAGCTGAGCTTGCTTGAAGACGCGATATCCACAGCGTCCGGTCTGGGCGTTGATATCAGCTGGTCAGAAAACCACCAACGCTACTTCTATGCGGGCACCGCCTATCGACGCTATCTGGAAGTGTCGCCACAGGGCATCTATGCCGCTAACAGCCACTACGCTTTGATTGAGACGAGCTTTTATCTCGGTAATGCCGAAGATCTCGAGGCTATCCTGGCACGGGCAGCGACGGAGAATGATTTTCTACAGCGCTATCCCGAGTTTGGCGAGGTCGGGCGCGTTGCCATGTTTCTCGCCATCGACTATCGGGATATTTGGCGCATCTACAACGCCGCAAATGAGCGAGAAAGCGCGCAACACTATGCAAAGCTGAACCGAGATCACCTTGCGGCGATCTCGGTCCGTTACGACGGCAGCCGTACCGCTGATCTTGCTCGCACCTTCCTGCAACGGTTTGAGGCAGAAATAGCGAAGCCGGATTGAGTCACGAAGCTGTTTCGAGCGAGCCGCGTAGTTACTACTCCGAGTGTTCGGCGGTCGGCATATATTCCTCGCGTCGCTTAATCACCTCGGCCTCGAACTCTGCTTTAATTTGCGGCAGGTCTTCTTCGAGCTGGTTATTGAAGCGTAAGCCGAGGTTAATCACGATCGGTGGCGCATTGATTGCCAGGTAACGCGCCGAGTCGGTCGGATGCGGATTCAAGTGCTGGTGATACCAGTAGATCGGCGGCACAAAAATCGTGCCTTCGTGCCAGTCCACCCGAACACGATCCTCATAGCGACCTTCCGGCCAGGTCAGCGAGTACCCCTCTCCTGACGTCAGGAGGATAAAGGCGTCGCTGCTGTGGCGGTGGGCTTTTTTGTAGGCGCCGCCGGGCATTTCCGAAACGTGCATGTCGATGATGGCATTACCCGACATCTTCCAGTGCATGTTCGTTGTTCCCTGGCCGCGGTGGTCATACGAATCCAGTTCAAATTCGAGCGCGTCCTCGACAAGATTAGTCACGGTATCGTTCTCACCCGTGTGTTCGCTCATCGTCGTATAGTCTTCTTCCGTGTTATAACGATCGCGGAACGCAAACGGATTGTTAACCGTAAATTCTTCGTTGTTGAACGAATTTAAAGTAAACGGGAAACTTGTAACCGCGACAAGGCGGACGGGTTCATTACTGTCATTGAATATCTGGTATTCGACATTCAGCGGAATCGAATACAAGGTACGGTAGCCGAAATTGACTTCCTGCGGGCGGTTGCCTTCCTGCTGTATGACCACGCGCCCCGGGCCGCCAAAGAAATATATTCCAGCCTCGTACAAATGACGCTTCTTCTTGGTCTTGCCTTTCGGCGGGATCTCCAGGATCCAGCCATCGGTGATCTGATAGTCGGCCATTTTGATGTACAGGCCATCGACACCCATATCGTCCCAATACTCCAGCGGCTCGGTACGGGCGTCCTGGATTACCAGCCCCTCAAACGTCGGCATCTTGCTCTTGTTTTCCTGAAACCAGAACTCGTATGGGCTGCGCCCTATAGGGCTCACGCGCCTCGTGTTGGGGCCGACTCGCTCCATGTCGACGCCACCGCGTTCCGCTTTCGACTCATCTACCGGCTTACGCTGCGCCATCGCATTGTCTGCGACGCAGAATGCAAAGAAGAGTGCGGCCAAAACTAGCAACTTATTACTCATGAAAAAGTCTCCTGAGAATACGAATTATTCATCAAATAAAACGGGGCACGCTGTGCCCCGTTTTAACTACTCTTAAATTCCGATCACTCGAAAACGTACTCCATCTTCACGCCGTAGGACGTGTACGCGGCCGGGCCCATGTGTTGCGTTACGGTGCCTTCCGGAAACGGATCATTCTCCGGATGATAGGTCGGGCGCGCTTCGAAGATGTTGCGTGCAAATGCGCTGACTGACCACCCGCCTTCGAGGTTGCGCAGGCCAATCATGACATTCATGTCCTCGTGCTGATCGTACCGGATATCCTCCGAGAAGCCTTCGACATCAACAATATAGCCGTCCGACATAAACGCTTTTGCATTCGCAATGAACTCGAATTTACCGCCCATGATTGGCTTGACGAAGTCCGCTGAAAAGATAAATTTCCAGTCCGGTGTGCGTGGCGCGACCAAACCGGTGCGATCAATAATCGCCAGCAAATCGAAGGCCTCCTCGGCGTCGGTAGGCACGACCCTGACAAGGGTATCCTCGTCAAAGAGCTGGCACCGCGCATCGCTGTTGTTGATCGCCGCATTAACCTCCGCATCGGTACAGCCCGCGCCCGGGAAGCGCGTCATTTCACCATCAAGAAGAGCGCCCGCAAAGCCCACTATCCAGTTTTCGGAGAGCGCGACGCGGGTATCGAATTCAAAGCCACGGACGCGCTGACCGGCGTTGCCCGATGCCGACGTCTGATTGGGGTCGGAGGACAATACCGACACCTGCAGATTCGGAAAGTCGGTCTCAAAGATGGCGGCAGAAAAGCTCATGCGTCCATCCAGGAGTGAGCCTTTGGCACCAATTTCGATGTGCTCGGCATCCTCCGTATCAAATGCCAACTCACCGAGACTGGTTGGAATCGAGCTTTGACCGGTGTCGAAGCCGCCAATTTTGAACGATTCCGCGTATCTCCCGTACAGCGAAATATTGTCCCTCAACCGGTAGCGCAGGGAGATTTGTGGGCTGACACCACTCTCTTGGAAGTTTTCGGCCCAGGGACCCTCGCCACGATCGAATTCACGGCGGTTGTAGTCGATTGCCGTCAAACCGATTGGAATAGCGTTGCCGTGACTCCAGGCATCCGGCACATAGCGAGTCTCACGCCATGGCATGGCATAGAGCGAGGTGCCTGGGGGGATATTGGTGCCACCAAAATAGCGCACGGTTGACGGATCGACGAGGCAGTAGCGATCCCGGTCCCGGCCACGCCCGTCTAAGGCTGAGCCTTCGCAACCGGCATAATCCCCGTCACCCCCATCGAGCGTCGGATCCCAGACTACGTCGACCGGTGTCAGGCCCGGATCGCAGGGCTCTTCTGGACAAACCGCAAAGACCCACGATGCCGAGTAACCCCTAACGGTGTTGTCTTTGTCAGCATCCTGATAGCGACCACCAATATCGAGCGCGAGACGGTCGCTGATGTTGAATGTGACATTCGCAAATACGCTGCTGAAGTCGACGTCTTCTGTAATCGCGTTGAAACGCTGCGACTGGCGAAGATTCGCGCGCAGGCTCGACGAGAACGCTTTGAGTTCGGTGTGCTGTGCGAAAGCGCCGATTTCCCATTCAACTTTACCGCCGGCCTTTGAACGCAAGCGCAGTTCGGTACTCCACTGTTTAAAGTCCTCATCACGATGCTGAAAATTCGTCAGGAACGGTCCGGCTCGGTTGTCAAGCGCATAGTCACGCTCGTAGGTACTCGTCCCGCCCAGGAATTCCAGCGCCATGCCGTTATCCATATCGTACATCGCTTCAAATGCGGTATTGACACCATTGAGGCGCTCGTAGCCGTCGATACCTTTGCCGCCGATCGACTTGGTGAAGCCGTTGGCCGCTTGCCGAAAGTCCACAAAGCCGCCATCGCAGGAGTAGCAACGAATCGTGTCTATGGGGTCCAACCAGGGTCCGCCGGCACTCACGGACCGGTTGCTGTTAAAACATTTCGAATCGATCGCCTTGAACGGCTGACTCCATGGCGTGCCATTCACCTGATCCCAGACGCTTGCCTCGTTGCCTGGCGGAACGCCCGGATTGTCAAGTGCGCCATCGCGACCAAAGAGCATCGGTCCGCCGGTCAGGCAGGTGTACTCGGCCTCGCCGTCCTTGTCGATGTCAATCACGTCGACTTTCGCCATGAACGAGAGTTTCTCGCTGGGCTGGAACGTCAACATGACCCGGCCACCGTTGCTTTCGTATGCTCCGATCGCATTGCCGGTGACGACGTACTCCATATAACCGTCAGTCGCCTCGTGCATACCGGCGACCCGAATGCCCCATTGGTCATTGATCGGTCCGCCGACGCCGAAGGTAAACTCGCCCGTGTTATCGCTCGCGAGTTCTGCGTTCATATAGCCTTCCCAACTACTCCCGGGGCGCCGACTGCGAATATTGAATGCGCCGGCTGTGGCGTTCATGCCGAAATAAACCGGTTGCGGGCCCTTCAGCACTTCGAGGCTCTCGATATCGAGGAAGGCTAATTTGGACTGCGACTGCCGACCGAAATGAATGCCGTCAAGAAAAAAGGGTGCTGCCTGGTCATGCGTCAGCGTGTTACCCGTGGTGCCGACACCGCGAATAGCGACGTCCTGGTCCTGAACTTTGGTTTCGATTAACACCGATGGAGAGAAGTTCGCCAGGTCATCCAGATCGCGAAAGCCTTGTTGTCGGATCAAGTTGCCCGAAAACACTTCGACCGCGACCGGCACATCCATGAAGGATTGCTCGCGGCGCTGCGCCGTCACGACGATTTCCTCAAGGACTAAACTTTTACCTTGCTGAGCAAATACTGTGCTGGGTTCTAAGAAGGCAACCGCAATGAGCGGCGCGGCAAAAAAAGTCAAAAATTGTTTGGCAAAGTACTGCTTGCTAACCATCGTTTGTCCCCCGTTGAACTGTATGGATATTACCCGTTCCGGCTTCTTAAACTTATGCGCCAGATTGCTATTTTCATTATATAAACTCATGCCTGCGACGCACTGCTCCGACAATACTACTCCGCCCTATAAACCACAACAAAGCCTTACAAACGCAACGGTTATAAGGGTTTGCGCTTTCAAGTGGTTTTTATTTCGAGTGAAATTAATTCGTCAGGCGCTTTTCGCAAAGCGCGGCCTGTTACTAACGAATGCGAAACTCAATTGAACCGTTTTTCTGTTCAAACGTTACGCTGCCTGCACCGTCCGGCATTATGTCATCGAGGTCGATGCCCAGTAGCCGTCCCTGATAAACCTCTCTTTGAACATCCGGGTCGTTCGGGTCGATGGGCATACCGTCAATAAAAATGGCTTCGACTCGGTACTGAAAGCCACTCGGCCCCGTGCGTTCGAGCTGACCGACGGTTAACAGCTTGTATTCGTCGAGCGCCGACACAAGACGTGCAGAAAAATTGATGTGATCTGCACGCAGGAAAAATTCAGCATCCTCGACAAACGGGAAACTGTCGCCGCCAACCAGCGCGTTTAGTACTTCTTCCTCCAGTTGCCATGACTCGCCCGCCTCGTTGACCGTCGTCAGAACGGCGGCAAGGCCGCGATCGGAAATGCGCCGTGCCGCCCAGTGAAAAAAGAGCACGAACGTGGTGCCGCGCAATTGCTCCCAGTCTTCGGCGATGCGATAGGCTATGTACGGTTCGGCAAAAGGCGATACCAGGCCTGTGGGCGGCTGCGACAATCGTTGTTCTCTTGCGGCAGCCGCATCTCGAAAAGGCACCAGCAGATCTGCATAGCGACGCAGCGACGATTCCTTGGCGTGCAATTGTTCGTAATCACGGCTGAGGCTGGCCAGCGCATCGAGATCTTCAGCGAGCCGCCGTTGCAGCAACTCAGTACTGGCAATGACATCGATTGGATCCTGTGCGCCGGCCCACAGCGCGCCTAACGCGCTGCCGGCGTAAATATCGTAAAAGCGAATCCGGCGCACAGCTGCT
>JBBKWL010000157.1:0-4157 GCA_037968975.1 Woeseiaceae bacterium | reverse complement strand
CTGATATCGCAATTGGGGATAGTTTCTTTGACGAACTCGGCCAGTTCCTTGATCTGGTAGTTTTCTGAATTTATTCCAACATTGAATGCTTCATTGTGTACTTTTTCCCGCGGCGAGTTCAGGGCTGCTACCACGGCTCGCGAGATATCTTCAATGTGCACGATCGGACGCCACGGTGTGCCGTCACTTTTCATCTGAACTTTGCCGGTGGTGTAAGCCCAGGCGGACAGGTTGTTCAAGACAACGTCAAAGCGAATACGGGGGGATACTCCATAAGCGGTCGCGTTGCGCATGAACGTCGGGCTGAAATCGTCGCTGGCCATTTGGCTAACATCTCGTTCAACCCATACTTTTGACGTTGCGTAAGCTGTGACTGGATTAAACTCGGCGCTTTCGTCCAGGACGCGATCGCCGGCAGCTCCATACATGCTGCACGATGAAGCGAAGATGTAGCGCTGGATACCGCATTCTTTCGCCATTTCGGCCAATCTTACGCTGGCGAGATGATTTATCTCATAAGTAATATCGGGATTGAGGTCACCCAACATGTCGTTCGACAGTGCGGCGAGACTAACGACGGCGTCAACGCCTTTAAGATCGTCGAGCTCAATGTCACGCACGTCTTTGATAATTTCGTCAACCGTTTTGGGCGGCGTCCCATACGTGCTGTTCCGGTACAAGTCACTATCGATTCCCAATACGCTATGCCCGTGTTGTTCCAGCATAGGCACCATGACCGTGCCAATATATCCCTTGTGGCCGGTTACCAATACTCGCATTACTTGTCTCCAGATATGTTCAAGTTGAGTGTTACGCCGTTAGTCTCGGCATTACCAGTTCCGAAATTAGCGCGCGTTTGTTTGCCCACGCTTGCTGCATCAATAATTTGTACAAGGCCAGGGCTTCAGACGAACTTAACGAGGTGTTGCGAATGCCGCGAAAATAGGCGGCCAAGCGCCGGCTGCCAGGCCGTTTGAAACTTGTCGCGCCCGCGCTCCAGAATGTCTGTTGCTTATTGTCGTCGTCGCGATCTGAGCTGCTGGACTGTTCATGCATACGCCGGTAAAAGAGCGGTTCGGGAATTTGCAAGAATTTGCCGTGAAGTGACAGCTGGCCCATCATGATGGTGTCGGCGGCTGGAATGCTGCCATCGCCCATCAGGTCGGTCTTCCCGAGTGGGGCAGTGCGCATCAACCCGTAAATTACGTTAGTCAGAGACGCTCGTTCAAAAAATGCTCGAAGCCGCTCGCTAGGCGTATCTTGTGTCAGGTGCAAGTTGTCATCAAATAGCCCCGTCGTGTTGCCATGCTCATCGATCAAAACGGTTGTCCCGGCCGCGAGCACCGCTTCCGGGCGTTCTTCGAGCGCCGCGAGGCAGCGTTCATGCAGTGTCGGATGCAATAAGTCATCTGCATTCGACCAGCGGAAGAAAGGTGCCGAGGCACGGCGATACAGTAAGTTGTAATTGCCGGCTGCACCGATATTGGTTTCGTTACACCAGTAGGTAATTCGTGAGTCCCTGGTGGCATAGTCCTGGCATATTTCCGCGGTCCGATCCGTTGAGCCGTTGTCTGAAATCAGAAGCTCGAAATCGTCGAATGTCTGTGCGAGCACCGACTTAATAGATTCTTCGGCGAACTGTTCACCATTGTAAACGGGCATACCGACTGAAATGTTTGGCATGATGTTCTCTTCGCTTGGCCACAATTTAGTGACCAGAATTGGAACTACGGAATCGGCCAATAATAGTCGGTGGGGTCTGGCTTGTATACTGAGCGGCGCTCAAACTGAGAAATACGTTCGCCGCCTTCAGATACGGCCCAAACGATGAGGCTAAACCGACTGGACTAGCGTGTTTTCTGTGACCGGCATAGAGTCGGCTATTGTGAACCAGGTCTCGCTTGAGCCCTGTACTGGAGGTCGATGCAAGAAAGGTCGTGGTGACGAACATTGTTGTTTGCCGTGATTCAGCGAGACAACATGCAGAGAATTACTCAATTGTCAGCTCTGGAATAGGGAAGACGAGTTTACCTCCCCACTCACGAACGTAATCAAGCTGCGTCGATAGCTCAGCCTTGAGATTCCAAGGCAGTATCAAGACGAAATCCGGTTGAGTTTGCGAAATTTTCGAAGGGTCAAAAATTGGAATGCGGGTACCTGGGGTGTAAGTGCCTTGCTTATACGGATTCCTATCAACGGTGTAATCAAGAAAGTCCGTTCGGATGCCACAGTAATTCAATAGTGTATTTCCCTTTCCGGGGGCACCGTAACCGACAATGCTTTTGCCTTTTTCTTTCTGTTCAATTAGAAATTTTACCAATGCATGTTTTGTGCGGGTTACTCGTTCCGTAAATTTGGTGTACGTTTTCGGGTCAGTTACGCCCCAGTCGGCTTCTTTTCTTGTCAGCAAATCGACCGCAGATGTGATTGTCTTCGAACGATCGGAATGGTGGCAGCCGTAAATGCGTAGCGAGCCACCGTGAGTGTCCAGCTCCTCTACATTGAAAAGTGTCAAGCCATGTTTCGAGAAAATCGCTTGTACGGAGTGCCAGCTCAAATAGGAGAAATGTTCATGGTAAATCGTATCAAACTGATTGAGTGTCATCAGTTGCATCAAGTGCGGAAATTCCATCGTAACGATTCCGTCAGGTTGCAGCAGTATCTTGATACCTTTAACAAAGTCGTTGATATCCGGTACGTGCGCGAGAACGTTATTGCCCACAACCAGTGAAGCCTGCCCGTGGTTCTTTACGATGGCTTGCGCAGTGCGTTCGCCTAGAAACTGAATTTCTGTCTTTATACCTTTCTCAATCGCAGATTGTGCGACATTCGCAGCGGGTTCAATACCGAGAACACGAAATCCGCTCTGGAGAAAATGTTGCAACAAATAGCCATCATTACTTGCTATTTCCATAACCAGGCTTTCACTGGACATCTTGGTCTCGACAATCATTTTTTCGCAATAAAGTCGGGCGTGTTCGACCCATGAATCGGAATAGGACGAAAAGTATGCGTACTCACTGAATATGTCTCGAGGTGTGACATATTCGTCGAGCTGAACCAAAAAGCATTGGGTGCAGACGAAAATTCGCAGTGGGTAGAAATTTTCGAACTTGTTAATGTCGGTTGGTTTGATTTGAGTCTGGCATAGCGGCGACATGCCCAGATCGACGACGACTTGTTCAAGTGGAGCGGAGCAAAACCGGCATTTGGAGCTTTGATTGTCCATGTGCGGATACCTGAGATTCTTATAATTATTCTTATGCGTTAGCCGAAAGCATACACCCGATACAGCACATCCGGAACTATCAGGTGCTGGTTCGCCGATTGTCGAATCATACGCAGGCTGCCAAGAAATATTATGTCAGCTGGGAGATAGTAAAGCGGTGGCTCAATACACGAGCTGGGATTTTCGAGGTGTTGATTTGAGTCCGGTTGTTACAGTGGCAACAGAGTTTTCGCGTTGGCAGTGTTTTTGCCGATGTCCGGACTTTTCCCTGCTCGGAGGAAGGAGTCTCGTGCCAATCGTCGGCGTTTAGGAATTGTTAAATCGCAACGCCAGCGGATTCGCGGCTTGATTGCTCTTGGAACTGTCAGAAGCAATTGCCCGTCTTACTTGTCTTGGGTCAATTGATGGTCTTAGAGGCAACGTTCGAGTAACTGCTTTCTACGCCGCTGGAATTGAAAGCAGTGGAAACGAAGAAGTAAGTGTTCGGCGACAGATTGTCAACAACGTAGGTAGTTATACCCGGATTGTTGACTTGAATCTGATTCGGATAGTTGCCCTGTGACACGCCGTAATAAATCCGATAGCCGGCAAGATCCAGAAGCGGCGAATTATCTTGGTTCTGTGTGGGCGCTGACCAAGATAGTGTGGCAGAACCAGTGCCTGTTTGAGTTACGGCGACAGAGAATCGTGGGAGTGACGCGGTAATCGATCCGTCACTTACAGTTATGGAGATATTGGAGTAAGTTCCGTCGTCACCAAGATTAGGTACACCGGATAGGGTTCCGGAATTCGAATCGAACGTGGCCCATCGGGGTAGGTTTTGGATTGAAAAGCTAAGGCTATCTCCGTCTCGATCTGAGGCGGTCGGCGTAAAGGTATAGGCATCGCCTACCTTCGTAGATTGCTGTGGCGCGCCTGCGATAGACGG
>JBBKWL010000156.1:0-10143 GCA_037968975.1 Woeseiaceae bacterium | reverse complement strand
CCGCATCGTGGTCCAGCAAGATTTGAAATCCGCGTCTCACCTCGTCCTTGCCAATAAATCGTTCGCCGGGCTCGGGACCGACCGATGCGTGGTATTCACAGTCATCTGTGATGAATTCCATCAGCGCCTCAATATCCTTTCCAGCCCAGGCATCATCGAACGCCTTCAGTCGCTCGGTCGTCATTCTCGGTTTGTCCTTCAAGGTGCCACCTTGTATGTCGCTTCTATGAGCTTTTGTAGTCATCACTGAATTTCCTGCTTGCCTAAGAGATCATTATATTATTACGCTTGACGATCATCTTCTTTTCTTGCAATTAGCAAGAAAGCCACACACATTTTCCGTTTTGCCATAAGGATTCTGCAATTGAGTGTTCATGTGCGAACTGCGTCAATGCGCGATATTGACGAATTAACCCGCCTTTTCGATGCCTATCGAATGTTCTACGAACAGACGAGTGATCTCGATCTGGCCCGTGCATTCCTGACGAAACGAATAGAAAACGACGAGTCGAGAATATTTGTGGGAGACAATGGCGACGGCAGCTGCTGCGGATTTACGCAACTATTCCCCTCGTTTTCGTCTGTATCAGCATTGCCAATATGGATCCTGAATGATCTGTATGTTGAAAAGTCCGCCCGGAACCAAGGTGTTGGCCGACTGCTGATGAACGAAGCGCGGGATTTCGCGATACAGACTGGCGCGAAAGGTATTCTCCTTGAAACGGCGAAGACTAACGTCAGTGCACAAGCACTTTATGAGTCACTTGGATACGCGCAAAATTCGGAATCTTTCTTTTATTTCCTGGATACGCCATAGGCACGTTCGACTCAGGACACAGCAAGACGACCGAATCAGCCGAACGAATCGTCCTGTAAATTGTGAACGCTACCCTGACTAAGGGAATGGTGGTGCGGATAAGAAACGGTCGCACGAACCCGACTATTGGAACATGGTGCGAACTGGCCAAAGCACTTGGCGTAACCGCTAGCCGCGTACGTTGAAAACTTAGCTTCCGAGGAGAAATACCAATGACCATGAGTAACGGCGAAGACCTGACAGTATCGCGCTTAATCAATGCTCCACCTTCGGCAGTATGGACGGCTTGGAAGGACCCCGCGCATCTTGTGAAATGGTGGGCGCCTGCACCCTTCGTTACAGTTTCAACAAAGCATGAGTTTTACGCAGGCGGGGGTTTCGGTACGATCATGCGTATGGAAGATGGCACAGAGTTTTACAACGCAGAAGGGTGCTTTCTGGAAGTTGTAGAGAATGAACGGCTTATCTGGACTTCCGCGCTTCGGGGCGGATGGCGACCCAACAAAGACGAGATGCCATTTTCGGCCGTTATTACTTTGGAGGAACATCAAGGAGGTACGAAATACACGGCAATAGCGTTGCACCACAACGCCGAAGATCGACAAAAACATGCGGACATGGGGTTTGTGGACGGCTGGGGCAAATGCATCGAGCAACTCGGCAAAGTCGCCGAGGAACTGACATGAGGAGCACTTGCTTCGATATCCGCTCGCAGGTGTAGCGGAAATACAGCCTGCGCGAAAAGAGGATTAACGTCAGCGCTCAAGCCCTTGATGCGACCCGTCCTGACCTTGTTGCGTATCGCCTGCGCTGCAGCCGCTCGCTCTAAGTCTCAAGTTCGTGACGAATCTCAACTCTAAGCTGGTCTACTTGTTTCAACGCATTGTTAGCCATATAAATATTCGAAAGGGCGCACAGCGAGCGCGTGACGATTTGTCGCTCTACTTCCCGCCAAGCAGGGGCTTCCTTCGGCAGGGACAGGACGTCATCCCTTGGATGCAACATTTCGTCGGTAAAGTATTTATGAAGTAGTTCTGACCACGTGTCGCCTGCGGACAGGTCGCTTTGCGACGGCCGCAACGTCACGCCATGCTCCCGCAGAAACGGGTTGAAACCTTCGTCGACGAAAATCTGATCGTTGGTACGAATGCTCAACTCCCACTGCTTCGTTGCAGAAAATTCCTGAATGATGCGGTCCCGAAGAGATCTGTTCTGGACAATCGAAAGATTCCCGGTGCTCATCATGTCCGAAAATGTGGGCGTATTCAGAGAGAACGAACGTCGATCTGATAGCGCGGTGAGCATTTCGCCGACCGCCGCGCCGCCGTCTCCAAAGTGGCCTGCTTGTATGGCAGTGAACGCTTGGTTCGCGAGATTCGCGATTCCCTTTTCCTGATCGATTTTTGCCAGCCAGCTCGCCTCAATTCGATCAAGGTCCCGCACCAACAATTCCAGATAAACTCGTTCTGCTTCGCGCTTGTCGCTTTCGGCTGCCCAGTCATCAATCGCAAACGCAATCAAAATACCGACGACGATGAGAAGCAGCTCGGCGCCAAGAGAACCCCACTTGCGATCGAACAATCTTTCTAAGGCAAGTTTTATTGAGCTCGATGTCATGTGCACTGCTCCGACATTTCTCCACAGAACTGACAGCTGACAGAAACCTGCTGCTTACTGACGACGTGCCCGGGTGGAAGGCCGACGCTGATTGTAGCCCCAAATGCACTGTTTAGGCGGCGGTTATCGGCTGTTTTTCGAGCGCCTACCAGCCGTGGATTGCAGATCGACGCGCGGGGCGCTTGTGGCCACAAGCGACCGCCCATAGTCGAAAGCAACTATGGACTTTTAGCGACAGGACAATCGGTTTTCTCTACCGTCCACATGAAATTCACAACCTTCCACTCTCCGTCCATTTTCACCAGATCTACGGCGTCCACGCCGCAATGGGAAAACTCACCGTCGATCAAAAACTCGTACTCGCCCCAGACGACGGCGATGGGACCCCGAATCAACACGGTGGGAGCAGCTGTCCAGCGCTCCACATAATCATGTCCATCAGGAGCCAGGTCGGCTATGAACTTCTCATTATTCGAGATCCGCATCTCCAGTTTCCCTGGCTGCTCGTCTCCGTGTGGCCGAAATGAAAGCGATGTACCTTCTGCCAGCTGGATCGCACGCCAGTCGACCGGACTGCTCGATCGAACGGCCGCAAACACTTTGTCCATGACTTCGAGAATCGCTTCGCGTTCGCTGGTCTGAGCTTTAACGAAATCCGCGTGCATGGATAGGGAAAATAATACCAGGCAAATCAGGGAGCGATTTAGCATCGTTCAGATCTCCGCGTTAAATTTGGCAAATCGTTGTAACTGAAAGAACGCAAGCGGGACATAGCGAACATTTATTTCAGTTCATGATCCAAAACTCCTTCCTCTATGAATCGAATAAAGTCAGGAGCCCAGGGTGATTGTGGGTCGCTCAGACGCCACCAGTCTCTATACATCTGGCTGTTATACCAGTTTGTATTCGAACTTCCGCCCAGGCCCACCATGTCCTAATCTCCGATTGTCCCGAGTTGAAGCTGACGAAACCGCGCTTCCATAATTTTTGTCGAGGTGGCCAGCCCCAGGTAAGTCGCTGACGGTCAACCGAAACGAGGTCCTCCATGCCGATAAATTTCTAAAAGACCAGCCACCACATCAATAAGACCATGCCGATTCCGACCAGACCCACGATCGTGGTCATCACGGTCATTGTCTTTAATGTCTGGACCTCGCTCAGTCCTAAATAACGGCTGACCAGCCAGAAGGCGGAGTCATTGACGTGCGAAAGCACGCACGCGCCTGACGCTATGGCAATGACGATCAATGCCAACTGAGGCTCGCTATAGACAGTTCCTGCATCAGCTGTGGCCGCCACCACCGGCGCCGTAAGCCCTGCTCCCGTAATCATCGCCACGGTCGCGGAGCCTTGCGCCACACGAATAATCGCGGTCACGAAGAAAGCAAAAAGCACAATGGGTACGCCCTGACCCCCAACCGCACTGGCAAGGTCTGCACCCGTTCCGGAATCAATTAGAATCTGTTTGAACGCGCCGCCGGCCCCGGTAATGAGCACGACCACGCCAGCCGGCTCCAGCGACCTGGTCATGATTTTCATCAGTTCAATACGTGCAATTCGTTTCCGAACGCCGAAAAAGTAATACGCAGCAAGGGTTGCTGCGATCAACGCTGAAAACGGGTGGCCCAGGAATTCCAGCGTCGTTCGTAAACCGCCCTCAGATGCCCAGTACTTTGCTGTAGCCCCGAGCAAAATCAGCACCAATGGCAACAGGATTGCGAGTGTCGCTGCCAGCGCGCCGGTCTCCAGTGCCCTTTCCGCTGGCGCCGTATCCAGATCGGCAGGGCTGACTTCGCCATCGTCAGGCCGAGGTGCATGATGTGCACCAAATTCACCAAGCCACTTCATTGCAATCGGCGTATAAAGCGGACCGGCAATTAATGCCGCGGGCACCCCGGCGATCGTGCCGATCATGATGACCCATGCCAGATCTGCGTTCAGAAGTTCTGCCACGGCAATAGGACCTGGCGTAGGCGGAATAAACGTATGCGTGACCATCATGCCGGCCAACAGCGGGAGTCCGAAGTACACGACCATTTTTCCGGTTCGATGGGCGAGTCCGTAGAGCAGGGGCGCCAATATAATCAGGGCCACATCGACGAACACGGGAATGGAAACCAGGAAGCCCACCAGAGCGAGCGCCCATTGCGAACCACGCGGACCGGTTCTCGACACCAAGCCCTTCGCGAGATTTTGAATGCCCCCGGAAGACTCAAGAAGTGCGCCGAACATCGCGCCGAGACCGACCACCGTTGCCACATAGCCGAGGGTGCCGCCTATACCGCTTCGAACCGAGTCGATCGCCGCTAGCGGGTCCATGCCGGCAATGATTCCAAAGCCGATAGCCACGATAAGTAGCGATAAAAACGCCTGGAGCTTCAGTCCCAAGATCAGGAACAACAGGATCGCAATTGCTCCTGCGAGCACGAGTAGCGGCGGTAAGTCAGAAAATATCATCTTGAACTTTATCCCTGGCAGGCTTCAGGTGCGGGCGTGCGCGCCGTAAAGATGCTGACATTCGAAGCGATAGTGTATGTCGACAACAAGAGAAACGCCGGGCAAGTTGCAGTGAACCACGACTTCGTCAAGGTCAATATGGCGTTTCGTCCTTATGCCTGAATACTATCGAACCATCGGGACGAAACTCGAATGCAAGATCATCGTTAGGATAGCCGCCCTTGTCACCCTGCAATCGATTCAACCTGACGTTGGTTTGCGCGTAACTATGGAGAAACCCATTCCATACAATAATTCGATATGTGAACGGGCTTTGGATCGGCAGTAGGCTCAACTGTTATTAGTAAAAACGGAGATTAGCAGGCACTGAGACTGTGTGACTAGTAGCTAGTAAAGTTCTTCGGGAGTGCATTCGACAAAATCGTGTTCACGAAAGCGCAATCTAACGTTCTCAAGTGGTGTTGCGCTGAGGTGTGTAAAGTAGAAATAGTTTGCAGAGTGGTGAAGGCAATGTCGCGGTATTGTCAGTGATCCCGACCAAGGTTCAAACCTCTCATGGTTCGGCTCGGTCCCTGGTGAGAATGAGAGGTAAGTTTCAGCGTGCCATCTGGATTATCGTAGCCAAGGAATGTGAATTTTGTCGGGCCACCTCCTGCAACGATTCTGAATCGCTGTATTCTTCCGCCTTCAATCGGCGCCAGTACGCGGGGTGATGGTGCAGAGCGTTCTATTATAATACTTTCAACCTGAATCGCTCCAAGTGGACTTTTAGGATAATTACATGGCACACCGTTACATCCGCCTGTGTCGGGAATTAGTCCTCGCCAATGCTGAAACATGTACTCATGAAAGTCGACAAAATCATCGACAATTCGATACTGAGCCTGAACATCGGTGGTAGCCGCGAGGCGCTTGATCGCTCGCCAGACCGGCTCGAGTCCTGATTGCTGGCGTGCGAATTCAAATAGGATGAACGAGCTGTACGCCTGGCGAAAATCTTCCGCAAAATCATACTGCACCACATGCACATGTTCGGCATTGCTGCTGGGGTAGACCAAGGTCGCCATGAAGTCCGCGGTGCTCTCTGCGAGCCAGGACATCGTCGACATTGTCGCGGGAAGGTATTCGTTCTGATAGCAGTGGGCAATTTCATGGGCGAGTATCAGTGCGGTTACCTCCGGATCATCACCTCTCAGATCGGCCAGGCTCATGACGTCGATGCCGCGATAGGCAAAAATGCATCGATTGCCGTAAGTCGCGGGTTGCCGCAGGGTCACCGCCGCATGATCCCGAATAATAGCCGGGTCCGACTCATTCAAATCGAAGGCCATCAGGACAGACATCGCTCGATGCGATAAGCCATCTAACTCCCTGTACACTGCTCGCGAATCGGAAATTGCGTCGTAGGCGGTCTTTATCCAGCGGCGCGCAGCGCTTCCGTATCCAGGACTGTTGCCCCAGACGCCGGGAATGAAGACGCGATCCAGACCATTGGGATGTTCATGCCGCCAGCAATCCAGTGGCATGTTGGAACCTTCTACGTAGATATCCGTTCCTCCCTGTGCTTCATCACGATCGCTGTCTACACAGCGCACACCGGTCACGCCATCGACGCTGAGTTGTGCTGACGCGCCGAGTGGGAAGCAGATAATCGTGCAGAAGATGACGGACAACATTTTGAAAGATGCAGGTGAATACCTGCGTGTCATACAATTCTTGAGTGTAGGCACGATTACCCCCATGTCTTCGTGTAGCACGATTAAGTTCTGCGATCTCTTCATCATGCGCATCGACTGCGAATAAAACTTCTCCAGGAACTGCTGAGCCGATTCGTGTTGCGTCCCGGATTATTGATTCTATTCATACTGTAAAGTAAGACATAATACTCACATAGGAACGATAATGAAGTCCGCTCGTATGAGCTACGACAACATCATTTCAATACGCACCTATCTAGCCAGTCCGGAATACGACGAAGACAATGTACAAATTCGAATGAAATACATGGGCGACAATCAGCCATCATCGACCCTAATTTGCTGCCAACTTCTGGAGCCGACATGGAAATTGGAGGTTGAGGCGGTGGCGGCAACCTGAGTCCGCTTAAGTCAGAAGGAGACGCTCGAATAGGTCAAAGTTTATGGTTGGATTCAGCCGCTTTCCCAGTCGCGGCACAGGAATGGGGTAGGATCAACTGATGAGACCCTATGTTGCAGATTTAAGTACGCGCAGATCCAATAGCGCATATCATATTTTCGTCGCAATACAGAACGCGAAGAGAACTTGATCATTTCCTTCACCACACTTGTTTGGCTCAGTTTCTTGCTGCTGATCGCCGTCGTCGTCTCATTGGACCTCGGGGTTTTTCACAAAAAAGCGCACGCCGTTACCCTGCCGGAAGCATTAGGGTGGACTGCAGTTTGGGTCACTCTGGCACTGGTCTTCAACATTGCTATTTACTACCTCTACGAGCTCAATCCCTCCGGTTGGGATATGGACACGGAACAACTGACTGGTGCGGAGGCCGCACTTCAGTATTTCACGGGCTACCTGGTTGAAAAATCGCTGTCTGTAGACAATATTTTCGTCATCGCGATGGTGTTCGCACATTTCCAAGTACCGCTCGCACAACAACATAGGGTTCTTTTCTGGGGAATTCTTGGTGCTGTGATCTTGCGCGGCGTCATGATTCTCGGAGGTGTTGCAGTAATCGAGCGGTATGATTGGGTGGTCTACGTGCTTGGTGCGCTGCTGTTATATTCTGCCGCGACCATGCTTGTCGTGCGGCACGACAACGCCTCATTGGAGGAAAATGCGGTTGTGCGTTTCGTACGACGCGTGTATCCAGTAACCACTGATTTTCATGACAGTCGCTTCTTCGTCCAACTCAATGGTGTTCGCACCGCAACACCGCTATTTCTCGCGCTCGTTTTGGTCGAAACAAGCGATGTTATGTTCGCTATCGACTCGATTCCGGCCATCTTCGCGATCACACGAGATCCGTTCATAATTTTTACATCGAACGTATTCGCTATTCTCGGGCTACGATCCTTATATTTTGTTTTGGCGGGACTGATGGAAAAGTTCCGATATCTGAAGATGAGTTTGGTTTTCTTACTTGCGTTCATCGGCGTCAAAATGATCTTGATTCATCACTACCCTATTCCAACTTTAGTCTCACTGGCCATTATCGGTGGTATTTTGTCGGTGGGAGTCATCGCATCGATGAAGTCTGTACGAGACGGTGCTGCGCTGCTGTCTCCGCTGGCAGACGAACTTGAGATTCTGGTTATTACCTCGTATAGGCAAGCTCGCAAGGCTGTGATTCTTATATTGGGATCGTCGGTGCTGTTGATTGGAGTGGCGATGATCCTTCTACCCGGCCCTGCCGTCCTGGTGATTCCACTCGGTCTTTCGATTCTTGCGTTGGAGTTTGCGTGGGCGCAACGTTGGCTGCGTCAGATCAAAATGAAGATAAAAGATGGGCAGAAGATAGTAGGCAACGTTCTTCGACATGGTCGCCGACCGGGACCTAAGCAATAGACACCTGCAGCTATCATTCAATGGTTGCAAGTTCGGTCCGTTCCCCGCCGCTTCCGCGCTCGCTGCGCCAACATATTAGGGGTGGCAAAGTAATGCAACTTCGCTATGTCTGCTCTAGCACACCAGCCGTTTTTTTAAGTCCAATCAAGGCCGCTGTCTCAGTTCCGCCAGCAACAGGCATTAGACTGTTCTCTTCGGTCCCTTCGCCGGCTTCCTGGAGCGCAGAGCCGCCGCGAACGCAAGCTGCGCCCATTCTTTCGCTACGTCAGGGTCGTCGAATATGGCTTCCGGTGCCATGTAGTACGACATCTTCATTGACGTACCGTTTTTTACATACTCAAACGGTTTAAGGTCCTTGTCCTCGAATAGCGCCACCGATTGGGGATCGACTTTAAGGTAAAGGACATCGTCAGCTACCAGGCCGAACATCAAGTCGTCGTGGTATATGCCATATCCACCAAACATTCGACGGGCTCGAATGGCTCCGAAGTCCTGAAAAACCTCTGCTAAATATTCGACAAACTCGCTCATTCGTCGGTCCATTAGATGGGCTTTCGCCCTGAAATATTCAAGCCCCGCGAGTGCTATTTTCCACTATTGCCAACTTTGACGGGCCGTTCAACGTCTGTCTCGAATCCGTCCGCTTTGGATCAGCAGCGGAAACTATATCGCGTATTGCGTGATCGTCTCAGTTCTGCCAGAAACGGCCGTAACTTCTCCTGAGGCTTGGCTAGATACTGCCCTGTACGTTCCCGCTGCGCCTACTTGAGTGTGACCCAAATGAGATCAATTGTAGTGTCACCCGTGTTGCCGGATTCGTGCCTCTCGCTAATCTCAATTGCATCCATCCAACCCACTGAGCCATCTTCACTGGGCGGTGACGGCGGGGATTGCACGCCATCACGGCGCTCCGACCAGATACCGCCTTTGATGTGGATATAAATCTGGTTGCCAGGATGACTGTGAATGCCCTCCCACTGGCCCGGCTCGACTTGCACCCGCTGGACAATCATCCGATCGTTTTCTAGAAGTAGTTCCAGCGGGATATTCGGGTAATGCTGCGGCGCATGCTCGACCTCGGGGGCGATCGGCGCATCACCTTTCAGGGTCACATAGATTAGATCGATGGGCGCATCACCGGTATTGCCGGAATTGTGTCCTGCGCTAAGCGGAATCGCGTCCATCCATCCAACCTCCCCGTCCGGGCTGACAATTCCCGAGTACTCGGATTTGCCGCCGATGCGACCCGACCACTCGCCACCTTTGATGTGCACGTAGATCTGATTGCCGGGATGACTGTGAATACCCTCCCATTCCCCAGCGGGCACGACCAGCCGTTGCAGAACGACGTGCTCGTTCTCTAGCACTACCTCACCGTCAGTGTCTTCCAGATTGGGGTATGTCAGCAGGAATTTCTTGTTCGTGTCAGAGGCTTGCTTTGATGTTGTCCCATCTAACGCGCAGCCGCTGCAGAAAGCGAAGACTAGAATCAATAATGTGGTCAACGTCAGACTGCGTTGCATATCATTCTCCCGTACCGTCGATGTCTGCTTTGTATATGGACTCCTCCAGTCTAGCAAACAGATTTCGTAAACAGAATTCAGACGCGTTTGTATATTCGGCCTTTTGTTGGAGACGCTATCTCCTGGCCCGCTATGTATTCGCTCTCCGGTTCCTCTAAGGGTCAGTGGGCTCTAGGGCCTCAAAGC
>JBBKWL010000155.1:0-15306 GCA_037968975.1 Woeseiaceae bacterium | reverse complement strand
TCTGCGATCAGAAACGCTCCATTATAGGTCGAGCGAAGATGATCAAGCTTGTCGTCAAATTCTGGCAGGTCACCTTCCCTGGTTTGCGGGGGCACGCGCATTAAGTGGCTGAGAACCAGTTTTTTTACCTTGGCGTCAGTGGCCATCTGACCCCAAACACTGGGTTTGGCATGCAAATCGGCACCGAACCCACTGATTGTCTCGGGTACGGCCAGATGCACCACCAGAATATCCGCGCCGAGAGCAAACTTCGCGAAATTCGGGTCGGAACCGTTCTGGTCGCTGCTAAAGACGATGCTGAAATCACCGCTATCAATTCGGTAACCCACGGCGGGCACGATGCCGTGCGGCACGCCCAGTGCCATCACCCGCATGCTCTCGTTTGCAAACACTTCGGTCGCTTTGCTGGCTGTTGTATCGACGGTGACTGTCCGCAGCCCTTTGCCAGCGGTCACAGCCCTGAATACCCCTGCGGGGCCGAATAAGCCCTCCACATACTCTTCGGCCGACGGGTACATGTCGCTGCCTGTGGGTCCTGACAGGAGCATGTCGGTCTTGTTGATCCATAAAAGCGCCGGAATGTCAGACGCGTGGTCCGGATGAAAGTGGGTCATGGCCAATAGCTGCAGGTCATCGACCTCGGCGCCGGCTTCGTGGAAGGTCTTGAACGTGCCGCCGCCCGCATCGACCAGCACGCGTGCTTTGCCATCAATCCACAGGAGGTAGCCAGCGGCTGCCCGTCCAACTCCAGCCGGACCGCCAGATCCGAGTACCTGTAAAGCAAAGGCGTCATCTTTACAGCTGTCCTGAGTCACCCCGGGTGTGGCAACCAGTGGCAAGCTCAAGAGGGCTGAAAACACGATAAATGACTTCATTTTCTCTCCCAGTTAATTCCCGATTATGTAAAGCATCAATGCAATGATAATGTGTTGGATGTAGTCTACAAGCGAATAACAATACCGCAAAAAAAATGAGCAAAAGATCAAGTTAATTAAGCGGCTACCGGATCGAATTAACGCAGGTACTTAAGGTTCTGAAAACATTTTCGTCAAGATGCCTTTTCTTGATGCCGTGGCTACTCTTGGCCGCGTGCGGCGAGACTGTGTCCGTTACCGAAGTCGAGGAAATCGAGTTTTCCGATGAGACCCTCAACGCGGGTATCGACTACGTGGGTGAGTCGTACGGCGCCTCCTGGGGCTACGTGAACGACGACGTCCTCCCGGATCTATTCGTCAATCGGCATCGCAATCGTGCAGCAATGCTGATCAATCTCGCCGACGGTTCGTTTGAGGATCGCGAGTTTGAAATCGATGCCTGGCAGGACTTGCCGCGATCGGATCAGCACGGCGGCGCGTTTGCAGATTTTGACAATGACGGTGATACCGACATTCTGATTTCGGTGGGTGCCAGAAACCCCACCCAGTTCCTGATCAACAATGGCGAGTTTTACGAAGACGGCATTGCCAATTACGCTTTTGACCGCCCGGCATGGGGTGGTCGTATGCCGATGTGGTTTGACTTCACCAACGACGGCTTTCTCGATTTTGCGATGGGCGTGTCGGGTGATAATGCGTTATTCCAATTGCACGAGCAGGTTGGCACCAGTTTTGCGCGGCGAAATTTTCATTCCCAACACGAATGCACCAACAATAACTACGGTCATCTTGTGGACGTAACCAATGACGGCAACCTGGACTGGCTGTGCGTTCGCCAGGAAGCATTTCCGGATCGGATTTACGATTATTCGATTGGGCTGCCATTCGACGATCAAACTGCGCTGATGCCGTCGGTACCAAATGTTATTGACTCGGCAGTAGCGGATTTCAATGGCGACCTGCTGATGGATTTCTTCGGCGTTCGCGGCCGTATTCGTTTGAACGGCGCGAAAATCGTCGACGCAGACATGCGCATGATCGAAGCACAACTCATTGATACAGATGACAGTACGACCGGGCTGACATTCCAGACCTTCGGTGACGTTTCGTTTGAACTGCACACGACCTCACGGAACGCGGCGCAGGTATTCATCGGTGCGAACGGCGTGAATCCGGAGTTTCCCGGTCCGCGCTTACCGATTACGTTTACGTTGTCGCCAAACGACCCGGACGTCGTCGGTCTGCCGCCGGACTTTTCGGCGTTTGGCGATCGTGGCCTCTTTATCGGCTACGACCCTGCCACGAGTACGTGGAGTGTGTTCAACTACAGCGGGCCAGGTGGCAGGACCAACTCTGCCTATGCCTACATCGACAGCTCGCAACAAATTTCGAATCTGACTGAAGAAAACCTGCAGGCTCTGGATCTCCCGCGGCAACCGATTTTACTGATTCAGAGTTCCGGAACGTTTGCCGACTTTACCGATGCGGCCGGGCTGTATACGCCGATCTCCTGTGTCAGCGTGGTGGCGGCGGATTTTGACAATGACATGGACGTCGACTTGTACCTCGCTTGTCGCGACGACGTCGTAAACAGCTCCAATATGATTTTGCAGAATAACGGCTTCGGCGAGTTTTACATTGACCGGAGCGCCGGTGGCGCCGGCGGTCCGATTGGTCCGGGTGTGGGCCTGGCCGAGAGCGTCGTGGCGGCAGACTATGATGTTGACGGATTCGTCGACGTATTCGTCACCAACGGATTGAAGCTATACCCGGAACTGGTCGGCTTCGGTGCCGGCGGTCCGGACAAGCTGTACAGGAATCTGGGTAACACCAATCACTGGATCGAAATGGACCTGGTTGGCACCGTGTCGAACAGGGACGGTGTTGGTGCTGTAGTCACCGTCACAGCGGGCGGTGTCGCGCAGCGCAAGGAACAAAATGGCAAGTACCATCGGTGGTCGCAGGATGACCAACGAATGCATTTCGGGCTGGCCGAAAACACGACGGCCGATATCGAGATTCGCTGGCCGAGTGGCAATGTCGACCTGCATACCGCAGTCGCCGCCGATAATCTGTACGAAATCATTGAGCAAACTTCGATAACGACACTGATCGTGCCGACCTCGACGCCACCGTCGACCTGCGGTTCCGTGGCATCCATGCCGATATTTGATCCGGCAGTCGATCTGGGCTATTTCGTCTGGAAAGATAGCTGCGGGTCGGACAACTGGCACGTTCGGGTTACCGGCGGGACCGGACCGGGCTCGAATTCCTTTGACGGCCGAATTGTTTCTGACATGCCGTTTGACGCCGTGATGGGGCAGGGACTCGAACCCAACGACGTCCTCGATACGACCAGCACCGCTGGCGTCATTGACTACCACCTCGAGGTAGCACCAGGCCGCATGGATGGCATCGACTTTACACCCGCGGCGGGCGCTACCGTTTGCATCGGTGCGAATTCGAACACGTCGACCGCACTGGCCGGCCACGATCGCACGCCGATTTCGATGCCGTTCGATATAGAGACCCTGGGGCCGTGTACGAACTTGTTGCCGCTGATCGTCGTTGCCGACGCTACCGCGACCGAGAATGATGCGTCGGGCCTGATGTCATTTGATGTGACTTTGAGTACGGCGAGTGCGGCGACCGTCACCGTCACCTACACGACATTCGATGGCACGGCCATGGCGGGGTCCGACTACGTATTCGAATCCGACGTGTTGACCTTCCTGCCCGGAGAACTAGCGCAGACGATCGATATTCAGTTGATCGATAATGACGTTGTCGAAAGCACAGAAACATTCACCATCGAGTTGAGCAATCCGGCGAACGCCGACATCAGCATTCAGTCGACGGGTGAGGGGACGATCCTTGACGATGAACCATCGGCTTGTGACATGCCGGATTACGACCGAGCATCGGAACAGGCCGTATTCATCTGGCAGGATTGCGCGACCGGTCAGTGGTCCATGCGTGCGACCGCCGGAGGCTCGCTGGTTACATTGGTCGGCTCGGTCGAATCGGAAGCACCGTTTACTTCGGTTGTGCCGTTCAGTATCGAGGGCAATGACGTGCTCGACTTTACGACGGATCCTGCAATCATCGATTTTGAACTAACCACCAACAACATTGGTCAGGACGGGTTTGATTTCGAGATCGCCGGATCGACCTGTTTCATTCTTGAACAACCGGACCTGCCGATCTACGTCGGCGTGCAACGCAATCTCCTGGGTTCTGCATTTGATATCGAGACCCTGGGGCTGTGCCTTGCGTTCGATCCGCGCATTGATATGGGCGACGCGACCGCGGCAGAGAATGTCGCTGGCGGCTTGTTGTCGCTGCCCGTGACGCTCTCGGCCATCAGCGGCAATACAGTGACGGTGGACTATTCGACGTCGGACGCAACGGCAACCGCGCCGGCAGACTACCTGGCGACTTCGGGCACGGTAACCTTCGCACCCGGTGAAAGCACTGCGACAATCGACGTGCAGCTCATCGACGACCTGTTCGCAGAAGGTGATGAGACGTTCACTGTCACACTGGCAAATCCGGGCAACGGTGTCCTGGGTACCACCGTGGGAACGGGGACGATCGATGATGATGAATTCGCTGTCGGCGTTTCCATCGCTGATGCGGTCGTCGCGGAGAATGCTGCCGGGGCTGTAGTTACCCTGGACATCACCCTGTCAGAGCCGAGTCTCTTCACTGTCATGGTCGACTACGCAACCTCCGACGGTACTGCAACGGATCCGGATGATTATCTGGCAGACAGCGGCACTGTCACTTTCCTGGTCGGCGAGGTTCTGAAGCAGGTACAAATTGGAATCGTTGACGATGCGCTGGCAGAAGGTAACGAAGAATTTCTCGTTACCCTGAGCAATACGGTGAATTCAGTACTGGTCGATGGCGAGGCGACTACAACGATAACGGATGACGAAGCATCGCCTTGTGGCGCTCCAACCTACGACAGAGCGACCGAGAACGCGGTGTTTGTGTGGAAAGACTGCGGCACGGATCAATGGCACACACGCATGACGGCCGGTGGTATACAAACGCAATGGGTCGGCAATGCGACCGGCTCTGCCGCCTTTACATCCGTAGTCGGGTTCAGTATCGAAGCGAACGATATCCTCGACTTCACAACCGACCCGGCGGTGATCGATTTCACGCTGAACGCGAATCTAACCGGCCAGGATGGATTCGAATTCGAGGTCGCGTCGACCAACGAGGTGTGTTTCGACCTGACAGCTCCGGCAGCCATGTCGATTTTTGTTGGTTCGGCTCGAATCCCGGTCGGCAGTCGCTTCAGTTTATCGACACTCGGGGCTTGTCCTTAAGCAATTCTTGCGCGTAGTTCCCGCAGTGCCCGTTTCATCGTTGCCGTATGTTCGGGCCCCATGCGCAGCAACAACTTTTGACCACTCGATAGTGCTTCGAACTCCGGGCCCGCATATTTGAACAACACATTGGGCCGGGTCAGGCGCAACGGCGTCTCGGGTTCCGGAGTGTCCAGCAAGTGATCAATGACCTCGACCACACGGTCGTTGAAGTACGCACTCGGGTAGCCCAGTCTCCGGTAAGACTCCTGAAACAGCGGATAGAAGCGCCGGTAGGTCAACACGATGTCATCGGCATCGGCGAGAGAAAAGCGCGCGACCAGTGCGTCGTAGCGCGCGAAGTTTTCGGGACCGAGGACAAAAGTATTGCCGTCTTCGGTCGCGTCTTCAGGTTCGTCCGGTCGGAAGGGCACGCCAAGCCGCGCAACCGGCCGAATGGATTCCGGGGTGTGACTGCGAGGCAGGCTGTCGATCGTTGCAACCAATCGATCAATCAGCGCCTTGTTAAGAAAAACGGTGCCGGCTTCGCTGCCTAATAATTCATTGAGTGCCAGCAGGAACCAGGCGTCGCTGTCGTCCAGCGAGGGCAATGGCACGAGTTCGCCAGTCTCCTGGTCGCGGACGGGTTCGGGCTCGACTCTGTGTCGCGGTGAGGAGTCTTTGTTGTCCGGATCAATCGACTCCGCGGGTTCGGCCGGCACGGCGACGGGTACCGGCTCCGGCATCAATACATGCCGAAATTGCCAGCCCAGTGCAGCGATCAGGCCGACGACAATCAGGGTGATAACGATGCGCACGCGACAGCTCCTATTCGAGGTAGGCCTTGAGGGGATCCCAGTACATTTTATGCCAACCGGGCTCAAGGTGTTCAACCGCATCTTCCGGTTGGCCGTCCTGGGTGAGTTCGACGGTTGTCAGGTCACCCGCCTCGTCAATATCAAAACGAACGATTGAGTAGATGCCTTCCGGCCACATATTTTTGACACGCCAGGCCTGCACAATGCGACTGTCCGGAATCAACTCAATCTGGCGGCCAATGATCTCTCCGCCAAAACAGGAAAACGCACCGCCTTCTTCTGCCGATATTTCCGCTGGTGTTGAAGTAAACATCGCAAACTGGGCCTCGGACGTTAGCGCTTTGTAGATACTCGCGGCACTCGCCTTGATGCTGACTGACTGCTTGATTGTCATTTCATTCTCCTGTTACTGCGCCGCTCTGAGTGCCTGGCACTCGACGTCGGCCTGGTGTGCCTCGCGCAAAAAACGCAATGCCGTGGGGTTTAGTTGACCGCCGTACTCATCCAGAGTTGCCTGTATGATAGCGTTGCTTTCCTGACGGCACATCGGATTCAACAATGCTGTCGTATAACTCGACAAGAAATACGGGTCGGCATCGCGACTCATCTGCGGCAGGGCGCCGAGAATTTTCGTCAGGAGTTCGAGTTGCAAGTCAGTTTGGGTGGCTGGAAACAGCCCGGTCATTACTGCGCGTTGCCTCGATAGATTCGTAATGGTGCGGGGAGACTGCAGTTCATCCACCCAGCGTTCCTTATTCGCGAGATCAGGCGCCGCGGCTTGGGCGGTCAACAACATGCGTTGGCCAAAGTCAGACGGGTCGCGATTGATCTCGGTTTCCAGCAGCTCCGCAATACCAGGCGCATTGTGACGACTCAGGATGATGAGCAGTTGCCAGCGATAATCAGGCGATATCTCGATGCCGACGATGTCTGCTTTGCCATCAAGCATCGCTCGCGCCGTGCCCAGCGCGGCGTCACTCGATGCGACATTGAGGAACAAACCGAACCAAAACTGTTGCAGGTCCCGGGTTGCTGCAAAATGCGCTCGCTTGAGAGCGAGCGATTCGACGTCGTCCTGGAGGCGTGGCAATTCCGCATCCGTTTCCGGGCGCAAACGCTGCAGCATGTGTACGGCCTGAGACAGTGACGCGGTGATTTGCTCCAGGACGCGTATATTTTCTTCGTCCTCTGCGAGCGCCAGTGCCTGTCGAACGTAGACGGCAATAGATGTGTCGCCGGCCATCGCTTTGTCGAGCAGCGCTGCCAGGAACATTGATCGAGACAGCGGATCCTGAATTTTCCCCAGCTGTTCTCCCAACACCGCTTGGTCGGCGTCGCTAATTTCGATTTTGGCATAGGTCCAGTCATTGAAGTTGGGGTTGACCAGTACCGGGCAGGGGAGCGCCCCGGAAATTGGTATCTCCATCGCGTCGGTATCTATTGTCATTGGCAGCGTGTGTGCAACGACAAGATCGCCAGTCGCATTGACATCGTAGAACGCGAGCTCGGTTTGGTGCGTGCGGATAAACGGCCATGCCTGCGGCGCGCTCTGCCTGACGATGACAGACTTGACCACATTGTTCGCACACACGGGCTCGGCGGCCAGCGTATTAAAGCCGGGCTGCGTTAGCCATTCGTTCGACCAATCACGCAGGTCAATGCCAGAGGCTTCACTCTGGTGTCGAATAAAGTCAGCCAGTTGAGTGGTGCCAAAGGAGTATTCCTTGAGATAGGCGGACACACCGCGACGATAATTCTCGGCGCCCACCCGGTACTGTAGTTGCTTCAGGACGGAGCCACCTTTTTCATAAGTGATGGAATCGAACAGCGTCGTGAACATGTCCGTACTCTCGACCGCCATTTCAATCGGGTGAGTTGTGACACGGCTGTCACTTTCGTACGCTGCTTTCTTGCTCTCCGTGAAATAGCCGTGCCACATATTCGTAAACTCGGTGGTCTGCAGCTGTGCCAGCGTCGCCATTTGTGTGGCAAAGCTCTCGTTCAGCCACATACCGTTCCACCAATCGTGCGTGACCAGGTCGCCGAACCACATGTGCGCCAGTTCGTGCAGGATCGTGCTCGTGCGTTGCTCGCGTTCTGCCCGGCTGCTTTCCTGACGCTGCACGTAGCGTTCGGTATAGGTCACGGCGGCAACATTTTCCATACCACCGATATTAAAATCCGGCACGACTAGCTGGTCGTACTTCTGGAATGGATACGGGATGTCGAAATAGTCTTCGTAGTAGGTCATGCCTTTTTGCGTGATTTCGAACCATTCGTCGACAGCGACAAACTCGGCCAGCGACTGACGCGCCATGAGGCGCAACGGCACTGCGCCTGAATCATCACTCCAGATCTGGTAGGACCCGGCATGCAGAGAAAACACATAGGTTGAGATTTTGGGGGTCCGCGCAAACGTCCAAAGACGTGTCTCGCCGGAACTGGATTCAGCAGTCCCGGGGCTGGTCGAAATCACAGTCCAGTCTTTTGGCGCATCGACGCGCAACGAGAAGTTTGCCTTGAGGTTGGGTTGATCGAAGGAGGGCAGAAGCCTATTGGCGTAGTACGGCCACAGGTAGGAATGCAGATAGGTCAGGCCGTCTTCGGGGTCGACGAACCGATGCAATCCTGTGCCGTCATGGCCGTACGGCCGGCGGTATGCCACCGTAACGATGTTGGCGCCTTGCTGCAGTTGCGTTGCCGGTAGTGTCAGGAAGTAGCCGTTGTAGTCTGCGGCGACAGTGTTGCCGTTGACTTTGACCTCGTTCAGGATGCCGCCCGTGAAATCCAGCGTGAGGTTTGACGCGGCATCTGACAGGTCAAACTGAATATCGACCTCACCCATGATCGCTTCCTCGCTGGATGCGATGTCAATCAAAGCGTCATAGCTGAGGTTCGAAATTCTCGCCTTGCGCGCCTCCGCAGTTGCCTGGTCGAGCGCGTCGGCAACGGGACGGGCGTTCACGACATCGGGTTGTACTGGCTGGCACGCGCCGAGGAACGCAATGCTCGCGAGCAGGAAAAATCGTGTCATGGGGTGGCCATGTTATTGCTGGTGTTGTTTGGGATCAGTATAGGGCGTGTCAGCCTATTTGGCCTAGCGGCCCTGTGATAAAGTGCCGCATGTTTCTTAAACCTCTCACTTTGCTGGTTGCGGTGACCGTATTGTTCGCCTGCGCCGACGACACCGCGGGTCCGCCACACGCCGCCAAGCGGCCGGTTGAGCTGGAAATGCATGGCGATATCCGCGTCGATGAATACTTTTGGTTGAATGAGCGTGAAAATCCGGAGGTCATCGCCTACCTGGATGCCGAGAACGTCTATGCGGACTCCGTGCTGGCAGAATCTTCGGGCCTGCAGCAGCGCCTGGTTGACGAGATGGCTGCACGCATCCAGCAGGAAGACGTGTCTGCGCCGTACAAACATGGCGATTTTTTCTACTACAAGCGCTATGACGTGGGCAAGGAATACCCGCTTTACGCCCGCCGCAAGGGCTCGCTGGATGCCGACGAAGAGGTATTGCTGGACGTCAACGTTGAGGCCGGCGACGCCGCGTACTTTTCTGTAAGCGGGTTTACCGTGAGCCCGGATCACTCTGTGGCTGCCTACGCGGTCGATACGGTCGGCCGACGCCTGTACGACCTGCACTTCATCGATCTCAAAACCGGCGCAAAGCTGCCGGACGTCATTAAAAGTGCAACCTCAAATTTCGTATGGGCCGCGGACAACCGCACCGTTTTCTATGCCAAACAACACCCGGATACGCTGCGCTGGGAGAAAATTTATCGCTTCAGTCTCGGCTCCGACGAACCTGTGCTGGTCTTCGAAGAGTTGGATGAGACGTTTGGTGCCTATTTGTACGAGTCGTTTTCGGGCAAGTACATCTACATTGCGAGCACCAGTACTCTGGCCACCGAGATCTGGTACCTGGCCGCGAACGCGCCTGACGAGGAATTTACTGTCTTCCTGCCGCGCGAAACGGAACACGAGTATTTCGTGACGGATGGCGGCGACCGCTTCTATGTGATGAGCAATGCGGGCGCGGCCAACTTCCAGATATTCGAAACGCCGTTGACGGATACCTCGAAAGACATCTGGTCCATGCTGCTGCCGCACCGCGACGATGTGTTGATTGAAGATATCAACGTCCTCAAGGAGTACATCATCCTTTCCGGCAGAGCTGCGGGGCTTACGCAACTGGAAGTCATTGAGCGTGACGGCGGTGCGATGCACGTGGTGGATCTGGGTGAAGATGTCTATCAAGTCGCTGCGGGCGACAACTACGAGTTCGACTCGACCGTGTTTCGCTACGACTACGAATCCCTGACGACGCCCGAATCTGTCTACGACTACGATCTCGTAACGCAAAAGCGGCAACTTGTTAAAGAAAAAGCAGTTGTTGGTGACTTCAATCGCGACGATTATGTTGCTGAGCGCTTGTGGGCCACGGCGCGCGATGGCACCAAAATCCCGGTGTCGCTCGTCTACCGCAAGGGCCTTGAACTGGACGGCAAGAACCCGTTAATGCAGTACGCCTATGGATCGTACGGGTCGAGCGTCGATCCCGAATTCAGTGCGAACTTGTTGAGCCTTCTCGATCGTGGCTTTGTTTATGCGATTGCACACATCCGCGGTGGTGCCGAAATGGGTCGGCACTGGTACTACGATGGCCGGCAACTGAAAAAAATGAACACCTTCACTGATTTCATCGACGTTTCGAAGTTTCTGGTGGCGGAAGGTTATACGTCGCCGCAACATCTGTATGCGCGTGGCGGGAGTGCCGGCGGCTTGCTCATGGGTGCTGTCGTTAACATGGCTCCAGAGCTATACAACGGCGTAACGACGCGGGTACCGTTTGTCGATGTCGTAACGACCATGCTGGATGAAAGCATTCCGCTAACGGCCAGCGAATGGGACGAGTGGGGCGACCCGCGCAGGAAGGAGTTTTACGACTACATGTTGTCGTACTCGCCGTACGACCAGATCAGGCGGCAGGACTATCCCAACATACTTGTCACGACCAGCCTGCATGATTCGCAGGTGCAATACTGGGAGCCGGCCAAGTGGGTCGCAAAACTGCGCGACTACAAGACCGACGACAAGCTGCTAATTTTGAAAACGGATATGCAGGCCGGCCATAGCGGCAAGACCGGCCGTTTCCAAAAGCTTGAAGACACAGCGCTGTACTACACGTTCTTTCTGCAGCTTGAGGGTATCTCTGAATAACCTCGTCATGCCCGCGTGAATTCCTCCCCACAAACTATTCTTAAGGACGTCTTCGGCTACCGCCACTTCCGAGGTGAGCAGCAGTCGATCATTGAGAACGCCCTGGAAGGCCGCGATTCGCTCGTGATCATGCCGACGGGCGGTGGTAAATCTTTGTGCTACCAAATCCCTGCCATGCTGCGCGCGGGCACCGGACTGGTGATTTCGCCGCTTATCGCATTGATGCAGGATCAGGTGACGGCGCTGAATGAAAACGGCATCGCTGCCGAGTTTTTGAATTCCAGCCAGTCATTTGATGAGATGCGGGCGGTTACGGCGCGGCTCAAACGCGGCGAGCTACAGCTTTTGTATGTTGCACCGGAGCGCCTGGCCACGGAGCATACCCGCGCGTTGTTACGCGATATACCCATCTCTATGATCGCGATCGACGAGGCGCATTGCGTGTCGCAATGGGGTCACGACTTCCGGCACGACTACCTTTCGCTGGGCGAGCTGGGCACTTTGTTCCCGGGTGTGCCGCGCATGGCAGTGACCGCCACGGCAACGGATCGAACCCGTGCAGAAATCGTCGCGCGACTCGAGCTGCATGAGCCCGCAATCTACATTGCACCGTTCGACCGGGCGAATATTAGCTACGCGGTGCAGGTCAAAACGGATGCCAAGCGGCAACTGCTGAAGTTTTTGCAGGCTCGACGTGGTGAAGCCGGTATCATTTATTGCCTGTCGCGAAAGAAAACCGAGAGCGTCGCTGCACAACTGTGCGATGAAGGTTTTGAGGCGCTGCCGTATCACGCCGGTCTGGATGCCGAAGTTCGGCGCGAAAATCAACGCCGCTTTCTGACCGAGGAAGGCCTGATCATCTGTGCGACGATCGCATTCGGCATGGGTATCGACAAGCCGAACGTCCGCTTTGTGGCGCACTTCGACTTGCCGAAAAGCATGGAGTCCTACTATCAGGAAACCGGCCGCGCCGGTCGTGACGGCGAACCCGCGGCAGCCTGGATGGTATACGGCTTGCAGGATGTGGTGCGCTTGCGGCAGATGCTGGACGAGTCCACGGCGGGCGAAGAGCACAAGCGTTACGAGCGCTACAAACTCGATGCGTTGTTGGGCTGGTGCGAAGTGACAGGATGCCGACGTCGACCGCTGCTGGAGTATTTCGGCGATACGTTGGCGGAGGATTGCGGCAACTGTGACGGTTGCCTGGTACCGGTTATCACCTGGGACGGCACGGAAGCCGCGCAGAAACTACTCTCGGCGATCTATCGCTCGGGACAGCGATTCGGCGCGGCGCACATTGTCGACGTGCTGCTCGGCAAAACGACCGAAAAGGTGCGACAGAACGGGCACCATCAGCTCAGCGTCTTTGGTATCGGCAAGGACATGGCAGCGGCGACCTGGCGTTCTGTTACGCGTCAATTAGTGGTTGCTGGCCACCTGCGTGCGGACGCCGAGCGTTTCGGCGCACTGGTGCTGACAGAATCCAGTCGCGGTGTTCTGCGTGGCGAGACACCCATGCGTTTTCGTGAAGACCCGAAACTGCCGGCCGCTGTGACAGGACGATCGAATAGGGCGCGCGACATTGATATCCAGGATCTGGGCCTGTGGGAGGCGCTGCGCGATTGCCGCCAGTCGCTTGCAAGCGAGCACGACGTGCCTGCCTACGTCATCTTCCACGACAAGACGCTGCACGAAATGCTGCAGTATCGTCCGCAAACCCAAGCCGCGATGTTGGATATCAGCGGTGTTGGTCAAACCAAGTTGGATCGTTACGGTGAGCGATTCCTGGACGTACTCCGGGATCAGCCGCAATCGCTGGGCGAAGCAGCGGGCTAGACGGCTTCAATAGGCTTCGATCTCGATCTCGGGGTGCCGCTTCGGCAGTGCGACGCGAAACCAGATAAACGGAAACAATGGATTCGGCAGCCAGTACTTCCAGGCCAGGTTGCGGACCCGTGTACCGTCATCAAGGTGCAGGTCCATCCACACGTACAGAAATTTATAAACGCAGAGACCGGGTAGATAATTCACTCGCATCCTATTCGTCTTCAGATGCTTCTTGCGAATGTAGTAATTGCCTTCGAACGGCGTAATGCCCCAACCGACCGGTCCCTCGGCGAGAACGGTGCCGGACGGCGTGTGCGAGATGCGGACGTTACTCATTGAGTGCCTTGCGAAGCTCGGCCGCCCAGTAGGGGGCGAGAAAGGCTGCGCGAGTGCTGTTGCTCACTTTCTCGCCCGTGTTCGGCAGCTCCAGCCGCGGCAACTTTAGAAGGTTGAATCGAATCTTCATGTCACGATCGACCAGGATGAGGCCGGGCGTCCCATACACCTTGTACAGGCTGGCGATCTCTTCTGCATTCTCCAAGAGAGTAAAGTCGTAGCCCTTGTCGCGTATGAAGGCAACCGGATCGCCGTCTTCATCCTTGAAATTCAGCGCGAGAATTTTCACGCCTTCGCCATGCTCAAACCGGATACTTTGTAAGTGCGGCATCAACGCTTTGCAATACGGGCACCAGGTCGCCCAAAACAACAGGATGACGGGCTGCTCGGCGGCGATCTCGCTGAGCGTCACCGGCACGCCGGCCACGTCGGTCAGTGTCCAGTCTGGCGAACTGCCCAGATCAACGGGAGCAGTCTGCGCCATCGCAACATTGAACGACATCAGCAGATTGAGCGAAATTACAACTATAGCGAGGCGCAAGGGCAGTTCCACAGGGAGCAAGGGTGTAGTACGTAACAAGACCGGTAAAGTCCGTACCTTATTACACCACAGCAACGTCGCAGCACCTGCACAGCCTGCTAAGTCGGTCTTTAGTTCCTCATAATTAAGCGTGGGTATACATAAGGCCTGAAAAACTGATCTCTAACTACAATTCGGTGATCCAGTTGTTGTACCCTTCGCGCCATGCTCAGACTCATCCTCTTGATGGCGACTTTGGTCGCTCCGCTAAGCCCTGCGGCAGCCGATAGTGAGATCGACGAAGTCGTGGTGACCGCGACGCGACGTGCGATCAGTAGCGAGCAGGTGTCGTCCGGCTTGACGGTGGTCAGCCGCGAGCAAATTGAAGCGCAAAAACTGGTCACGGACGCGTTGGCGTCAAATGTTGGCGTATTTCTGCAGCAGACAACGCCTGGCCAGGGCGCGGCAATAATTCGGGGCCTCAAGGGCTCATCGATACTGCACCTCGTTGATGGCATGCGCCTGAACAATGCGATATTCCGCAGCGCGCCGACGCAATATTTTGCACTGGTGCCGGTGAGCGCGATCGAACGCATCGAGTTACTACGCGGTACCCCGACGTCGCTCTACGGCAACGATGCGGTGGGAGGTGTAGTGCAGGCGGTTACGCGAGTGCCGACGTTTGATTCATCAGCGACGCAAGTCCGTGGTGAGGTGTATACCGGATTCGACTCAGCCGAGCTGGGAAAGACTGTGCGGGCGACGGTTGACGTCGGCACCCGGCTGCTGGCGTCGTCGTTCAGTGCCGAGTACGTGCAGACAGGCGATCGTCGCGTCGGTGGTGGAGATCGCATTCGCCCGAGCGGATACGAATCGCAGGCTGCCCGTTGGGTGCTTTCTGCGACGCCAACCGATAGCCGATCGTGGTTGTTTGACGTGCAGTACCTGGAGCAGCCAGAGACGCCGCGTGTCGATGAGCTGGTGCCCGGTTTTGGCCAGACGGAACCGTCCTCATCCGAGTTTTTGTTCGCGCCGAATCGGCGTGTTTTCGCCCATGGAAAATACACGGTAAAAGACGGACCGGGCGGGCTGGACTGGACGACAGATATTGCCTGGCAGCGTATTGACGATGACCGCATCACGCGAGATTACGAAGCAACGGACAGACGCCGAGAAGCGAACAGCAGCGATCTGTATGGTCTGACGTTTAGTGCATCGCGTCTGACTCACAGCGGTTCATGGATTATTGGTGCCGAGGTTTACGACGACAAAGTACGCAGCAAGCGCGTTGCGGAAGATTTGTTGACGGGTGCAACGCAGGAGCAGGCGTCGCGATTTCCGGACGGCTCGACGGTCCGGCAAGTCGCATTGTTCGGCAACCTGCA
>JBBKWL010000154.1:0-2526 GCA_037968975.1 Woeseiaceae bacterium | reverse complement strand
CCGAAACAGAGCCGGCGGCGCAAGCTCGACAAGTTGCTCGCCAATACCCGGGTGCCGAGCACGTTGTCAGCCTCGTTCTTTCAACTGACACGCCGTTATCTCGCCGGTAAAGTGCCGGCCAATGCGCTGGAGGAACGTGCGTTTGCTACGCTGCGGCGGCTGTCTCCAGACTTGCAGCGGGTGCTGGCCTGCGCGCGCGACTCGTTCGACGCGCTGGGAAGCGGCGAGCGTGACCGCTTGTTCGATGCCGCGTTGCTGCGTGATATTGACACACCTATCGAGGTGCTTCCGTTGACCCAGCAGTTCGCTCAGGAAATTATCCAACATGTCGGCGTCGCGATTTTCGACGATCCGGCCTGTGCGATCGAGGAACGTCCAGGCCAGCTGCGCACGCCGTCATTTCCCGGCGGCGAGTTTCCTCCGGCGCCGGTGGTGATCTGTCGCATCAACGGGCTGCGCACTGGGAACTTTCGTCCACCGCTGGCTCCGGGTGACTTTACGCCGCAGGAACTGCAACAGCGTTGCCATGTCGTTCTCGACAACAATCAAACGACATTAGTGTGCGAGGTACAAACAACGGATTGCCCCGGCGGCAGTGTGGATGGCACCTGCCTACGCGTGCAGGAGATCGAAGCGGGTAAGGCAGTGCTGCTTGAAGGCGTGAACTTCTCGAATGTCGACACCAAAGTGCGCCTCACCGACGTGGCGACGTTCACCATCGTTCGAGAGGTCGACGCCCAGGTATGCGGAGACGAAGAGACTGCGCTTACGGAGATTATCGACGGCGCCGAAATTCTGGTCACCGACTGCCGTGTACTTGATCGGCTGACGTTCCGCGTGCCGGGCGATCTGCCGCCGGGTCTCTATGAATTCCAGGTGCTGGTGCCCAATGTGGGGGGAGACCCGGGCTGGGGTGACGTTTTATTCAGTAACGGTGAACGCATCACTGTCATTACCGCATCGACTGCGCGCTTTCAGATCGCTAGCGAGACGCTGCATTGCGTCGACGAAACGTCGCCTGCTTTCTTCGGCTCGGACGAGGTTGGCCTCAAGATACTCGCGGTACCCCTGTTTCCGGATTTGACTAGTGGCGAGGCACAATCGCCCAATGGCGGCGACCCGATCCGCTTCGGCGATGTAGACAGCGGTGAAACGCGCGCGTTAGACCATGTGCTGTTCTCGCACCAACAGCCGATTGCCGGCGCGGCCTTGTCTATCCTGGGCTTCGAAGTCGATGGCGAAGATGCGTTCAAGAACCAGATCGACTCGTTCACTGACGCTTTTATCGAAATCCTGAAGGACCAAATCGCGTTTCTGAAGGACCATCTGAAAGAGGTGGGAGCGATCGTTGAAAAGCTGGCCGAGAAAGGGCTGGCGGGCGCGATCGCTGGCGCTATTGCAATCGCGGTGGTACTTGCGATCGATGTGTTCGTCGCACTGTGGGCGCCCGCGGATTTGATCATCGAAGACGCGATTAGACCCACCACTCTGGATCTGGTGGAGTTGACCAGTGTCAACTTCCCGCTACCCCAGCCCAGCGAGCATACCACCCCCCAGGGGATCAAGGTGAAAGTGACTCCGCTCGACAAAGTCCCACAGCAGTATCGCGAGCGGCGTGAATACATCAGCGACGATGAAGACAGCCGCTATCAGATCGTATTGCGCTATAACCGGGTGGCGTAAGTATCAGATGGAGGGACCTGGGGTGTCGCCTTGGTGACATGTCCTTCAACCTGGAAACCGATTAGAAATGAGTTATCTAAACATTCGCCAAAGAATTGCCAGACCGTTGGCAGCTTTACCGGGTACTTTCCGGTTTCGTAAGTTGGGTCGAACGTTTGTGGAGCATTGGCTACTGATGGCCTCGACTGAATCGCATCAATCAAACAGTGGGCAACAAGTCCGACCTGCATGAACGACCTTAACCTCTTTTGACAGGAATCAATCATGACACAAACAAACACACGTTAAATAAGCTGCGCTAGTCGCCTTATCACACGATTAACCGGAACGGTGGCGTGACGCAGTTGCGATACGGTTCCCATTGCATTAGTTGGGTCGAAGCCCTGACCAGCTATGTCACCCAGCCGATCGGTCAGATTTTTCTTCGCCTGTTGTTCATGCTGGTCATTCCGTTGTTGTTTTCCGCGCTCGTTACCGGTATTGCCGAAATGGGCGACATCCGCTCCCTCAAGCGGATCGGAATCAAGACTCTGGTCTTCACTGTAGTGGTATCCGCCATCTCGGTCGTGCTGGCATTGGCAGTAGTGAACATTCTCAAGCCGGGTGCCGGAGTCGATCCGGATCGGGCGGCACATATGCTGGCCGATGGACGTGAAAACGCGCAGGCCATTGTCGCGGGTGGCGTCGATCGGCCATCCGCCATCGACGCTTTTATCAACATTATTCCCAATAACGTGGTGCGAGCCGCAGCCGACAACGACATTCTGGCGGTCATGTTTTTCGCCCTGGTGTTCGGCATCGGTCTGCTCGTCGTCCAGACCCGCGCGTCCAACCAGCTTCAGG
>JBBKWL010000153.1:0-20075 GCA_037968975.1 Woeseiaceae bacterium | reverse complement strand
GATCTGGAGGATCAGCGAAGCATTGTTTCGCAATCGGTCGCTGCATGAAAAGAATATCGAACTGGAGCGTGAGGTACAGAAGCGAACAGCTGATATCGAGCAAACCAAGCAACTTCTTGAAACGATGAACAGGGAACTCGCCAGCCAATCAACGACGGATGCATTGACGGGCATTGGCAATCGCCGCCTTTTCGATGATAAGTTCGACGCTGCGATACGATCTGCCGCAGACTCTGGCAAGCCTTTGTCATTGATACTGATCGACGTCGATCGATTCAAGGCCTACAACGACATCTACGGACATGCAAAAGGCGACGACTGCCTGAGTTTCGTCGCACGACAACTTGTGTCAACTCTTTACCGCCCGACCGATATCGTCGCGCGCTACGGCGGTGAAGAATTCGTTTTGATATTGCCGGACGTTGGCGTCGGCGGTGCGATGTCGCTTGCAGAAAGACTGCGGAACGGCATCGAAGCGCTCGGAATGGAACATAAGGGTTCTCCGGAAACGGAGAGCCTCACTATATCTGTTGGCGTGACAACCCTGGTGCAACCGTCAGGCATTGTGATGGGACCCGATACTGCTACGCGTATTATAGAGTGCGCGGACGCAGCGCTCTACGAGGCAAAAGAAAACGGTCGTAATCAGTGTGTGTATCGGGATGCGCCTGAGTTTGTGGAGCGGGGGTGAGTTGCGACTGGCTGTAGCGCTCTATGGAGTCGCTAAATCATTAAGAAATTGGTGCCGGCACCACGAATCGAACACGGGACCTACTGATTACAAATAATTCTCGCAAAGCCATAGTTGTGCGGTCTGTAGCGAAGATTTCTTAGATTTTTCCCGAGATTTAGCCGCCTATCCATGCGATACACAGGCAAGTTCTTAGAAGAAGATTATCGTGTTCGTAGCCAGTGACCCCGGAACGTAAGGCGGCAAAATTGCAGCCCTACCGCCGCACCGTCGTTTACTTTCGTTTCGAATATAGCCGCATGAGTGGAGTGGCGGTTATGCCATGCAAAAAAATCGACAGCGTAACCACGACGAGCACGACAGACACCAGCGTCGCAGCGAGAGACGGCTCAAGTCCGTGTTGAATTGCGTACATGAGATAGTAAAACGAGCCGATACCGCGTACGCCGAACCAGCCTATCGTGGCTTTGGTCGCAAACCGTGCCGGGTCGCCGATCAGACCGAAGAACACGCTGACGGGACGGACCACGAATACGAGCAGGATAGCTGTCGCGATGTAGGCGGGCTGCCAGGAATCGGCAAACAGCATGCCGCCCACCAGCAACAGCAACGCGACTTCCGCCAGCCGTTCGAGTTGCTCGATGAACAACAGCGAGACTTTCGACATGTGTGGCGCGTCCGGTTTCCGATCGTTTTGGGGATCAGGGCGAACGGAAGCATTTGAACCCTTTGACAAAGTTCGCAGGTGAACCTCCGTTCGGTGCAACATGAATCCAGCGGAGAAAACGGCCAGAAAACCGTATCCAAGCAGCAGCAGGCTCAATCCATACGACAAAGCGATCAGCCCCAGGCCGAGAAAGTCTTCCGTAAACTTACTGTGATGGCCGAGCGCCCCAAGTCGGTCGTTGACCCAGGCCGTGGCTGCCCCGAGTGCACCGCCGATCGCTACCCCGCTCGCGCACGCCCACAGCACGTCGATCAGCCACCAGCGGGCGAAATGATCGCCAAGATCGTGCAGCCCGAGTAAGCCCAGTCCGAGCATTACCATCGGAAACGCCGTGCCGTCGTTCAACCCAGCTTCCCCGGTGAGCGCGAAACGCAGGCGGTCATCGTCACCCGGCCCTTTGATTTGAACGTCCGTCGCGAGAACGGGATCGGTGGGCGCGAGGATGGCCCCCAGCAACACCGCAGCGCCGATCGGCAAGTCCAGCACTAGCACTGCAACCAGTGCAGTGAGCCCGACGGTTGCCAACATCGACACGGTAGCCAGGCGAAAAGGCGTCCACCAGATACGATGACCGACGGGAGCGGCGAGCTTAAGGCCCGCGCCGAACAATGAGATCAGTACTGCCACTTCTGTGACAACTTCCAGCACGGCGGAGTGTTCCAGCGGATTGAAATGGAACTGATCAGCAAAGGTCGGGCCGAGCAGCATGCCCGTACTGAGATAGACGATGGCCGTCGACAACGGCAAGCTCTTGATTCGTGCGGCCGTCAGTGCCATGAATAACAGCACGGCACCGATAACCATAAACCACGTCGCGTTCGTCACTGAAGCACGCTCACCGGTCCGCGGTTCTGCACAAGGCCTCAGCCACGCGGAGCGCAATAATAATTATGTAGATCAGCTGAAAACATCGGGAAAAGAAAGCTTTAAGGGCCATGTGCAGACCGTACTCTAGCGGATATGTCCTTCGTCTGTCGCATCGTCGATCTCCTCGCCGGCGTCTTCGACCGGCCCGTCTCGCTCACAACCGGCGATACGGAACACAGATCTGGGCGATCGAGTTGGGCGTAGTGTAGGCCGAGACAGCACTCTGACCACTCGTCGAGCCTCATGTCGGGTACACCTGACCCACTTATTTTTTTCGAAAAAATGGTGCCGGCACCACGAATCGAACGCGGGACCTACTGATTACAAATCAGCTCTGCAATCAAGGATTAATGCGGTATCCAGCTCCGTTTCGTTAGAATTTTGCCGAGATTTGGCCTCGTAGCCTTGCGGTATGCAGGTACATTCTTAGAAAGAATTCCCCACGTTCGTAATCGCAAGAAGCGACTGCGTTCCCTAAAACGCTTTGCTCGGGTCTTGATGTTTCAAATACGCATTATCTCCACGCCCTGCACGTCGAAACGGTTGTAGATCGAATGCGCGCCGCACACGCTACGGTGATAGCCAGGTCGAATATGGTCAACCGCTGGATATAGCTGCGGTTACTCTGCCAATATCGAGAATCGCTGTTTGAGTTGGTCCCGGTATCGGTTGGACTGCGCAACCCCGAAATGTTCATCGCCGTATTGTGCGATAGCGATTAAGTCGTCTTTCGCGCTTCGAGAAAGCCGATATTCAGCCATGCTTCGCCTTGTGGCGTTGCCGCGCGTCCTCCCATATCTCGTCGACGCTACGATCGCTAAACCCGCTCTCCTCGCCTTCAATCAATGCGGCGCGAATAGCCTCAATTTCGGCCGGGGTTTCCTGATCCCGAAGTTGGCGTTCACGGATCAACTCGCGAACCACCTCGCTTTCGTTACCGTAATGTCCCGTTTTAATCTGCGCCTTGATCCAGCTATTTTGCTGATCAGTTACCGATATACTCTTTTTGACCATTGGCATGAATTGCACTCCAAAGGCGTGGGTGACACTAGCCTACTAAGTAGTATACTTTACTACCTTCGTATTGCCAAACCCTATTCCTCGCCCGACTGAGATTAGAGCCCCCTTACTTAGCCCTGCATTTTGAGGTCCGGGCACGATTTCGTTTCTTGGAGCGGACACGATCATCTTCTTCAAAGTATTGGTGTCAGCAAATCCTAGCTCATCTGAGACAAATCCGATGACGTCAATCAAGGTCGCGACTGACTGGCGACGTCCCCACCTTAATACTTCGGCAACCTGCGCGCACTACGGTGGCAGAATCGATGGAAACGCCCAAAGTGGGGATTGTCAATCTTTCAGTTAAAGCGTCGCTCGAATGTAAGAGTCGCAAAGTTGTTTCCGGGGTCCGCTATACGATTCGAAGATTCCGATTTGACCGTATCGCTGGAGAACCAGACGTTGAAACGGGCACCCCAGGACGCGCGCTCGAAATGCAAACCAAGCACCACTTGGCTAATCAGGTCTTCTTTCTCGATCAGATTGTTTTCGGTCCACTCATTGCCGCCTATCAAGATGTTTCCATCCCTCGGCAGGGCCAGAAACAATCTGGTTGCCCTTATTGCCAGTGACCCGTAGAAATAAGATTTGTTGCGGTCTCTGAGCGTGCCGCGATGCTCAATGCTGCGGCCAATCGGTGTAGGGATGTCCAAAAAACCATAGGGAATTTGACCGAAGCGTAATTCTACCGCCCCCTGAATATGAGTGAAGAAATTGCCTAGTGCTCCGTCGCCAGTCAGAGCCACGTCAAAATTACTTGCTCGCAGCGTTTTGTATTTCTTCGCGTAGTAGAAATTCAGCAACGGTTCGTTGTCGAGTTGGTTGTCCCAGCCTCTGGGGTCGAGTGCCGACACAACTTTGCTATGCACAAACTTCTGCACTTCCTCGGCCAACGCTGCGGGTCCTGCAATACCAATCATCCACTGAAAACTGGTGTAGCTTCGATCGTCAAAAGCGCTGAATGTATTGGTCCACCCCAGCATACCGACGTATGGCACTGCGTCGACAATCAAATCGGTTCGCTCGATATCGTTGGGAGTTTGAAAATTCTGCCCTACAGCCCAGCTTTCTCTGTAATTTTTTGCCGCGCTGGGCAGTATGAGGCGCGCGAGTGACTTGCCGAATGCCAAGGTCTCTCCTGTTTCGTCGAGACTGGAGAATACTCGCGAATGCCTGCGAAACGTGATTCCGTTTGTGAACTGATTATCTGAAGAGAACAGCGTATCGTTCGACCATTGGATTTCCCATGTATCCTGATCTCTGGGACCGTCGGCAAAGGCAGGCGACGTGATCAGGAGAAGCATGTTCATGAACAAGAGTAGAATCTGTACCCTGAATTCGCGAAATACACGCCGCTCACTTCGTTCAATGGCCATACGAGTGCTCAATCATCGACCCATAATCTGAACTGCTCATCAAGGCGTCTGGGTCAGCGCCCAAGCCCCAAACAGATTCGTATCCAGAATCCGGCAGTGGCACTGCGTACCCACATTCGCCGCGCCTACGCTTCACCACGCGCAGGGTAATCGTTCTCGACGATGAAGTCGACTGCGCTGAGTAGGTCATCGAATGCCGGCCGTGCAAAGGGCATCGATTGAATGGAAGCTGCATAGAGCGTTGCGTCGGGCTTGATCAGAAACAGCCCCGGCTCGAAGAATATCGGCGGCTCCTTCTCGCTGATGCCTGTCGAAACGTACAGCCCCCAGCTACGGGCATCGTTTTCCGACAACCCGTAGCCGATCGGTACGTTTTCGATACCCCATTCCTCTTTGGCCAGCCGGGCGCGCTCTTCCGTGTCGACGCTAAGGGCAAGAACCTCCACACCCCGGTTTGCGAAATCGTCGAACTTCCTGTCGAGATCCCGCAGAGACGACTTGCAGATGGGACAATGCAGGCCGCGGTAAACGACGATCATTGAGAACCGTTCGGGATTTCGGTCGCGGACTATCCAAGTTCCTGACAGCGTGTCGATCGCGAGTTCAGGTACAGATTGGCGTGGAGTCAATGCGGTCATGCGGTTTCTCCTTAGATTTTCGTATTCTAGCGTTTGTGGGTGAAAGTAGATCGAAAACTTTCGCGATTTGCCGTTCGCTCCAATCGGTCGTCTCCGCAGCCACGTCGCACACTGGTCAGCCCAAGTGCGAAGCTCAACGAGACGTCGTCAGCTCCGGTGCCCTATCAGCCCGCATGCGAACCATGCCGTCACCAATGGCAGCGCAGTTCCACAGGCCGCGTTTTTCCAGCTTGGCCAGGCGCTGCAGCACCTTCGTATCGAGACTAGGTGCACTTCGTGCGGGGATGATGATTAAACTGTCTTTCGTCAATACCACTCGATGATTGTTGATGGTCAGATGACCTACGCCCTGCAATGCGTAGCGGACAACCGGATTGTTCATCCGGTCGACAATCAGTCGCCAGGGTTTGTCGACGTTGCACACAACGACCCACGTTGCGGCAACTCATAGCAACATTGGCAGTTGATCCAGTGTGCTATGCAGGGACTTCTTGGACTCGTCAATGACAACAGGCTCCGGTCCGATTAACGATAATCGGGATTGGGGTGATCGAAGCGGTAGCCGCCGACGCGTCCGTAATACGCGTACTGGCCCTGATCGTTGAGCTTGCCCGATTCCGCGCACAGCCGTTCGATCAATCGCCTCCGGCACGCCCATCAGCTTCTCTGTATGTGATAGCGAGCCGCCAGGCTTCAGCGTGCAGTTCAGTCGCAGCGCTTTAAGTCCCGAAAAATCGAAGTCATGATTCTCGCAATCTTTTCGCTGCGGAGGGCTGAGCGACATAGTATTCTCCGGAAGGACTAGCCGTGCGTGACCACCCAGTGTAGCGTCTGCACCTCATATTGCACGACGGCGGTATGTCACTACGTATCGGGATGTCCGAAGATGGTGCCTTGGCGTCTTTGTATCTTTGCATCGATCATTGCACCCGAGGAAAACGGTACGCTCAATGAGCCGTTGAGACGCGGCACCTAAATGGCCCGGAGGGCAAGAGATTGAAAAACCGCAGCGTAGACGTTCTCGTTATCGGCGCCGGCAGCGCCGGGTTGAACGCGATCCGCGAACTTGAGGGCGCGGGCGCAGACTGGTTGCTTGTCGAGGCCGATCGATACGGCACAACCTGCGCCCGGGTCGGATGCATGCCATCGAAGCTGTTGGTCGCGGCTGCGGACGCCGCGACGGCGGTCCGCAGCGCCAGATCCTTTGGGATACAACCGGGCGACGTGGTCATCGACGGCGACGCCGTCTTCGAGCGCGTGCGTCGCGAGCGTGACCGGTTCGTACAGGGAGTCGTGCAAGATGCAGAGTCGTTGCCGGAAACGCGCCGCATGATCGGTGCTGCCTGCTTCGACGGAGAGAATACGGTGGTAGTCGGTGACGAGCTGCGCGTCACGGCGAAAGCCATCGTGATCGCCGCCGGCGGCACACCCTCGATGCCCACCGTTTTTAATCCTATACGTGATCGGGTTCTGACCAGTGATAGCGTGTTCGAACTGCAACGAATTCCAGCTACCGTGGCGGTCGTCGGTACCGGCGCGATCGGCCTGGAGCTTGGCCAAGCGCTCCAGTATCTGGGCGCGCGGGTCAGCTTTTACAGCCATGGTTCGACACTGGGTTCCTTGTCCGACCCCCGCTTACAAAACTACATGCGCGACACGTTCTCCGCAGAACTGGATCTTCATCTCGACTGCCACATTGACGAGACCGCCATTGATAAGGGCGGACTTCGCTTGCGCTGGCGGGACAGCAATGACGGTAAACACACGGACGTATTTGATGAGATTCTGGTTGCGACCGGGCGAGAGTCCAATCTGAGTACATTGAATCTTCAGGCCGCCGGTCTCAAGTTGAACGGGAACGGCAGGCCCGAGTGGGACCCCCAAACGACGCAATGCGGCGATCGACCGATCTTTCTGGCTGGCGATGTCAACGGTCACAAAGCGTTACTGCACGAAGCCGCCGACGAAGGACGCATCGCCGGCCAAAATGCCATGTTATACCCGGACGTCACTGCGCATGTCCGGCGAACACCGTTGTCCATCGTCTTTACAGACCCCCAGATGGCAATCGCCGGCGCCCGACACGCTAGTATCGACGAGAATGGCGTGGAGATCGCCGAGTTCTCCTACGAAAATCAAGGCCGCGCTCGAGTCATCGACAAGGCCACCGGGCTCGTGCGTCTCTATGCCGAACGTCGATCCTGTGTGCTGGTGGGCGCCGAAATGTTTGGACCGCGTATCGAGCACCTGGCGCATCTGCTTGCCTGGTCTGTCGATATGCGCTTGCCGGTGCAGCGTCTGCTGCAGATGCCTTTCTACCATCCAGTCCTGGAGGAAGGCTTGCGAACCGGCCTGCAGCGGCTTGCCAAACAGCTGAAAGTGGCTGGCGATTGCCGGTGTGAAGATCGGGCGGCGGCTGTGGGTATGTAAATCCTAACCCAAGTGCCCGCGTATCCGTGGCAGCCGATGCCGCAATCCGTTCTATCAGCATGCCGGCGCTGCAGCTCACTTGTATAGAACGACGAGGCCGCGCTCGCCAGCCAAGCATGAGCCGCTGAGGAAACGGTTGGACAATGCCGCCAGCAAGTCGATCCTTAGCAGCTTGAGAAAAGACCGAGCGTAGGCCCACGCCAATATTCTCGACTTCATCGCAAGACTCCGATTGATTTCTGAAGGACATCGCTGTGTATTGGATGCGCGATATCGATGGCCGTGACAATCAGCAAAGCACCGACGATGTTTCCTGCGGCGTCGATTGCCAAAACACTATCAGGCGACGGCACAACCGCGGCGGCGTCACGCTGGGCGGCCGCGTTGGTACAAGCACGTTCACTTCCGTGTCCAACACCGGGTTGTGCAACAACGCCTCATTTGACGTCGTCGTGATTGACCTCAAGTTCCATCACAGTCGAGTCGGCGAGCAGGCGTGTCGCGTTGCTCAACACATCTTCACCAAATTCGGGATGGGCGTTCAGTCCCGTGCCGACGGCCATGCCACCGATCGACAATCACCTCCCGTAGATGCTGAACCTCAGCGAGCGGCGAACTTTCCGCCGATCTCTATTTCGGTCTGCGTGAGCACTCGAGGGTCTGCATTAAGCTGGTGCGTGCTTATTCACTGTCACCGAACAGTGTTCTCAGTGCCCGCAGGGGCCGCCAGGACTGTTCATTTGGTGCGTTGCCGTGTCGTTTGCGAAACGAGGTCGGATCGGCGCCGTAGTGCGCTCGGAAGGTCCGCGAAAAATAACTGCGGCTCGTGTAGCCGATGCTGTGGGCGATTACATTTATCGGCAGTTGCGTACGCGCCAGCAGGTGCGCGGCCTGACTCAGTCGCACGATGGTCAGAAAGTCGATTGGCGAGATGCCGAACGATTCGGAGAAGCGTTTACTGAAGGCCGACCGGCTCATGGCAGCGATCTTCGCCAGGTGATCGACTGTGTAGTCCTCCGAGGGTCGATCCAGCATCGTTGCTATGACCTTGGCCAGGCGCTCGTCTCGCAGCGTCCACAGCCAGCTGTGCGACCCGGTTGTGCGGTTCAGTTCACTGCGCACCATCAACACGATACATTGTTTCATCAGCGCCGACGTGATCGCCCGGGTGCCGACAATCGGATTTGCGAGCTCTTTGTGTATGTTGCCGAAACTCTGCCTGACGGTTTCTGCGTAACGCGACTCCACAACGGCCGGTTTTTGCAGGTGATCGAAGAATCCGAGCGTGTCGCCATAGGTGGCCGAGACCGCTCCACAGGTGGTGATCAGCTTGCGCTCCCTACCTGCCCGCATCCGGAGCATGCCGTCGCCAATCGCCGCACAATCGGCTAACCCGTGTTTTTCTTGCTGGGGGGCGATTTGTGTCTCCAGATAATGAGTGGTACCGCCCGGCACGATGACGAAACTGTCTTTCTTAAGTTCAACCTGATCATCATCCACCCTCAGGTAACCGGCTCCATGCAGGACATAATGGATGACGGGATTGTCCATCGGATCGACTATCATTCGCCACGCTTCGTCCACTTCGCAGACCGCGATGGCGGTGACGTTGACGCTCAGCGTCAGCAACAGTTGATCGAGAGTTCCGTGCAGTGAGTTCGATGTTTCGTTCATCCGGATTCCCCGATCGTGTTCAAAGTCGGCTCACAACGAATCGAGACCGCGGTGCCGACTGAGCTGATGGTTGTTCGCCGTGAAACAGTGTAGTCCAAAAGCAATAAGGCGCATAACACGCTCGGGACCTGAACCAGACCGACCTTTCTACCGATAACGTCAACGCCACCCCGATCGGGATACACGCCCATCGAAATCAAGGTGATCACAGCGGTCGTGCTGCGTTTCGGCGAGCAAAATAGGAGGGGCTTTGCCCGAGCTGTCTGAGTCCGGTCGGCCAGTGTATGCTCTATGAACGGTTTTGCCGGATTGTCCATCGCGGACGGGTACCGCAGTGTCCGCAAACGGTGCCTTGGCGTCTAATGCGGATCCTTGTTGACAGACGATTGTCACTTTCACGTTACGATCGACGCTATCCTCAATGCTCGTTCATCGGAGAAGAAGGCGTGCGAGATCGAATCGTTGCCCTACTTGTTGTCGACGCCGGCAGCGCCGTCATGTGATGTCTGGCGGCGTTCAACGTCATGGCGGCAGAGGCGGCGGCGCCAGGCCGGGCGCTAAAGTGCGCCGCGGCGTAAGTGCGATTGGAAGCGTTTGTCTCGGCGTTGCGTTGGCGGCGTGCGGCCATCTCGTACCGAGTCTTGAGACCGTTTACGGGGAAGCGCAGGTTATGGACAGCGATCAGCCGCCGCTGGTTGTCGTCCACGGGATATTCGGCTCGCAGCTGCGCGATGCGCACACCGGTCAAGCCGTCTGGCCGCCGCCGGATGACTGGAACCGCCGCTCCGTGTCCTCTAGCAACGTCGAATTGTTGCCGGCACATGCCCACGCGCTCAGCGAACCGGGCAGTCAATACGCGCTCGGAGGCGATTTGTTTCGAGTGCTCGAAGAGTTCGGCGGATATCGTCGCGCCGAGGCGGGGGCTAGGCCGACCGGCGATGGGCATCCATATTACGTCTTTCTCTATGACTGGCGACAAGACAGCGTCGAGATCGCACGACAATTTGACTCGTTTCTCGGCGAGATTCGACAAGCTCATGGCGATCCGAAAACCCGAGTCGATGTCATCGCCCACGGTACCGGCGGCCTGATTGTCCGCTACTACCTTCGCTACGGGACGAAGGATGTTACGCGAAACAACGATTTCGCAGTGTCGTTAGCCGGAAGCCAATACGTCCGGCGCGTTATTCTGCTTGGCACACCCAACCTCGGTTCGGTGGAGATGCTACGCACGGTGGCGGTGGGCAATGAGATCGACGGTGTGTCGCTCACGCCGGATTGGGCGTGGCAGCTACCGAGTCTGTATCAGTTTTTTCCCCACCCAATCTCACAGCCGCTCTTGTCGGCCGCGGGCGAGCCGGCGGATCTCGATCACTTCGATATCGAGACCTGGGTGAACAACCAATGGGGTCCGTTCACGTCGCCGCCTTTCGACCGCGCACATGGAAATTCCTCTTACCGACGGCCGACGATGGAGAAATACCTCGAGCGCGCACGCCGCTTCATTTGGTCGTTGACGGTGCCCACCGAAAACCCGACTGTTCGCTATGTGGTCTTCGGTGGCGCCTGTCACCGAACGCCCGCCAAGGCGTTGCTCGAAGCCGACGGCGGGGTGCTCCGGCTCCGCTTCGGATCTGATGCGCCGTCCGAACACGCGGCAGACACCGAGCTGTTGCTCCACGAACCCGGCGACGGACTGGTGACCAAGTCGTCACTGCTCGCCCGGCAAACCTTTGATCCAACGATCGCTCGCCACCGCTACAGTGACTTTCCGTTGTTGTATGCGGCGTTCTTCTGTGCCAGACACAACCAGCTCGAACGCAATTACGATTTGCAGAATAACCTGTTGAACGCGCTGTTGAGCGCGGATCCGACATGAATCGACAACTTCGGATATGCATACTCTTGGCGGTTGCAATTGCGGGTTGCGCGCAGCCCGTTCAGCCGGATTTACAGCGCCTCTATGAATCAAAATCCGGCCAAGCTGCGCAACCGCCGGTGATCGTCATTCACGGTGCACTGGGCTCAAAGCTGCGAGACCCTGATTTGAATATCGAAGCCTGGCCGGGCCGCCTGTTTGAGCTGATCTTTGGTCGCTACACCCGATTAACACTGGGCATCGATCCGACGACGCTCGAGCCGCAGCGATCGGTATATGAACCCGTCGCTATTAACCAAAGTATCGTGGGTCGCGACTACTACGGGCGCATTATGCGGGCGCTGGATGACATCGGCGGTTATCGACTCAGCGAAATCGGCACACCGGCATCCCCCGGCGAGCGTCGTTGCTACATATTTCTATACGACTGGCGCAAAGATGCCGTCGAGATAGCTGCCGAGCTCGATACGTTTATCGAACAGATTCGCAAAGACTTCGGGCAACCGACGATGAAGGTCGACGTGGTCGCGCACAGTTTCGGCGGCATGATCGCACGCTACTACGTTCGCTACGGCGTCCAGGATGTTCTGGATGATGATCGCTATGCGGTAACCAATGCCGGTGGACGTAAAGTTCGTCGTCTCGTGCTCCTGGGTGTGCCCAACCTCGGTTCAGCAGATGCAGTTCGTACGCTTGATCAGGGCTTTAAGGTCGGACTCGGGTCCATACCGCCGGAGGCAACCGCCACCTTTCCGTCGACCTATCAGGTGTTGCCTCACCCGCTGAGCCCTGCGCTGATCGATGAGTCCGGCCATGCGCTCGATGCGGATTTATTCGATCCGCAGTTCTGGCGCGACCACAAATTGTCGATCTTCCGTCCTGATGCACGCCGACGCATTCGAGGGCGGTTTGTCGAGCCTACCGAAGCCGATGCCTACCTGGGCATGCTGGCGCGGTATTTCGACAAGCGCCTCGAGCGTGCGCGGCGCTTCACCCAGGCGTTGAGCACCGAGTTTGCCGGGCCGACCGTGTTTCCAGTCGTCTTTGGCGGTGACTGTGTGGAAACCCCATCGCGGATGGTGCTCGAACGGGTCGGAGAGGAAACCTTTGTCCGCCTCGAACCGGACGAGCTGCACAAGTCCAACCCTCGGATCGACTATGATCGACTGATGCTAGACGCTGGGGACGGCACCGTGACCAAGGCGTCGTTGCTTGCCAAGCAAACGGCCGACCCCACCATCGCCCGAGATCGCGCCAGTTACTTTCCAATGCATCACAGTGTTTTCATGTGCGATGAGCACACGCAGCTCACCGGCAATATCCACTTTCAAGACAACTTGCTGCACACCCTGCTGAGTGCGGACCCGCTCACGGCGCCACCACGCTGAGCGGCCAGGCAAACTTGAGATAATCGCACTGGGGCTCGCGCTTGGCCATGGCGTCCTGATAGACCCGATCGATTGGACCTCACAATGCGGTGCCAAGCTGCCAGTGAGCTGGCCTCGGCCGGATTGGCAGTTTCGATTCACGGCGACGTCGAGATATCTGCCCGCCCGTGGTTCACGTCGCCAAAGTCACTGAATTTTTCCAGATCGCTCATGTACTGTCGCATATGATTCAGGACGCGACGGTAAGAATCGTCGCCATCGCACGCCAGCTCGGCCGCCTTCACGTCCAACACCTGCCCGGAACTGCGACGAAGCACCCGGAGCAAACCATCGGGCCATCGCAGTACCACGGCACCGTTTGCCTCCAAAATTCTCAGTCCCTCATGTTGGGCATGGATGCTGGCCGCGAGGTTTTCAAGCGTCGAGGCCATTGCCGCCGTCTCGATGATCGCCCGCTCCGCCTCGCCCATGGCATCCCAGTAGGCGCGATTGAAGACGACCTCAATATAGGACATCGGTTGGTGCCATGCACCGGCGTACAGGTACGGCGCCTTGGCAACGATCGGTGTCAAGTCGGCCGTGTCGTTCGCCTGCTCTGTCAGGCCAAGCACCATTTTCATCATAAAGACATCGGTCAACGGCAGATTCAGCTCGTAGGCGTCAATGTTGTTAGTTAGTACCAGCGAATGTGGGAGTCCGCCCGGGACGAACCCACCAAAAGTCAGGGACGAAACGTCAACTGTCACGGGATTCTTGGGTCCCGGACATGGGCGTGCACTATTCTCGCAACGGGTTTTTTCGCCGATAAACTGACTCTCAACGCCCACCGATTGACACGCTGCCTGCCAAACCGTAGTTGCCGGTTGCGGCCATCGAACGATCCAGGGTCGTCGACACAGTTGCGCCATTGCCTGTTCGTCAGTCAGATTCGACACGGCTGCCGGGTCCGGCAGGGGGCTCGGAAACCAGCCTGCGGACTGCGCCGCCGTGACGGCGATGGACAAGACAATCAAGCTGTCGTCGAACTTTTCATCATACAGTTCTTGTTCGAGCGCTAACCCGCCGCCCGCATAGAGGTAGGCGAGATATTCAACCGGCGACATTCCGAAGGGAAGACCCGCAACCAGGAGTTCGCCAAAAGGATGTCCGTTGCTGATCGCGATGCTGATCGCCGCATCCAGCCCGCCGTTTGAGGATCCCGCCGCCGCCGCTTCATAGAGGGTTCGAAATTCATTTCCGAGCACGACGACGGGTGGTTCCACGGTCCCTTCATCGGCAGGATGGATTTCTCCCGAGACATGGAGTTGCATAGAGATGCCGTGAACCGCAAGCAAGCGATTGGCGGTGTTCACAAATCGCAGCGCCGGGCCTCCGACAGGATGAGCGCCTCCCGTCGGAGCGCCGGGCATTTGCAGCGGCGGGTACTCGGACTGGATCGCAATCGCGCGTGGCTCGATCGCTACCCGTGCGTCCTGCGCGGCCAACCCGTTACACAGAACAAGCAGCAGTATGGCCACGGGCACACGCGCATCGACCGTTATCGACTCCGTCATTCCGGCGCCGGGTCGTGGTTTGCCATCTTCTCGCTCCTCAAGCTATGCGTCACGCTACAGAGCTCTTCTGATATTCAGTAACGAGGGTCATAGACGTTCTCACGCACAGCTTCGGCGAGAGACGCCGGTCGAGCGCCACTCCCAAGCTCTGAATCGAACACACTTTCAGCGACCGCGTCAGCCACCGCCAGCGAGACGTTGCGAATGTCCGTGAGTGGCGGATACAGATTACCTTTGGTCAAATTGTCCGCGTCGACACAACCGGCCAGTGCACGAGCCGCTGCCAGGAACACTTCATCCGGTAGGTACCGGGCTTTGGCCGCGATCGCACCGCGTCCGATCCCCGGAAAAACGTACACGTTGTTGGCTTGTCCCGGGGTTAGGCATTGCCCATCAACCTCCACGGGCTCGAACGGGCTGCCGCTGGCGAAAATCGCTCGTCCCTCGGACCAGTGGTAGGCCTGCTCCGCGGTGCATTCGGCAGAATCCGTCGGATTCGACAAGGCAAAGATCGCTGGCCGCTCGTTCAGTGCCGCCATTGTCTCGATAGCTTCCTGAGTAAAACTGCCCGGCGCGCCGGTCGCGCCGATCAAGACCTGCGGCTTCGCGTGGCGCAGCGTCTGCACGAAGTCCATGCTGTCAGCGTCCTTCGCAAAGTCCTTGAGATGCTGGGGAAGATCGGCCCGATCGGCGGTCACAAGACCGTCGAGATCGACCAGCCAGATACACCCCAGTGCCTCACTCTCGGACAGCCCGGCACACTTTAGCGCGGTGACCAAAAGCGAGGCGATGCCGGTGTTCGCAGAACCCGCACCCAGAAAGACGAACCGTAGGGCGTTCAGGTCTGTGTCGGTGAATTTCGCGTAGTTATAGATGCCAGCCAGCACCACCGTCGCCGTGCCCTGAATGTCGTCGTTGAAGCACAGCGTCTGTTGCCGATAGCGCGACAAGAGTCCGATGGCGTTCTCGGTCACAAAATCTTCGAACTGGATTAACACGTTGGGGAAACGGTCGGTGACAGCGTCGACGAACTCGGCGACGAAAGCATCGTACTCCTCACCGCGCAATCGATCCGCCGTCACACCCAGGTACAGCGGATCTTCACGCAGCTCCACATTATTGGTTCCGACGTCGAGCATCACCGGTAGGCATTGGTGCGGCGGTATGCCGGCACAGGCCGTATACAATGAGAGCTTGCCGATCGGAATTCCCATGCCGTTCGCACCCAGGTCGCCCAATCCCAGTATGCGCTCGCCGTCGGTGACGACGATGACCCGGACATCGTCGTCCGGCCAGTTATCGAGAACGTGGCGCATCTCGCCGCGATCTGCCGGCGTCAGATAAAACCCCTGCGGCTGGCGAAAAATGTGAGCAAATTCCTTACACGCCTGCCCGACCGTCGGCGTGTAAACGAGCGGCATGATCTCGTCGATGTGTTCGAGCACCAGGCAGTAAAACAGACGCTCATTGCGAGCCTGCAGGGCACACAAGAAAATGTAGCGCTCGATGTCATTGGCTTTGCGCCGCAAGTTCGCGAGCACGCGTTCAAGCTGCGTGGCCTGAGAGCAGGCCGCGGCCGGCAGCAGGCCACGCAAATTGAGTCGCTCACGCTCATCGACGCTAAACGCCGTGGACTTGTTGAGCGCTGCATTGTTCAGCACGGCCATGCCGCGACGAGTATCTACGGTCGTCATCCGATTTCCAGTGGTTGCTGCTGCATCTGCACTTTCGCTAGCTCTGATATTCAGGATTTTCATAGTCGAACCGGCTTCCCGCCTTCCAGGCTTCGCGGTTATTGCCGTAGTTGGACAGTCCACCCGCATCCTTCAGCATGCGTGCCATGTGGAGCAAGTTCCAGGTCATTATTGTTGTATTGCGTTGTGTGAATTCGTTATCGAAACCAATCGGACCGTCATCGGATTCGTCGCCGTAGGAAGGGCCAGGTCCGGCCTCGCCAATCCATCCGCAGTCAGCCTGCGGCGGAATCGTATAGCCAAGGTGTTGCAGCGCATAGAGGATCGTCATGGATGAGTGCTTGATGCCATCCTCATTTCCGGTGACGATCGCTCCACCAGTCTTCCCATAATAGAAGCTCTGCCCTTTATCATTGAGCATGCCGGACATGGCATAGAGACGCTCAATCAGTACCCGGCAAATCGAACTCTCTTCGCCGAGCCAGATCGGCGTCCCGACGACCAAAATCTCTGCTTTCGAGATTCGTTGCCATAGTTTTGGCCAGTCGTCGCGAGCCCAACCATGTTTTGTCATGTCGGGCTGAACACCGAAAGCGACTTGATGGTCGAGCAGGTGAATATGCTCGACGTTGACGCCGTGCTTAGACATGATTTTCTCAGAGGCGTTCATAAGCGAGCGGGTGTGGGAACGGGCTCCGTCCTTCTCCAGGGAGGTGTTGACGAAGACTGCTGCGAGATCGGAGTAATCCGTTTCAGAATTGTTTTTTGTCATCGGCGCTAACTCCGTGAAGGATGGCATTGCATTGACGTGATCTGCGGCCGAAACACCGTCAGATACAGTGACAGCGGTTGATAGTCCATAGCCGGCGTCGGGTTAGCCGGGTCCATGTTCGATCCAGAGTTCTTTGACTTTCCCCATGGCGAAGCCGACCGCGGCGGACGGTGCTATTTTCGGGGGGCAGAACCAGCTCGTCTGGATTGACGGCCGCGTCGATAAGATAGGGTTTTCTCGAAGCAAAGGCCCGTTTGAGCGCGGGTTCGATTTCGTCCGGCTTCTCGATTCGTTCACCGTGTCCACCGCAATCCGTCGCAAAATTTGCGAAGTTCGGGTTCACCAGATCCGTCGCGAATCGTGGGTATCCTGCGGCCTGCATCTCGAGTTCGACAAAAGCGAATTTTTCGTTGTTGAACACAATGATAATGACAGGTAGGTCGTAGCGCACGGCGGTCACGAAATCCGCCATCAACATGGCAAAGCCGCCATCGCCACAAAAGGCGATCACCTGCCGGTCGCGATCCAGTGACTGGGCGCCCATGGCGGCGGGCAAACCAACGCCCAGTGATCCGTGGTTGAAGCAACCGATCAATCGTTGCCCCCTTCTCAGGCGCAGTTGTCGGGCTGCCCATACGGTGACGGTACCGACGTCGGCCACAAAAATGGCATCGTCGTTGGCGAGATTTCCCGCCAATCGTGCAATTGCCTGCGGATGAATGACGTCGGACGAGCGTTCGATGGCGGCCTTGGCATCCATTTTCTCATCCCACCGTTCTCGAGCGGCTTGAATGGACGTGAGAAACGTCGTATCCGATTTCGGCGCAAGCCGTTCGGCCATGCGGGACAACGTCGCGTTCGCATCGCCCACCAACGCATGCGTGACCGGGCAACGGCGACCGATGTTTTCGGGTCTGACATCGATCTGGACGATATCGATCCCGTTTGGTAAAAAAGCCCTGTACGGAAAATCCGTACCGACCATCAACAATGCCTCGCAAGAATCGAGCGCATCGTTACCTTGCTTCGTTCCCAGATGTCCGATACCCCCGATCCATAAGGGATGATCGTACGGGACAATATCGGTGCCCCGCAGTGCGTGCGTAATGGGCGCTTGCAAACGTTCCGCGACGTCGATGAGCGCTGCGCTTGCGCCGGCACAGCCGGCACCTGCGAGGATCGTCACGGACTTTGCTTTGTCAAGTGCGGACACCGCCGCGTTCAATGCCTCATCAGTGGGCGTTGACACTTTTGATGTGCGGAAAATCGAACGCTTCGCATCGAGGTTCGGTAATTTGGCACCGATGATATCGACCGGTATTGTCAAGTGCGCTGGGCCGCCTTTGTCCAACGCGGCCTGAATAGCCTGCTGGGCTACACGCACAAATTGCGCCGGCGATCGTACCGCCTGATTGAACACGCAGACATCCTGGAACACGGATACCAGATCGACTTCTTGGTGGTATTGATTGCCAATTTCGGCTTCCGCGACCTGGCCCGTGATGGCGAGCACCGGCGCGTAATCTCGCCGAGCATCGTAAAGACCGTTGACGAGGTGTAGGCCGCCGGGCCCAACCGTGCCGCAACAAACGCCGAGCTTGCCGGACAACTTCGCCTGCGCCGAGGCGGCGAATGCTCCCACTTCCTCGTGCCGAACGGTAATCCATTCGAATCGGCCATCACGACGAATGGCATCAACGAACGGGTTCAGTGCATCACCTGTAATGCCAAAAATTTGCGTGACGCAAACACCGTGTAGCAGATCGAGCAGTTCATCACATAAGGTACGGCTCACAAACGAATTCCTCTATGAAGGCTTCGTGATGGACGTCAGCGGTTAGGTTGATGGCGCAACCGTACGACCTGCATTAACAAGTAAGCAGCTGGGTGCTATTGTCAACATTATTCCTATATAGTTCATGGTGCGATACCTGCCTGCGTGTCCCATCACCGTTAAGTGGTGCCTTATCGTCCGCGGTGCCACCGCAAGGTATAACGAGATATATACTCACAAGTCATCGTGCTAACTGGATATAGACACGATAAACCGTAATCGGTGAATGCGTGTGCGCTATCACTCAGCGTGCCGAGCATAACCCGCAGAATTCAAAACGATTTGGGGGCCAGACAATGACTAAAACCATGGCCGGTATTCTCGCCGGTTTGATCGCCACGCTCGTCTTGTCGGCGATCATGATAATGAAGTCGCTAATGGGCATCATGCCTGAGGTAAATGCGATCCAAATGCTCACAGGAATGGCGCACAAATTGATGGGCCTCCCTCAATCACCGGTCGTTGGCTGGATGATTCACCTCGTGATCGGTGTCTTTCTTTGGGGAATTCTGTTCTCCATAAGCTATTCAAAGCTGCCGACCGTCAAGGCCTGGTCCAAAGGCGTTCTTTTCGGAATCGGCGCCTGGCTGTTAATGATGGTCGGACCAATGCCAATGGCCGGCGCAGGACTATTCGGTTTGAACATTGGAATACAAGCACCGGTCGCAACGTTAGTACTACATGTGGTCTACGGCGCGGCTCTCGGAGTCGCATTTGCTCGGTTTCGAGGCGCTGTGATTAAAACGGATGAATCGGTGCCAGGACGGAGAGATCAGTTGCGACCATAATTATCCGGCCGTAGCAACCTTGCCTCAAAATTGGGCGGCATCTGCCAACACCCACTCTTCGTGGTAGGACGAATTTCCGGCGTTGCCCAACAGGGCTCCAGGCTCCAGATATTCGTACAGCTGTCGGTAGGTTCGCGTATCGCCGATACCCACGCGTTTGTTCAGTAGTTCTGGTCCAAGATCCGCAGGATCGCCGATGCGGCAAGCCGCCAGTACTGTCAGGAAACTCTTGATCGTGCCGCGGTGGTAGTTAGCAACGCGCCTGTATTTGTCGTCGACAACAAGGCCGTGCGTCCGCCACGCATTCGTCGTGGTAATGCCGGTCGGACACGTATTCTTGTTGCAGACGCGTGCTTGGATGCAACCTAAGGAAAACATGAACCCGCGCGCCGAATTGCAAATATCCGCACCCATGGCCAGTTTGGCGACGATATCGAACCCGGTAATAATTTTTCCGCTGGCGATGATGCGGATTCGATCGCGCAACTGCGCGCCGACGAGTACATTGTGCACGAATATCAATCCATCGTTTAACGACATGCCTATCGAATCGCTGAGTTCGAGTGGAGCGGCGCCGGTACCACCCTCCGCGCCGTCGACGGTGATGAAGTCGGGCGTGATTCCAGTTTGAATAATGGCCTTGACGATCGCCATAAACTCAACACGCTTTCCAACGCAAAGCTTCATGCCGACAGGCTTTCCGCC
>JBBKWL010000152.1:0-5540 GCA_037968975.1 Woeseiaceae bacterium | reverse complement strand
GTCTCCTGCCGACGCTCACCAAGAAACACAGAATTGCTGCTTCTGTCGGGCCGTGCGACGGCTTGTCCGTTGACGCTTAATGAAATCAGCCCGGTTTGCCACGGCAAACTCAGGTTGCCAGGGCGTTCGTCCCACGCGAACGAACCGGCGAGTCGATAGTTGCCGGGCTCGAGAAACACGCTCGGAATATTGTCCCGCAGTACGACCTCAACACTGCGACCATCGGCAGTGACCTGATGTGGCCAGTAGCTCGTATTGCCCGGCAATTGAATCCATTGCTGTTCTGCGTATACAGACCATTGCTGCTCAAACCGGCCGCCATTCGCATCCACAGACAATGTGAGGCTGCCGGGCCAACTGCAGATAAAGTCGTTACGCTGCGTCGCCGTGCGGTCGAAAATGAAGGGGCACTCACGATAGGCTTTGTCATGCAGCACCCATTCCTGCCATTGCTGCAGGTCGTCCGGCACGTAGACGTCATCGTTTGCGACAGCTGTTGCGGGCAGCAGCAGTACGAGTAGAACCAGCCTGTAGACCACATTCATGGGCGCCTCCCCGGGGGTGCGATGGTTAGTACTATACGTTAACGCAGCAGGCGCAGAAATCGGGTTTAATAATGCGGTGGCCGCTCGTCGCCAGGGCCGTCTTCGGGTGCCGCGTCACCGATCGCCCGCACTCTTTCAATGAGCGAGGTGCTGAGCTGCTCCAGTTGCATGATCCGACCCTGCTGCTCGGTGAGGACTTCGTTTAACTCCATAAGCAGCTGCTCCTGGTGTGCCAGCTTGCTCTCGATATCGATCAATCTGTCCTCGCTCATGGTAGCCTCTCGCCTTTCGTAGTCAGGGTCAGAGCCCGGAAACAGTACTGTATGTCACTTTTGCGCTTCGATGAAATTTCACTGGACTTTGGCGAGCTGAAAATACTCAGCGAGGCAGATTTTTCCATTGAAACCGGCGAACGAGTCTGCATGATCGGCCGTAACGGCGCCGGCAAGTCCACCACGCTGAAATTGATAACCGGTGAGCTCGAGGCAGATCGCGGCGCAGTCGTTCGCAGTGACAACCTGGTGATCAGTACCCTGAGTCAGGCGCTTCCCGATGCGATGGACAAGCTCGTGCGCGATGTCGTGCGTTCCGGCCTTGGTGAAACGGAAGCCTTGCTGGCGCAGTACGAAAAGCAGTCGCAACTCAAGCTGGATCGCGACGGCATGCGCGAGCTCGAAGCACTGCACGCCCGCATTGATGCACACGAAGGTTGGCACATAGAACAACGTGTCGACGAAACGATTTCCGATTTGAGCCTGCCGGCTGACAAGAAAATGAATGAGCTTTCCGGCGGCTGGCGACGACGTGTTGCACTCGCGACAGCGATCGTGCAAAAACCCGATTTGCTGTTACTCGATGAGCCGACCAACCACCTCGACATTGCAACCATCAAGTGGCTCGAAGATCGCCTCTACTCCTGGCCGGGCGCTGTCATGTTCATCACCCATGACCGCGCCTTCCTGCAGCGACTCGCTACACGCATTGTTGAGATCGACCGGACCAAACTCACAAGCTGGCCCGGAGACTATCGTAACTTCCTGATTAGAAAAGAAAAAGCACTTGAGGACGAAGAGGTCGCCAACGCCAAATTCGACAAGAAACTGGCGCAGGAAGAGGTCTGGATTCGACAAGGCATCAAGGCAAGGCGTACCCGCAACGAAGGTCGGGCCCGTGCTCTTATGAAACTGCGTGACGAACGTTCCAAGCGCATCAAGCAGGATGGCCAGGCGCGGATTCATATTGAAGAAGCCGACCAGTCCGGCAAGAAAGTGATCCGTGCTCGCAACATTTCCTACGGCTACGGTGAAGACACCCTGATCGAGGACTTTTCGATCAACATCATGCGTGGCGATCGCATTGGTTTGATCGGCAACAACGGGGTCGGCAAGACCACGCTGCTGCGGTTGTTGCTGGGCGAACTCGAGCCGCAGTCCGGCACGCTCAAACACGGTACCAATCTCGAGATCGGTTACTTCGATCAGCTGCGCGAGGCGCTCGATCTCGACAAGTCGGTGGCGTACAACGTTGGCGACGGTCGCGACTACATCAAACTCAATGGCAAGGAACGCCACATCGTGGGCTACCTGCGTGGTTTTCTGTTCAGCCCCAAGCGCGCGATGACGCCCATCAAGGCGCTTTCGGGTGGCGAACGCAATCGTGTCATTCTGGCCAAGCTGTTCACTCGACCTGCAAATTTGCTGGTCCTGGATGAGCCGACGAATGACCTCGACGTTGAAACGCTCGAAGTGCTGGAGGACCGCCTCACCGAATACAGCGGCACACTGATCGTAGTCAGCCACGACCGTGAGTTCCTCGACAATGTCGTGACCAGTACAGTTGTGTTTGAAGTCGACGGCAGTATCCAGGAGTACGTCGGCGGCTACTCTGACTGGCTGCGGCAAGGCCATGAACTTGCGATTACGGACAGCCCGTTCGAAGCGGCAGAACGTAAACGTATTGCGGCTGAAAATCGCAAACAGAAAAAACCGAAGAAACTCAGCTACAAAGACCAGCGCGAACTCGACCAGCTACCGGCGGAGATCGCAGCGCTGGAAGCGTCGATAAAAGCAATACAGGGTAGAATTGCCGATCCGGAATTCTATGCGCAGGAGCACGACGTCGTGCAGGCGCGTTTGCAGGAACTTGCCGGCAATGAGGCGCTGTTGGAAACCCGGGTTGAACGCTGGAGCGAGCTGGAGAGTCAGCAAGCCAGTTTACGGTCGTGACATCAGGGCCTCGTACTCGATCCGTCCACCGATATCGTCGAGCGCTTCCAGGGCGAACATTCTGACCTCCGGGTCCTCATCTTCCAGCGCCAGGCTCAGGATCGCGGCCGATTGATCGTTCGGGTTGTCCGCGAATGCTTCCAGCACGGCCAGCCGGACATTGGGGTCCGGATCCGTAAACGCCATTTCCAGATACGCCAGTGCCGATACTGAATCGCCCGAAGACAATGCATTGATCGCCTGACCGCGAACCCATGGATCTGCGTCTGCCGTTGCGCTCGCGATCGCTGCCAGCGCCGATTCACTGCCGATCGCGGCCAGTGCTTCGAGTGCCGGCCCGCGGACACGCTTATCCTCGTCGCCAACAGCGAGACTCAGGATTTCTACGGCTTCTGGCGTGCCCAGCCGACGCAACTCCCGGATCGCCTCTTTTTTCTCGGCCACGCTGCCGCGCAGAATCACTGCTTCGAAGAATATATTCGCTGTCGCTGCGACAGCGGCACCCTCTGAGAATATCCACAAGGTGCCCGGAATGGGATGCCCCGGTGTGCTTTGGAATAATTGGTAGCTGGCGCTTGCAAGCACCTGATCCAGCGCTTCGGGAAGTGCAACCTGCGACAGGTTCAGGCTGATCGTGCCAGTCAAATCCACGTGTTGCACCACACGTAGATTGCCTTGCGCCGCAATCTCACGAAGGAGATCGGCAATCGGCACATTGTCTGCAACGATACTGACCAGGCCATTGTTGTAGTCGACCTCGGAGTCCTGAACAGCATCTCCCGCAATTGCAAAAAATGGGAAGAGGCTGCTAAGAACTAGCAGCCTCCACCACTTGCTAGTCGGGGGGAAGCGACTAGTCGTCATCGTCCTCTGCTTCAATCTCGAAGCCGCAGCCATCAAGATCGTCTTCTTCGTTTTCATCGTTTTCATTGATGCAAAGATCACTGAGTTCGCTGAACGTCGCGTTGTCGTCAAAGCCGATCGCACCTATTTCGATCTTGAAAGGTGTGTTCTCTGGCATGGTCTCGAGGTAGTCGTCAGGGACTTCGACTTCGAGCTCTTCGGTATCGCCAGGAATACGAACGACATACTTCATGCCTTTCGACGGATCATCGTCTTCAACGTCCGGCTCGAAGACAACTTCCCAGGTACGCACCGGAACATCTTCTGGTGCGACTGCGAGCAGTTCCATACCCTCGGAACATTCGCCCAGGTCATCACCCGGTTCCCAGGAGATTTCGCCTTCGACGTCACCGTCGTCCTCTTCTTCTGTGTACTCAATCTCAGTGGGTGCTGCAGGGAGGTTGAAACTCAACGCAGACTTGCCGCGCGAGATCTCCCAGCCTTCACCGATGCCATAGAAGTGATAATTGCCGGTGGGCCATCGGTCCAGGAACTCGGCGAGCGTGACGAAGTCTTCGTCGTCGTTCTCTTCATCATCGTCGGTCAAGGGATCGAAGCACAGTGGCTCGGCGCTTTCCGCGAACGTTTCTGTTAGAAATTGATTACGCAGTTCGCGCCGCGTCAGGTAAGAAAAAATCTTGCGATACCTGGGGTTAAAAAGGCCTGCAGCAATCAGATTGTCACCATCCATCAGGAAATGAAATCCGATATCGCCATCCGAGGAATTGATCTCTACCAAGACCTTACATTCACCGAAATCACCGCAGGGTGCGGTTGCGTTCGCGCTACTCATACCCAGTCCGAGTATTGCGAAGGGTACTACTGCCAACCACCTGGTCGACATGGATCTGGAAAATTGCATTGGAATATCCTCCCGCTGACTACTTACCCTCATTAGATGGAGGTAACGGGGAAAATCGGTCGCAACTTACGCGTCGTTGCCCTTCGCTGCCAGGTACAGGCCGGCTACGAGCATCAGGATTTGAAACTCCATACCGCCATTCATGACATTGAAGCCGTTCTTCGCATGCACCAGCGCGATGGCACCGACCATGACAACGATTACGATCAGGGCGCCCAACCGCGTGAGCATTTCCTTGCCGAATGCGCCGACAACCAACATTACGCCAGCAGCGATTTCTGCAATCGCCAGCATCCAGACCATCGCAGCAGGCATGCCCATCATGGGCCCTTCGACCGGTAACTTGCCGACGCCGTGATAAATAAAAGTGGCCGCCAGTGACAAGCGCAGGCCCCAATGTACATGGGGAGAAAGAGATTTTAGAAAGTTCATAGTGCTTTCCTTTTAGTTGTTATTGTTTAAGCAGAGTCGACAGTTTATCACCTGTTTCCTTGAGACGTAGCGCCATCGTCGCTGCCATTTGCCGGGTTTCGTATCGGTGCGGTGAATGCAGCCCGCCTTTCAGGCCGCCAGCAGTTCCTCGCGCTTCTCGTTCACCAGCAACAATAATTCTGCTGCAGCTTCGGCATCACACAGCGCTCGGTGGTGCGTCTTGAGCGGAATGTCGTAGGCACTGCACAGCGCGTTGAGGCTGTAAGAACGGTGCCCGGGATACAGTCGTCGCATCGATGCGCACGTGCATAGCTTGGCGTGCCGAAAGGTTCGACCAAGCCGCGCGAATTCACGGCTGATGAATCCGTAGTCGAAGTCGACGTTGTGCGCGACAAAGATAGCGTCACCCATAAATCCCTCGAACTGGTCAGCGATATCAACGAAGTACGGCGCGTCCGCGACCATAGCCGGTGAGATGCCAGTCAGCCGGGTGATGCCAGGTGGGATTGTTCGAGCAGGATTTAACAGAGTCGAGAATCGATCGATTACCCTGCCGCCCTGTACCTTGACCGC
>JBBKWL010000151.1:0-16213 GCA_037968975.1 Woeseiaceae bacterium | reverse complement strand
AGCATTGTTAATTAATCCTTGAGCGTCGCGCCGACTGACAGTAATAGCGTCTCTTCGGCATAAAATTGCAGCGTTACCCTGGATGGAACATTAGCAGCGTAACGCAGCATCAAGTGCTTCGCTCCAGGTTCAAAGCGAGCGGTGTGGCCGGGAAGAATAACGACTTCCTGCAATTTGTACATACGAGAAACGCCATCTTCCAGAACAGATTCGTGCATTTCCACCGATTCCAGCTCAGGGCTGCTGACCCGGGTGATTTTTATCTTCTGGTCACTGTTATTTTTTAGTTTTAGATAGCCTGCGCCCATGCGCGTACCGGGTAGTGGTTGCGCGATTTGCAGTTGCTCAGCGAGTAACGGCGGCCGTTCTGCTGAGCACGCCAGCGTGCAGAGAATTGACAACATCCACAGCCAACGCAGCTTCATCGTATCGACATCAAAATCGGTAAATCGTGCGCGAAATTCTCGGCCGTGTGGGGTGCTCCAAACAGCGAGTGAAAGCGATTTTCAGGATCAACAACGATGACCACTGCAGAATGATCTACCGAATAATTGTCACCTTCGAAGCCCGATTTTTCGAAATAAATTCCAAGACCATCTGTCAGCTTACGCACTTCGGATAATTCACCCGTGACGCCGATCGTGTCCGCGCCGAAGTGAGCAACGTACTTGCCTATAATCTCAGGCGTGTCGCGTTCCGGATCGACACTGACGAGAACGATGCGCGGCAGTTCGTCGCGACCTGCATCCAGCATTTGCTGACGCGCGCTAGCGAGTACCTGCAATGTCAAAGGGCAGATATCCGGGCAATGCGTAAAGCCGAAAAAAACCAGGTTCCAGCGACCTGCAAAGCTGCTGCGCGTGAACTCGGCGCCGTCCTGATCCAGCAGTGAAAACTCGGCAAGTTCCGTCGTCGCCGGCAACACAGTGGCTGTTTGCGGCAAAGGCGGCGGGGTGAGCACGCGCGTTGTCAACCAGATTCCGGTTACGATGGCGATTATGGCAACCGTGGTGATGAAATATTTTCTCGAGTCCATAGACGCGATGATACACACTCCTTATATATGGCAAACCAAAAGCAAACTGAGAACCGCGCAAAGGACTGCGAGATGGACCGCGAGATCGACCGCGCGGTGACCGTGACTGTTGAAAAATTGATTCATCGCTATGGCAAGCAGTTTGCTGAGGCTGATCTGAGCTATGGCCATGGTACTGACAACGCCCTTGATGAGGCGGCGTGGCTGGTATTCGGCGGTTTGCAGCTAGCGCATGCGGACGCGCCTGACGCCTATCAGAAAACCGTCCCGAAAGAGGCCATCGCGGAGCTCGATTCGATAGCCGCGCGGCGCATCAATGAACGTGTGCCGCTGGCGTATTTGCTGCGTCAGGCCTGGTTCGCCGGCCTGGAATTCTACGTTGACGAACGTGTCCTGGTGCCACGATCTCCGATTGCCGAAATGATTGCAGCGCGTTTTGAGCCATGGTTGTCCGCAGAAAACGTGCGCTCTGCTGCTGATCTCGGTACCGGCAGCGCGTGTATCGCGATCGCTATCGCCAGGGCCTTTCCTCGCGCGACCGTGGACGCGGTCGACATCTCTGCGGAGGCGCTGGAAGTCGCCGCCATCAATGTGGCAAGACACGCTGTGGCCGAACGTGTGCGGCTGGTCGAGTCTGACTTTTTCTCGGGCCTTGAAGGTTGCAGCTACGATCTGATTGTCAGCAACCCGCCGTATGTCGATCAGGCTGATATGGACTCGCGCTCAGCCGAGTTTCAGCACGAGCCGGAACTGGGCCTTGCGGCGGGCAATGACGGTCTGGATTCGGTCAATATGATCCTGCATCATGCATGGCGCTTCCTGAATGATGGCGGGATCCTCGTTTGCGAAGTCGGAAATAGTCAGCAGGCCCTCGAGAATCGATACCCAGGTGTTGCATTTGTCTGGCTGGAGTTCGAGCATGGAGGGTCTGGTGTGTTCTTGCTAACCAAAAAAGATTTGAAGGAAATATAAGAGTGTCGGGCAACAGTTTCGGTCGCAATTTCGTCGTGTCGACGTTTGGTGAGAGCCACGGTCGGGCATTGGGCTGTATTGTCGACGGCTGTCCACCAGGCATGCCGCTTAATGAAGCGGACATCCAGGTTGACCTCGACCGCCGCCGGCCGGGCCAGTCGCGGCATACGACGCAGCGCAAAGAGCCCGATCAGGTGCAGATTCTCTCTGGCGTATTTGAGGGACTCACGACCGGCACGCCAATAGGTCTGCTGATTGAGAACAAGGACCAACGCTCCAGAGACTACGGTGACATCAAAGACAAGTTTCGTCCGGGTCATGCCGACTACACCTATCAACAGAAATACGGTATTCGCGACTACCGCGGTGGCGGGCGTTCGTCAGCGCGCGAAACCAGCATGCGTGTTGCCGCCGGCGCTATCGCCCGCAAATTTCTCAAAGAGCGGCTGGGGGTTGAGATCCGCGGTTATCTTTCTCAACTCGGGCCAATTGAGCTCGCCGCGGTCGACCTGAATGCGGTCGACCAGAATCCGTTTTTCTGCGCGGACCCGTCGCGGCTCGCCGAGTTGGAAGCTTTCATGGACGCATTGCGCAAGGACGGTGATTCAATCGGTGCGAAAATCAGTGTTCTCGCGAGCAATATACCGCCGGGTTTAGGCGAGCCGGTATTTGACAAGCTGGAAGCGAGCATCGCCCACGCCTTGATGAGCATCAATGCCGTCAAGGGTGTGGAACTTGGGGCGGGTTTTGGCGCTGTTACGCAACGCGGTAGCGAACACCGCGACGAGATTGGCACCGATGGTTTTCGCAAAAATGACGCCGGCGGTACGCTCGGCGGCATATCGTCGGGACAGGATTTGCTTGCGAGCATTGCGCTCAAGCCAACTTCCAGTATTTCGGTGCCCGGCAAAACCATTGACAAGACCGGCGCAAGCACCGAAATCGTAACGAAGGGGCGGCACGACCCTTGCGTGGGATTGCGCGCAACACCGATCGCCGAAGCCATGCTAGCGCTTGTATTAATGGATCACTTTCTTCGCCACCGGGCGCAAAATGCTGACGTCAAGTCAGAAACACCCATAATAGGAAACACCTGAACCATGTCTGAAAAGATTGATATCGCCGTCGTAGGTGCGACCGGCGTCGTCGGTGAGGCTATGCTCGAAATTCTCGCACAGCGAAAATTTCCGGCAGGCAAAGTCCACGCATTGGCCAGCGAACGATCGGTGGGCAAGACCGTCAGCTATGGTAATAGCCAATTGCAGGTAGCGGATCTTGCGGAATTCGACTTTTCGACAGTGCAGATCGGTCTGTTTTCAGCGGGTGCGTCCGTGTCCGCAGAATTCGCGCCCAGGGCAGCAGCGACGGGTTGCATCGTTATCGACAATACTTCGCAGTATCGGTATGACGACGACATCCCGCTCGTCGTTCCGGAGGTGAACCCTGAGCAACTTGCGGCATACAGAGACAAGGGCATCATCGCCAACCCGAATTGCTCAACGATTCAGCTCGTTGTTGCCTTGAAACCGATTTACGACGCAGTGGGCATCGAACGCATCAATGTTGCGACCTACCAGTCGGTTTCAGGCGCCGGACGCAGCGCAGTTGAGGAGCTGGTACGACAAACGGCGACGCTACTCAACGGCCGACCACTGGACATCGAAGGCGATGCTAAGCAAATAGCATTCAATGTTGTGCCGCATATCGATGTGTTCCAGGAGAATCGGTACACCAAAGAAGAGATGAAAATTGTCTGGGAGACGCGAAAAATTCTCGGCGACGACGAAATTCTGATCAATCCGACGGCTGTCCGCGTGCCGGTCTTTTACGGACATTCCGAAGCAGTCCACATCGAGACAAAAGAAAAACTTAGTGCTGAGCGGGCCTGTGAACTACTCGCAAATGCCCCAGGGATAACACTCCTGGACGGGGTCGAAACCGGCCAATACCCCACTGCGGTGACCGAAAGCTCGGGAAATGACGCCGTTTTCGTTGGCAGGGTGCGTGAAGATATTTCCCACCCGCGTGGAATTAACCTCTGGGTTGTCTCAGACAACATACGTAAGGGCGCGGCTCTAAATAGCGTCCAAATTGCTGAAATATTGGCGAAAAACCATTTATAAGATATAGTTCGACACCATATGTTAAACCGATCTGCCGACACTCTGGTGACCTTGCACCGGCGTCACAACGGGCTCTTGGGGAGCTGGAGAATAAACACTATGTCGCGACGACTTTCCCGTATCTCGCTGGCGCTCGTAATCTTGCTAACGAGCGAGGTATGGGCTCTGGGGCTGGGAGAAATCAAGCTGGATTCGGCGCTCAATCAACCATTGCGCGCTGAAATTGAACTGCTTTCTGCCACACCGGAAGAATTGGCAGGCCTGAAGGTAGCGATGGCGTCAGGGGAGACCTTTGAGCGTTATGGTATTGACCGCCCGGTATTCTTGCAGGGGGTTGTATTCCAGATCCGACGCAGCGGCCGTGCGGACGGCAACGTTGTGGAAATACGGTCTGCAAATCCAATCACCGAGCCGTTTGTTACATTCCTGGTAGAGGCCAGCTGGGCGCGTGGCCGCTTGCTGCGCGAATACACTATTTTGCTGGACCCGCCGACCTATGCGCCGCCGGCTGCGGCCCAGTCGACGCCAGCCGTCACGGCGCCAACGCGCAGCCAGCCGGCTGACAGTGGTCGCATCGAGCGTCCGGCGCCAGTTGCGCAACCTCAGGACAAAGCGCCCGTTCGCACCAGTCCCCCACGGGTTGCACCGGCAGCGGACTCACCCGCTCCTTATACCCCGCCAGCACGTGCACCACTCGATGAGAACAGGCCCTACGATGATTCAAGGCCTGGCGACATTGTGGTGCAAGAGAATGAAACGCTGTGGGGAATCACGTCTCGAGTTCGTGATGACGGTCGCCTGACCATGAATCAGACGATGCTTGCGATATACGAAGCGAATCCGCAGGCCTTTGGCGGCAATATCAATGTTCTGCGTGCCGGAGCGGCGCTGCGAATTCCGACCGCCAATGAAGTGTTCCAGATCAGTCGCCAATCGGCCCTGGATGAAGTGCAGCGACAGCACGCGGCCTGGGAGCCAGGTTATACCTACGTTGACAGCTCGGTATCCGAGCCAGAGCCTGCTGACACTCCCGTTGTTGACGAACCGCCGGTCGATGCTGCGGTGCCGCAGAATGACCTGACGCTGGTCCCGCCTGACGAAGACTATCTGGACGACGCCGGGACCGCTTACGACGATGCATTGACTGATGACCAGTCGTCGCGCGAAGACGAGATCGAGCAGCGCATTGCAGAACTGGAAGGCGCGGATGTGCCAATCCAGCAGTCCCTGATCGAAATCCGAAGCAACGAATTGGCAGCGCTGCGACAAGAGCTTGCGCAAATTCGCGGCGAAGTTTACGAGCCCGATCTGGACGATCCGTTCGCCACTGACGTGGATGCGGCTGACACAGACGAGCCGATTGCGGACGACGCTGTTGAACAAGCCGCTGAAGACGACGTAGATGCTACGGCGGAACCTGAGCCGGCAGCACGACCCACGCGACGAGTGCAGCCCACGCTGGTCGAGAAGATCCTCGGCATGTTGACCAGCTGGGGAATCTGGATCGTTGGCGTACTGATTATCGTTGGCGGTTTGTTGTTCTGGTTTATGCGGCGCGGCGATGGCGAAGACGATGATGTTGATTCGTGGCGTTCAATCGATACCGATGACGGATTGAATCCAACCGATCTCTCCGCGACTGAGAGTTTGCGTGCGCCGACGCAGGATGATTCCTTCATGGTTGTGGAACAGGGATCTGCGTTGCAGGACCTGGATGAAACAGTTGACGCGCCAGGGCCTGATCTCTCGGCCAGCTTTGAGCCGGAGACGGTTGAGGATCCCGAATCAGCCCTGGAAACGGGTCGATTCGATTCGCTGGAAGATACCTTCAGCAGCGAAACTGCGATAAACCTCGATCAGTCGGATCCGATTGCCGAGGCCGACTTCCATATGGCCTATGGTTTGTACGACCAGGCTGCCGATCTTATCAATGGCGCATTGAAGGCAGAGCCGGAGCGCCAGGACCTGTTGTCGAAGCTATGTGAGATCTACTTCGTATGGGGTAATCGCGATGCGTTTACCGACGCCGCCAGTCGGCTAAAAGCGGTCGTCGGTGCTACGGAAAATGCCGAGTGGGACAAAATCGTGATCATGGGCCAGCAGATCGCTGCAGATCATGCGCTATTTGCAGGCGCCGGCGTTGCGGCAGCGACCAAGGCAGTTGACATGTCTTTTGAAGCTGAGCCTGAGGGCACCGGTGCTCTGGACATGGAATTCGATGCCGACGACGATGACGCGAGCGATGTGTTCGATCTGGGCGATGCCGATTCGGCGAGCCCGGACGACGGCGCGGACCTCGATTTCGCGTTTGACGCGGCTGCCGATGAAAGTGCGGCTGAGATCAGTGAGGAATTGTTTCAACCGGAACCTGAGCCGGAGCCCGATCCAGAAGCGACCAGTTACGACCTGACGGCCGAAATGCCCTCGGTTGACGACACCACTGAGGCGACCGTAGAGACACCAACAATTGAACAACAGTTTGAAGGCTTGTCCGCAACCTCCGAACTACCGTCGCTGGAAGATACGCTCGGTGGTGCAATCGAGAGCACCGGTCAGTCGGCGGACCAAACCGCTGAAATTAATTTAGACGATCTCGGTCTCGATCTGGACGGATTGGACGAGACGGAAGTCGCATCGCTGGACGACATCGATGCGACCGGCGAACTGCCGGTCTTCGGCGACTCGGCTGATTCAACCAGCAGAAACCCGCTGATCGATCCGGACGCTACTGGCGAGCAACTCGCCCTGAGCACTGACGCAACCGGTCTCAACGAGGCGTTGGACGACGCGTCGCTGTTGGACGCAACCGGCGTTACACAGGTTTTGCCTGACGACTTTGCGGTGGAAACACTGGGTGACGGTGATGCAACGATGCTTGCGCCAGGCTTGGGCGATATCGGCACAGACCTTTCTGATGACCAGGAAACCCTGTTGGCCAGCCTGGACGACGATGACTCCGACTTTGATTTCGCCAAAACCGAGGCATTGCCGCCAGCAGCATTTACGGGCAATTCAAGTCTGGATGAGACGGGTGAACTTCCCGCTGTTGCGTCGACCAACGTTGATCTGGATCTGGACGACCTGACCGCGGCGCTACAGGTTAGTGAAATTGGCGACACCATCGAACAATTGCGTGACGATGCGACTATTGAACAACCACGACCGTCGATAGCGGACGAAGATCTGTCGCCAACCATGGCGCTCGAGCCCGGAGAGATAAGCGACGATTTGCACGATGCCCGCACAATGACAGAAGTCGGTACCAAGCTGGATCTCGCACGCGCCTATGTTGATATGGGCGACCCGGCGGGTGCGCGCTCGATTCTCGACGAAGTACTCGACGAGGGTGACGAGGCGCAACGTCAGCAGGCACAGCAACTCCTGGATTCGTTGCCGTCCTGACAACGGTAACGGGTCGCTTTGCGTATCGCGTTAGGCATTGAGTACGATGGAACCGCGTACAACGGCTGGCAACGACAGCGCACCGGCGACGGTGTTCAGGAACGCGTGGAAAAGGCGCTAAGCAGCGTCGCTAACCAAGCCATCGAAGTTGTTTGCGCCGGCCGCACTGATACCGGCGTGCATGCAACCGGCCAGGTCGTGCATTTCGATACCGACAGCGAACGAACGGAGCGAAGCTGGCTGCTCGGTGCGAACACCAATCTACCTGACGACATCGCTGTTACCTGGGTGCAACCCGTTGCGGACGAATTCCATGCGCGCTTTTCCGCGGTTTCGAGGACTTATCGCTACGTGTTTCTGAATAGCCTTGTCAGGTCGGCGCTGAATCGGCATCGCGCCTGGTGGGTGTACCAGCCGCTGGATGCCGGACGCATGCACAATGCGGCGCAACTCATTGCCGGGTTGCATGATTTTTCCGCTTTTCGTGCCGCGGGCTGTCAGGCCTCGACCGCCACCCGGGAAATCCTGGCAATTGCTGTGCAGCGTGACGGCGACAAGATTTATCTGGATGTCAGTGCCAATGCTTTTCTACAGCACATGGTGCGCAATATAGCCGGGACATTGGCAGCGATCGGAGCAGGCGACGCGGAAATTGCGTCGATGTTGGAAATTTTGGAAAGCCGGGATCGAAAACACGGTGGGATCGCTGCACCGCCACATGGATTGACCCTGGTTGCTGTGCGCTATCCGGACGACTTCCGGCTGCCGAAAAAGGTTAATATGCCCTCATGAGCTGGTTTGAAAAGTTGATGCCGTCGCGCATCAGTACAGAAAAGCGCACCCGTTCGGTGCCGGAAGGCGTCTGGATAAAGTGCCCCAAGTGCGATGCGCAGTTATATCGCAACGAACTTGAGCGCAACTTACAGGTATGCCCCAAATGCGATCACCATTTAAGGATTGGTGCACGCCAGCGGCTGGACTTTTTTCTCGACCCGGATTCGCAACAGGAAATTGCCGCGAATCTGGAGCCCGAAGACCCGCTGAAGTTTCGCGACAGCAAGCGCTATCGGGACCGTATCAATATTGCACAGAAGAAGACCGGCGAGAAAGATGCTCTGGTCGCTGTCATTGGAACATTGCATGGGCGCCCGATCGTTGTCTGCGCGTTTGAGTTCGGGTTCATGGGTGGCTCAATGGGTTCGGTGGTCGGTGAAAAATTCTCGCGTGCGGCGGATCATGCAGCCGCGAACAATATTCCTCTTATTTCGTTTGCAGCGAGCGGCGGCGCACGCATGCAGGAGGCACTTTTTTCGTTGCTGCAGATGGCCAAAACAGCGGCTGCATTGGCACGTTTGGGTGAGAAAAAAGTGCCATACGTGTCCGTCCTGACGGACCCAACGACCGGTGGTGTGTCGGCGAGTCTGGCCATGCTGGGCGATGTCAATATCGGTGAGCCGCGGGCATTGATCGGTTTTGCCGGCCCCAGAGTAATTGAACAGACGGTCGGGCAAAAGTTGCCCGAGGGATTCCAGCGCAGTGAATTTCTGCTGGAACACGGCGCGATTGACATGATCGTCGATCGACGCCAAATGCGTGACCAGATCGCCGACTTACTCGCAAAGTTCGAGAACCGGCCAAGCCCCGTCCAGCAATAAGCGATGCAGGGTAGCAGTGTGCAGCTCGACGAGTGGCTGGCGCGACTTGAATCGTATTCGCCTCAGGAAATAAATCTGGGGCTGGAGCGTGTGCAGATTCTGCTGCAGCGGCTTGACCTGTCACTTCCCGAGACAGTTTTTCACGTTGCAGGTACGAATGGCAAAGGCTCAAGTGTTGCGATGCTCGAAGCATTGCTCCGCTTAAGCGGCGCGAAGGTAGGCTGCTACACGTCGCCACATCTGCAGCGCTATAACGAACGCATTCGGATTGACGGCGTCGAGGCCAGCGACACGCAGATCGTGTCTGCGTTCGAAGCTGTTGAAGCGCTGCGAGACTCGCTCCCGCTGACTTACTTCGAATTCGGAACTCTCGCGGCGCTGGTGGTTTTCGCCGCGGAGAAGGTCGATATTGCGGTGCTCGAGATCGGCCTGGGTGGTCGGCTCGACGCTGTAAATGCGGTTGAGCCGACGGCCAGCCTGATCACGAACATATCCCTCGATCACTGCGCCTGGCTGGGCGACAACGTGGAGGATATTGCGCGGGAAAAAGCTGGCGTAATGCGCGCACGAAAACCGGTCGTATTCGCGGCACCGGAAATGCCTCAGGCGATTGCCGAAATCGCAGCATCGCTGCAGGCAGACTTGTTCGCATTGAACAGGGATTATCGGTGGCAGCCGACGACTACGGGGTGGTCGTGGCAGGGCGTCAGCCATTCCCTGCCAACGCTTGCCAGACCGGCGCTATCAGGTGCTATGCAACTGCAGAATGCCGCCGGCGTACTGATGCTGCTCGAGTCGGCAGGTTTCGAGTCACTTTTGGAGGCCGAGATTGTCAACAAAGCGTTGGCCACTGTGTCGCTCGCGGGGCGCATGCAGTCGATAGCGGGTCGGTGGATATTGGACGTGGCACACAATCCCGCAGCCGCCCACGCTCTGGCTGCGGCTCTTGGCACGCCGCCGCATAGTCGGGTTGCTGCCACTGTCATCGGCATGCTGGATGACAAAGACGTGGAAGCAGTGGTTGCGCCGTTGAATGGGCTTACCGATCACTGGATTGCCGTTACGGCAGACAATCCGCGAGCTATTCCGGCAGGTGAACTGGCGCGCCGGATCTCAAATTCGACAGATCGGCCTTGCTGGATAGCCGCTTCATTTGAGCAGGCCCTGGGTCGGGCAAATGAGTTGGGAGGTGCCGATGACCTGCTTCTCGTTACTGGCTCTTTTTATACTGTAGGAGCGGCTTTGGTTATACTCGCCGCGCCAGGACAGCAATATGGATAAAGCGTTGAAAGAAAGAATCATTGGGGCGATTGTACTCGTCTTGTTTGTCGTGCTTGTGGTGCCGGTATTTCTCGATGGGCCGAGCAATAGCGGCGAAGTGATCAGCGAGCGGGTGCCACTGCCGGGTCAGTCGGGCGACGAGCATCAGACGATCATTCTCAATCGCGACCGAACCGAACCGGTTCCCGCGGTATCCAGCAACAAGCCAGTCGTTGCGCAGCCGCGGCAACAAGAAGAGCCGCCGCCGCGCGTTGTCGAACCTGAGCCAGTTCCCGAATCCGCATCTGAATCCGGGTCCGAAACTGGGCCCGAATCTGCGCAGGGGAAGCCGGCAGTCGTCGTCGCGGCGACAGCCGAGCCGGCGTCGAGTACCGGAATGTGGGCGGTGCAGCTGGGCAGTTTTGGCAATAAGGAGAATGCAGACAAGTTGGCCGCCGATCTCAAGAAGTTAGGGTTTGCGGCTTTTCGGAGCCAGTTATCGACCCGCACGGGCGAATTGTATCGAGTGCGAGTGGGCCCGCAGAAAGATCGCGAGAGTGCCGAAGCGGTCGCGGGACAGCTGGCAAAAGCAGGACAAAAAGGACAAGTGGTACCGCACCCCTGATCTGTTAGAATCTCCAGCCATTCGCCCTCGAACGCAGACTAACCGACATCTCTGATGCCGATTATTGACATCCTAATTGCCGCCGTACTGATCATTTCCGTACTCATCGGTGTCGTCCGCGGATTCGTCAAAGAAGCCATTTCAATTACTGCGCTGTTGCTTGCCATATGGGCCGCGCTTACGTTCGGGCCTAGCGTCGGCGAGGTTTCCGACAGCTGGATTAGCTCAAAAGAATTGCAGACCTGGTTCGGTCGCATCGTCGTTTTTACGCTCATTCTGGCAGTGGGTGGACTGATCGGTTGGGGCATTTCAAAATTGGTCAGACTCTCCCTGCTTAGTGGTATCGACCGATTAGCCGGCGGGTTTTTCGGCGCTGCGCGCGGCGTGTTGTTCGTTGCGGTATTCATTCTTACCGGTGAGTATGCTGGCTTCAGTAATGATAGTTGGTGGCAAAAGTCCAGGCTGATTCCGCATTTCCAGGTGGTTGCAGAATGGATCATGGTTATGGCGCCGCAAGGCTATGAAATGCTGGTACCGGATGGGCCCGGCAAATCTTTACCTATTGAGCTTGATTAAATGTGTGGCATCGCGGGAATCGTTAGTAATCGTCCGGTCAGCCAGGGTTTATATGATGCGCTGACTGTCATGCAACATCGTGGTCAGGATGCAGCAGGCATCGTTACCTGGGGTGTTGATGGTTTGCGCGAGCGCAAGAGCAATGGCCTGGTTCGAGACGTATTTCGCCAGCGCCACATGGCTAAGCTCACCGGCAATATTGGCATCGGCCATATTCGCTACCCCACCGCAGGTGGTGCGCGTGCGTCCGAAGCGCAACCTTTTTACGTGAATTCGCCGTACGGCATTGTGCTTGGGCACAACGGCAATCTGACCAACACTGACGAGCTCGCCGAGCTTTTGATCAAAGAAGACCGACGCCACCTCAATACGGGCTCGGACTCCGAAGTGTTGCTCAATGTATTTGCGCACGAGTTGCAAACCCGCGCGAACGGCAAGCCGACTCCCGACCAGATTTTCGATGCTGTCGACGCGGTACATCAGCGTTGCCGCGGCGGCTACGCCGTCGTCGCTATGATCGTCGGCATTGGCCTGGTCGCATTCCGCGATCCCAATGGGATTCGTCCGCTGGTGCTGGGTAAGCGTGGCCAGGATGCAGACGCCGAATACATGGTGGCATCAGAAAGCGTTGCTCTCGACATTCTGCAATTTGAACGAATGCGCGATGTGCAACCCGGTGAGGCAGTCTTTGTTGAGAACGACGGCACCTTCCACAGCCGCGAATTCCCCGGTGAGGTGCGTCACACGCCGTGCATATTTGAGTTTGTCTATTTTGCGCGGCCGGATTCAATCATCGATAACCTGTCGGTGTATAAGGCACGATTGCGGATGGGCGAGCAATTGGCTGGCAAGATCGTAAGAGATTTTCCAGAGCACGATATTGAAGTCGTTATCCCAATTCCAGACACGAGTCGCACCGCGGCGGTCCAGGTGGCTTATCACCTTGGTGCCAAGTACCGCGAGGGCTTCATAAAGAACCGTTACATCGGCCGGACTTTTATCATGCCAGGTCAGGAAGAGCGCACTCAGTCAGTAAGACGCAAGCTCAACGCTATCGATCTTGAGTTTCGGGGCAAGAATGTTTTACTGGTTGATGATTCGATCGTGCGCGGCACAACGTCCCGGCAGATCATCAAACTCGCGCGTGAGGCAGGCGCTCGCAGGGTGTATTTTGCGTCCGCGGCGCCGCCGGTGCGACACCCGAATGTCTACGGCATCGATATGCCGGCCGCGTCAGAGCTAATCGCCAATGGCCGCACTGTAGAAGAGGTAGAAACGCTGATCGGCGCGGATCGATTGATATACCAGGACCTGCACGGACTGATTCGTTCGGTCAGGCACGATAATTCAGCCATTACCGAGTTTGATACTTCCTGCTTCTCCGGCGAATATGTCACCGGTGATGTTACCGACGAATATTTGCATGAGCTGGAGCAGCGGCGCAGTGATACTGCGAAGCAGGAGCATGACAGCAAGCGCCAGGGTTTCATTGCAGGCGATACGGTGCATGGCAAGCGCAAAGCCGTCGGCGGTCTGTAGCGCAAGACCCTTGTTGGGTCCGAATCGGTGAGTGTCAAATTTATGATTATCGATGGTCAGGCGGATTTTCGTCGTGTCCTGGCCCATCACATAACTACGCACTGGCCGGACGCCATTATCTCAACTTATGACCCGACTGCGACCGGTCATCTGCCGGAGGAATTTTCCGGTGCTGGAAATGACGTTGTCCTGCTTGGAAACGCGCTCGGTGACCGCGATAGCCTGGAAGTATTGCAACAGTTCGTGCGTCGTCTGGGTTTTCCTCCGATCGTGTTTTTCGGCGCCGAGGTGGAGGAGAGTCGGGCCCTGAACGTTGGCGCCGAGCGCTTTTTCTACCGTGATCAACTGCGACACAACGCGCTCATTGTCGGCATTAGCGACATTCTGCAATCGCATCGTCGAGTCGCCTCGACCGGTTCTCTGTTTGTCGGTGACGACAAGGCAGGCATCAATCCACTGATTCGTGGCTATCGCTTTGTGAGAAAACTAAGCGCCTCAAGTCATTCGGCGGTGTATCTCGCAAAAAAGGAATCGTCGGGCCAGGATGTTGTTCTCAAGGTGCTGCAGCAGGTTCCGGATGTCGTTGACAGCATCGGTGCGTTTGACCGCTTTCTGCAAGAATATGAGCTGATCGCCGATATAGACCATCCAAATATTGTCAAAATCTTTGATCTTGGAGTAGGTGACGATCATGCGCATATTGTGATGGAGTATCTCAACGGCGGCGACCTTAAGCAGCGCATTGCAGCAGGGATCGATGAAGCCGATGCCGTGCGTTACCTGCAGCAGATCGCGAGCGCGTTGGCGCAAATACACGAGGTCGGAATCCTGCACCGCGATCTGAAGCCTGGCAATGTGATGTTGCGCAAAGATGGTTCTATCGCACTGATCGATTTCGGGCTCGCGAAGCGCATGCGCTTGCAATTGGAAATTACCGGCAGCGGCGAAATATTTGGTACCCCGTATTACATGAGCCCCGAGCAAGGGCATGGCAACGGCATCGATCTGCGCAGCGACATATACAGCCTGGGCATTATTTTCTACGAGATGTTGACCGGCGAAAAGCCGTTTCGAGCGGATACTGCAATGGGTATTATCTACAAGCACGCGCAATCGCCATTGCCGCTAATGCCGGCTCGCCTCGCCAGGTATCAGGCGCTCGTGAATATGATGTTGGCTAAGAATCCCGAAGACCGGCTGGAAAGCGCTGCCGAGGTTGATCAATGGCTGTAGTGCCGGAAAATATCAGCAATTTTCTGCATTCGGCGACGCCAGATGCCTGGGTGAACGAAGCTCGCAACCGCGTGCCGGAGTTATTGCTGGATCACGCGAACTGTGAGCTGAAGGCGGCCTCTACCGCGATGGGTTTCTTGTATCGCTATCCGGATCGCCCTGACCTGGCGCAACGCATGTCCAGACTGGCACGCGAGGAGTTACGACACTTCGAGCAGGTTCGCTCGATCATGCATGCTATGGGGGTCCGTTTTGATCGACTGACTGCATCACGATACGCGGGCAAACTTCGAGACGCCGTCCGTGATGCGGAACCCCATAAGCTAGTTGACCTGTTGTTGATCGGTGCGCTGATCGAAGCACGGTCCTGCGAACGCTTTGCGAAAATTGCGCCGCAGCTACCGCCGCAGCTCGGTAAATTCTATTCCGGTTTGCTCGCGTCTGAAGCGCGCCATTTTGAACACTACATCGCGCTCGCGCGCAGCGAGGGTTGCGTTGATGGTGATGCGTTTGAGGCCCGGCTGGAACAATTGAAAACGATTGAAGCGGATTTGATTGCCGCACCGGACGTCCAGTTTCGTTTCCACTCCGGCGTGCCCGCCTAAATATTACCTAGCGGGGCATTTGCTGCAACTTCGGCCCCCGCAGGTCCCAGCGAACAACACTGCCTTGCGTGTACCAGTCGCCAAGCACAATACGCTTGGCCTTGCGGTTACCCATATCGATGTCGTGCACTCCTGGTCTATGCGTATGGCCGTGCAAAAGCACGTCGACCCCGTGCTTTTTAATAACTCGAACAACTTCGTCTTTGTTTACGTCCATAATTTCCATGCTCTTATTAATCGTCTGCTCGAGGCTTTGACGGCGCGCCTCGTCTGCAATTAACAGTCGCTCTTTAAGAGGCTTTGCGAGCATCGACGCCTGCCAATCAGGATTCCGGGTCATGACACGGACGCGTTGATACTGAGTATCATCCGTACACAGCGCATCGCCGTGACTCAGCAGTGCTTTCTGGCCATACATTTGCACCGGGTAGGGGTCTGACAGGATCTCGACGCCGGTTTCGTTGGCAAACTGTCGGCCGATCATGAAATCACGATTGCCATGCATAAAATAAACTGGAATACCTTTGTCGACGACTTTTCGAATCGCCATTTTTATGTTCGCATAATGCGAATTCGGATCGTCATCGCCGACCCAGGCTTCGAACAGGTCCCCCAGAATATAAAGATCGTCCGCTTCTGTCGCATCAGTTCTCAAAAAATCGATAAACTGATTGCCGATGTCGGGACGGTCGGCTTCGAGATGCAGATCAGAAACAAACAGTGTGCTCATAAGTGCTACTCGAATGTGTAACGTGACATTTTCTTGATCACGATAGGAATGACTGGAACATCTTTGTCGAAATGTCCTTGTGGACCGGTCTGAACGCTGACGATTTTGTCAACAACATCCATACCCTGAATGACGCTGCCAAAGACCGTGTAGCCCCAGGTTCCCCCAGTCAATTTCTTGCCCGGATCAAGGCGCGAGTTGTCGGCGACATTAATGAAAAATTGAGAGTTTGCAGAATGCGGATCGGCAGTGCGTGCCATAGCGACCGTACCACGTAAATTACTGAGGCCATTGCCAGATTCGTTCGGGACGGTCGCATCGTCTTCTTTCAATGTGATGTCTGGCGTGTGTGCACCGGTCTGCGCCATGAATCCTGGTATCACCCGATGGAAAATCAGGCCGTCGTAGAATCCGGCATCAACCAGAGAGAGTACGTGGCCAACGGTCAAAGGGGCCT
>JBBKWL010000150.1:0-53054 GCA_037968975.1 Woeseiaceae bacterium | reverse complement strand
AATGTACTGCTCAACACACGCATCAATAACCGGAATTCCTGTGATGCTATTTATGATCGCTGTGTAAGCCACCAGTGAGCTCATTTCCGGATTGTCGGCCAGCATCGTTTTCATGGCTTTGTCGAGACCCTTCATCGAACCATCTTTCTCATACGCCACAACAATTTCTGGCAACGCCTCCGCGATGAGGTAGGTATGTTCGTCGATGATCCGATGGTACAAACGAATTGCGGTTTTGTTGTCGTCAGTTTCGCTCGCAATGTGCGCGCGAGTCAGTGCGCCGCGCATTGTTCTGGGCCGTCCTGCCTGGGCTTTTTTTACAAATAGACGAGCGCTCGTATAGTCATTTTTGGCAGCACATTCTTCAGCCAACTCGCAATAATAATGGGCGATCTGTAACGCAATTGACTCGCCGCCGAGCGGTTCGAGCTTCTGCCCGGCATCAATTGCTTTTTGCCATTCTTTTTCCTGCTCATAAATTCGGCACAAACTCTTTAATGCCTGCACCTGGTAGCGCGATCCTTCAGCGAGACGTACAAACAGCTTTTCGGCCCGGTCCAAAAGCCCGGCATGAAGATAATCCTTGGCCAGTGAAAACAAAGCCTGGTCACGTTGCTCCGCGGCCAGGTCCGGTCTCGCAATAATATTTTGATGAATTCGAATTGCACGATCCACTTCGCCGCGGCGGCGAAACAAACTCCCGAGCGCAAAGTGAGTTTCAATGGTCTTGTCGTCGACCCGGACCATCTCGAGAAAATGCTCCAGTGCCTGGTCAGTTTGCTCGTTGAGCAAAAAGTTCAGGCCCTTGAGGTAGTCCACATTGAGCGGCGGCGGAGCGGCTTCTTCATCCCGTTCTCCGAAGCGGCCCATTGCCCAGCCGGCGGCAGCCAACAATAAGAACAGTCCCGCTAGTAAAAAAGTCGATTCAGTCGGCATCTGATAACGGCAAATTGCGCAAAGAACTTACTTCGGACTCCGACATGCGCAGTGCGCGTCGCAAAGTGCGCCGTTCATTGATAATTCGAAATACAAAGGCTGTCATGCACAACATCCCAAACAGGATTCCCGCAATAAAGGTAATAACGACTACTATCGAAATCGAATAGGTGCCGGCGAAGAATGCGAGGTCCAACTCAATGTTGCCGGAATTGAGCGCGGTAAACGCAAAGACGATGACCAGAATGATCAACAGCATTAAGCCAAAGCCGATTCGTTTTAACATTTTTGGCACTCCCTCAGAGTCATCTGACTAGGCTATAGATACTGAGTGTATTGCTTTACCCGAGAAAGGGTAAGCGACGTGCGGGATCCCAGATGCGAATGGCTTAACTCTTGATCGGAAAATGACCACTGCCGTCGACGCGCTCGCGCAGGTCCTTCCCCGGCTTGAAATGCGGCACGTACTTGCCAGACAAAGCAACTGCCTCGCCGGTCTTGGGATTGCGCCCAATACGCGGTGGCCGAAAATGCAATGAAAAGCTGCCGAAACCGCGGATTTCTATTCGTTGTCCCTTGGCAAGCGAGTCACTCATGAGGTCAAGCAAGTGCTTTACCGCCAATTCCACATCCTTTGCCGGCAGGTGCTTTTGCTTGCGTCCGATAACTTCTATTAATTCAGATTTGGTCATCTTTGTCGCTTTGCCATTAGTATTAGGCCCGTAACCCACGGATTATACTGACAATATAGCCCAGACCGACCGGTCTGGGCTACTGTTTTTACTTATTATTTGCCGCCGCCACTCATTTTTTCCTTCAACAGCTCGCCCAAAGTTGTTCCAGCAGGGGCCGCGCCCTCTTCTGTCTGGTAGCTGCTCATCGCTTCAGCTTCCTCATGAACTTCCTTGGCCTTGATCGACAACGAGATTGATCGGTTCTTGCGATCCACGTTTGTGAACTTCGCTTCGACTTCCTCGCCTACCTTTATCAGCATACGCGCATCTTCAACCCGGCCACGCGCCATTTCGGAGGCTCGCAACGAGCCTTCGATGCCGTCGCCAAGATCGATCATCGCGCCGCGGGCATCAACTTCCGTAACGGTGCCCGTCACAATTGAGTTCTTAGGATGCTCAGCGAGCCATGCGGAGAACGGATCTTTTTCGAGCTGCTTGATGCCGAGTGAAATACGTTCACGTTCGGCGTCAATAGCAAGCACAGCCGCTTCAATTTCCTGGCCCTTCTTATAATTGTGAACTGCTTCTTCGCCTTCTTCCCACGAAATGTCCGACAGATGCACCAGTCCGTCGATACCGCCGTCGAGGCCGATAAAGATACCGAAGTCGGTAATGGACTTGATCTGACCTGAAACCTTGTCATTACGATTGAACGTTGCTGCGAACTCAGCCCATGGGTTTGACTGGCATTGTTTCACGCCGAGTGAAATACGACGTCGTTCTTCGTCAATCTCGATAACCATGACTTCGATTTCTTCGCCGATCGAAACGACCCGCGCCGGATTAACGTTCTTGTTAGTCCAGTCCATTTCCGAAACATGCACAAGACCTTCAACGCCGTCTTCAATCTCGACGAAACAGCCGTAGTCAGCAATGTTTGTAACCTTGCCAAACATTCGCGTTTGCGGTGGGTAGCGACGCGCGAGATCCTTCCAGGGATCATCACCCAACTGCTTCATGCCAAGCGAAACGCGTTGTCGTTCACGATCGAACTTGAGGATCTTGACCTCGATTTCAACACCCACCTCAATGACTTCTGAAGGATGCTTAACCCGCTTCCACGCCATATCGGTGATATGCAACAGACCGTCGATCCCGCCCAGATCTACGAACGCGCCGTAGTCGGTCAGGTTCTTGACGATACCCTTAACGGTATTACCTTCCTGCAAATCTTCCAGCAACGCTTCGCGCTCAGCCGAGTACTCTTGCTCAACCACTGCACGTCGCGACACCACAACGTTATTGCGTTGCTTGTCGAGTTTGATGACCTTGAATTCAAGGCTCTTACCTTCGAGGTAGGCCGGATCGCGTACCGGGCGTACGTCAACCAAAGAGCCCGGCAAGAATGCGCGAACATTGTCGATTTCAACGGTAAAGCCACCTTTTACGCGGCCATTAATGACGCCTTCGACAACGGCACTTTCTTCGAACGCTTTCTCAAGCTCGGTCCAGGTACGAGCCCGGATAGCTTTCTCTCGCGATAACTTGGTTTCGCCAAAACCGTCTTCAACGGCCTCGAGCGCAACTTCAATAGAATCGCCAACAACAAGCTCACTATCGCGCTTGTCGTTCTTAAACTGTTCGATGGGGATGACAGCCTCTGATTTGAGACCGGCACTGACGATGACAACATCGTCGTTTATTGCCACGACAATTCCGGTGATTATCGAACCCGGAACTATTTTTTCACTGGCAAAACTTTCTTCAAATAACTCTGCAAAACTTTCAGACATGTTAAGAAACCCAAGAGAACAAAATGTTCTCACCCAATAACGTCAAACCGTGTCCTTTGGTCGACGGACTGAAAAAAGAATCAGACTCCATGTCCAATTCATGAATGGTACAAATCGTCTAATGCGGGAAAAAATCTAGATGCTTGAGACCCAATCCAGAATGGTCTGAGTGACCTCCTCGATTGTCTTCCCTGATGAGTCCAGAATTCTGGCATCCTCAGCAGGCTTAAGCGGCGCTACCGATCGCTCGGAATCGCGCCTGTCCCGGTCCACTATGTCCCGTGAAACGGCCGCGAGACTAACATCAATACCCTTGTCCTTCAACTGCTTATGGCGTCTTTTCGCTCGCTCATCAGGCGACGCGGTGAGGAAAATTTTCAGTGTGGCGTCTTTAAATACCTGAGTACCCATGTCACGCCCGTCGGCCACCAGTCCCGGAGCCATACGGAACGCCCGCTGGCGGCTCAACAGCGCTTCGCGGACCACGGGTATCGCCGCAACCGTAGAAGCCCCGATTCCTGCTTTTTCCGAGCGTACCGCGTCGGTCACATCTGCCCCGGATAGGAGAATTTGCTCGTCTCCCGCGGCAACACTCGTAAAGTGAACGTCGAGCGCGGCCGCCAGGCCCGCCAGAGCTGCTGCGTCAGAGTGTGAAATGCCCTTGTTATCGGCGTCGAGTGCGACCAGTCGGTAGAGCGCTCCGCTGTCCAAAAGGTGCCAACCCAGGCCATCGGCGATGCGCCGGGCAATAGTGCCCTTTCCAGAGCCACTTGGCCCATCAATCGTTAATACCGGAGTCTGGGTCGATGTTGTCACTGTATATCCACGCCAAGTTTGCCGAGACACTTTGCGAATCCCGGAAATGAAGTATTAACGGCAGCGACGTCGTTAACCGTCACTGCACGTTCAGCGACGGTAGCGGCGACCGCAAGCGACATGGCGACTCGATGGTCACCGTGGCTTTCTACTTCTCCGCCACGAAAACGGCCACCGTGTATGGTTGCGCCGTCGTCTGTTTCATCTACTTGAATACCGAGATTTCTCAAGCCACTGGCCATAGTCGCAATACGATCACTCTCTTTTACGCGCAGCTCCCCGATTCCGGAAAACACGGTTTTGCCAGACGCAGCTCCTGCAGCAACGAAGAGAACCGGAAACTCATCGATCGCCAGCGAAACAAGCCGTGGATCAATGGAGCCGCCAGTCAACGTCGACGAACGCACCCGAATATCCGCGACCGGCTCCTCCCCATACAGCCGGGTATTCTGAAGACTTATGTCTGCACCCATGCCCTGCAAAATATCGATTACTCCCGTTCGAGTCGGGTTTACCCCAACGCCCTCGATCAAGACCTCCGCATTCTCGCTAAGTATTGCCGCTAACATAACAAAGCTCGCTGACGAAAGGTCGGCTGGCACCTGAATGTTCAGACCGTCAAGCGTTTGATCGCCGCGAATGGAAATGCGCCGATCCGTCCGTTCCACCTCGACGCCCATAGTGCTAAGCATTCTTTCTGTGTGATCTCGCGTGACCGCTGGTTCCTTGACGGTCGTGATGCCATCGGCATACAGCGCCGCCAACAGCACGGCAGATTTCACCTGAGCACTCGCAACCGGCAATGTGTAGTCAATACCGCGCAGTTGCCCTCCACCGCGAATCCTCAGTGGTGGACAGCCGTTGTCGCTTTCAATATTTGCTCCCATCAGGCTCAGGGGCGTGATCACTCTTTGCATCGGGCGTGACGTCAAGGACTTATCGCCAACCATTACCGATGCAAAAGACTGACCACTGAGGAGACCAGCCATCAGGCGCATCGCTGTACCTGAATTGCCGAGGTCCAACTTGCCGGCTGGCTCGACCAGACCTCGCAAACCAACGCCGTCGATGCTCACCATAGTAGGAGACATGCGATCCACCTCAACGCCCATCGCAGACATTGCTGCCATAGTTGCAAGGCAATCCTCGCCCGCAAGAAAGCCACTGATTACAGTCTTTCCTGCCGCGATCCCACCAAGCATCAAGGCGCGGTGCGATATCGATTTGTCGCCGGGGACAGTGACCGTCGAATCGACGACGGTTGAGGGTTGTACGATAAATTTCATGCGTAAGGTTGCTGCCTGGTCAGCTCACAGCTTTCGGATAAGCCCCAAGTACACGGTACAGCGAACTTTCCTTTTCGAGAACCTCGAGCGCATCTGCAAGGGGCGATTCACTGGCATGACCTTCGACATCGATAAAGAACACGTAGTCCCAGTTCTGGCGACGCGATGGCCGCGACTCGATAAACGTCATATTGACATTGTGATCAGCCAAGGGCTGCAGCAGCGAATGCAAGACGCCAGCACCACCGGCAGTGTCGCTGGTTGAAACCAGTAAGGTGGTCTTGTCTGCTCCACTGGGCGACAACAACTTTCTGCCAACCACCAGGAAGCGAGTGGAATTGTCACGTCGATCCTGAATACTATTGACCATGATATTGAGATCGTAAACGTCCGCAGCAACGTCTGGGCCGACGGCAGCAGTCCCGGCTTCGTCGCGCGCTCGACGTGCACCTGCCGCATTGCTCGACATACCGATCAGCTCAACATGCGGCAAATATTCTCGAAGCCAGCCTCGACATTGCGCCAGAGACTGTTCATGCGCACAAATGCGTTCGATGTTTTCCAGTCCACTCATTTTGCCGAGCAAGTGTTGCTCGATACGAAGCTCGATTTCACCGGAGATTTTCAGTGGAGACGTTAAAAACATGTCCAGCGTGTTATTAACTGATCCTTCTGTCGAATTCTCGATCGGCACCACTCCAAAATCTGCGGCGCCGCTTTCTACTTCCTGGAACACTTCATCGATGGTGTGAAAAGGCAGTGCGCGAACCGAATGGCCGAAGTGCTTAAGCACGGCAGTCTGGGTAAACGTGCCTTCAGGGCCAAGAAATCCGACCTTCAGTGGTTCTTGTTGTGCCAGACATGCCGACATGATCTCGCGAAACAGCCGCAGCATTTCTTCGTCCCGCAAGGGACCGTCGTTTCGCTCTTTAATTTTGCGCAGAATCTCGGCTTCGCGTTCGGGTCGATAGTAGTCGACTGCATGAGTCAACTCGCCCTTTGCCACACCAACCTTCTGCGCGAATACAGCGCGCTCGTTAATCAGCGACTGCAGGCGCTCATCGATTTCGTTAATTCGCTCACGAATCTTTGCAAGATCCGCGGCGGCCGGTTTCGTGTTCTTGTCGGCCATTACCTACCTGCTATAGCTTCTGCTGATGACTGATTGTCAGGTTACAGGCTTACCCAGATTTCGCAACGTCAGTACGCCCTTGATCGCTCGCAGTTTGGCGCGCGTCGCCTCGCTAACCGGTCCATTGACGTCGACGATCGTATAAGCGAGATCGCCGATCGACTTGTTCAGCAGGTCTTCGATATTCAGCCCCGCTTCGGCCAGACAGGTTGAAATTTGGCCAACCATGTTCGGCACATTGGCATTCGCAATCGTTATGCGCCAGGCGTCCAAACGCGGCAAGCGTGCTTCTGGAAAATTCACCGAAAACCGGATATTGCCGTTGTCGAGAAAATCCTTGACGTTCTCCGCCACCATTATCGCGCAGTTCTCTTCGGCTTCTGCCGTTGATGCACCGAGGTGTGGCAGCGCCACTACTTTGGCATGCGCAATAAGTTGCGGCGTTGGAAAATCGCACACATAAGTTTGCAGCTTACCGCTGTCTAAAGCGGCGAGCGCTGCCGTATTATCTACAATTCCGCCACGCGCGAAATTAATCAGGACCGATCCGTCGTGCATTAATGCGAGCCGTTCCGCGTTGACCAGGCCTTTGGTTTCGTCCACCAGGGGTACGTGCAATGACACTGCATTGGCGCGCTCGAATAGTTGTTCAATTGTCTCGGCGTGTTCAACGCCTGCCGATAGTTGCCAGGCACTGCGAACCGTTATTTTGGGATCAAAGCCAATCACTTTCATGCCGAGCGCCAACGCCGCATTCGCGACTTCGACGCCGATTGCCCCTAGACCCACTATACCGATCGTCTTGCCAGGCAATTCAAATCCGACGAACTGTTTCTTGCCTGCTTCGACCGCTTTGTTTAACGCTGCGCCAGTTTCATTGAGCCCTTTTACGTACTCACGCGCATCGCAAATGTTCCTTGCCGCTAGCAGCAGCCCTGCAATCGCAAGCTCTTTGACGGCATTGGCATTCGCGCCTGGTGTATTGAAGACAGGAATACCTCGTGCACTCATTGCGTCGATAGGGATGTTATTCGTGCCCGCGCCTGCTCGGCCCACGGCCGCAACCGACTCTGGAATCTGCATCTCATGCATGTCCTGCGAGCGCAAGAGAATCGCGGTCGGGTCAGACACATCCGGTCCAACTTCGAAACGGTCTTGAGGCAGGCGCCGCAGCCCCTCGGCTGCGATATTATTGAGCGTTAATACTTTATGCATTATTTATCCATTGCTACGTTCAAATTCATTCATGAAGTCGATAAGGGCGTCCACCGCCGCTTCAGGTACCGCGTTGTATATCGATGCACGCATACCGCCTACCGAGCGATGGCCTTTGAGGTTAGTAAGACCCGCAGCAACTGTCTCTGAAAGGAATTTTGCATCCAGTGCAGAATTGGCAAGAAAAAAAGGCACGTTCATTCTTGATCGACAATCGTGGCGCACCGGATTCGAGTAAAAATCCGAGCTGTCAATCGCAGCGTATAATTTCTGCGCTTTTTGTTGACTCGCCTTAGCCATTGCCGGCAAACCACCATTGTTTAGCAAGTATTGAAATACCAGGTCTGCAACGTACCAGGCAAAGGTTGGAGGTGTGTTCGTCATCGAGTCCGATTCTGCATATGACTTCCACATCATGAGATGCGGCAAACTTTCTCGGGCGGGCTCAAGCAGGTCATTGCGCACGATCACCAGCGTAATACCTGCGGGACCGATATTCTTTTGCGCGCCTGCGTAAATGACACCGTAGTCGTTAACGTCGATTGGCCGAGACAAGATGGAGCTGGACATGTCAGCTACGATGGGCACATCGCCGCCCGGCAAAGAATGAAATTCAACGCCTGCAATAGTTTCGTTGGACGTAATATGCAAATACCGAGCGTCTTTACTGCGCTGCCAATCAGACTCATCGGGTATATACGTAAAGTTTTGGTCAGATGCATCGGCGATGACCCTGGCATCGCATTGCCTGGCAGCTTCACCAGCCGCTTTCTTACCCCAGCTGCCGGTGATTACGTAGTCCGCAACCTCCGTCGGCCGCGTCAGATTCAGGGGCGCCATAGCCATTTGCAACGTTGCGCCTCCTTGAATCCAAAGCACACTGTAGTTGTCGGGAATTGCCAGCAAAGTGCGAAGATTCGCTTCGCATCGTTCAGCCAGTTCAATGAACGGCTTGCTGCGATGACTGATTTCCATGACCGACATGCCGGTGCCATTCCAATCCGGAATGTCGGACCTGATGATATCGAGCACTTCCAGGGGCAGCGCTGCTGGACCGGCGCTGAAATTGTGTACGCGGGACATCGTGGGGGCGTTCCTTACTCTTCGTCTTCCTCAATAAACTCGATGCGTGCAACACCAACGAGCCGTTGCTCGGACTGTACACGAATCAAACGAACGCCTTGGGTATTTCTGCCTTGCACTGAAATATCGTCGACGGCGGTACGAACCAAAGTGCCGTTCGAGCTGATTAACATGATTTCATCGTCCTCGCCCACCTGCGCGGCGCCAACGGTGCGTCCGTTTCGTTCTGAAGTCTGGATGGCAATGACGCCCTGCCCGCCGCGTCCTTGCACCGGAAAATCATTAATATCGGTGCGCTTACCGTAGCCGTTCTCGGTTGCTGTGAGAATCAATCCCTCGCGAACTATGATCAGACCTATCAGTTCGTGCCCTTTTGGCATCTTGATACCGCGCACACCGGCGGCACCGCGCCCCATGGGCCGCACGTCTGCCTCTGAGAAACGAATTCCCTTCCCAGAGCTTGCCACCAGGAGAATTTCTGACTTGCCGTCCGTGATCGCGACATCAACCAGACGGTCGTCGCGAAGATCGATGGCGATGATGCCACTCGAGCGCGGTCGCGAGAATTGGTTGAGCGGCGTTTTCTTAACCGTACCACCCGAGGTGGCCATGAAAACGTAACTCTCGTCGTCGTATTCCTTGATCGGAAGTACCGCGTTAATTCGTTCGCCATCATCCAGCGGTAATAAATTGACGATAGGTTTGCCACGCGAACCCCGACTCGCCTGCGGCACCTGGTAAACCTTCAGCCAATACATTTTGCCGCGGCTTGAGAAGCACAGAATCGTGTCATGAGTATTCGCAATGAACAGGTTGTCGATAAAGTCTTCGTCTTTGACCTTGGTCGCAGAGCGTCCACGGCCACCGCGCTTTTGCGATTCATAAACGTCGATTGGCTGCGCCTTGGCATAGCCGCCATGCGACAGCGTAACCACGACTTCCTCACTCGGAATGAGGTCGATAACGCTAAGGTCGCTGTGGTCCTGCAGAATTTCTGTGCGGCGCTCGTCGCCATATGCCTCACGCACTTGTGCGAGCTCCTCACGAATCACCAGCAGCAATCGATCCGGGTCGCCCAAGATATCGGAAAGTACTTTAATTTTCCCAAGTATCTCTTTGTATTCATTAATTATTTTATCTTGCTCAAGTCCTGTCAGGCGATGCAATCGCAGATCAAGTATTGCCTGCGCCTGGACCGGAGACAGGCGGTAATTGCCCTCGAGCAAACCAAATCCGTCTTCCAGACCGTCCGGACGGGTATCGGTATCACCTGCCGCCTCGAGCATTGCAGTTACCGAACCCGGCGCCCAATCGTTGCTCATCAGCGCGACTTTGGCCTCGGCTGGGGTCGGGGACGCCTTGATCAATGCGATCACTTCGTCAATATTCGCTAATGCAACGGCCTGCCCCTCCAGAACATGGGCTCGGTCTCTGGCCTTACGCAAATCAAAGATTGTGCGGCGCGTTACAACTTCGCGGCGATGGCTGAGGAAGGCCTCAAGCAGTTGCTTCAGATTCAGGAGCTTCGGCTGACCATCCAGCAAGGCGACCATATTGATGCCGAATACATTCTGCATCAGTGTTTGCTTATAAAGGTTGTTCAGAACCACGTCGGAATTCTCGCCACGACGCAGCTCAATAACCACCCGCATGCCGTCTTTGTCGGACTCATCGCGCAGCTCACTGATGCCCTCGATACGTTTGTCCCGCACCAGCTCAGCGATTTTTTCGATCAGCCGGGCTTTATTCACCTGGAACGGCAGTTCCGTAACAATTATGGCCTCACGAGCACCTTTGCCGAACGGCTCGATATGCGTCCGAGCACGAATGTACACTCGCCCACGACCGGTCTTGTATGCGGCATAGATTCCCTGTGCGCCATTGATGATGCCCGCAGTCGGGAAATCCGGCCCCGGCATATGCTCCATCAACCCGGGTACGTCAATATCGGAGTCATCGATCAGCGCCACTGTTGCGTCAATCACCTCACACAGATTGTGTGGCGGTATGTTGGTCGCCATACCGACCGCAATGCCGGAGGAACCGTTTACCAGCAGGTTCGGCAGGCGCGTCGGCATCACCGAGGGCTCGCTCTCCGAGCCGTCGTAATTTTCTACGAAATCGACCGTTTCCTTCTCGATGTCCGCAAGCAGCTCGTGCGCAATCTTTGACATCCGGACTTCGGTATAGCGCATCGCTGCCGGAGCGTCGCCGTCAACCGAGCCGAAGTTTCCCTGACCGTCAACCAACAAAGCACGCATCGAAAACGGCTGCGCCATTCTGACAATTGTGTCGTAGACAGCTGAATCACCGTGTGGGTGATATTTACCGATGACGTCACCAACGACGCGGGCTGATTTCTTGTACGGCTTGTTGAAATCGTTGCCAAGCTCGCGCATTGCATACAAAACGCGGCGGTGAACCGGCTTGAGTCCATCGCGAGCGTCCGGCAACGCGCGGCCGACAATGACGCTCATCGCGTAGTCGAGATAGGACTGCTGCATCTCGTCTTCGAGACTTACAGTCAGCAATTCCTGTGCAACTTCAGCCATATTTACTCACAATCTCAGCGCAGTTCTGCCTGAAGCGCAGAACTTAAACGCGTTATTTGAACCTTAGAATTTGTTGGAAAACTTCTTAATTTTGCCGGGCTCGATTTGCCCGGTTTTTCGGGCCGCATCAAGACCGAAATTCTACCACAAAGCGACCCAAATCAGCAGTGTTTCTGGGCCAATAAGTCCCCTGCCGAGTGCCAGTGGTAGCGGGCGCTACGGCCTGTATACTGCGCTCTCACTCCCGGCTGATTCTGGCCCTGTTACGACAATGATGTCCATGAGCGAAACCAGACAAAACGTTGATATCGACGAGGTCGCCAAATTTGACGCCCTGGCGACGCGTTGGTGGGATGCTGACGGTGAATTCCGGCCATTACACGAGATCAACCCGTTACGTTTGGACTGGATTCGCCAGCACGTCGATCTAAATGGCAGCAAGATTGTCGATATTGGTTGCGGCGGCGGCATTCTGACCGAGTCCATGGCCCAGGCCGGGGCTGAGGTGATGGGCGTCGATATGGCCGAAGGGCCGCTAGCGGTCGCCCGCCTGCATCAAATCGAGTCCGGGGTGGATGTCGAGTACCGGCAATCGACCGCTGAGGAGCTGGCCGCAAGTCACGCTGGCCAGTTTGACGTCGTCACTTGCCTCGAGATGCTTGAGCATGTCCCGCGTCCCGACGAAATTATCGCAGCCGTACATTCACTGCTGCGCCCCGGCGGCCAGGCATTTTTCTCGACAATCAACCGAACTCCGAAGTCCTTTATGTTTGCCATTGTTGGTGCGGAGTATGTGCTGAAGTTATTGCCAGCCGGAACACACGAGTACCAGAAATTCATTCGCCCGTCAGAACTCGACACCTGGGCCAGAAAATCCGGTCTGCAACTCAAAGCCAGCATTGGGATGCATTACAACCCCATCACCCGCGAGTATTCGCTAGGACCTGGCCTCGATGTGAATTACCTGATGCACTATTCCCGTCCGGAGGCTGAGTAGTCCCTTGTCTGATTTATTTTATGGCAGTACCGAAGCAGTTTTTTTCGATCTCGATGGCACCCTCGTTGATACGGCACCCGATATGGTGACCGCGCTGCAAGATCTGCAAACCGCCAACGGTGTCGAACCGGTCTCCTACGCGCTAGGCCGCTCACACGTTTCCAATGGCGCCATGGGCCTGTTGACGCTCGCGTTCCCGGACGAGGACATCACACCGGATTGCGCTTTGATGTGCGACTTCATCGAGCGCTACTCGCAACAGGTTTGTGATCAGTCCAAAATATTTGCAGGCCTCGATGCCTTGTTAGACCAACTGGATGACGCCGACATTCCCTGGGGAGTGGTTACCAACAAACCGACGCATCTGGTCAATCCGATTATGGATATCCTGAATCTGGCCGATCGCAGCGCCAGCACAGTTTGTGGTGATACGCTGGCAACGCGAAAGCCGGACCCGGCGCCGCTATTGCATGCGTGCACACTCTCAGACGTCTCGCCCGAAAGTAGTATTTATATCGGCGATGCCATGCGTGATATAGAGGCCGGATACAACGCCGGCATGGCTACAGTTGCAGCGGGGTACGGATACATCACGGCGGACGACGATCCAAGGGACTGGGGTGCGGATGAATTCGCCGGTGATAGCCATGATCTTGTCCAAATCGTGCTCAAAGCAGTTAACCTCAGTCCATCATGAATGCGATCGATCTCAATTCGCCGCTGGTCCAGATCGGAGCCCCGGCACTGCTTATCGGGCTTCTTTTGGGCGCGCTGATTGCGTGGCTAATTGCAGGGCGTCGTCAGGCGCGCCTGGAAGCAAGCCTTAGTAATCAGGAAGCCCTGCAGCGTGAACGCGAAACCGCCTTCGAAATGGCACGATCGCAGCTTAGTACTGCATTCTCGGAGGTGGCGAATCGGTCCTTGCAGTCGAATAGCGAAAACTTCCTGCGACTCGCCGAGCAGAATCTGGGTGCGCAACAAGACAAGGCCAAGCGGGACTTGGGTGACCGGGAAAAAGCGATTGAAAACCTGGTTAAACCGATCAGCGATGCTTTGCAGGCCTCGCAGAAACAAATTTCTGAGTTAGAGAAATCTCGTAGCGAGGCCTACGGCGGCATCAAAACGCAACTGGAATCGATGCAGTTAGGTCAGCAATCCCTTGCACAGGAGACGCAGAATCTGGTTAAGGCATTGCGTCGCCCTGAGGTTAGAGGTCGGTGGGGTGAAATAACCCTGCGCCGCCTGGTTGAACTCGCTGGCATGGTTGAACATTGTGATTTTGAAGAACAGGTCCACAGTGTTGGTGAAGGACAGATCATTCGACCGGACCTGGTGGTGCGGATGCCGAATCAACGCGACCTCGTGGTCGACGTAAAAACCCCACTCGACGCCTACCTCGAAGCAGTAGAAGCAAAAGACGATGCACAACGTCAATTGGGACTCCAGCGCCACGCCCGTAATGTTCGTGAGCATATTCGAACCTTATCCAGTAAGGCGTACTGGGCGCAGTTCACGAACAGCCCCGAGTTTGTCATCCTGTTTATTCCTGGCGATCAGTTCTTGAGCGCTGCGCTGAACGAGGACCCGGATTTAATTGAAACCGCTCTCGCACAGCAAATCATTCTGGCGACACCAACGAGTTTTGTGGCTCTGCTGAAAGCGGTTGCGTACGGCTGGCGTCAATTGGCGCTTGCAGACAATGCACAAGAAATTCGTGTTCTGGCAGAAGACTTGTACGGACGCCTGGCAACATTCGTGTCGCATATGAATAAAGTTGGGCGACAACTGGGAAGCAGCGTTGAGAGTTACAACCGAGCCGTTGGCTCACTGGAGCGCAAAGTTCTTCCCGGGGCCAGAAAATTTGTAGAGCTCGGGATTCACGCCAAGAAGGAATTGCAATCCGTTCAGACCCTGGATCCTGTGCCGCGCACCATGATTGAGACCAGCGACGATGAAGACGAACCGCAGGAAAAGCATTGAGTAACGATCACAAAACTTACGCAGCCGCCCCTGATTTGCTGCGCGACCGAATTATCCTGATCACCGGTGCAAGTGATGGAATTGGCCGTGCACTGGCTATCCGCGTGGCGACTCTGGGTGGACAAGTCATTTTGCATGGCCGTAACGTTAAGAAACTGGAACAAGCGTACGACGAGATTGAAGCACTTGGAAGCGCACCGCGACCATCAATTGCCGTGCTTGACCTCGCCAGCGCCAACAGCAATGCCTACGAATCGCTCGCAGCAAATCTCGCGGAAGAATATGGACGACTGGATGGATTAGTTCATAACGCCAGTATTATTGGTGACCGTTTTTCAATCGAACAATACGATGCGGTGCAGTGGCAGCGTGTCATGCACGTCAACCTGACAGCAGCTTTCGCACTCACCCAAGTCTTGCTGCCAATGGTAAAACAGGCGGAGGATCCGTCGATTATTTTCACCAGTAGTAGCGTTGGACGGGTCGGTCGCGCGCATTGGGGTGCTTACGCAGTTTCGAAGTTTGCGACCGAAGGTTTGTCACAGGTACTCGCTGATGAACATCGGCAAGGGAAGTTGCGGGTCAATTGCATTAACCCGGGAGCGACGCGAACAAACATGCGCCTGGAAGCTTTTCCGGGCGAGGACCGGGATAAGCTAAAACGGCCGGAAGACATTCTCGCGCCGTATCTGTTCCTGCTGGGGCCCGATAGCAAGGGTGTTACGGGCGAAAGTCTCGACGCCCAGTAAAGCTACGACCTGGTTTTCTTTTTCGACCTTCTTTGCTTAAAACTTTTATTTGTCGATCGTTGTTTAACTTGCTTGTCGTCGGGCTCCAGTCCACCTGCGACGTAAAGCAATCTGACCTGTGCCGGTGTCGGGTTTTCGTAGCGCCCTACTCGGAGCTTTCTTGGTAATTCGATCGGCCCGTAGCCCGTACGGATCAATCGACTCACTTCGAACCCCTGAGACTCCCACAATCTGCGGACTTCCCGATTCCGCCCTTCGCTAAGCGTTACATTGAACCAGCGATTTCGACCTTCGCCCAGACCTGCTTCAATAGCACCGAAACGCGCGGGGCCGTCATCCAGTTCAACGCCGGCCAATAACGCGGAGATGTGTTCTTGCGACGGCTGACCATGCACCCGGACTGAATATTTTCGTACGATTTCCGCGGATGGGTGCATCAGTGCATTTGCAAGCTCGCCATCTGTGGTGAATAACAGCAACCCAGTGGTTGTCATGTCGAGCCGGCCAACAGCGACCCACCGCGCTCCCTTGAGTTTCGGCAGGCTGTCAAATACACGTTTACGCCCGTCCGGGTCTGAGCGCGTTGTAACTTCGTCAGGCGGCTTGTTGTAAAGCAGATGTCGATGTTCAGCCTGGCCCCGATAAATTCCCAGTGGACGGCCATCAAGTGTGATTCGCTCACCGCCTTCGAGTGAGTCACCGAGAGTGGGGACGGCGCCGTTTACCTCAAGGCGGCCTTCCCGTATCCATTGCTCTACACCACGCCGCGATCCGTGGCCAGCAGCAGCCAGAACTTTTTGAATGCGATCAGCCACCGCTTGCTGACGCGCTGCGGTCCTCGTCGTCCATATCGTCGGATGTTTCTTCGACCGGCTCCTCGCTCGTCATGAGATCGGGAATGCGTTGATTGACAGCATCGATCTCCGCATCGCTCATTGGTTCTGCTTCGTCGACGAATTCGTCGTCGGCTTCATCCGACTCCGGGTATAAGACAGGCAGTTCGGGAATGCTGGGCAAAGCGTTAAACTCGTCGTCTTCAACAGCTGGCAAGTTCAACTGCACACGCAGACTCTCCCAGTCCGACAAATCCGCCAGGGGCGGCAAGTCGTCAAGCCGTTTGAGACCGAAATAGTCCAGGAAACCCCGCGTCGTGCCAAACATCTCCGGCCGACCTGGCACATCGCGATGCCCAACAACGCGCGCCCAATCTCTTTCGATCAGAGTGCGCATAATATTTGAGCTAACAGACACGCCGCGGACTTCTTCAATCTCGCCACGCGTGATCGGTTGCCGGTACGCGATCAGTGCGAGCGTTTCAAACATCGCCCGTGAGTACCTAGGCGGCCGTTCTTCCCATAACTTTTGCAGGCGATCGGACATTGTGCTTTTTATTTGCAAGCGGAAGCCAGACGCCACTTCCGCAACCTCGATGCCACGCGCCTCATAATCTTCACCCAATGCCGCAATCGCAGCACGAATGTCGGATTTTTCCGGTGACATTCTGCCGTCAAACAATCCTTGCAAATGGTCGATACTCAATGGTCGACCAGCGGCAAGCAAAGCCGCTTCGATAAAATATTTGATCTCAACTGCTTCCATTAACTGCTGTCTCTAATAGCCTAAAGGGTTGTCGTCATCGTCATTACCAACGAGGCGAACTGATGATGCCGCACGAATGTGGATCGCCGAATATTCCTCGCCTTGCACGACCTCGATGATCGCCTCTTTTAACAATTCCAGAATGGCAAGGAATGTGACTGTAACGCCATGTCGCCCCTCTTTCGGATCGAACAGATCAGCGAATCCTGAAAATGCACTCGCGTTGATCTTTGCCAGAATTTCAGACATCCGTTGTCGCACTGACAAAGAGTCGCGTTGCAAGTGCAGATTCGAGTACATCTGCGCACGTTTAAGAACATCGTGAAACGCGACCAAGAGCTCTTGCAGCGTGACGTCGGGGAGCTTGGTAATGACTTTGCGTTGCGGCGCATCCGCGGTCGCAACAAACGTATCGCGTTCGAGGCGCGGCAAGTCACTGATGTCCTGGGCTGCTTGCTTGTAGCGCTCATATTCCTGCAACCGTCTTACCAGCTCTGCGCGCGGATCTTCTTCCTCATCCTCTATCGTTTCGGGTCGCGGCAACAACAGGCGTGACTTGATTTCGGCCAGCATCGCCGCCATGAGGAGATACTCTCCGGCCAAATCGAGCTGCATTTCGGTCATCAGGTCAATGTACTGCACGTACTGCGTCGTAATATCAGCGATCGGAATGTCGAGAATGTCGATATTCTGCCGACGAATTAAATACAGGAGCAGATCCAGCGGCCCCTCAAAGGCTTCCAAAAACACCTGCAATGCGTGCGGCGGGATGTATAAGTCCTGCGGCAAAGTCGTGACCGGCTCGCCGGATACGACCGCGAACGGCATTTCGGACTGTGCCGGGGACTGCAGCTCGTCCTGAACCGGCTTCGGTGCGTCTTCTTGGGTCAGGACTTTAAGATCGGGCTTCATCGGGCTTCCATAGCGATTCTGGCGCATTCTAACGCAATTCCGCCCTCATGCCGCACTTGTGTTTGTTCGGTCCTGGGGTGGTCAGACAAGCGCGCTAACGTCACCTCGGCCTATTCGCAACACTTTGGCGTAGCCTTCGGTCATGTCAATAACACTGGTCGGCTCTATACCCACCGGACCGGCCTCAATAATGACCTCAATGTCGTGGCCAATACGCCGTTCAATCTCCAGTGCATCCGTTACCGGCATTTCGTCGCCCGGCAAGAGCAAGGTGGAGCTCATGATCGGCTCATCGAGCTCGTCCAGCATGGCTCGGACGACCGGGTGGTCCGGAACGCGTAGCCCGATTGTGCGCCGCCTGGGGTTCTGTAGCCGTTTTGGGACCTCACGAGTGGCAGGCAATATGAAGGTGTATGGGCCGGGAGTCATTGATTTTATTAGCCGGTAGGCCCAATTATCCACGCGCGCATACACTCCGATCTCCGACAAATCCCTGCAAACCAAGGTGAAATTGTGTTTTTTGTCCGTGCGCCGAATGCGGTGAATCCGGCTGATCGCCTTGCTGTCGCCGATATGGCAGCCAAACGCATAGCTCGAATCTGTCGGATAAGCGATGAGCCCTCCACTACGAATGATCCGTACCACTTCGGCGACGCGATGCGGTTGCGGATCCGTTGGATGCATTTCGATGAGTTTGGCCACGCGCGGATTGTAGGTCACTTGCATGTTCAATTCGCAGAAAATTAAGCTATTATCCGGCCCCTTAATTTCCCGAACCTTCTTGCTATGCCCTTACTGATTGATTTCCTGCCGATCGTCCTTTTCTTCGCGGCGTACTTCATAACCTACGACTTTTTCACGGCCCTGATCGTGATCATGGTGGCAGCGCCGATCGCGTTCGCAATGCAGTGGTTCCTAACCAGGACATTCAACAAGATATCCGCCGTTTCGACCATCCTGGTGATTGTGCTTGGCGGCGGCGCATTGCTATTGGACAACAAGATGATTTTCCTGTGGAAGCCAACGGTGTTCTATTGGCTGGCCGCGATCGCGTTTCTTGGCAGTCAGTTCATCGGTGCGAAACCGTTCATACAACGGCTTATGGAAGCCGCCAGCGCCACTGCGGACTCCAAGCTGGAACTCGGGAAAGACCAGTGGGCCAGGTTGAATTTAGCCTGGGTCGCATTCTTTTTCGTTGCCGGCGCGCTGAACATATACGTTGCTTACACGTACTCAGAGGCTACCTGGGTTAAATTCAAACTTATCGGCCTGATGGGACTAACCTTTATCTTCATAATTGCTCAGTCAATCTGGATGGCGAAACAGATGCCTGAAGACACGCCCAAATGAGCGAGCGTGTGAATACCATTGAAAGGCTTCTGATCGATGCTTTTGCTCCGACCGAGCTCCTGGTAAAAGACCAGGGCCATTTGCATGCAGGGCACGCCGGCGCCAAAGAAGGCAAAGGGCACTTTGACGTGCGGATTGTGTCTGAAAAATTTGCGGGACAGAGTCGGATCGAACGGCATCGGCTGGTTTATGATGCGCTCGGCTCATTCATGCAAAGTGATGTACACGCATTGCGAATCAACGCTATTTCTCCAACGGATCAAAAAACATGATCCAATCACCCGAATCTTTTAAACGAGGACTCCTATATGGATAACCGTAATCGTTCCAGACGTACTGGAACCACCCTGGCAGCAATTTTCGCCATTATCTCAGCGACCGCGGCAACATCTGCATTCGCCCAATCCGTCGCCACCGTAAATGGTGTCGAAATTAGCAATGCAGCGTTCGAGCAGTATCTGCAAACAAGGATTCAAAAGCCTGTAGCAGATGCGACGGCCGAAGAACGAGAAGCCGTTCTTACAGAGCTGAAGGATATCTATTTGTTGACGACGCTGCCCCAGGCAGAAGAATTGGCGAAAGACGAGCAAACGAAAGCACAAATCGAGCTGCAACAGCGCGCGATCCTGGCCCAGGCCGTTGTGGGTGATTGGCTCACAAGAAATCCGGCAACAGACGAAGAGATCTTGGAAGCCTATAATGCCCAGACTCTGTTGGCCCCGGACCTGCAATTTAAGGCCCGTCACATCCTGGTAGAAACGCAAGCCGGCGCGGTGGAACTCATCTCACAACTTGATGACGGTGCCGATTTTGCGGAACTTGCTGAGAAAAACTCTACCGGGCCATCGGGACCGTCAGGCGGCGACCTCGGGTGGTTCTCGCCGAACCAAATGGTGGCACCGTTTTCTGACGCTGTGGCTGGACTTGCAAACGGCGCCTACACCAAGACACCGGTACAGACGGAATTTGGTTGGCACGTCATTTTGCGTGAAGAGTCTCGCAACAATGAGCCACCGCCGCTGGACAGTGTTCGTGACGTCGTCAAACAAAATGTTGAACAACAAAAGTTTCAGGCTTTTCTTGAAAGCCTTCGAGCTGATGCAGCGGAATAGGTTTGACTTAACTTAATCTTCAATTATTCATTTATGGGGCGCCTATTGGCGCCCCATTCTGTTTTTAGCGTTGGATCTGTGATCGCAATCACACCGGCCGGGAGCGAACGTCCTTAAGATTGGCCTCGAAGTCATCCCTAATCGCTCGGGGGTGGCTTCTCCAACCCTCGCATCTCCTTATGGTTGATACGAGAACTAAGTCGGCAGGGACGCCGACTTTTTTATGCCCGCATAAAAAAAGGCCGCTTGCGCGGCCTTTTCTTTTTACTCCTGAACGAGACGGACATCCCTGTCGCAGGAACTTCAATTAGCGTTATCGAAGTTCTTAGTCTCGCAGAAAAAGATCCGTCTTATCGAGCACTTTAGACCCGATCATTTTCCCACCAAGCGCCGGTTGTGTACCAATGACAGCTATCGCTGCTCCAATCCCTTTAAATTCTGAATCGCCGATCGATTGTGTGTAATCAACCTGCAAATCACCAATTGTTGCGACGCCGAGTTTAGAATCTACCGATGTCGGTATGCCGACAACAAATACAGTAGACGCTCCTGCGGCATAGCGTTCGCCCGTTTGCGTGACAGCTGTGGCGTCGATCGTACCAGCCCCAGAGATTCTGCCATCCACCGTTACGAAATCGCCAACACGAAGTTTACTAAGTAAGACTCCAGGAGCAGAAACGTCCTGACCCATCGCACTGAACGTGCCTTCGCTCATACTAATCGAGGTGACCGGGCCGCCGAGTAGCGAGCTACCGTCAATCCCGAGGGCCGAGCTACCATCGATACCAAGGCTTGAACTGCCGTCGATCCCAAGGGCCGAACTGCCATCAATTCCAAGGCCTGAACTTCCGTCAATGCCGAGACCGGAGCTGCCATCGATACCTAGACCTGAACTACCGTCGATCCCAAGGGCCGAGCTTCCGTCAATGCCGAGACCGGAGCTACCGTCGATGCCGAGAATTGAACTGCCGTCGATTCCGAGGGCCGAACTGCCATCAATTCCAAGGCCTGAACTTCCGTCAATGCCGAGACCGGAGCTGCCGTCGATACCTAGGGCTGAACTGCCGTCGATACCGAGAATAGAGCTGCCGTCGATCCCGAGAATTGAACTGCCGTCGATACCTAGACCCGCACTTCCGTCAATACCCATGGCACCACCACCGTAATTGGCGGCAATAACATTGACGGGCGCGATAGCTGCAGTAAGCGACGCTCCCAGAATGACCAGCATTCTGGCGCTACTTGCAATTCGCATTTTATTCGCTCCTAATTTTGTCCTTCTTGTTTAAATTTTCCCTATATGAAATCCGCAAAGCATCCTTCCTTGCTTGATTGTTAATGCCGGTGAATCAATTATCGTTTGTCGAACTTGGATCCAACCCTCGCTCCACCAATACATCACGCAAATCTTTATTCTCGTCTTCTTCCACAACGTAGTGGACCATTAGTAATCCAGTGTGTTTTTTCTCCGGATGGTCCTTGTCAATTTTTTCCTTGTTGACAAACCAATTGTCCACTTCCTCCAAAAATTCTTGCCCTCTTACTCTTAACAGGCTATCGAATTCAATTATTGATTTGGGTGCTAGGCCAACCTCCGCAAAAACTCGTCTGTCAAAATAAGTGGGATTCTCCTCGTCTTTTTCTATATTCGCTGCAACAGTCGAGAAGAAATATTTTCCAATTTTCCCAAGTCTTTCTATCAATTCTGGAGATAGTGCATCGGGAACAAACTCCCTTCTTATTGCCTTATATGAATAATTTTCTAATTCAACAACTGCACCGATACGAACTAACTCGACAAGCATTTGTTTCGGAGCCATATCACCGCTATAAGTCTTTACCAACGATGTGATACTCGGAACACCTTCAATTGCCGTTTCATACGGCAGTTCCAATGGCACCCCGTACGGTCCAACGTATTTGGGATCGCTGTGCCAACCCGCTAAAACTCTGCTCGGTCTAGAATAATTTTTCCCGATCGATTCGGTGCTCATAGCCCGGTCGATGACGTTTTTTACTTCTTTTCTCGTTAAGCCCGTCAAAATGGCAATACGCGATTGATTGATCTTGCTGGACCGGTCAAATTCGCTTACCGCAACTTCAACATATACGTCCTTTGCCGCCTCGGAAAAATCGCCATGAGTGATGCCCTGACTGATAAGAAGCTTAACTACTGGCTTCAACATCATTCTCAATGCCAATTTTAGGTGCTCTTTTACGCTTGAACCCATCGAGCGCCTGTCTCCCCAGCCATATGTAAAGTAATCTATGTTTATGTTAACTGACAAGATCGAATTGTATCCATCTGTTTGTGTTGAACAAGACAGTTCATTTCTAGCAAGGATTTTTTAAGTGGGAGTAGACAGCGAATTTTGGAGCAAATCGGGTGCTGAAAACGTTACATATTGTTTTAATTAACGTTTTTTTGAACGATCGCAGCTCGAGCTTGGTGTCGAAACTGGCGATTGGTTGATGGCCGCTCAAATCCGGTACTTTTCTTCAAGCAAAGTAATAGAACTAGAAAACTCGTTGTCTAGTACTGTTTTTGGCCGAAATGCGCGAATTTATCGCCGTATTTGCGCCAAAAAGCCCATAAGTTTCAGGCGAGCTATTTAAGGTCCTCGCTGGTACTCGAGCATCGCTGTAAGGGAATGCTTGCCTAGGAGTAGGTTACATTCGGATGAGAATAGGGTTCCAATAGGCTCGACAATCTTTACTGTCAACCGCAAACCTGACGAATATAGATTGGAGTTTCGAGACGATTAATTTGCAGAAAGATGCTGCTACTCGAAGAAATTTGAATCTGCCTTGTCTTCTTCAAAATAAAAGACCCCGACGCCGCATGTGCGGCCTTCGGCCGGATCTCCATCAAGATTTTCGTCATAGAGACCTTCATAACCAGCCTGCATATCGTCAATTGATTTAGCAAACTCTCGAATTCTATCGTTCGAAATTCTCATGAAACGGCCTCGGTCACTACTCCGAATGTACTTGGTATGAGCAACTAAATTCACCCACCATTCTGCATCATCTGATTTCTGTATGTTGTGAACTAAATTTAGCGCAGCCGGATATAATATTTTTGCCAAGCCACTAACCAACCTCGTCCGGAGGTCTGTGTCGTAAGCAATCCGTTTGGTGGGCATCAGTTTCTTATCACTTTTTTGGACTTCAATTGCGTCAATTCGCTCCAACTCTGTACGCATGGCTCCTGGCGGAACATCTCCTCCATATTTTCTCACCAAAGACGCGAATGAGGGTGCATCGCCATCCGGAGACAAGGGCAATGGTTGGCCATTCGCAGACAGATATTCAGTGTCAGTGTGCCACCGATGAAGTATTTGGGACACGGGTGTGTCTTTAGCACGAGCAATCTGATCTGCGCCAGCTTCCTTCTGTCGAATTCTTCGAACTTCTTTTCGTGTCAACCCAGTCATCACAGCCACCCGTGAAATGTTGGTCGGCCTACCTCGAAGTCCAAAATCCGTGGTCGCAACATCGACATACGCAATTTTTGCGATCTCTGAAAATTCTCTGTAGCCGACCCCACCCTTTAGTAGATATCTAGCGATAGGTCTTAGCACCAACAGGATCGCTGAATGAAATTTGCTTTGGGAATCTTCTTGCATGGGCGCAAAATATATTCAGGCCGGGACATTTATGCGAACGAAATGTCGGACTTGGGAAAAATAGCCCAACTTTCGCTAACGGATAGCTGTTGTAGCAATACGAGTTATTGGACGAATTGCCTAGTATTACAGGGCGAAATGCGGACGGTTGATTGTTAGTGTTCCGCAATCAATTTTCGAAATTCCGATTCACTTAAAGTGTCAACATTAAGACTCTGCGCTTTTGCGAGCTTTGAACCGGCTTTTTCGCCGTACACTAAAAAGTCTGTTTTCTTCGATACGCTGCCGGTTACTTTACCGCCTAATTTTTGGATGAGCGATTTCGCTTCGTCTCGAGTCATCTCAGCGAGCGATCCTGTAAGCACGAAAGTCTTACCCGTCAGCGGACCATCCGCAGGAGATGCCTCCGGTTCTGTTTCCGGCCAGCTCACGCCAGAATCCTGAAGCTGACGAATCATTTCCAGGTTATGTGGCTCAGCGAAAAATGTCCTGATCCGCGACGCCACTATCGGACCGACATCTGCCACTGTGAGTAATTCTTCCTCGGTTGCCTTAATTATCCCCGGCAATGCTCCGAAAAAAGCAGCCAGGCTCGCGGCAGTGGCCTCTCCTACTTCTCGAATTCCCAGCGCATACAGAAAGCGCGCGAGGCTTGTCCGCTTGCTCTTTTCGATGGCAGCAACCAGATTTGCAGCAGATTTCTCGCCCATTCGTTCCATCGCAGCAAGCTCATTCACGTCCAGGGAATAGAGATCTGCAGGGGTCTTTATGCGATCTATTGCTACTAATTGCTCGATCATCCTGCCGCCGAGCCCATCCACGTCCATCGCCTTGCGCGATACGAAGTGTTTAAGCGCCTCCGCCCTCTGCGCAGAACAAAAAAGCCCACCAGTACACCGCGCGACAGCTTCACCGTCCTCCCGTTTCACCGCAGAGCCACATACCGGACACTTCTTCGGTAATGCTATTCGTCTGGTCCCTTTCGGCCGACGCTTCACAAGGACACTCACAACTTCGGGTATGACATCACCTGCGCGACGTACGATAACTGTGTCACCAACCCGAACGTCCTTGCGATTTAGCTCATCAATATTGTGCAGCGTTGCATTGCTCACCGTTACCCCGCCGACGAACACCGGGGCCAGCCTTGCCACAGGCGTCAAAGCACCGGTTCGACCAACCTGAAACTCAACATCCAAGACAGTCGTGAGTTCTTCCTGTGCCGGAAATTTGTGGGCGATCGCCCACCTCGGCGCTCGTGACACATAACCCAGTTCTCGTTGTTGTGATAGGTCATCCACCTTGTACACGACACCGTCAATTTCGTAGGGCAATAAATCTCGCTTGCTACCAATTTCTTCGTAGAACTCAAGACAACCTGCTACGCCTTGTACTGCTCTGCGTTCCGGACACGTCTTCAGCCCCCACTCCTGTAACTGGTCCAGAATTTCACTGTGCCTCGCCGGAAGTGCTGCGCCCGCCGACTCACCAACGTAGTAGACATAGATATCCAGGGGCCGAGCTGCCGTTAACTTCGGGTCAAGCTGGCGCAAGCTGCCCGCGGCTGCGTTGCGAGGATTGACGAATGTTTTTTCACCCGCCGCACGTGCGTTTTCGTTGTATGCCTCGAACCCCGCCTTCGGCATAAATACTTCGCCGCGCACCTCTAGTAGTGACGGGTAGTTCTTTCCCACGAGGCGTAAAGGAATCGACTCAATTGTCCTGACGTTATGGGTGATGTCCTCGCCCGTCGTGCCGTCGCCCCTCGTCGCACCGCGCACCAGTACGCCAGCTTCATACAATAAACTGACCGCCGCGCCATCAAGTTTCGGCTCAGCCGCATACTGCAGCAGCTCCGATTCCTGCATTTCAAGTCTGCCAGTGACCCGGCGATGAAAGTCCTGCAATTCTTCAGCTGAAAATGCGTTGTCCAGAGAGAGCATTGGTACACGATGTGCAACCGTTCCGAATGACGCCATCGGCGTATCGCCGACTCTTTGCGTTGGCGAGTCAGGCGTAATGAGCTCGGGGTGCTCTTTCTCGAGGGCCTGGAGCTCGCGCATCAGGCGATCATACTCAACGTCCGGAACCTCGGGATCATCCAGTACGTGATAACGATAATTGTGGTATCGAATTTGCTCGCGCAATGACTCGAGTTGCTTGGTCACGCAACCAAATTGCTATGCTGGAACTGGATGACCTCTTCGCGCATATAACGCTCGCGTTGAATACTAAGAGTGCTACCGGACTCGTCCAGTAACTCAGCATCCATTGTTTGAGTCAACGCCCTCGCCGCTTGCATCATCAAATCAAACGCTTCAGCAGCCTCCACGGGCCCTGGAATTATCATGAAGATGCTAATCCCGGGAATTTGTTGTTCTTTGATGTTCGCCAAATCGAAGCTTCCAGGTTCGACCAGACTTGCCGCACTGAATATTGTTCTGGATTCATCATTGCCATCGTAGCGGTGATAGATCCCAAATTTGCCGGAGCGCATGCCGATCCCCCGTAAACTCAGGATAAGCTCGTCGCCCTTAAAAGCACCTTGGTTTTTTGCGACCACTCGCAAGGTGACAATTTTTTGTGGCGCCGGGACCAAAACTTCCGGTTGATCGGAAGCTTCATCTTGTGGTTCTTGTTCAGTATCTCCGTCGCTCAGCTCAGTCTCTTCGCTGAGTGTCGGCGTAATACGATGAGCGGAACCAGACTCCGGCTCGGGTGATGGTTTTTCGCGTTCTCTACGCGTATAGAAGTAAACGCCGGCTACAACCAACGTCCCGAAAAGCAACAACAACCAGCGTAGCCCATCCACGTCGCAATCCTAACTCGCAGCCATTTTCACCGCTTCGTCAAGGTCCACAGATACGAGGCGGGAAACGCCTGGCTCCTGCATCGTCACGCCAGTTAGCTGCCGCGCCAATTCCATGGTCACCTTGTTGTGCGTGATAAAGACGAATTGAACCTTGTCCGACATTGAGCGGACGATGTCACAAAAACGACCGACATTTGCATCGTCGAGTGGTGCGTCGACCTCATCGAGAAGACAAAATGGTGCCGGATTCAGCTCAAAAATTGAAAATACCAGCGCTACTGCTGTCAATGCCTTCTCACCGCCGGATAACAGGTGAATCGTGCTATTTCGCTTACCAGGTGGTCGCGCCATTACGGTAACGCCAGCTGACAAAAGGTCGTCGCCCGTCAACTCCAGATAAGCGTGTCCGCCGCCAAACAATTTCGGAAACAGGTTCTTGAAGCCCTCGTTCACGTTTGTAAACGTTTCTCTGAATCGGGATTTGGTCTCGCGATCAATTTTACGTATCGCACCTTCGAGAGTTGATAACGCACTATTCAAATCTGCAAGTTGCGCGTCTAGATATTCTTTGCGTTCAGACTGCTCTTTAAATTCATCAATTGCCGCAAGGTTGATTGGGCCCAAACGATCGATGCGCCGGCGCGCTTTCTCAAGCTTTTCATCCCACGCTTCAATCGATGCGCTCTCATCCATCTCGGCAATCAGGGCCTCGTATTCGAATCCGGTTTGAACCAGCTGATCTGCGACTCCTTCACGCCGGACTCGCAATTCCCGCGCACTCATCTCGGCCTCGTTAACGCTCTGGCGTTCTTCCTCAACTGCCTGATCGATCTGCATCCGAGCCTGATCGAGTTCGCGAAGCTGACTCTCCACTTCCTCTACGAGTCGTCGGGCTGCTGCAAGTTCTTGCTCAATTGATACGCGAGTTTCCAGCTGCTGTTTGAGCAGTTCTTTATTATCAACCAATGGCGACTGGCTTTGTTCGAGCTGTTCCTGGATTTCGCTTTCGCGCGACTGAAATTGTTGCAGCTGCGATTTCATACGAGCAAGGTTCTGCGCTGCCGAATCCTTACTGGTGCGCCGACTCTCAAACTGAATCGCAATGGTTTGCACACTTTGGCGATCCGAGTCGGCCTGCTCCCGAACTCGCTGCAATTCCTCTCGCAGTTCATCACGGCGCGCTTCCAGACTCGTTCGCTCTGCGCTCAATTCTTCGAGAATTCCCGCTGCCTGATCGAAACGGCGCTTTGATTCACGCAACTGCTCTTCCGCAGATATTTGATCGTTACCAAGTTCTCCGGCCTCTTCAGCAATTGCGATCTGACGTGCATCGGCCTGATCGAGACGATATTTAGCCGCGTCCAGCGCCGCTTTTGACTCAGAATATTCGCCGAGCAGCGATGCCGCATCCCGCTGCAACGTTTCGCGCCGTTCTTCCAGCTGATTCTGACGAGTCCGTCCGTCCTGCAATAGTTTTCGCGAGCTTTCGAAACGAGCCTGCAGTTCACGCGTATCGGTCTTTAGGCGACGCATCTCGTGCTCACGGGCCAGAATTCCGGCCTTCGCGTCTTTGTCTTTGGATACCCGCAACCAATTGCGACCCATCCAAATGCCATCAGCGGTGATGACCGATTGGCTCTCATCAAGGCTCTCTCGAATGGCCAGCGCTGCACCCAGGGAATCCGCAACACGAACGCTGGACAACAGATTTTGCAACGCGAGCGGAGCGCCGGATACCATGGCAGCAAGTGAATCGCCTGTGCCAGCATCGCTAGTTTGGCCGTGCGCCTGTTCCAGGAATGTCACGTCACCCGACTTAAAATTCGCGATACTGTCTGTCAAGGAGCTAATGTCGTTGACACAAACCGCTTGAAGATAACCGCCAAGCACTGTTTCTACAGCTCGGTCCCATCCTTCGGTGACGTCGATTGATTGCGCGACGCGCTTATTGCCGTCAAGACCAGCACCTGCCAGCCAGGATTTGACATCGCCATCGCCGTCGCCAAGTGCAGCTTTTTGCAGCGCTTCGAGGGATGCAAATCGGCCCTGCGCAGTGTTCAAAATGGATCGCCGCTCATCGACCAACCGAGTAAGTTTCTGATCCTGCTCGCGCAATTTACGAATCTTGTCGCCGATATCCGTCAAATGCCGATCAAACTCGTCACGCGCCTGCCTCTGCCGCATTTCCAATGCCGTCAACTCGCCGAATGAGGCCTTCAGTTCCTCAATACTTGCACCCGTATTCGATTCGTCGAGTTTCTTGCGGCGTTCAGTAAAACTGAGAATTCGAGACTCGATTTGTTCCGAACGAGTTTGCTCGACATTCCGCATCTGCTGCGCTTCGTTGTACTTGGCCGAGTAGTCGTCCCACTGTTCTTGCCAGTCAGCCAGCGCAGTTTCTGCCCGCTGCAAAGATTCGCTGGACGCGATTTCACTCTCACGCGCTAACTCAAGACCTGGCACCAGTTCGTTCAGGGTTAGCTCAAGTTGAGCGATCTCTGTCTGATCTTTGTCAATATGCTCAAGAATCTCACGCGCACCTTGTCGTGCTTGCTCAAGGTCCTTGCTCTGCCGTTCGCGCAATTCATGAGCGTGCTCAATGGATTGTTCCAGTCGGGCAATCTCGGATCCGATTTTGTAAAAACGTCCCTGCACGACATTAAATGCATCGCTACGTTCACTCTGCTGCTCACGCGCATTTTCAACGCTGGCTTCCTGTTTACGCTGCTTGGCTATCGCCGCTTCAAGTTGCGTGCGACGCTCGGCAAGCTGTCGATCCGCCGCATTGGCGCCCTCGTCCAGCTCGCTGGTGCGAAGCGCGAGCAATTCGGCCGATGTGCGCCGCTCCTCGTCCTTGTAGCGACTGTAGCGCTCCGCGGTCTTTGCCTGGCGATCCAGGTGCTTGATTTGCTTTTCCACCTCATCGAGCACGTCGAGGAGACGATCAAGGTTCTCTTTGGTGTGTTTGATGCGATTTGAGGTCTCGCGACGTCTTTCCTTGTACTTGGAAATACCGGCCGCTTCTTCGAGAAATACCCGCACTTCTTCAGGTTTGGCCTCGATCAGCCTCGAAATCATGCCCTGTTCGATAATGGAATAGCTGCGCGGCCCCAGTCCGGTGCCAAGAAAGACGCCGGTAATATCCTTGCGCCGGCAGCGAGTGCCATTCAGGTAATAATTCGATATGCCGTCGCGCGACACTTCCCGCCGAATCGCGATCTCGGCGTACTTGGCGTATTGCCCTTCGAGAGTCGTCTCCGAGTTATCGAACAATAGCTCAACCGATGCGGCTCCAATCGGCTTGCGCGTGCTGGAACCATTGAAAATTACGTCGGTGATGGAGTCGCCACGCAGTCGACTGGCCGAGCTCTCGCCCATGACCCAGCGGACTGCATCAATCACGTTGGACTTGCCACAGCCATTTGGCCCAACTACGCCAACCAGGCTGCTGGGAAAGGTAATTGTGGTGGGGTCAACGAATGATTTAAAGCCGGCGAGCTTAATTTTGCTTAATCGCATGTGCAGGTAGACGCCAATGGCCCGTCAAATGGGGTTAGTGTAATGGAATTCGACCAATAAAACGATGCTCGTAGGCCTTAATCTACGGGGCTTGCAGCGCGTCCGTAGCCAACAGAAGAAAGCCGAAAAAAATAGGCTTCCATGCAGCCCCCAGCAATGTATAATCCCGCCCTTTTCTCGATCCGGCAGGAGTTCCACATGGCCGCAAAAAAGGCTGCGAGCAAGAAGCGGAAGAAAGCGACGACCTCTCGAAAGAAGGCGCCAGCAAAGAAAGTCACCAAGAAGAAAGTCACAAAGAAGAAAGTAGCCAAGAAGAAGGTGGCGAAGAAGGCTGTGGCCAGGAAAAAGGTCAGCAAGAAAAAACCAGCCAAGAAGAAAGCGCCCAAAAAGAAGCTCAGTAAGAAGAAGGTCAGCAAGAAGAAGGCTGCCCCGAAAAAGGCAGGCAAAAAGAAAGTGAGCAAGAAAAAGGTCACCAGGAAAAAGGTGAACAAGCAGCAAAAATCGAGCAAAAAGGTCGCGAAAAAAGTGAGCAAGAAAAAGCCCAGCAAGAAGAAAACCGTGCCCAAGAAAAAGGTCGTACGCAAGAAGACCGTCCGAAAAACTCCTGCACGCAGCAGCACCAGACGCCGCGGCGACATGCTAAGTGGCCCGATTCACGGCATTGCACCGTACAAGCCGACGCGTGGCGAAGAATATATGAGCGACGAGCAACTCGCGCATTTTCACGACATCCTGAGTTCCTGGAAGCGTGAACTGATGTTTGAGGTCGATCGAACAGTGCATCATATGCAGGACGAAGCCGCCAATTTCCCGGATCCGAATGACCGGGCGACGCAGGAGTCAGAATTCGGTCTTGAATTACGGACTCGTGACCGCGAACGTAAGTTGCTTCGGAAAATTGATTCTGCATTGATGCGAATCGAAGACGGCAGCTATGGCTATTGTGACGAGACAGGTGAAGAAATCGGCCTGAAACGTCTTGAGGCGCGGCCGGTTGCAACTCTTTGCCTGGAGGCGCAGGAACGGCGTGAGCTGGCAGAGCGCCAGTTCAGAGACCGGGACGATCGGTACCGGTAATTCCCCAACTTCGACCAGGCCCTATGTCGGGCGATTTGCACCCTCCCCGACCGGCCCACTCCATTTCGGCTCCCTTATCGCCGCCGTCGCGAGCTTCCTTGAAGCCCGGGTTCACGGTGGCCGCTGGTTACTTCGCATCGAAGACATTGATCCGCCGCGAGAGCAACGCGGTGCCACACAGGTCATTCTGCAGGCATTGGACGCATATGGTTTTGAGTGGGACGGCCCCGTTATCTACCAAAGCAATAGTCGAAATAGCCATGACGCGGCACTGTCGACGTTACTAGCGGGCGGCGCTGCGTACCGATGCGGATGTTCGCGGCGTGAATATGGCCCCGTTTATCCCGGGACTTGTCGTGCCGGCTCTGAGGCAACCGATACAGCGCTGCGAGTGCTTACGAACGACGTTGAGGTGGCTTTTGTCGACGGCCTGCAAGGACGACAGGTGCAGTGCCTGGAGACGGAGTTCGGCGACTTCGTTGTGCTGCGCAAGGACGGGCTGGTCGCTTACCAACTAGCCGTTGTTGTCGATGATTATCTACAGGGAATTACCGATATCGTTCGCGGAATCGACCTGATGGAGTCCACGCCCAGACAGATTTGGCTGCAACGCTTGCTTGGTTATCCCACGCCCGAATATGTGCACATTCCGGTAGCAATAAATGACCGGAATCAAAAGCTCAGCAAGAGCCACGGCGCCGGTGGGGTGTCAATGGAAGCGATCTCCATAACGCTGCACGCTGCGTTGGCCGTGCTTGGCCAACGGCCGCCGCCGGAGTCCGGTACTGGCGCAGTTAGCGACCTCTGGAAATGGGCGATTGAGAACTGGGATATCGCTGTGCTAAGAGAGCAAAAACAGGTAACTGTCGCGTCGAATTTCTACCGTACGACTATCGCAAAATAAGACAAAAACCCTTGACATCAGGGCCTTAGACGCCATATCTTAATTACAGCAACGGGGATACGCTCCCCCGCCCCCTGTTGCAGCCTGAAGGAGTTAACGCTCCACGGCGGGCCCCCTGCGCAAGCGGGGGGCCATTTTTTTTGCCTCGAAAACGGCCTTGTAATGATCATAAAAAGCCAGTTCAAACCGCCATGGTGGCTCAAGAATCGTCAGGCCCAGACGTTCTACCCGTCCATGCCGTGGTCGTCGCAAAAATATCTAAGACTGCGGCGGGAAACACTCGAGCTACCTGATGGTGACGCGACCGCCGTCGATTGGCCAATCAAAGCGGACAAACTGGACAAATCTGCCCCTTTGCTCGTCGTCCTGCACGGACTGGAGGGCTCAGCCGAATCGTCCTACGCAAAAATGATCATCCGCGCGGCTTATCGGAGTGGCTGGCGGTCTTGCGTTTTGCACTCGCGCGATTGCGGCGATTACCGCAATCGCTTACCGCGCCGGTATCACGCTGGTGAGACGAACGACATCCGATTTTTTCTGGACCAGCTCAAGAAGAGAGAATTCGACGGCCCATTATTCGCGGTCGGCTATTCGCTGGGCGGAAATATATTGCTTAAATACCTGGGCGAGTCGGGATCTAACACACCGCTCGAGGCCGCTGTGGCCGTTTGTGCGCCTCTGGACCTTCATCAGTGTTCTGATGCATTAAATACTGGTTTTTCAAAGCTTTATCAGCACTACTTGATAAAACGCATGAAGGAATCCGTGAAGCGGAAATTCAATAAACACACTGCCGCATTTGATTGGCAACAGGCGATGCGGGCAAAGACCTTTGCAGAATTTGACGACGCGGTAACAGCGCCTCTGCATGGGTTCGAAAACATGCAGGATTACTATGACCGTTGCAGCTCAGGACGATTTCTGCACAGTATCGAGCGGCCGACCCTCGTTATAAATGCGCTGGACGACCCGTTCATGACACCAGCCGTCATCCCTGATGAGGACCAGCTTTCGGAGCAAGTCACTGTTGAGGTCGCCAAATATGGCGGCCATGTGGGCTTTGTCGCAGGTGGAACACCGTGGCGGCCAAGATTTTACTTGCCGCCACGAATAATCGAGTTCCTGGAGCCCTACGCGGCTTCAACTTCCTTCATTGACAGTCTTACGCGGCCCTGACGATCCACTTCAAGCACTTTTACTTGAACGATGTCGCCTTCAGCGAGCTTGTCGCTGACTTTCTCTACCCGTTCATTGGAGATCTGGGAGATATGAACCAGGCCGTCCTTGCCCGGTAGAATCGTTACGAAAGCACCAAAGTCCATCAGGCGAGCAACCTTGCCCTCGTAGACGCGTCCCACCTCAACATCTGCCGTTATCAGCTCGATGCGACGCTGCGCTTCTCGACCAGACTCGCCGTCGATGGAAGCAATGCGGACGGTACCGTCCTGGTCAATATCAATGCTCGCGCCGGTTTCTTCGGTCATCGCGCGGATAACTGCTCCGCCCTTGCCAATAACGTCGCGAATTTTCTCAGGATCAATCTTGAATGCGATAATTGAAGGTGCAAACTCGGACATCTCTTCACGTGGCTTGCTGAGGACCTTGTTCATCTCTCCAAGGATATGCAGTCGGGCGTCACGTGCCTGCTCAAGTGCCTTATCCATGATCTCGCGGGTAATCCCCTGGATCTTGATATCCATCTGTAATGCGGTGATACCTTCTTCGGTACCGGCGACCTTGAAGTCCATGTCGCCCAGGTGATCTTCGTCACCCAGAATGTCGGTCAGCACAGCAAAGTCGTCACCCTCCTTGACCAGACCCATCGCAACGCCGGCAACCGGCGCCTTAATCGGTACACCCGCATCCATAAGGGCCAGGCTGGTGCCGCAAACTGACGCCATCGAGCTGGACCCGTTGGATTCGGTGATCTCGGAAACCACCCGAATTACGTACCCGAATTCGTCGAAACTTGGCATGACTGCCTGAATACCGCGACGAGCAAGCTTACCGTGGCCGATTTCGCGACGCTTCGGCGATCCGACAAAGCCGGTTTCGCCAACACAGAACGGAGGAAAGTTGTAATGCAGCATGAATGGCTCTTTACGGGAACCTTCGATCGCGTCAATGATTTGAGCATCGCGCCCGGTGCCCAGCGTCGTCACTACAATTGCTTGTGTCTCACCGCGTGTAAATACTGCCGAGCCGTGTGCTCGGGGCAAAATGCCCACTTCCACGTCAATGGCTCGCACTGTAGAGACGTCACGGCCGTCAATACGTGGTTCGCCGGCAATGACGCGGCCACGAACAATGCTCTTTTCGAGCTTGTATAAAGCACCCTTAACAGCATCTGTCGACCACTGCGCGTCGTCACCGTCGGCAAGTGCGTCTACGGCGGCGTCTTTAGCAGCGCCAACAGCACCCTGACGTTCTTGTTTATCAGTGATCTGGTAGGCAGCTGTAAGGCCGTCCGTCGCTTGTGCAGCCACGGCGCTGGCAAGTGCCTGGTCCTCAGCCGGTGCTTCCCAGTCCCAAGCTGGCTTACTGACTTCTGCAGCAAGCTCGCTGATCGCATCGATAGCGACCTGCATCTGCTCATGGCCATACATGACGGCGCCGAGCATGATTTCTTCCGACAGGCCATTGGCCTCGGACTCGACCATTAAGACTGCATCTTTGGTGCCGGCAACAACCAGCTCAAGCTCTGAATTCTCGAGAGCTTCGTAACCCGGGTTCAGGACGTACTTGCCGTCCGTGTAGCCAACCTTTGCAGCGCCGACCGGGCCTGCAAACGGCATGCCTGATATGGCGAGCGCAGCAGATGCGCCGATAAGAGCCGGAATGTCCGGATCCACATCCGGATTCAAAGACATGACAGTCGCAATAACCTGGACTTCATTCTTAAATCCCTTGGGGAACAACGGACGAATCGGGCGATCGATCAGGCGGCAAACCAGAATTTCCTTCTCTGCAGGACGACCTTCGCGCTTGAAGAAGCCGCCGGGAATCTTGCCCGCAGCATAGGTCTTTTCCTGGTAATTAACGGTTAACGGGAAAAAATCCCGGCCCGGATCAGCTGTTTTCCGGCCTACCGCGGTAACCATAACTTGCGTATCGGCCATATCGACCATGACAGCACCATCCGCCTGACGAGCCCATGCTCCGGTTGTGATGGTGACTTCGTGTTCCCCAAACTGGAACGATTTCTTAGTTGAATTCACTTTGACTCTCTTTGATTTAATGGCAATAGCGATCTGTTGCGGTCCCGTCAGGGAACGACACAAATTTATCGCAAGACCAGAATGACTCGTCGGTTAACGACGAAGGCCGAGCCGGGAAATCAGCTCGCGGTAACGATCAGGATCTTTGCCTTTCAGATAGTCCAGCAACTTACGTCGCTTATTGACCATCCGCAGGAGACCCTGGCGGCTATGGTGATCCTTTTTGTGCTCGCCGAAATGGCCGGTAAGCTCAGAAATTCTTGCAGATAGCAGCGCTACCTGAACTTCGGGAGATCCGGTGTCAGCTTCTCCGCGGGAATAATCTTTTACAATCGTGCTTTTTGCTTCACTAGACAGTGACATCTACCTTTACTCCAATCTTCTCTTTTAAGCCCTTTTTGCAGCGCGCATTCTAGCGCCTGTTCGAGCCTATTAACAGTCCAATATCAAATATCTACGGGTTTTTTTCACCCGTTAGAAACACACGCTTCGGGGCGACTGAACCATCCTCCGAAGCCTCCCCAACGCCCAGGAACAGCGATTCATCGTTATACACCCGAACCAGGCCATCAATACCCTCTTTTGAGCCTGCAACCACCATGCCGCCCGAGAAGCGCTGGCCGTCCTGCATCGAGACGGTGACGGCGGGATAACAATCCAACGCTACGTCAGCCGGCATCAGATGCTCGCGGATTGACGCGGTCCCTGCCTCTGCGGCAGTTTCCAGGACACTCATATCCAGCATATCGGCCGCCCGGAAGTCGCCGACCTCCTCGCGATGTAATCGGGCCGTATGCGCAACAGTTCCAGCGACTTTCGCAAGATCTTCAACCAACACACGGATGTAGGTCCCTTTTGAGCAACGAACCCGAAATACGAGGCGGCTCCCGGCTGCTTCCAGGAGTTCAATCTCGTCGACGCGTACCGGGCGCGGCGCGCGTTCGACCGTTTCACCCCTTCTGGCTAATTCGTAAAGACGTTTGCCGTCTTTTTTTAGCGCCGAGTACATAGGCGGTATCTGCGTAGACTCCCCGATATACCCGTTTAGTACTGCTCGCCACTGGTCCGCCGATAATTCCGGAACTGCCATTGTCTGGATCTCGGAGCCTTCAGCATCGCCCGTATCCGTAGCGACTCCTAATTTGGCGGTTACCCGGTATGTTTTGTCCGCATTCAGTAAATAAGGGCAGACTTTTGTCGCCTCGCCGAAACACAACGGCAACATTCCGGTTGCTGCTGGGTCAAGACTGCCCGTATGCCCGGCCTTTTTCGCATTCAGCAACCATTTGACGCGCTGCAACGCCTGATTTGAGCTCAGACCAGCCGGTTTGTTCAGCAATAGCAGGCCGTCGACAATTTCGCGCCGAGGTCGTCCGGTTTCTTTCATGAAATTACTCGGCTTTGTTTGCGTTCAGGGCGCTGTCGATCAATTTGCTAATTCGGGCGCTTTCTTCGGCGCTATCGTCGTGAATGAAACGCAGCTCAGGAACATGGCGAACTTTAAGCTCCTGACCCAACTTACTGCGCAGAAAACCAGAGGCGTTTTTCAAACCTTCCGCAACTGGCTCGACAGCGGCTGCAGGATCCATCATGTTAAAAAAGACCCGCGCCACACTCAGGTCTCGAGACAAATCCACACCAGTTAGCGAAACGTTTTGTAATCGCGGGTCTTTGGTCTCAAAGCGCAACAACTGGCTCAGCGTGCGCAGCACTTCCGTGCCGAGTCGCTGACTACGTGAATATTCGCGTGGCATCAGTCCAACGTACGAGCGACTTCAATCCGCTCGAAACACTCGATTTGGTCAGCAACTTTGACGTCGCTGTAATTCTTTACACCGATGCCGCATTCCGTACCGGACTTCACTTCGTTGACGTCGTCCTTAAATCGCCGCAGTGATTCGAGCTCGCCTTCATAAATAACAACGTTCTCGCGCAGTACACGAATCGGATTAGACCGTTTCACGTAGCCCTCGGTAACGATACAGCCTGCGATGTCGCCAAACTTCGGTGACGAGAACACGTCTTTAACTTCTGCAAGACCGACAATTTGTTCACGAATCTCTGGTGCCAACAGACCACTCAGCGCTGCCTTAACATCGTCGATCGCTTCGTAAATGATGCTGTAATAGCGAACATCAACACCCGACTCTTTGATGGCCGCTCTCGCCGCTGCATCAGCGCGAACATTGAAGCCGATGATTACCGCGCTCGACGCCGCAGCCAGGTTCGCATCCGTTTCAGTAATACCACCGACGCCGGAACCCACAACCTTCACTTTGACCTCGTCTGTGGCCAACTTCAGCAACGCGTCTTTAAGCGCTTCGGCCGAACCGTGCACGTCGGACTTGATCAGGACGGATACTGAAGACAATTGACCATCGGCCATTTGCGTGAACATGTCATCAAGCTTGGAAGCCTGTTGTTGCGCAAGCTTGGCTTCGCGAGATTTCGCCTGCCGGAATTCCGCAACCTCACGCGCTTTGCGCTCATTCTTGACGACCAGAAAATCTTCACCTGCACCCGGCGTCTTGGAAAGCCCAAGAACCACAGCTGGTTGTGATGCGCTGGCGGTGCTAATTGATTTTCCTGACTCATCGAACATATTGCGAATGCGGCCGTATTCTTCGCCCGCGATAATCATATCGCCTTGATTCAGGGTGCCCGCCTGAACGAGAAGTGTTGCGACTGCGCCGCGCCCTATCTCCAGACTTGATTCAATAACGATGCCTTGCCCCGGACCGGTCTCAATAGCCTTAAGATCCATGACCTCCGCCTGCAGCAGGATTGCGTCCAGCAATTGATCGACGCCGTCACCCTTAAGCGCAGATACATTGACGAACTGATGTTCACCACCCCAGTCCTCCGGAATAACCTCGTGCTGTGACAACTCGTTCTTGACTCGCTCAGGATCCGCGTTCTCGCGGTCAATTTTATTTACTGCGATAACCAATGGTACGCCCGCTGCTTTCGCGTGCTGAATGGCTTCGATTGTTTGCGGCATAACGCCATCGTCCGCAGCAACAACAAGGACTACTATGTCCGTCGCTTGCGCTCCGCGAGCGCGCATTGCGGTGAATGCGGCGTGACCCGGCGTATCCAAAAACGTAATTCGGCCTTTGTCAGTCTCTACAGAGTAAGCGCCTATGTGCTGAGTGATGCCACCCGCTTCACCATCGGCCACCTTGGCACGACGAATATAGTCGAGCAAAGAGGTTTTACCGTGGTCGACGTGACCCATGATTGTGACTACAGGAGCCCGGGGAACTTCATCACCGGTTAGCGCAACTTCTGTGGCGAGTAGTTGTTCATCAACATCCGTCGCCGTTACCAGTTTGGCCTCATGTCCGAACTCCTCAATGACGAGAATTGCGGTGTCCTGGTCAATGACCTGATTAATCGTCACCATGGCGCCCATCTTGAACAGTGCCTTCACGACCTCGTTGCCCTTTACCGCCATGCGTTGGGCCAGGTCGGCGACCGAAATATTGTCAGCTACCTCAACCTCTCGAATGACTGGCGCAGTAGGTCTTTCAAAGCCGTGTTGCGAGTCGCCACCGACAGAAACCGGGCGCCGCCGAGTCGGGCTCTTGCGTTTGCGGCGGCCACTCTTGTCGCCGGCAACGTGCAATTCTTTACGGCCGTATTTGGTATCGACCTGCTTGCCTTTCGGCTTGTCTTTCGTGCGACGTGCACGAGCGTCCTGCTCCGCTTTCTCCAAGCGTGTCTTTTCTTCTGACTCAGCTGCTGCTGCCTGGTCTGCCGCTTTGCGGGCATCGTCTTCGGCGTCGATACGAGCTTGCAATGCTTTCTGGCGCTCATCCTCTTCTGCTTTGGCAGCTTGTTCTTTTTCTGCTTTGGCGTCCTCTATTGCGCGCGCTGCGGCGGCGATCCGATCCTCTTCTTCCTGTCGCTTGCGATCGAGCTCGTCCTGCTCCTGCTGCGCCTGTTCTTCGAGAACATCCCGCTTGATATAGGTGCGCTTCTTGCGAACTTCAACATTCACCGTGCGCGACCGACCTTGAGCGCCTGCTAGCCGCAGCTCCGAATTCGACTTACGTTTTAGCGTAATTCGTTTTGGTGCCGCATCGCCCGCGTGCGAGTCGTCTTGCCCGTGACTGCGGCGCAAATGCGTCAACAATTCGAGTTTTGCGTCCTCACTGATCGTGTCGGTCGAACCATTGACCTTAATGCCCGCTTCATCAAGTTGCGATAACAACTTATCGACCGGGACCTTTAGCACTTCAGCAAATTGCGAAACAGTTACATCAGCCATTCTTTAACTCCGCTAGACCTGAACTTCAGGCCTGCTGTTCTTCAGCTTCGAACCAGTGAGCACGCGCTTTCATAATTAATGCGGCAGCTTCTTCCTGGTCCATCTCATTTAATTCGAGCAAATCGTCAGTTGCGAGCTCAGCAAGATCTTCACGTGTGACGACGCCTTTGCTGGCCAGTACGTAGGCAAGATTCTTGTCCATGCCCTCGACGCTCAATAAATCTTCGGCCGGCTCGGTTTCGTCTATCTTCTCTTCCTGAACAATTGCTTGGGTCAATAGCACGTCGCGCGCACGATTTCGCAACTCCTCAACAATGTCCTCGTCAAATTCTTCGATCTCGACCAACTCCGCCGCAGGAACATAAGCAACTTCTTCGATCGTTGAAAAGCCTTCCTGCACCAGAATCAGCGAAACTTCTTCATCGACGTCAAGCTGTTTTGAAAACAGTGCGATCAACTCTTTCATTTCCGAGTCGCTCTTCTCGTCGGCATCGGCTGCGGTCATTACATTCAGTTCCCAGCCAGTGAGTTCGCTCGCAAGACGAATATTCTGACCACCGCGCCCGATCGCCTGCGACAACTTATCCTCATCGACGGCGATGTCCATGCTGTGCTTGTCTTCGTCAACGACTATCGATACGACCTCAGCGGGCGACATCGCATTGATCACAAACTGTGCTGCATTGTCGTCCCAAAGAATGATGTCTACACGCTCTCCGGCCAGTTCGTTCGATACCGCCTGCACGCGTGACCCACGCATGCCGACACAAGCGCCAACGGCGTCGATGCGACTGTCATTACTCTTGACGGCGATCTTGGCGCGCAGGCCCGGATCACGTGCCGAACCCAAAATTTCGATCAGGCCCTGGCCTACTTCCGGCACTTCAATTTTGAACAGCTCAACCAGAAACTGCGGCGAAGTGCGCGTCATGAATAGTTGCGGGCCGCGAATCTCTGAACGAACTTCCGTCAACAATGCTTTAATGCGATCCTGCGGGCGAACCGGCTCGCGCGGTACCATCTGGTCACGTGCAACAAAACCCTCCGCGTTACCGCCAAGATCAATATAGACGCCGTTGCGATCAACCCGCTTGACCAGGCCTGACAAGAGCTCGCCTTCTCGCTCCTTATATTCTTCAACCACCTGCTCGCGTTCGGCTTCACGCACTTTCTGCACGATGACCTGTTTCGCGGTTAGTGCGGCGATACGGCCAAAATCGACAGATTCCATAGGCTCTTCAACATAGCCGCCCGGCTCCGCATCCGGATTGACGTCGACGGCGTCGATCATTCGCAGCTCGCGATCCGGCGTTTCCAGCTCGGTCGACTCGTCTTCGAAAACCAGCCAGCGACGGAAGGTATCGTATTCGCCTGTTTCCCGGTCAATCGCGACGCGAACTTCAATGTCCTCACCGTGTTTGCGGCGCGTGGCCGACGCCAACGCAGCTTCGATGGCCTCGAAGATAATGTCCTTCTCAACGCCCTTCTCGTTCGAAACCGCGTCAACAACCATCAATATGTCTTTACTCATTTCTTACAACTCCAAATCAGCCCGAGTCAATTTGACCCTTTAAGGCGCCAGTCGAGCGGTGTCGATCGTCGCAATCGCCAGAATATGCGACTCACCGTCCACTTCAACCACAATGTTCTTTTCATCCGCGGACAACAATTTGCCGCGGAATCGCCTGCGTCCCTCTATCGGGAATCGCATTTGTACTTTTACCATTTCGCCCTTAAACCGTTCGAAATGGGCTAACTTCGTCAGCGTCCTGTCTGCGCCGGGCGACGACACTTCCAGGTTGTACTGACCCGGCAACGGATCCTCAACATCAAGCAACGCACTCACCGCCAAACTGACCTTCTCGCAGTCTTCCAGGCTAATGCCATCTTCCTTGTCAATGAACAGCCGCAGCAGGCCGTTCTGGCTGCCAATTTTCGCGTCCAGATCTGACAATTCGTAGCCCAAACCTTCGACTGTGGGTTCCAGCAGTTTCGCCAGTTCGTCCTGCGTCATACCTAAATCCGTAACTCATTGTTTTCAAACAAAAAATGGGCCATTGGCCCATTATTACTTGCAACAAAAAACCCCTACGCGGGGCTTCTCTACCAAACTTCTGGTAGCGGGATGCCAAAATGCGCATCACCGCGTTCGCGCGAGATTATACGGTAATCACTGCACAACGCGCAATCTCCTTGCGACTATTCTCCGGCAAACGGATCCACTTGCCGGTAACCGTCCGGAATCTCGAAAAGGTTCGCTTCAAGGGTCTTATCCCGGACCGACTCCAGCGTTGTGACTGCAACGAGCGAGCCAGCCACATAATCGACCGTGCGTACCGGAAACCCATCGATTTGCTCCATCAGGCCCATCGGATTACCGGCCATACTGGCTCCCAGCGGACCGGGCATCGATTCACTCAATGTATTTATAAAACGAGCCATGTTTGCAAATGCTCGCAATGCTTCGTCCGCGCCATCAATTCCGTCAAGGGGGGCAGAGCAAATCTCCTGAGTCTTCTCAGATCCATCGAATATCTCGTACCGGGTGCAATTGCCTGATTGCCAGTTACCAGAGCCGACTTTTTGCACTCGTACAGACGGCACATCCTCCTCTCCGCCAGTCCCACCCGTTCCGCTCTGTAACATTTGCTCAACGATTGCGCGATCCTCGGGCGCCATGTCAGCCATCTCCTCACGGATTTGATCCATCGCCTCTTTCATCTTCGCGCCCATCTCTACGACCATAGCTTCGTCCATAACGATGTAACTCCGGTCGGAGTGGTCCACTACGATGAATTCCCGGCCGATGAAAATCATTGACATATCCTGGCCTGACGCATCGCCGATATCTTCCATGCGAATTTTTCCGGACTGAGCGTACAGTTTGACCGACTCGGTAACAGCGCCCTCGGCATCTGTCGTTACGAGGTCCATCTCAACGCCGGCAAATACGGGTGGCGTCGCCAGCAAGAAAATAGCAATTACGACGCGTTCAAATCTGATCACAGGTTTGTATCCTTTGGCAGCAAGCGCTGCCGCTCTGCGTTACTTCCGGGCTATAAATACCATTTGGTGGCAATGCAACGGATCAATCCTTTCCAGTGGTTTTTGCATGAAGTTTGGAAATGGATATAACCCAAATCCGAAGCCTTCGACCTCTTCAAAATTGAGCATCTGCAGATACGACCTCAAGACTCGATAGCTGAAGACGACCAGGTGACGATGCAGCGGCGTGTCCGCTTCCGGATCATGCTGCCGATCTTCACCGTGCACGCGGAACGTCTCTTGCTGTTGTAGCAATGCATCGGAATCCGGATGCGGGCCGCTCGATGGCATTTTCCCAACCAGTAACAACGCCATCGTAAAGAATGTGCTGATATTGGGCGTAAGGATCACCAGCGTTCCGCCCGGCTCAAGACAGCGGTAACACTCGCGAAGATAGCTGCACGGATTCAGCAAATGTTCCAGAACAGAGAAACCGAAAACGCAGCGAAAACTCTCATCCGGAAACGCTATCACCTGATTCAGGTCACCTTGCACGATATTCCGGCCATTTTCCTGGCCGGCCCTGGCAACGTCGGCGTTCCACTCGATGCCCGTGTACCGATCCGGTTCCATCCCGATCGATTGCTGCAACCCGTCATATTCATGCCCCTCGGTCGCGCCACAATCAAGGCACTTGCCGCCGTCGCGCAATGCGTCTGCCACTGCGGTGCGAGCAAGCGTATAGGACTCATCCATCGTTCTCTGATAAAGATTACTGAAGTATTTTGCGAGCATTTTTTTGCACTACCGCTGTGGAATTGACCCGACTACTCTTCACCGGGCAGGCCAAATATATTAGGACTTAATCGCGCTCGTTTCAGCATCGCAGGGATACCGGCGACCATAACACTATCAGGGACATCGTCCTTCACCACGGAACCCGCCGCAACCACCGCACCCACACCGATGCGAACGCCCGGCAAAATGACACTTCCCGCTCCAACGAATGCGTGTTCACCGATTCGCACGTTACCAGCCAATGTGCAGCCCGGCCCGATCGACGCATAGTCACCGACAACGGTGTGATGCCCTAGATTGGTCGAGCGATTGACGAAAACATGCTCGCCCAGCATACCCGCAGCGCCAATGACGACCCCTGCGCTGACAAACGTGCCATGACCGATTCGGGTAGACGAAGCGACGACCGCTGTTGGATCCAGTAGAGGCTCTGCTGCTATTAGCCCTGTCGTGCCAACTTTTTCGCACAACTCCATACGACGCTTGGGCGAAAATGCGCAGGCTATGAACGGTAGTTCGTCGTAATCTTCATTCAGTTGCGCGAACTCGATCAAAACGCTGCGATCAAGAATTCTGGGGCGTAGCTCATCGGTGCGAACCGCCGCAACAATATTGAGCCCGAGGCGTTGACACGATTCTTCATAGTCAGGAAGTAACGGGCTTCGGACACCAATCAAAACTAGTTTGCGCATAAGAACCTCTTAGATCCACCAATAGCGGAACAATGCGTTGGATGCGTGTAGCCCGAAAAATATGGCCCATAAGAGTAGTCCATACCATATCCCAACAACAAAGGTTGCGATGGGCGCTGGCAAATGACGTGACAAAAACTCAAACACCGCTGCTTGCCCCGCCGAGAAGAATAACTAAAGCGTCAATCGAATCCGTCAAACTACTCTCCTTCGTAAACACGAAACCGATAATCACAAACTGGAATGTCACAAACCAGCCCAGAAGGTAGCGAACCGGCATGGGTAAACTTTTGCGCGTGAACGCCGCGGCCGAGCTGCCCGACCAGGCGCGAAAGATGACCAGACCCATCGCGTGATAGAGGCCCCAGGCAAGGTAGTTTAATGTCAGGCCATGCCACAGACTAATCGCCAACATCGTAGCCAACACCGCCATCCACGCCCGCCGCGTAGTGGCATGCACACTGGTGAATACGTATTCCCGGCACAATCTGGTCAAGGATATATGCCAACTACGCCAGAACTCAGCAATATTGGCCTTCAGAAATGGCCATGAAAAATTCTCGATAATTCTATGACCGAGCAAGAGCGCGAAACCAATTGCGATGTCCGAATACCCGGAAAATTGCAAATACAACGTCAGGCCGTAATCGAGCGCATCGAGATATTGATACTGAGACGTCGACGGTTCCACCAGTGATAGTGCCCAGGGGAAAAACTTCGTACTCAGTAAATAATTACTGAGGACGACGATCTTTACGTAGCCGTACAAAATTCGCTCGAGTCCTTCGGAAACGCGCTTAAACTGCAATTTGGGTGATCGCTGCGCCACGAATTCCGGGTAACGATGGATCGGACCAGCAACGATCGTCGCCGGGAAAAAGAGGTATTCAATGAGTGTTGCGGCACTCGGCTGCTCAATCCGCTCCAGATATTGTTCCACCAATACATGCACGCATCGAAGACTGTAATAAGACAATCCCAACGGAACCAGTCTGTCCATGATGGATACCGAATCGTAATTTGCATCAAGTAACTTGAAGGTCAGGAGTGCGGCAACTATTGCAAAGCAACCGGCAAGCAGCGCTGCAGGCTGTCGCGCATCTTTGACTTGTGTCGCGACCAGGACGACGGCAGTCATCGCCGACAGCGCAAATAGCGAAGTAAGATCAACAGCGGCGAGGACGGTTGCAGTTGACAGCATGAGCAAATAGCGACGCATCCTGCTTGGTAGCAGCCAATACAAGCCAGTCGTAGCGACCAGCCACAGCAGAAACTCGAGACTGGCAGCACTATTCATCATGGCGCTGCCGAAGCACTCGCTTTATTTCGCCATTCAGCCAGAGTCTGTAGGACTGACTCGCGTCGGCAGAGAGGTGCATAGGATCATTGAATTGCTCTGTAGGTGTGAGGGCAACCTGGCGGTGCAGGCTAATTGAGGCGTTCTGCACACCCACAGTTGCGAGTTCCGCTGCTGCATCATGCACCGCGAGGCCGTAACCGACGGTGTAGTTGTTCGCTGGCGGACTGACGATGAGTACAGGTATGTTTGCAGCGGCAAACTTCTGCAGGAACTCAACTGATTCAGCACGCCGCTGCTGAGAATACGAGTCGATGCGACGCATGGTGGCTTGCACTGCTTCTTCCCACATCAGTTTCTGTTTCGCGATGGCAGGGCATCGCCAGGATTCATCGCTCGAATCCTGATCAACGAAATCCACGCCGAGTTTGCGCGCCAGTCCAAAGAGTTGTCCGGTCCAGTACGAACGTGCTTCTTCGTACCTGGCGGAAGCGTATTCAAAACGCCTGGCAGGCCGATCCAATACCAGGATAGTATCTTGAATCACCACAAAGTCCGGCTCGCCTGCAACCAGAAGATCAATCAAACCAGCAAACGTCTCAGCCGTCGCGTCCGGGTAAAAGGCCACATACATATGCACGCCATCACCCGCCAATTGCAGGGGACCAACAGTCGCACAGTTACCTCCTGACATGGCCAGCATGACCCCTAACGGTGCTGATCGCTCTGCCTTCTCTTGTGCAAAAAGTCGCGTCAGATCTTCACGGTAGTGATACTCGTTTGCGCCCCTTAGCCCCGCCGGTTCAACAAACGGAAATGGCGCGACTAGCGGCAGTAGCATTGGCAAGACGACTAGCAGCGCAATTAACCATGCTTTCACCGGTGCAGATGATGGTGTGTCGCTCAATTGCTGGTCCCTGTCGCCGGCGCGTGAGAGATGACGATCTCAATCGCTTTTCCGACCGAACTCATGCGCATGATGTCGCGGGGTCGCAATCGTACGGAGAACTCCTTTTCCAGAGCGAGCACGAACTCCATTCCCGCATAGGAATCCCAGTTCTCCACAGTTTCCGGCGACGAGCCTTCGTTGAGATTTGCGGGCGGGACGTCGAAGATGTGGGCTGCGACTTCGATAATCCGTTCCCGTAGCGACCCGGCCCCCTGCTCAGCAACTTTAGCCGCCCCGCCAAGCGACTTGACGAGCAGCTCTCTTCGCACCTTACCCGAAGGTCCACGCGGCAATCGTTGCAGCAATTCGATGCGATCCGGGCGACGCTCCGGAGCAAGATTCGCACGGCATGCGGCTCGTATGTCAGCTGCACTGACATTCGACTCAGCAACCGCACACACGACAATAATTTGTTCGAAGGTAGGGTCAGGAATGCCGACAACCTCAACTTCGAGAACACCGGGAATTGCAGCTACGATCATGCCGATATCCTCCGGATACACGGTGATACCGCCGCGCTTGATAATGTTCTTTAACCGACCATGAAACCTCAGGAAGCCGTCCTCATCCTGAGAACACAGGTCGCCGGTCGAAAGCCATCCGTCTGTCAACACAGCGTCGGTTGCTTTCGGATCGCCAAGATAGCCGGTCATTAAGTGCGGCGCGGATATTTGCAACTCACCGATTGCACCCGTTGCAACCATCGCACCGCTGGCGGCGACAATTCTGATATCGGCATCAATCGGTTTGCCGAGCGTTCCGAGTCGCCAGGTAATGTCATCCGGACCGCAGTAGAGAGCGCCCGAGACAGTCTCTGTCATGCCATAAAAGTTTGATATGCGGATGTCAAACCAGTCCTGGAACTCCTGCCAAAGGGAGTCATCCAGCAAGCCAGCCGTAGACACGAGCTGGGCAAATTCCTTATAGCGGAATAAGCCAGGACGGTCTGCAAACAAGCGTTTGATCATCGCAAGCATCGTTGGCACGGTCAGGAAGTGGGAAATCTTATTCGCTCGAAGCAATTGCTCGAGATCTGTTGTCTGTGTAAATGGACCCGGTTGCACGACCGTCATGCCGGTCAACAATGATGCTGCGACGCCATGCACTAACCCGTCCGTATGGTGCGTTGGTAGAAAGGACAGTAACCGGGCGTCATCGTTGTAGCCGAATATATTGGACAAGGTGGCTACATGGCGCCGCAACGCTGACCTCGAAACAACCACACCCTTGGGTGCCGAGGTCGTGCCGGAGGTAAATATGACGTAAGCAGGAATATCATCATCAATCGATTGGCTGCCCGATTCGTTAGTGACTTTAGATGGGCCTGCAAACGTTGGTGTTTCCCACACGACTTCCGGGAGATCGAAGCCCGATTGCCCCGCCAAACGCTCAAGGACCGCTGCATCCGCGACCAGCGCAGCAGACCTCGCTTTCTGCAGCATCAGAACCAGTTCCATTGTCGCGGCCGCTGGATCAAGGACAACAACTGGAAAGCCTGCTTCGAAGCAGGCGGCGAAACAAACGTAAAAGCTGGTTCTATGTGAGATAGCCACTGCGACCGGGGCACCGGGCCTGAGCCCCGCCGCAGCCAGGGCGCGCCCAATAGTCGCACTCTGCTGCCGAATCTCCTGATGAGTCAGGCAGCTTTCCGCAACAATCGCTGTCCTGTCAGACCAGTCGTTCATTGAGAAGCGCCGTACACGCATAAATGCTTCGAATGGTTGGAATGTCCTTGCCCGCTAATACAGCGAGCTCAATTACGGCACCCATCAGGCTATCAATTTCCAACGCGCGCCCGTTTTCGACATCCTGAAGCATTGAGGTTTTGTGTGCCCCAACTGCACGGGCGCCTTCAATACGCGTTTCTACAGTGTGCCGGAACGACACACCAAACGCTTCTGCAACGGTTTGAGCCTCGCGCATCATCTCCGCGACCAATTCGCGAGACTCAGGCAACGTGCAAATTTCTTCCATCGTCGAACGGGTCAAAGCGCTGACCGGGTTAATCGAGAGCGCGCCCCACGCTTTAAGCCAAATTTCCGAACGGATATCGTCGATTATCCTGCTCTTAAAACCTGAGCTTTCGAACAGATCGGCAACTCTCCGGGTGCGATCGTGGAACGTGCCATCGAGCTCCCCGATTGGAAACTTGTAACCTTCGACATGACGAACCCGCCCATCTGCTTCGACACTGGCTGCGCAATACGCGACACAACCGACTATTTGCGAAGGCTTGATCGAATTTCGCAGTACCTGGTCCGGATCGAGACATTGAATATGGGCGTTGCCAAAATTGTGAGACAAATTTTGCAAGTACCACCACGGAATACCGTTTTGAATCGTGATGATGGCAGTGTTATCAGCTGTGAACGCGGAGATCCTGTTTGCAACCTTTGGCAGGTCTTGTGATTTGGTTGCAAGGATTACGACATCGACTACTTCTACCGCCGAGAAATTTGCTGTCATCAAAGCTGGCGTCGCAGTGCAGATCGAACCGTCGGGTGAAATTACCTCCAGGCATCCATTAGAACGCAACTGTGAAATTCGCTCCGGCAGATCAACTACCGAAACATGATGGCCTGCCCTGCAAAACCCTTGACCCAGCAGGGTACCCATCGCTCCTGCACCAACAATAGCAACACGCACAATTTCTTCTTTTTATTTGATAAGCGTCTGAGAATTATGCCGTTCGACTCGAATTCTGCAAAAAGCAATCTTTCGAATTTCTGGCAAACGAGGCTGGGACTAGACTACACCATGTATCAGGAATGTCCTGCAACCATTATGTCGAATATCGCCGCCACGTTTAGGCAAGACGTAAAACCTAGTTACGCAAACCGAACTCGTTAATATCCAGAGAGAAATCCTTTCCATCGGTCGCGACCATGCCGGTTTCCTGACGATACTTGTAGGTTACGTCATCTAGATTCACGTTGGTCGCGACGAGGTTGACGACGTATCCGCTTTCGGCAAGATCGATTACGGTGATGCGTTTTTCCGGCTTGCGCTGGTAGGTTTCAAGCTTCGGATCGTAAACAAACGCGTAGCCCTGCAGCAGGCAGATTACGCCCTCGTTCTTGATCACTTCACCAAGAAAGTGGCGCCGTGTCGATTTCTCGAACAGCGCTCGATAAATAACGTGTAATTTTGTCCCTTCTTCAATGAGCATTATTCAGCCATCTCCTGTATGCCACGCCCACTAGCCAGGGCGATGAGCGTTACTTTGAGGGTCCGGTCCGATTGGTCCGGGAATCCAGTCTGCGAAACCTGGCTTGGCAGATTAGCAGCGTTCGATTTGAGATACTTGATTAAATTCACCCGCGATTATTGACGCGCACGACGGTACGAAGGATTTTTGATATAAAAAAACTAGCTGAGCGCTATACATGGGTCGAGTCGAAATTGACTGGTAGAACTCGAAAATTCTGAATTTCTATCTTTGGTCTTGGCCTGTTTCGAAAGGAATGCTTTGACGGAGCACACACGAACTTTGCCAATTGTTTCTTGTCTCTTAGCGCATACCCGATCCGGTAGAAGATCATGCTTATGAGAATTCGAACAAGTTTAGCTGCGTTTGCGCTCGCCAGTGCCTTTCTCTCACACAGTGCACAGGCAGTGCCCCATCGCAAAGCCGGGTTCCGTCTCCAGGGCATCGTCGATGATCGCCACAGGGTCGCCCCGATAAGTATTAAAAGCCCGCAACGCCTGCTCATAGATTTCCAGGCTCCGGGAATTGTCCGATGACGCATCGACCCCACGTTTATCTTTCATGTTGGGCCTTCTCCGACAAGTTCAAAAAAGTGACCAGAGTCCTCGCAAGGACAGACAACATTTAAGCGAAAAAATACGCAGTCCGGGCTTCAATTCGAACTTGCGCGTCAATCGTATAGTCAAAATCGGCGTTTAAACCAGATTCGTTGGCAACGCCATAGCGCATTTTTTTTAGCAGTGACCGGCCAGGATATTCGACCATATGCTGCTGTCGTTCACGGTGCCAAAATGGGTTCATGACGAGCTCTGGAGAACGGTCGACCAAGCACCACTTCTATTTCACACTGGCCTACGCAGTTTATTCGAAGCAGTGAGTCACGCAATCGTTTTCTCGGCAGTGATCACAGCCGTTGTCGTGCTCTTCACCGAGATTATTCCGAAAACACTTGGTGTGACCATTGCAGATGTGCTGTCAAGATCGGCCGATTGAAGATCTTTGGCCGCAGTGAGTCATTCAGGCCGTGTTTGTTCCATGGCCTTGATGACATGTTCAGCCAGGCCTACGCCGGATTCTTCGTGGGTAAGAAACGTCATGTCGACGCCAGCTTCGAGGAGTAAGCGTTCCTCGTCGTGGTGACGGCTGGTGGCGCCAATCAGACCCGTGAAGCCGTGCCTCCGCAGATCTCTGGCCGATAAGCCGGTGGACTGTACATCGGGCATGGTCATCAATACTGCTTGAACCTCGTCGAGTTCCAGTTGGTGCCACAGTCCCGGGTCCTCGCCGTCGGCGAACATCACGCGACGTCCGGCCGTTCGGTGCCGAGCCACTTTCGTGGGGTCCGAATCCAGACCGGCCACTCGTACACCTTGTCCTGTCAGAAAGTCATACGCAGCCGTTCCCGATCGACCCATGCCCAACACCAGGTAATGCGACCTTCCGAGAAGAAGGGGTTGCTCGTCCGGATGACGCTCCTTGGTCTGGAAAGGAAGCAGTCTTGCTTCCAGACGCGCGTAAACTCGATGGGCCACACGATTGATCGGCGCGGTCACCATGAACGACAGCGTGACAGCCAGGGCCAGTATCACGGCCCACTCCATGGTTATCCAGCCGGCCTCGATGCCTATTGGAATACAGATTAGCGCGAACTCGCTGTAGCTGGTCAGGCTAAGGGAAACCAGGAAAGCGCTACGAGACCTTAACCTATAGGCCAACAACAAAAAGAAAAACAGGACCGACTTGAGCGGCAAGAGCAGCATAAGCAGCGCCAAATAGAGCAAGCCCGTTTCGCTCGGCCAACCAGTCAGACTGATCTGCAAGAAGAATCCAACCAGAAATGCCTCTTTCAAACCCCAAAGAGATTTGAACAGCTCAACCGCCTTGGTGTGGCCGGAAAGCAGCCCGCCAAGAACCAACGCGCCGAGTTCTGAACTCATGCCCACTTGCTCGAACGCCGCCCCACCGACCAACGCCAGGAGCAATCCAAAAATGACCAGCAACTCATCGTGGCCGCTGATCTCGAGCACTTTGTGCAACAACGGACGAAGCAAAGGCAAACCCAGCAGCAGCAGTGCTAGCGGGCTCGGTGTGTGGCCGCCTGAGAAACTCAATAGTGCGACGGCCACGAGGTCTTGAACGATGAGCACTCCGATCGCGATACGACCATGAAATGCCCGAACTTCGCGCCGGTCTTCCAGTACTTTTACAGCGAGTACCGTGCTCGAGAAGCCAACGGTGACAGCAAGGAATAACGCGCCGTACCAGTTGAGGTCAGTTGATAAAAAAAGGACAAACCCGATTAGTCCAGCGGTGATGGACAAGTGAATGATGGCGGTGCCCAGAATGCTTTGATGCAAAAGGCCACGTAAATCCAGTTTGAGTCCAACGCTGAAGAGCAACAGCAACACGCCGATATGAGCGACCGCATCAAGCAGCACCCCACCTTCAAAGCCGAATGCATGTAACACAAACCCGGCAGCGAGGTAGCCAGCCAAAGGAGGCAGGCCCAATTGACGGCCTAGCAGACCAAAGGCAAATGCCGCGCCGATCCAGAGTGCTTCCATACGTTTGTGTCGGTGGTTTCAACAATGAAAAGTGAAGATCCATCCTAACGCAGATAGCCGAAAGCAAAAACAGGGGGGCTATGAAGATGGTAGCGGGGGCGCGCTTTGTCCGTTAGCAATGTTCGAGAAGCCCATGGCCAAATTGGAGATTGCATTGACTGCCGCGTAGCTACAAAAACGCCCGAGACGTCAAATGATCCGCTGCATTTCCTTGTTAAGCGAGGGCTCGCTTCGGAGAGCATTTTGCGATGTTGCCGATCTAATGCTCAACCGTTGCCCGCAACCTCGCAATCGAATTATCCCATTGATCCGAAACCCGTGTGAGATAATCCTTAGCTTGCACAATCGGGCCGGGCCGGATGGTGAAACGGCTCTCCCTGCCAATACGCTGGCTGTTGACAATGCCGGCATGCTGCAGCACCTGCAGGTGTTTGGTAATTGCCTGGCGTGTTAGATCGAGACCGTCGGTCAGTTCGGTTATCGAATAATCCCTACCGTCGCTAAGACGCGATAGCAGTTCAAGGCGCGTGATACAGCCCAGGGCGGCAAACACGGGTGCCGGTTCCTTGCTTCGAGTCCTAACCCGCGACATGTTCGGCCACGTTCTCGGCCTGTATGTCCCAGCCCTCTTTGTTTGATCGAAGCACCTCTAGTCGTTTCGATTCCGGGAACTGCAGAAAGCCCGTCTCGGTGATCGTCAGGCGCGTGCCATTCTCTGTTGGCTGCAGGCGAAACTCAACCACGACTTTGGCGTCGTCGCCGTATGTAGTATCCGGATCAATGGCGCTGGGAGGCCAGGAAAAAGCGAACAGCTGCTCGTGCTCCATGCACTCGGTTACAGACTCCCACTTCATGTCCTCATGGCCGGGGTAGGTGATATTGCCCATCGTCGTCGCACCCACCTTGAACGGGCCATCTAGTCGAACTCTGAACCATTGGCCAA
>JBBKWL010000149.1:0-12204 GCA_037968975.1 Woeseiaceae bacterium | reverse complement strand
TCAATGGCTCATGCTCGAGATTTTCCAGCGATGAGGCAACGATTGCGAGAGGTGTACGCAACTCGTGCGAAAGCTTTGACGCCAGCGTACGCAAGTACTCGTTGTATTCACCGAGCTGGTGCAGTACATGTGAGAAGCTTCGCGATAAATCACCGACCTCATCGCCGTCGAGGGCGCTTGGCAAAGTACTGCGCAGGTCGTCATTCTCGAGTGCGTCTTCTGCTGCAATGCTCAGTCGTCGAATTCGCCTAGATAGCCAGGACGCGTAGCCGAGCAGCGCGAGCGCCGCGACCAGCGTCGCGATAACCGTGACATAGATCAATTGCGCAAGACGTTTATTGGTCAAACTAAGAATTGCCTCCGTTCCCTGCTGCAACACCAGCGCGCCGACGATCCTGTCGCCCGATCGAATCGGTTGTGCGACTGCCACAACCGCACCACCACCGTCGGCGCTCCGGAACCAGACTTCGGATGCTTGGCCACGCAATGCGGCACTGATATAGGGCTGGCTTTCGCGTCCGGTGGCATCGGGTTCTGCCAACTCGGCGTCCTGTCCCGACTCAACGACGGCCCGGTACGCAATTTGCAGCCAGGCCGAGGCAGTCCCGCCAGATTCACTCGCCGGCAATGCGATGTCGCCGGCGGTGGCCACCCGCCAGCCCGCCGCATCCGTCAAGATCAGTCGCATGCCCGGCTGTGTCCGTAATGCGGCGATTGCCATCAGTGCATCGGACCGGGTAATGAACGGCCCCGGCCCCGTTGCCGCAAAACTGCTGCTGCGAACCGCTGCGTTGCTCGAGTCACTGCTGTTGGCGACTTGTAAGCCAATGTTTGTACCCAAGCGGCTTGCCGGGATGCGGGCCTCCAGCTGGTAGCCGCGTGCCGGAACGTCCTGCCAATGCGCGACGATTGCAGGGTCGGGTGCGAAGCCGTAGACCGTTTGCACGTAGCTGATGATCGGTCCAGGCGCTTCGGCGCCGAAAACCAGTGTTTCATCCAGATACGGCGGGCTGGTGTTGACCAGTCCGACCTGGTCGGAGGAACGCGAGCCCTGCGCGACAGCGATGGTGCCTGGAGCTGCATAGATGACATTCTTGTCAGTCACCTCGACATAGAGATAAACAAACTGTTCGTGCAGGCCAATAGCAAACTGGATGGGACCGTCCACACCGCGCATGCTTCGCAACGCGTCTCGGCCCAGATTCCAGTCATCAAAATAGCCATCGATGTTCGGCCGTGAATTAATACGGTGCCCGTACAGAGAATCACCAATCGCGTGATTGTCTTGATTGGCCAGCGGAAACTCGTCTTCATGCTGTGCCATGGAGTCGGCAATCGCGCGTGCAGTAGCGGCCAGCATTCGTTGTTGCCCGGAACGCAACGCCGATTCCGTCTCGCCGATAAACTGGCAACCGGCCCAGGGCAATACAAGGGTAAGCAAGCTGACCAGCAGCAACTGCCGCTTTAGATTCATTGCAACCAGCGATATCCCATGCCGTAAACGGTTTCGATCGAGTCGAAGCTGGCATCGATAGCTGCAAACTTGCGGCGAATACGCTTGACGTGCGACGTGATCGTATTGTCATCAAGCACGGCCTGGGCAGCATCCATAAGTTGTTGTCGGTTCTTCACATGTCCCGGGTAGCGCGCCATGGCGTGCACCAGCCAGAACTCCGTTAGCGTCAGTCCGACCGGTTGGTCTTGCCAGAGCACGGTCATGCGGTCGGTATCGATTGCCAGGTCCCCTCGCGTGATGCGACTGTCAGCGGCCTGCGGTTGTTGCATTGCATCGAGGCGACGAAACAATGCAGCAATACGCGCCATCAGGTGTGGCAGGCTAATGTCCTTGGTCAGATAATCATCTGCGCCGAGCCGCAAGCCCGATACAGCATCGAACTCACTGTCGCGCGCCGTGAGGAAAATTATGGGCAGCTCGCCGGCGCGCGCCCGTAGCTCACGACACAATTCAAAGCCGCCTTCGACATCGTCGCGCAGATTGATGTCAATGACGACCAGGTCCGGCAAGCGAGCGTCGAACGCCTCCATGGCCGGTTTGCGTGCGTCATAAGCATCGACGGCGTAGCCCTCGCGCTGAAACGCAGCGACGTAGTTGTCTCTGATTGCCGCTTCGTCTTCGACGATGGCGATGCGTTTAGCCACTGTTTGCTCCTTTGAATCTCGACACAATTTGCCACATTACATCGGTGAATTGCCATGCCGGAGTCCACGCTGCGGCGCATTAACTTGTTGCAATTGGTATCACGCTATCAGGAGAGCAGCAATGCGAGTAAGCCAGTGGACCACACTATTGACCATAACACTCATGGCGTTGCTGTCGACGCGGAACGGCCTTGCACAAGAGAATGCTGCGACCCCGGGAGGCATGCAGACCGGTAGTTTGCTGATGCGAATGAGCGAAGGCTACCTGACGGCGACACTGCTAAATACTGACGTCAATATCGTTGTGAATGGTCTCGTCGCTCGGGTATCGGTCATGCAGGAATTCGAGAACAGCGGCCAGGAATGGGTTGAGGGAGTCTACGTCTTTCCACTCCCTGATGCAGCGGCAGTGGATCATATGCGCATGTACGTCGGTGATCGCTTCATCGAGGGAGAAATTCGCGAGAAAGAACAGGCCAGGAAAGAATACGAGCAGGCGAAGTCAGAGGGCAAAAAAACCAGCCTGGTTGAGCAGCAGCGCGCCAATCTGTTTACGACCTCGGTTGCGAACATTGCGCCGGGCGAGAAGGTCATCATCGAGATCGAGTATCTGGAGGATCTGACCTACGACGCAGGCGTGTTCAGCTTGCGTTACCCAATGACGATGACACCGCGCTTTATACCAGAACAAAACCTGCCCGATCGTCAGGGCAGCGGCTGGGCGGCTGATACAACGCTGGTCGACGATGCCTCTTTAATCACACCGCCGATGGTGTCGGCGTCACGCAGCCATCGCATCTCCCTGCAGGCAACCGTCAACGCCGGCATGCCGCTGGAAATCATTGCGAGCCGCTATCACCCGGTCAACGTCAGTGAGGCAAATGGCGAGTACCTGGTGTCGCTTGCCGGCGGCAGAGCACCAATGGACCACGATTTCGAATTGCTGTGGCGACCGGTGCCGTCGGCGCAGCCCAGAGCAATGGCATTTTCCGAAACGATTGATGGGCAACCGCACTATTTGCTCATGGTGGTTCCGCCAGAAGCCGATCTCGTTGCCGACGCCACAATGCCGCGCGAAATGATTTTTATTATCGATACGTCCGGCTCCATGCACGGTGTGTCTCTTGCGCAGGCAAAGCAGGCACTCCTGCGGGCACTGCAGACACTGCGAGCCGGAGACCGCTTCAACGTAATCGAATTCAATTCTTATACGACGCCACTATATCCGGCAAGCGTTACGGCGGATGCAGGCAACCTCAATGCAGCGAAGGCATTTGTTCGCGGTCTGAATTCAGATGGTGGTACCGAGATGCATTCGGCGCTTGCCTTCGCCTTGCGTACGCCGCCGAGTGAAAGTTTTCTTCGCCAGGTTATCTTCATCACCGACGGTGCGGTTGGCAATGAAGAGGGATTGTTTCAACTAATCGATACGAAGTTGCAGGGTGCGCGTTTATTCACCGTCGGCATTGGCTCGGCGCCGAACAGCTGGTTCATGCGCAAGGCCGCGGAAACCGGTCGCGGGACGTTCACAATCATCAGCGCGCTGCATGAAGTCGGCGAGAAGATGGACCGGCTGTTCAGGAAACTGGAAAACCCGCAAGTGACCGACATTGAGGTGCAGTGGCCGAGCAGCGTAGTCGTTGACAGCTATCCAGGCGTAGTTCCGGACCTGTACCTCGGCGAACCCATCGTTGTAAAAGCCCGTGCATCCGGCGATGTCAGGAGCGGTGACGTAGTTCGGATCGCCGGTAACTCGCTGGACGGTGCCTGGAGTAACGAACTGGCGCTCGCCGGTCAGCCAGCAAGCACCGGCGTCGCGGCATTATGGGCACGCGCTCGTATCGCGGACCTGCTCGATCAAGTACGGCGCGGCGCCAACGAAGACGAGATTCGGCCGGCCGCCGTAGCCACCGCGCTCACACATCATCTCGTGAGCAAATACACCAGTCTCGTTGCTGTCGACAAGACGCCGGTCCGTCCGGTCGGCGATCCGCTCGCCAGCGAACAGGTCGCGAGCCTGATGCCACATGGACAAAGTGGATCAGCAATTTTCGGATTTCCCGCCACGGCGACCAATGCTGAGGTATTGCAGCTCACCGGATTCGCATTGCTGTCGCTCGCCCTTCTGATTATGGCGGGGCCGGCTTTACGCAGGAGGATTTTCGATGGGCAACTTGCTTAGATCGCCGCGGAGCTGGCTGGTGGCGTGTTTATTGTGTCTCGGGTTTTGGCAACTCGGTCAGGGTGCCTATATTCCGGCGAAGGCGTGGATGGCACAGGAGCTACTGCAGCGTGCCTGGCAACGCGGTAGCAACGGCGCAGAGCAGCCTGCGCCATGGCCCTGGGCGGATACCTGGCCGGTTGCACGCCTGAGCGCACGCTCCGGCGAAATAGAATTGATCGTACTTGCGGGTGGCTCCGGCCGTACCCTTGCCTTCGGCCCCGGACACCTGAGCGCGAGTTCGTTGCCGGGCGAAACTGGCAACACAGTGATTGCTGGCCATCGCGATACGCACTTCAGTTTCTTGCGGCACCTCGAGATTGGAGAATCCCTGGTAATGGAGACAGTGTCCGGGATGCAGCATCTTTATAAAGTGGTGGATATAGACGTCGTTGATTCTCGCCACGGCAGCCTGCAACTGGATACGGACGAAGCATTCCTCAGTCTGATCACCTGCTACCCATTCGAGTCGACAGATTCCGGCGGGCCATTACGCTACGTCGTTACAGCGAAAATGCTCTTCTAATTTTCGGGTCCCTGCGTCATAGTAGTTGTCGATCGCGCACTCGGCGCGATGTACATCCCAGAGTACATATGGAAGAGAATCAGGCCAAGCTCACCGAGGGTTCGGTGGGCCGACATTTGCTGGAGATGGCACTACCGGTCCTGCTGGGCATTACAACGATGATGGGGCAGGCGTTCATCGATGCCTATTTCCTGGGCCAGGTCGGCGACCGCGCGCTGGCCGCGCATGCATTCAGTTTTCCGATCCTGATGATTGTTACCAGTGTCGCCATTGGTATGGGCGCTGGCACGTCGTCTGTGGTCGCACGCGCAATCGGCTCGAATGACATGCGGCGGGCACGGCGTCTCGCTACCGACAGTCTGCTGTTGTCGTTTTTAATAACAGCGGCCTTCTGTGTCCTCGGTGTGCTCACGATCAATCCCTTGTTCCGGGTACTCGGCGCACCGGAGGACATGATCCCGATGATCCGCAGTTTCATGCTGATACTTTATTCGGGAGTTCCTTTCGTGGTCGTTGGCATGGTCGGCATGGCGAGCATGCGTGCCACAGGCGACACCCGCTTGCCGAGTACGTTGATGATTATGGGTGCGGTACTCAACGTGATTCTCGATCCAATTTTTATTTTCGGCCTTGGACCACTACCCGCGTTGGGACTTAACGGCGCGGCGATGGCAGCGTTGATCGCGCGCGGTGTCATATTTGTCGGCGCAATATACTTGTTGCGCGGCCGGCTCAATATGGTCAGTTTCAACCGGCCGGACCCCGTCGAGTTACGCAAGTCCTGGCGCGACATACTGCACGTCGGTATTCCGGCGGCCGGTACAAACGCAATAGTGCCAATTGCGACGGCAATTATTACAGCGTTGATTGCCAGTTATGGTCCGGAGGCGGTGGCGGGGTTTGGCGTTGCAAGTCGTATTGAATCTTTGGTGCTGGTCATGTTCTATGCGCTGTCGGCCGTGATCGGGCCGTTCGTCGGCCAAAATTTATCCGCGGGATATCATGCTCGAATTCTCGAGGCGATGCGCCTGTCGATGTTGTTTTGTGTCTGCGCCGGGCTGCTGATCGCGGCATTACTGGCGCTCTCAGCCAGTTCATTGCCGACAATCTTTAGTGACAATGAGTCGGTGATTGGAGTCGCCCGATTATTCTTGTGGGTTGCCCCGATCGGCTATGCCGGTTACGGCCTGGTTATGACAATCAATGCCGCATTCAACGGATTGGGGCAACCGATGCCCGGCGTCGTAGTCAGCCTGATGCGAACAATACTTCTGTATGTACCGTTAGCCCTCATCGGGCAACACTTCTACGGTATCTTCGGCATCTTTGCTGCCTACGCGGCGGCGAATGTAATTACCGGATTCGTTGCTTACGCGTGGGTCAAGAAAACGGTGCACAATTTGTCCACCTAATCGGGTGTCGAAGTAGGTTCCTGGTTTTGCGCATCTGCCTCGATTGTTTCGATCAGTTCACTCGCCGAAGCGGCACGGGAACGAGATCGCTTCACTAAAACCGCCGCACTCCAGATCACACAGACAGAGCCAATGCCCAAATAGATAAAGGACAGCGAGTATTCAAAGCCGAGATAGATACCGGAGGACATAAACAACAGTCCGAGCAAAAGCCAGAACTGCGGCACGCGTTCATAAACGGGTGTTGGAAGCCACATAGTCGGTCTCACAAGTTATGCATGGTTTGTTACGACCATAAAATGCGCAAAACGAGGCGAATCGTCATGGGCATTGATCACACGCTACGAATTTAGACCCGGTCAACGCTCAGAATTGTGACCAATTTCACATAATGGCAGGCAGGACTCGCTTGCGGTACCAGATATGCATCCCGAAACCGCGACTCGCCATGAATAGTGTGAAGGCGAACCACAGGCCGTGATTGCCATAGTCCTGCAGGATGAACCAGGCTGGCAGAAACACTGCGAAGGTGGAGATCAGCATGATGTCGCGCATCTCTTTCGAACGAGTAGCGCCGACATACACGCCGTCGTACAGGAAGGACCAGACGGAGATCAGCGGCGAAATGATCAGCCAGGGAAGAAACTGCATCGCTGTGCTGCGAACGTCGGGCAGATCCGTTAGCAGGCGAATCAGGGTCGGTCCGATCAGGATGTAGAACAATAAGAATCCGCTGGCGAAAATCAGCGACCACTTCAAGGCCAACTGGACGGAGCGCTCGAGTACGTCGCGACGCTTTTGCCCGACCGCCTTGCCGACGAGGGCCTCTGCAGCGTGAGCGAATCCGTCCAGTGCGAAAGCCGTCAGATTTTGTAGATTCATCAAAACTGCATTCGCCGCCAGAACGAGGCCACCGAATCTCGCGCCCTGCGCAGTAACGAATGCGAACGTGAATATCAAAGCCATCGTGCGCACGAACAGATTGGCGTTTACCGCAAAGAACGCTGCGTAAGCCCGAACGTTGAACAACCGTGCCAGCGGCCAACTGCCCTGACGATTGCGCAGTGCCCGCATAGCGAAACCCAGCCCGACAACGAGGCCCGTGTACTCGGCGATAACCGAAGCCAGCGCTACGCCATCGACGTGCATGCCGAGCTGCAGGACAAACACCAGATCCAGAACGATGTTGGTGAAGTTGACGGTGAGAAAGATTAGCAGTGGCACCCGAGCGTTCTGCAGTCCCAGAAACCAGCCAACCAAAACAAAGTTAGCCAGTGTGCCTGGCGCACTCCAGATTCGAATTGAAAAGTACTGCGATGCATAAGCCTCGACATCGGCTTCCGCACCAATAAGGTGCAACGCGAACTGGCCGATTGGTACCTGTAACGCAATCAAGGTAATCGCGATCAATAACGAAACAATCAATGCCTGTCCAAGCGAAACGCGCAGCCCGTCATTGTCGTCCGCGCCGAATTGCTGCGCCGCAATCCCGGTAGTGCCCATGCGCAGGAAATTCATGCCGGTGTACAGAAAGCCGAAAATCGTAGCACCGATCGCAACTGCACCGAGATAGGCGGGACTATCGAGATGCCCGGTCACCCCGGTGTCTACCATGCCAAGCAGGGGCACGGACACATTCGATAAAATCATGGGTGCCGCAATGCGCCAGACATCCCGGTCTTGCGGCAGACGCGCGTCGTTCACACGACGATCAGCCGAACGCATTTACGCCAGTGAGCTCCATGCCGACGACAAGTTGATGCACCGTTTCGGTACCTTCGTAGGTGATTACGCTTTCCAGATTAAGCATGTGGCGGATGGGTACAAATTCGGCACTGATACCGCTACCGCCCAGGATGTCGCGAGCGTCTCTGGCAATATCTATCGCGGCGCGACAATTGTTCCATTTGGCGACCGAAACCTGCGTGGGACGCAGTTTGCCACGATCCTTAAGGCGCCCAAGCTGCAGCGACAATAATTGCGCAGTGGTAATACGACGTGCCATGTCAGCCATGCGAATTTGAATGGTTTGTGTATGCGCAAGCGGACGGCCAAACAATACGCGATCGGCGGTGTAGCGAAGCACTTCGTCGAGGCAGGCTTGCGCCGCCCCAATGACACCCCAGGTAATTCCGTAGCGTGCCTGAGTCAGACAGCTGAGTGGGCCCTTGAGACCCGTTACGCCTGGCAAGACGCTCGCGGCAGGTACGCGAACATTGTCAAAAAACAATGCACCAGTCACCGAAGCGCGCAACGAAAACTTGTTCTCGATCTCCTGAGTGCTAAATCCTGGCATGTCTTTTTCGATGATGAAGCCCTTTACACCTTCGTCCGTTTTCGCCCATACAACGGCTGCATCGGCGATAGTGGCATTCGTAATCCACATTTTGGAGCCGTTCAGAATCCAGTCGTCGCCCTCTTTCCTGGCGTGCGTTTTCATGTTGCTCGGATCCGATCCGCCCTGTGGTTCGGTGAGACCGAAACAGCCAATTGCTTCACCCCTGGCCATCGCCGGCAACCATCGCTGCTTTTGTTCTTCTGAGCCATAGGCATGAATCGGGAACATGACGAGACTGCTTTGCACGGAAACAAAGCTGCGCAGGCCGCTGTCAGCGCGCTCTAATTCCTGGCAAATAAGGCCATAGCAAATGCTGTTCATGCCGGCGCAGTCGTACCCTTCCAGCGAGCTGCCCAGCAGGCCGAGTTCGGCAACCTGCGAGACCAACTCACGAGGAAAGCGGTGCTGCTCGAAGGCTTCGCGCATGACGGGTATTGCCTGCTCGTCGACGTAGCGCGCGACGGTGTCCTGCACCATGCTTTCTTCTTCGCTTAACTCGCCTCTGACGTCAAACAAATCAAGCGGATTGAGTGGGGATTTATTGGAGCTCATGCATAATTCTCTTAGATTGGAATACCCATGCGCCGGTACAGTACCGATAGCAACCACGCGGGTCCAATCATCATGTGCTGTAGATCCTGCAAGACCAGCGCGATTGTGCGTTCACGGCGCCTGCCTAGCAAAAGACCCACCATGCCAGCGATCAGTAAGCCCGCCGCGACCCGCCATGGCGAATACTGGGAGGCTTCCAGCCAGACCTGAATTGACGCCACGCCGAGAACAAATGGCAGCATGCCAATCGCCAGCGGTACCGAGATGATGAAGTAGTAGACTGTCGCAGCCATCAGGAAAAGACTTCCCCAATTAACCAGCGGCGAAATATCGTAGAACTCATCTGGCACCGGCAGCCACCATAATAGCCCTACCACACCAAGCACGACTAATGGCACCGCAAACCAGTAGACTAGCGGTGAAGCAAGCTCGGTATGTGAGGCGCCATAACGTGAGAGCCAGTCCTCAGTTTCACTCATTGCAGTTCTCTTTCATCCACATTAGTGATTGTATTAAGTATTCGTTCAGGTGTCTCAGGCAAAATGCGCTCTGGGACTGCTCACAAGGATTAAGCAGATGAATTACAGATTTTTGATTGCCGTAGGCGTATTCGTATTAGCAACCGGTTGCGAGACTCTCGATCCGTACACCGGAGAAAGTGGCACAAGTAACTCAACCAAGGGTGCCTTGATAGGTGCTGCAGCCGGCGTCGTTGTTGGCCTTGCGTCGGGCGATGACGCAGTTGATCGACGTCAACGTGCACTGATCGGGGCCGGTGTCGGCGCGCTGGCCGGCGGGTCGGTTGGCTACTATATGGACAAACAGGAAGCAAAGCTGCGCGCCGAGTTGGCCGGCACGGGCGTCAGCGTGACCCGAATTGGCGACAACATAACGCTGAATATGCCCGGCAACGTCACATTTGCCACCGATAGCGCCGATCTGAATCCGGCTTTCTTCGAAGTACTCAAGTCGGTGAGCAAGGTAATCAAGGAATTCGAGCAGACGGTTGTGGAAGTTGCCGGGCATACCGACAGCACCGGATCCGACGAACACAACCAGGCTTTGTCAGAGCGGCGTGCCGGCAGCGTTGCGCAGTATTTGCAGTCCCGTAACATTTCGAGCCAGCGACTCATTACGATTGGCTTGGGTGAGCGCATGCCAGTGGCAAACAACTCGAACGATTCGGGTCGTCAGGCGAATCGCCGTGTCGAGATTACGATGGTTCCTCTGACTGGCGGATAGCACTCTGGTCAGTGACGGTTACCAAAAAAGCGACGACAGTCGCTGGATCGAGGATTCCGGATTTGTCCGGCGACTTCTGACGGACGACAACGACGGGTCCCGGCACCAGCGCTTCGTGTTACAACTGCGGAATCGGGCCACTCTCCTGATAGCGCACAACATCGACCTTGCCAAGCGGGTACCGCTCGGCCTGGGTGATCGGATAAAGTTTCGCGGTATGTACGAGTGGAACGAGCTAGGCGGGCTGGTGCATTGGACGCACCATGACCCGCAAGGTGTCGAGGACGGCGGTTGGATATCCTTCCGCCGTAAACTCTATTTCTAGGTGACTATTGCGGTACGCAATTTTTTGATCGCGTTCGCCTCCAGCTGCCGGATGCGTTCCGCGGACACGCCGTATCTGTCAGCCAGTTGATGCAAAGTCATCTTGTTATCAGTTAACCAACGGCTCTGCAAAATATCCTGACTACGCTCATCCAGATCTTTCATTGCCTCGCTCATTCTTGAGGTCGCATCATCATGCCAGTCAGTCTTCTCGACGAGGGCTGCCGGGTCCGCGTTTTCGCTCGGAAGATACGCCGCGGGTGTAAAAGAGTGCTCGTCATCTGCGCCAGGCGCGGGATCGAAAATCGCATCACGCGCACTCAAACGCCGCTCCATTTCCGTAACCTCTTTCGGCGTAACTCCAAGATCTTCGGCAACCGCCAGCGTTTCTGCGTGTGACAACCAGGCAAGGCTCTTCTTGTTCTTGCGCAAGTTGAAAAACAATTTTCGTTGCGCCTTGGTTGTCGCAACTTTAACGATGCGCCAGTTCTTCAACACAAATTCATGAATCTCAGCGCGAATCCAGTGCACCGCAAATGACACAAGCCGCACATCGTAATCAGGATCAAAGCGTTTCACTGCTTTCATTAACCCTACATTGCCTTCCTGAATAAGGTCATTTAGCGGCAGGCCATAACCTGTGTAGCCTTTCGCGATATGCACAACAAAGCGCAAGTGGGCCATTACCAATTCACGCGCGGCATCGAGGTCTTCCTGGTCCGTAAAGCGTCGCGATAGCGATTGCTCGTCTTCCTTGCTGAGCACAGGAATAGCGCCAACTGCATGGATATACGAATCGAGGCTGCCGACCGGTCCGGCCAGCGCAACGTCGTGAGCTAATGTGGTAACAGCAGTGGTCATAGTGATCCTCCTTGGTAGGCGCCGATTTTAGCACTCGAATGGTTAGAGTGCTAACAAGGGAGATAAGTTCCCGCCGGGAGATTCGTATAAAGCATTAAAGATCAAATAGTTAGGATGTCCTAGGGCCGTTTCCTTATGTTAAGTCGATAAGCTAACGTGGCTCGATTCGACGCATATGGCGGGCGGCGGCGAGCCAGGATCCGGTCAGGCCAAGCGCCACGCCGATGCCGATTACGGTCAACGTTTCCTCCGCCGACAGACTCATAACGACAATGCCGCTTTGATACAGTCCGGCAAGCCGGGCGACGGGTTGCTCCAGTAAATACAAACCGTAGTGCACCAGACCGACAGCCAGCAGGCCGCCACATAAGCCGTACCATAAGCCGGACCACAGAAACGGTCGCCTCACGAAGGCGTTACTGGCGCCGATGAGCTTGGTAACCTCAATTTCCTCGCGACGATTCTGGATGTCGAGGCGAATAGTATTACCAATGATGATGACGATCGCGATACCGAGTAGCGATGCACCAATAACAATCGCTCGCCGCAAAATGTCGAGGATTGCATG
>JBBKWL010000148.1:0-7189 GCA_037968975.1 Woeseiaceae bacterium | reverse complement strand
CGATCTTCGTAGGTCTTCATCCAGCGTTCTGCCGGCTTTTGGTAATAAGCGATTGAATCGCAGTAACCGCACGCCCGCGCAATATCGCCGTGAGTAATCTGATGCGGACCCTTGGCTTTTTTGCGTGGTCCGCCGTAAGGCTCAAATTCCTCGATGGGTATCTCAATAACATTCGGGCCCTGGCGACCTTTCTCGAGGATTTCATCGTCATCTGCGAGTAAGCGTGTGCCGAGGCCAATATTCGGATGTACGAGGCCGTCGTCTCGACCCTGCAGTAAGTCTGCCAACGTATCGAGACAATTCTCGTGAAACAAAATGTCGGCGTCGGTAAACCAGATCCAGTCCGCGGTCGTATTTTTCGCGGCAAGATTTCTGCCGATGGCGCGACGAAACAACTGATTCTTCGGCAAGGGTTGCCAGTTCCACGTAATTCCTGGAATTTCCATACGACCAAAATATTCGAGTACCGGAGTAACCAACTCGTCCTCGGGCACATGAAAAACGGTCATCTTGATGTCGAACTTGTCAGTGCGATGGTTCACCAGTGAACTCAACTGGTACGTCAGAAAGTGTCCGTAGCGCCAGCAGTGACTGACAATTTCAAGTTCAAGCTTGCCGGTCTTTTTCGCTTTGACGACGGTGGCAGGATCAACGTCGCGGAACCACGCAACAGGCAACGCGCCTGATACGGCCATGCGGTAGAACAGGCTGACGGCTCGTTCACTAAAGCCTGACATGAATTGCTCCGTTAAGAATCAGGTGGATCGACGCATCCGCCGGTATTGTGCGACTTTGCGCAGGGCATTGATGCGTTGGGAAATGCGAGACCAAAAGTATACTTTCTCCGGATAGCGGCTTCTAGAAAAATCCGGCTCTACGCCGTCCAGCACCTGCTCCCATTCACTCGAGCTCTCGTAACCACATACGAACAGATCCGGCGACAGCGATCCGTGCGTAAGTTGCTGGCCTTTGATGCGTCCGAGATTGCTTTTCCATTTGCCAACACTGGTAGGCGCGATCGGCCGCACATCGTTCATTGCCAACCTGGATTTCTCGGAGACATTGGCGTGCAGGTGATAGTCGGAAAACTTGTGCAATTTTTTCAGCCACGGAAACCTGGCGGAAATCTGTTCCTGAACGGTGTCTGGATCCGAAACGAATTCTTCGTAGCTCACCTGCAGGAAGCGTTCGTGATCGGCTATTTGTCGCGCATAGCCATGCAGTTCCCGCCACAGGCGAATGTTTGAGTAGTACATTTCCTTATTCTTACCGTGACGGCTCACGATGACGTCGCGCGGATCGCGCATCACATAAATGACGAATAGTTCCGGGTCGTCAATAACGTCCGGCATGTACATCGTATCCTTCGGTCGCTTCGTAACCACGATCTGCCCGGCCTCTGCATGCACGAGATTGAAGCGCACCTCATGGTCGTAATGTTTGTCGACTTTAAAGCAGGTGACCATTGCCTCGTGCAGCAAGGTCGTGCCGCTGCGAGGTGAACAGGCAACGATATGCAGGTGTTTGAACATGCGGGGATTCTACCCGACGTCACTGCTGAACGCTGTATAGAGCAGCCGCAACGCCGTCACGGTAATCAAAAGCCGATAAACCAGCCGGAATCCTTGCTCAGGCAGCTTCTCGCTGAGTCGCTTGCCCAGCCAGGTGCCAGCGAAGCTGGCCGCGACTGCGACGATAATCAGCACGGCGTAGGGACTGTAGTCAAATCCAAACCACGCATAGCCGACTAATTTGAATATCGACATACCGGACAGGCAACCCGCCATGGTACCGACGATCTGGCGCCGGTTGAGTCCGGTATGCAGGATTACCGCATGTAACAGCGCACCGTAGGCGAATAGCGTCGACAAGAACGAATGTATGAAGCCAACAATGGCCCAGGGATGCTTGAGTTTTGGTCGCCACGTTACTTTGGGCCACCAGATGGCGACCAACATCACTATCGCAATCGCCACTGCAATCGCGCTTTCGGGTATCGCGAAATAAATCCGGGCGCCCAGAGCAGTGCCAACAACGCTGCCAAGCAGAAACGGTTTGACGATCTTCCAGTCGATAAAGCGCCAGAACATCCAGACCCGGCCGAACGTCGAACCGATCAGAAGGCCGGAATGCAGCGGGACGATTGCCGTGATTGGCAAAACGGCGGTAGTTGTTGCAAGGATGATCATGGCGCCGCCGATCGAAAATGCAGCGTTGAATGCGGCCGCAAAGAAACTACCAGCGACCAACACGACGAAGACCCAGTCCGGCAGCATCCTAAATCGTCACCGCCCGCAACGATTCATCCAGCGCATCGAGCATTAGATCGGCCTCCGCTGTTCGCAGGACCATAGGCGGACGTAACTTCAGGATATTGTCGTCGGGCCCGATGGAACCGGTTAGCACACCGCGCTCGCGAAGATCGTTAACAACTTGTGCAGTCGTTGCGGTTGCGGGCGAGCACAGGTCCCTGTCGTTGACCAACTCCACGGCGATAAACAGGCCATTGCCCCGCACATCTCCGATCAATTCATGTTTCTCTGCAAGCGAGGCGAGCCCGGCAACAAGATACTCGCCAAGCTTCGCTGCATTCTGCTGCAGCCCCTCGCCCTCGATGACATCAAGCACAGCGAGCGCCGCCGCGCAGGACACAGGATTACCGCCAAAAGTATTGAAGTAGCCATCGCCACGACTAAAGTCATTGACCAGCGCGCGGCTGGCCACCACAGCGGCTATCGGATGACCATTGCCCATCGGCTTGCCCATGGTAACGATATCGGGGACCAGGCGGTCGGCTTCGAACCCCCAGAAGTGGGCGCCCGTGCGGCCGAAACCCGGCTGCACCTCGTCGGCGACGAACAAGCCACCCGCCGCTCGAACCAGTTCAGCTGCTTTCGCCAGATAGCCGGGCGCGGGCTGCACCACCCCGCCGCTTGAAATGATGGTGTCAATTACGAAAGCTGCTGGCTTGATGCCCCGTTCGCGCAGTGTATCGATGGCCTCGCCGACGTGTGCGGCGTAACGCTCACCTGCATCAGCGTCTGTGTAACGGCCACGATAGCAATCAGGATTCGGCACCGTCACCACGTACGGTGGCCGTTTCTCAGCCGGGCAATCCTCCGTGCTGATTTCGTGAGTCGCTTTGGTATTGCCGTGGTAGGCGAAGTCCGTGACGATCAACCCTTCACCACCGGTTGCTGCACGCGCGATGCGCAGCGCAAGTTCGTTCGCCTCGCTGCCCGTGCAGCAGAACATCGCGGTATCCAGCTCGTCTGCGAACTTTGCGGTTAGCCGTTCAGCATAATCGAGCACGTTCTCGTGCAGGTAACGCGTATGCGTATTCAGTTTGCCGGCCTGTTCGCAGATCGCGGCCACAACCTGCGGATGACAATGCCCTACGTGCGGAACGTTGTTGTACATATCGAGATACTTGCGGCCGTCGGCGTCATACAGCCAGACACCCTCGCCGCGAACGAGGTGCAGCGGCCGCTCGTAGAAAAGGCTGTAGGCCGCGCCGAGCAATTCATTGCGCCTGTTGAATAACGCTTTGTCGTTCATGACATTGACCCGCAGGACCTGAGCCTATACAAGGTGTGCACCATGCTAACGGTCTACAGCAGCGATCACCAACTACACCGCGGCAAACACGAATTGTCAGACGGCCAGCTGCTGCCGTGTTTTGAAACACCGGAACGAGCTGAACTGGTTCTTAAGGCCGTGCAGGACGCAGGACTCGGTGAGATCGTGGCGCCGGAGGAGTTTGGCCTTGCACCCATACGGCGCATTCATGACCCGCGGTTCGTGGAGTTTCTGCAAGAAGCATGGGACTTGTGGGCCGCCACCGGGCGCGACTGCGACGCATTGCCATTGAACTGGCCGGTACGCGGTATGCGCCAGATTGAACCCGAACACATCGACGGCAAGCTTTCCTATTTTTCCTTTGACGCTGGCAGCCCGATTACGAGCGGCACGTGGCAGGCGGCGAAGGCGTCGGCAAATGTCGCGCTAAGCGGTGCTGCACACCTGCGTGCCGGCGAACACAGCGCGTTCTCTCTTTGTCGGCCACCCGGCCATCACGCCGCTGCGGACTATATCGGTGGCTATTGCTACCTCAACAATGCAGCAATCGCGGCGCAGTCACTACTGGACGAAGGTGCCCGCAAAGTCGCGATCCTCGATGTCGACTATCACCACGGGAACGGCACGCAGTCAATTTTCTACGCTCGCAAGGATGTCCTGTTCGTTTCGATTCATGGCGACCCCGCTCAGGAGTATCCCTATTTTCTTGGGCGCGCCGATGAGATTGGCGAGGGCAAAGGCAAGGGATTCAATATGAACCTGCCACTGCGCTGGCAAAGCAGCGCCGAGCAGTGGTTTGCGGCGCTTGAGTATGGCCTTGCCGCGATTGCCGACTACGCACCCGACTATCTACTGATCTCTCTTGGCGTCGACACCTATATAAATGACCCCATCTCGCAATTTCGCCTGACCAGCGACGATTACCTGACATTGGGCGCACGCATCGCCAGCCTCGGCTTGCCGATGCAGTTTATTCTCGAAGGCGGCTATGCTGTCGACGCGATTGGCACGAACGTAGCGAATGTCTTGCGGGCAGCTGCGCAAGGAAGCCGCAGCAAATGACAGACAGTTTCAGATCTGCCGGATGGTGGGGCGGCATTGCTGTGGCGGTAGCGATTTCGATACTGGCTGGCTATGCCGCGAACTGGGTCGGCACCGCCATGCTGGGTTTTGATAAAAGCCCGATCAGCGACATCATGATGGCCATAATATTGGGCATGATCGTCGCGAATACGATCACTTTGCCTTCGAAACTGCAGTCCGGACTGAGATTTTGCGCGAGTGCAATTCTACGGATTGGCATCATGCTGCTGGGCATCCGGCTTAGCCTGCTCAGCGCCGGCCAGTTCACATTGGTCGCGCTGCCTTTCGTTTTAGCCGCGATTGCCGCCGGCCTTTTGACGGTTGGCATAATCGGCCGCTATATGGGGCTGAGCAAACAACTGAGTGGGCTGATTGCGGTTGGCACCGCCATCTGCGGCTGCACGGCGATCGTCGCCACGGCGCCGCTGATCAAAGCGAACGAGTCGGAGATCACCTACTCCATCGCCTGCATCACGATCTTTGGGTTGGCCGCGATGTTTTTCTACCCATTGCTCGCGCATTGGGCGTTCGCCGACCAACCGCAGCTCGCAGGTTTATTTCTCGGTACTTCAATCCACGAAACAGCGCAGGTAGCCGGCGCGGGACTGATGTACGAAGCACAATACAACTCTCCTGTCGCACTTGAACTTGCGACAGTGACCAAGCTGGTGCGCAACCTGTGCATGATCGCAGTGATTCCGCTGGTTGGCATTCTTTATGGCTCCGATCGGTCCACGGGCGACGACGGCAAGGTCAATTACCTCGCAATGATTCCGTGGTTTATCGTCGGCTTCGCACTCATGTCTGCCATACGCACGATCGGCGACCAGGGCGAGATGGCATTTGGTGTTCTGGAACCGGCGCAGTGGAATCACGCGGTCCTGCTTATTCGCGACACTGCAGAGCGCTGCCTGCTCGTTGCCATGGCGGCTGTCGGCTTGACATCGATGTTCTCCGGTATGCGCAGCATCGGACTGCGCCCGTTCGCATTGGGTCTGTTTGCGGCGTTACTCGTGGGCGGTGTCAGCTTTGTATTGATCAGCGCATTTGCACCACGGCTAATGAATATGATTGGCTAGGCGGTATGCCGCTGGTCGCCCACAATAGTCTGCCAACCTTTCAGGTGCTAAAGGACCGCGGCCAGACTGTGCTGTCCCTGAGTCGTGCGCATGAACAGGATATTCGCGAACTGCACATTGGTTTCCTGAACATGATGCCGGATGCTGCACTGGCGGCCACGGAACGTCAGTTCATTCGCATGGTCGGCAACAGCAATCCCATCGCACAGTTTTACGTTTACCCGTTTTCGATTCCCGAGCTTGCGCGGGGCGAAGCGGCGCAGGCGCATATCGCCAAGCACTATTTCGAATTCGAGCTGCTGGCAGAGCAAGGCCTCGATGCACTGATCATTACTGGCGCCAACGTCATCAACCCATCGCTCGACCAGGAACCGTTCTGGGACCCGCTGATTGAGATCGTGCGTTGGGCGGGTAACAATGTGGCCTCTGTGTTCTGTTCCTGCCTCGCGACCCATGCGCTGGTGAAGCACTACCATGGTCTGGATCGCCGGCATCTCGACCAGAAGCGCTGGGGCGTATACAGCCATAAAGTCACCAGGCCCGACCATCCATTGCTGCGCGATGTAAATACCCGGTTCGACGCGCCGCACTCGCGCTACAACGACATATCCCGCGAGCAATTCGAGTCTGCGGGGTGTCACGTGCTCGCGGAAAGTCCCGAGATTGGCGTGCATCTGGCCGTCAGCCCGGACCAATTCCGAACAATCTATTTTCAGGGGCACCCGGAATACGCGGCGATAAGCCTCTTAAAAGAGTGCAAGCGCGAGGTGCACCGCTATATCGAGGGCGTGCGCGAGAGTCGCCCTAGAGTTCCGGAAAATTACCTGACCGATGCAGGCGCAGCCCTTGCAGAAGCACACATCGAGGCGGTCGTGCAGGCGGTGCAGAACGGGACCGCGCCGCCAGAATTTCCTGAAGCTGAGCTGTTGCCCCATGCCGACAACACCTGGGGCGACACTGGTAAGGCCATCGTCAACAACTGGCTGGGGCTGGTCTACCAACTGACCAACCTCGATCGACATAAACAGTTCATGCCAGGCGTGGATGCCAACAACCCGTTGGATGTATGATCTGCGGTCCGTCAGACTCGTTTTAAACGAATAGATTAAGGAATACGCAATGGGTTTCAGAACCAGGCAGATTCACGCCGGTGTAACACCGGATCCGCAGACCGGCTCGATCCTGACCCCGATCTACCAGACCACGACCTATGTACAACCGTCCGTGGACGAATACCTGAGCAAAGGCTATACGTATTCGCGTTCCGGCAACCCGACGGTTAAAGCGCTGGAACTTAAACTGGCCGATCTCGAGGGCGGCGTCGACTGCGCCTGTTTCGGCACAGGCATGAGTGCAATTCACGCCACCATGCTCGCGTTCCTGAGCGCAGGCTCGCACGCGATTATTTCTGATGTGGCGTACGGCGGAACCTATCGTCTTTGCACCAA
>JBBKWL010000147.1:0-22918 GCA_037968975.1 Woeseiaceae bacterium | reverse complement strand
GGCGAATACTGTCCGAGCTCCAGCGGGACGGGCGGGTCAGCTGGTCGCAACTGGCGACGACGATCAACCTGTCGGCGAGCGCCTGCCAGCGGCGAGTTGAGGCGCTTGTAGCAGACGGCGTCATCAAGAACTTCACGATCAACGTCAACGAGGCGGCGCTTGGCCACACGGTCAAGGCATTCGTCGCAGTCAACGTCGATCGTCAGAACACCAAGCTTGCGCAGGAGTTTCGGCGCAAGGTGCTTGAGCATCCGCAGGTGCAGGCCTGTCACATGATATCCGGAACGATTGATTTCATGCTCGAGGTCGTCGCCAGCGACCTGGAGGCATTCGGTCAGTTCATCGACGGAGAGTTGTTAAGCATGCCCGCCGTAAAGGATGCTTCATCGTCGATTGTGCTGAAGCTCGTCAAGGAAAAACAAACGATGATTGCCTAATAGAGCTTGCACGATACAAAAAAGGCGCCCCGCTAGGGGGCGCCTTTTTTGTTTACTGGTGGTGATGGGTGGAATTGAACCACCGACCTGCGGGTTATGAGTCCACCGCTCTAACCATCTGAGCTACATCACCAGTATCCACCGCAGGCCAGTCGCCCGCGGGGGCCGCAAATTGTCCAGATACCGTTGGTTTCTGTCAAGAAAAGCCTAGTAAACATCGAGGTCACGGCCCAAAACGACCTCGCCGGAATAGGTTTCGCGCACTTCCTGCAGCAGTGTTTCCTCCGAAGACCCCCAGAACAGCACGTGATAGAGAATCAGCAGCTTGGGCTTGGCCCGCGCGGCGATCTCGGCCAACTCACTTGCGGCGGTGTGATTCGTGCGGTGGTACTCCTGCCAGAATGCATCACGACGCGCGAATCCCGAGTCCGAATACACCTCATGAATCAGGATATCGGCGCCCTTGGCGTACTCTTCCACGACCGGGTCGGGTGCGACATCGCCCGAAATCACGATCACCCGATCCGCAGTTGTAAAGCGAAAACCGAAGGCGTTCTTCCAGGTACCGTGACGAACCCGAAATGCCTCCACCTTGACGTTTTCGTCTTCGTACACCACACCGTCGTCGAGCGTATGTGTGTTTACCTGCCAGCCGAGTTCGGTGGCGGGTTCCAGACCCTCGGTGCGATATTTGATGTCGGCGTCGTACGCTTTTAGAACATGCTCGGCCATCTCCTTGATCCCTGCCGGTCCGTACAGTTCGAGGGGCACGTCGCGACCGGCAACCCAGGGCGTGAGAATCAAGTCGGGTAATCCGGCCGAGTGATCTGAATGCAAATGCGACAAAAATGCGACTTTAAGATTCTCGATTTCCAGCGCTGGCATGTCGCCGCCATAGGCGGGCGACATCGCCGCCGCACGCCGGACCACTCCGGGCCCGAAGTCGACCAGATACGGCGTTTCATTCACGACGATCGCGACTGCCGGACCCGAGCGGTCGGGTTCGGGATTCGGCGTGCCCGTACCGAGCAATACAACTTTAGTAGCCGCATCCGCCGAGCCCGCGATCACGGCAAGTAAGGTCAGTATCAGGAATCTTATATTCATGGCTCCCGTATAATGCGCCCTGACGCCGATTGGGAGCAACGATGTTCGAGAACCCTGAGATTGCGATCGAGAATTTGCCGGGCACAGACACTGTGCAATGGCAGGAGCTTGATCCCAGGTACAAACGACTACGACAAGTGCAATCGGCGCTGGTGCTGCTCGGCGCGGCGGTACCATTGGCATCCATCACGATTGTTGCGGAAGTGCCTGCTTTGCCGGCAACGATTATCTGGTCACAATGGGCGGCGCTTTTTGCCCTCCTTCTGGTCTGGCCGGTGATCGCATTCCCAAAGCGCGGCTATGTTGTGCGGGACAAGGACATATTGTTTCGCAAAGGCATTGTGTGGCGATCAGTGACGGCGATTCCGTTTAACCGAATTCAGCACGTCGAAACCAGCAATACCCCATTTGACCGAAAATACGGCCTTGCAACGCTGCAACTATTCACTGCCGGTGGCTCAGCCGGAGACTTGAAGATCGATGGGCTTGCGGCAGGTGTCGCTGAACAATTGCGTATCTATATTCTTCGCAAAGTGGGTACGAGTATTGAACACGCTGAGTAAGAGCGACTGGCAGCGTACGTCGCCGTTCGCCATTTTATTCTTCGTCGGCAAGATTGTCCGCGTGATCATGAAGAACGCGTGGCAAACGATCGCGCCGATATTCGTGTACGTCAGTATCGGCAAAGAGGATCTCGTTACCAAGCTCGTCATTGGCGGTATCGCGCTCGCAGTCGCCATCATTATCGGTTCCGTACTCAGTTGGCTATTTTTCCGTTACCAGATCAGTAGCGACTCTGTACTGATTCGTTCCGGCGTTATCAAGAAGAAGCAACTCGACATAAACTTTGATCGTATTCAGGGCGTGAATACCAAGCAGAACCCGGTCTATCGACTTCTGAATCTCGTCACAGTCACTTTTGACACCGCCGGGTCCTCAGGCAGCGAAGGCAATTTGCCGGCTGTCTCGCGAGAGTTTGCGAAAGATTTACGCGAACGGATCGGCCGCAAAAAAGCACGCGTCAGTGAAGTAGACGAACACAGCGATGCCCTGGCACCTCTGATCCAACTCGACTGGCGCGACATGATTCGAATTGGTCTGTCTGACCGTCGCGCGTTGATCATATTTGCGCTGGTCGGACCGCTGATGGAGCAGATGGGTGATCAGGTTGAGAGCTATGTAGAGCAAGCGCTGCAGACAGCCGCGTTTGAAGCAGCGAAGATCGGTGTGACATCGGGCGTCTCTATCGCAATCGGTATTGTCACCGCAACATTTCTCCTGTTCGCCATTGTCTCGGTCGGGGCGGCGTTCCTGCGCTATCACAACTTTCAACTCTTTCTCGATGGACGCACTTTGCGATCGCACGGCGGCTTGTTGACGCGGCACGAGCACTCGATGGACCTTGAAAAGATTCAGACTTTGCGGCTGCAGCAGGGCATCATTCAGAGCTGGCTCAAGCGCTACAAATTGACTGCACGACAGGCGATTAGCGGGCGCAAACAAGGCAGCGCGGCAAAGGTGTTTACGATCCCGGTTGTCACATCCGCGCAAACGGACGCACTACGACCTTTGTTGTTGGCCAATGACGCAGGACGAGTGACGCAAGACCCGAGAAGTCCGGACTTCGTTCGCGTTTCACCGTTTTACATGCGGTCACGGATTTTGTTTGTCGGATTGCTACCAACCATTCTGCTGACAGCGCTACTGATAGGAGAACTCGGCACAGCGGGCCTGGTTGCCGTCCTTTGGTTGCCGCTGGTTGCATGGCTTGCGTGGCGCAACTGGCGACGCGCTGGCTATCTGCATGATGACGATGAATTGGTGCGGCGTTCAGGTCTATTCGGATTTCGTACCGTGAGCCTGCTGTTTCGCAAGGTGCAGCGCGTCACCGTGACACAATCACGTTACCAGCGCCGCAAGAACCTCGCCAGCTTAAGAATGCACATGGCATCAGGCAGCGTGCGAGTGCCGTACATCGAACACACCACGGCACAAACGCTCCGTGACTACATTCTGTACCGGGTAGAGTCCAGCCAAAAAGCATGGCACTAAACCAGGGACAGTTTACTCAATTACCTTTTTTACAAGTCGAAAAAAGGTAATTGAGTAAACTGTCCCTGGTTTTTTGGATTAGAGGTTGAAGCGGAAGTGCATTACGTCGCCTTCCTGGACTATGTATTCCTTGCCTTCCAGGCGTAGCCGGCCTGCTTCTTTCGCACCCTGTTCACCGTTGCCTGCAACGTAGTCGTCGTATGCAATCACTTCGGCACGGATAAAACCCTTCTGGAAGTCCGTGTGAATCTCCCCAGCCGCTTCAGGTGCCGACGCACCGATTTTGGTGGTCCAGGCACGCACTTCTTTTTCACCCGCCGTAAAGTAGGTCTGCAGACCCAATAATGAATAACCGCCACGAATCACCCGGTCCAGGCCAGGTTCTGCAAATCCCAGATCGGCGAGAAACTCTGCTTTGTCTTCCTCATCCAGCACCGCGATCTCGGCCTCTATAGCCGCGCATATGGCAACTACGGTCGCACCTTCCTTGCTGGCAAGTTCGACTACTGCGTCCAGGTGCGGGTTGTTTTCGAAACCATTTTCAGCAACGTTCGCAACATACATCACCGGCTTGGCAGTGAGCAGGTGCAGCTCGCGCAGTATCTGTTGCTCGGCCTCGTCCAACTCGATGGAGCGAACCGGCAAACCGTCATCCAGCGGCGCTTTGATCTTCCTTAGCGCATCACGAACAAACAGCACGTCCTTTTGTCCGGTCTTGGCGTTTTTCTCTGCCTTGTACAACTGCTTTTCCACCGCATCGAGATCCGCGAGTGCCAGCTCTGTATTGATAATCTCGATATCATCGATCGGACTGATCTTGCCTGACACATGCGTAACATCATCGTCTTCAAAACAACGCACGACGTGTGCAATTGCATGAGTCTCGCGGATATTGGCCAGAAACTGATTGCCAAGGCCCTCGCCCTTTGACGCGCCAGCGACCAGGCCCGCGATGTCGACAAACTCCATCGTTGTCGGAATGATTTTCAGCGGATTAACAATCCCGGCGATAACTGCCAAACGCGGATCAGGGACCGGTACGATGCCCACGTTCGGTTCGATCGTGCAGAACGGGTAGTTTTCTGCCGGAATCTCGGCCGCTGTCAGCGCGTTGAAGAGAGTCGACTTGCCGACGTTCGGCAGGCCAACGATGCCACATTTGATCGCCACTTATTTTTCCTTGGTATGTAACTTTTTCATTGCCGCATTCAACCCGTCGTCGATGAGAATCGGCAGCACGGCCATCGCGTCATCGATATTGCGCTCAACGGCAGCTTCGACATCGCTCGACGCCCGTTTCAACACGTGGCCGGTGACCTGGTCTTTTTCGCCCGGGTGACCCACGCCCAACCGCAAGCGCATGAACTCCGCACCGCAATGTTTGATGACATCGCGAATGCCATTGTGCCCGCCGTGACCTCCGCCCAACTTGAGCCTGACCGTGCCGGGTGGCAAATCGATTTCATCGTGGGCGATCAATAACTGCGGCGTTTCAAGACGATAGTAATCCATGACGCCGCGGACTGGCCCGCCACTCAAATTCATATAGCTCTGCGGCTTGACCAACCAGATTTCCGCATCGCGGATCCGGATCCGGCAGCACTCCGCGTCAAACTTTTTCTCGTAGCGAAAGTCGCCACCGTATTTGCGAGCGAGTGTGTCGACAAACCAGAACCCGGCGTTGTGCAGGGTTTTCTCGTACCTGTCCTCGGGGTTGCCGAGACCAGCAATTATGCTCAAATTCGTCATGGGGACAGCATCTTAAACAAAAAGACCGCCATAAGGCGGCCTTTCTGGTGGTTCGTAGTAGCAACAGCAACCTAGTCTTCGGACTTCTCTTCGTCGCCAGACTCGTCCGGCTCTTCGCCTTCGACAGGCACATCGCCTTCGGCAACTTCCGCCTCTTCTTCCTCTTCGACCGCCGCCACCTTGATGACGTGGATCGATACGATCGGGTGATCGTGCTCCGGCCCCTGGGCCAGTTCGGGAATTTCGACACCTTCGGGCAGTTTAAGGTCTGACAGATGCAGCATTTCGTCGAGCTCCAACGCAGAAATATCCACCTCAAAGTACTCGGGCAGGTGTTTCGGCAAGCAGACAACTTCGACATCGGTCATCAGATGTGACACAGATCCGCCGCCGGTTTTCACGCCAGGAGCAACTTCCGCACCCACATAGTGAATCGGAATATTCATCTTGATCTCTTCGTCCTCAACAATACGTTGCAGGTCGATGTGCATGACGATGGGTTTTGCCGGGTGACGCTGGATATCCTTAACAATTGCGGCCTGGCTCTGGTTGCCGACCTTGATATTCAACACGCTCGAATAGAATGATTCGTGCTGCAGCTCGCGCAGGACCTTATTATGGTCAAAACTAAGTGAGCGCGGCGGACGGCCGGCGCCGTAGATGATTGCAGGTACCTTTCCTTCATGACGCAGGCGGCGGCTCGCACCTTTCCCACTGTCTTCACGGTATTCCGCAACCAGATCGAATTTATCAGCCATGACGGCCTCCATTATCTGATTGATTTTGTTTGGATTTTTCCAAACACAAGCTCTTTCGAAACTGCGACCGTTCCGCAAGAGGTCGCGCATCTTAACCCCGCCCGAACGTACTGGCAAGCCGGAATAGAGAGCCAGGCACCGGGCATGTGTCTACCCGCAAATAAAGCGCAGCGCAGCGAGCCATTGCGGGTAGACACATGCCCGGTGCCTGGCGAGCCATTGCGGATAAAAACTTCCCGCCCTCAGAGCCGTACTTTCGATCAATCCAGATACAGCGAGGAGACCGACTCTTCGTCAGAAATACGCCGCATGGTCTCCGCCAACAGCTCGGCGGTCGGCAATTGTCGGATCTTCTTGCAGGCCTGGGCTTCTGCATTGAGCGGGATCGTGTCTGTGACGACGACCTCATCCAGCTCCGACTCTGTGATGCGCGACACCGCAGGGCCCGACAACACCGGATGCGTGATATAGGCTTGCACAGAGGCCGCACCGTGTTGCTTTAGAGCGGCGCCAGCGTGGCACAGCGTGCCTGCTGTATCGACCATGTCATCCATCATGATGCAATTCTTGCCTTCGACCTCACCGATGATGTTCATGACCTCGGACTGGTTCGCTTTCGCTCGACGTTTGTCGATGATCACCAGATCCGCATCGTCGAGTCGTTTTGCCAGCGCCCTGGCGCGAACAACGCCACCAACATCAGGAGAGACGACGACCATATCGTCAAATTTCTGTCGCCAGACTTCGCCAAGCAAAATTGGTGAGGCGTAGACATTGTCTACAGCGACATCGAAAAAGCCCTGAATCTGGTCGGCGTGCAGGTCAACGGTCAGCACGCGGTCAACGCCGGCGGTGCCGATCATCTTTGCGACCAGCTTGGCCGTAATCGGCACTCGCGCGGATCGCGGTCTGCGGTCCTGCCGGGCGAAACCGAAATACGGAATGACCGCGGTTATCCGGGCTGCCGAAGCGCGGCGCGCCGCGTCGACCATCACCAGCAATTCCATCAGATTCTCGGCCGACGGCGGGCAGGTTGGCTGGATGATAAAAGTTTCGCGACCGCGGATGTTCTCAAGGATTTCGACGTTGATCTCACCGTCGCTAAATCGACCTACGTGGGCTCGGGCGAGAGGGACATGCAGACGGCGCGCAATGTCCTGGGCCAATTTCGGGTGCGCGTTACCCGAAAATATTGCCATTGATGCCGGATCCACGAATCCTCCCTTTCTGCGTCGAGTTGGCTGGGGCGGCAGGATTCGAACCTGCGGTACACGGGATCAAAACCCGATGCCTTACCACTTGGCTACGCCCCAATATAAGCCTTGCGTGTGCGCCGCAATTTAGTCAAAAAACTTCCATTTGTCGATGACGATTCGCACACGGGTCTCAGATTTGCTGGCCGACAGTCGATTCGGCATGCTCTGACCGCTGTTGGAGCGGTAACTGGAGATGGCAAGCGTCCAGTCCTCCTGCTCGAGCCGGGCCAGCTGCTGGTCCGCGTTGAGCTCTGTTTGCGCGTCCGAATCCGGGTCCGGAATACCGAGCGCCCAATATCGCAAACTCTTTACAGGTATGGTCCAGCCGTATCGGTACAGCAGATCCTGCTCAACGTCGTGCAGCTCTGTACGAAGACCATCTTTGTCCGTCAGCACCGCGCGCTCGCCCTCTCCTTCAATTCGAACGGTGCCGATTCCGAGCGGTCCGCTCACAGTTGCCTGAAACGAGTCGTCTTTTTGCGCCCAGCGCAGTTTGCCGTTAAACCCGTCGTCTCCTGCGCTAACCGCAATCCGTCCCGAGAACTCCCAGTCGCGCAACGCGCCGAGCACTTCCTGGCGAACCTGCCAGTCGCCCAGCTCGGGAAGTTGTGTAACAGGTCTGGTCGCACAGCCTGCCAGCAGCAGCGCCGCGCCTAGCAGCGCCAGCGGCCAGCCAGTCTTAGTCAGATGCAGGGAATCGCCGCTCGCGAACTTCTCGCAAGAGCTCGCTTTCCGGGTTTTGATCTTCGGCCGAAGCCAATACTTCGAGCGCTTCTTCATCGCGTTCCAATGCAGCGAGTACGTCTACCAAATGAGCTGCGACTTCATGGTCAGGAAACCGACTATAAGCGATCTGGAGCTGTTCCAGCGCGTCTTCATATTTGCCGCGCTTATACAGCACCCAACCGAGGCTATCGATGATCGCCGGACTTTCGGGATCATAGCGTAACGCTTTGCGAATAAGTTTTTCAGCTTCGTCGTACTTGTCAGTGTGGTCAGCCAGCGTATAGCCCAGCGCATTCAGTGACAGCGGACTATCGGGCCAGCGACTCACCGCCACGCGATACGCGCCGATCGACTCGTTGACCAGGTCCATACTTAACAACAGCGCAGCTCTGCCCAGAGCCGTCGCTTCATTCTCAGGCCGAAAGGTTTTTGCCTTGTTGTAGTAGAACAGCGCCTCTTCATTGCGCTCTAACGCCGCCAGCAACTGCGCCTTCGCGATCACCATATCAACGGCGTACTGCGGATTTCGGTCCGCGAACAAATCCAGCTGATGCAGCGCTTCGTCCGGCTCTTCGAGCTGAATAGCCGTGAGAGCGCCGGCACGACGCTGCGAGGTCACGGCATTCGCGCCTTCGCTCACCTGTGAGTAAAGCTGCACGGCGCGTTTGTGATCGCCGCGAAAATCAGCAATTCTCGCAAGATAATAAAAGGCATCCATCGTATAGCTGCCACTTGCCAGCAGGTCCTGAAAGTCACTCTGAGCTGCATCGAGATTGCTTTGTCGAAAATTGATGATGCCCATCAGACGCAGCGCATCGGTGCGCCCGGCATGTTCCAGTTGAATCTGGTTGACCTGGCTCAGCGCATCGTCGTCACGACCGGCCGCCATGTACATCAACGCCAACTCCATGCGGGCGTCCGGGTCGACGTCCGGATTGTCGCCGATAATCTCGGCCGTGTACTCGATCGCCTGGTTCAGTTTGCCGTCGAGCAACAGCGCGCGGCCGTAGACCAGTTTTGGCTTCAGCCAGTTCGGTTCAATTTCGGAAGCAATTGCGGCCTTCTTTAAGGCGTACTCAGAATCACCTGCCTGTAAGGCCATGACGGCGGTCGCATAATTGGCTGCCGCAGAATCCTTGTGCGGCTTTGCCAGCTCGCGCATGAGCATGTCCGCGTTGTGTGGATCTTCGTCGGACAAAATCGGTAGCAGGGACAATAGGCGGCGATCGGCATTCTCGTCGTCCAGATTGAGCAGTTTCTCGAGAGCCCGCCGCGCCTCGCGGATATTCCCGGTTCGCAGCTGCAGCTGCGCATACAGGATGCGCGCCTCTTCGTCTTGCTCGTCCAGTTCAATCCAGCGCGCGGCGGCAAGCAGCGCTTCATCATTAAACCCAAGCCGCAGAGCGATATGCGTTGCCTTGCGTGCAACGTCGACATTGTCGCTGAGCTCGGCTGCCTTGCGGTACTCCACGGCGGCTGTCAGATACTCACCTGACTGCAGCGCATTTTCACCCTCAATAAGGTGGCCCGCAGCTTCAATGCCGTCACTGCTGTCGGCTTGAACCTGCGGCGGAGAAACGAGGATCAAGGTTACCAGCAGCAAGAAGGCCGGTGAAAATCGGTGGATTTGGTGCATTGGGTCTCGTCGAGTGAATCAAAAATTAGCTGCATCGCGGTGCATAAGTAACAGAGACAAGGAACTGAGTCATCAGTTCGCATACAATTATCATCTATGCGGCTGCAAATTCTCGGGCTGAACCATACCACGGCACCTGTCGAAGTACGCGAACAAGTTGTTTTCGCGGGCGACGAGATAGGCCGGGCCCTCGTGCGCCTGCAGGAAATAGACGGCATCGACGAGGCAGTGCTGCTATCTACCTGTAATCGCACCGAATTTTACGTAATCACGAATGACTCAGGGCAAGCTGCTTTGCAGGCCTGGCTGCATTCGGAAGGCAATCTGGACCCGGCCTTCGGTGACACGTTGTTCTCGCTCGATGAAGAGCAGGCGATACGACATATTTTTCGGGTCGCCTGTGGACTGGACTCTATGGTCCTCGGCGAGCCACAGATTTTGGGACAGCTAAAAGAGGCGGTACGCGACGCGGAACGGGCCGGCTCGCTGGGTCGAAATCTCGGCGCACTGTTTCAACATACATTTTCAGTCGCGAAGAAAGTCCGCACCGAAACCGAAATCGGCGCCAACCCGGTATCCGTTGCCTCCGCCGCGGTCAGCCTCGCACAACAATTTTTCGCTGGCTTTTCGCAGCACACCGCTCTATTGGTGGGTGCCGGCGTCACTATCGAGCTCGTTGCCAAACACCTGAGTGCAAAAAAACTGGGTCGACTGTTCGTCGCGAACCGCGATCTGGACAGGGCCAAACGCCTCGCCAATCAATTCGGCGGTTATGCAGTGCCCTTGTCAGAACTCGAAGGTACATTACCCGAGGCCGATATTCTCATCACCTCGACGGCGAGCCCGGAGCCGATCATCACCCGCAAACAAATGGATGCCGCTATTCGCTTGCGCAAACGGAAACCGATATTTGCGGTCGACATTGCAGTTCCCCGGGACATCGAACCGGAGGTGGCTGAGCTTGCTGATGTGTACCTGTACACGGTCGACGATCTCGACAAAGTCATTCTCGAAGGACAGGGCAATCGCGAGGCGGCTGCCGTTGACGCGCATCGGATCCTGGATGACGAGATCGCACGTTATACCAGTATGGAGCGCGCAAAAGAGGCAAACCCGATCATCACGGCGCTGCGCAATCATGGCCAGGTGATTCGCGACGATGTCGCTGAGCAAGCGCGACGGCGCCTGGCGAAAGGCATGGACAATGACGATCTCATTGAATACGTCACTGCAGCAATGATGAAGAAAATGCTGCATAACCCCAGTGTCCGGCTGCGTGAAGCGGGTGAAGCATCGAATGAAGAGATCATTGCGGCGGCAAGAATACTGTTCGGTCTCGAAGAGGACGAACAGTCGTGAAAGACTCAATCCGGCACAAACTGGACGCGGTACGCGAGCGTCACGAGGAACTTGAGGGTTTGCTGGCAGAACCTGAGGTAATCAACGATCAGAATCAATACCGCGAATTGTCGCAGGAATACGCGCGCATCGGTCCCATCGTCAAACTGTTTGCGGATTTTCAGGCCCTGCAGGCTGACATAGTCGCTGCCGAGGAAATGGTTGCGGACAGCGACGCAGAAATACGCGAAATGGGCCAGGATGAACTGCAGGCAGCGACGGCCAAAAGCGCCGCGCTCGAACTCGACCTGCAGAGATCGCTGATCCCGCCGGACCCGCACGATGCGAGCAATGTGTATCTCGAAGTTCGCGCAGGAACCGGCGGCGATGAAGCCGCTATATTCGCCGGCGACCTGTTTCGCATGTACTCCAAGTTTGCCGAAGCAAAGAGCTGGAATGTCGAGGTCCTCAGTGCTCGTGAAGGTGAACACGGCGGCTACAAGGAAATTATCAGTCGCGTTACCGGCAATGGCATTTTTGCCAGCCTGAAGTTCGAATCCGGCGCACACCGGGTACAGCGCGTGCCCTCTACCGAATCACAGGGACGCATTCACACCTCGGCCTGCACAGTGGCAGTCCTGCCTGAGCCCGATGAAGTCGAAGCAAAAGAAATCAATCCGGCCGACTTGCGGGTGGATACGTATCGCGCCTCGGGTGCGGGCGGCCAGCACGTCAATAAGACGGATTCCGCGGTGCGCCTGACGCATCTGCCAACGGGTATTGTGGTTGAGTGCCAGGACGAGCGCTCGCAACACAAAAACCGGGCGCGAGCGATGTCGTTGTTACAAGCCAGGCTGTTGGATGCTGAAGTGTCAGCCCAGGCCACGGAACAGGCGGAACAAAGAAAGCTGCTGGTTGGGTCCGGCGATCGTTCCGAACGGATTCGAACCTACAATTACCCGCAGGGCCGCGTCACCGATCACCGCATCAATCTGACGCTGTACAAACTCGACGAGGTTCTCGAAGGCGGACTCAACCAGGTCATTGAACCGCTCATCAGCGAATACCAGGCCGACCAGCTCGCCACGCTGGATGACTAAGCTACATCTGGCGTCGCAGGTAGTTCAATACATCTGAGCGGGTGATCAGCCCGACAAACTCATCGCCGTCCAGAATTGCCGCGTACGGCTGCACTCTGAGCATCGCGACCAGATTGTTCACGCTCGCCTTCGTATCCAGCTTGATAAACGCGGACTCCATCGCATCCGAGACCGGTGCATTCATCAGTTCCGGTTTGCCGAATGCGTGCTGAATGATTGTGTCCTCCGTCACGACGCCAACGAGCTTGCCTTCGTCCATGACCGGCAGCTGCGAGAAACCAGCATTCCGCAAACGATTGTGTGCAGTGGTCAGCACGTCGCCGGGACCGACCGTAATCGTGGCCCTCTCGCCGTGCGGCCGGCCGACCAGGTCGCGCAAATCGCCGTGTTGCTCACGCGTGATGAAGCCCTGATCCTCCATCCAGAAATCGTTGTAAAGTTTCGACAAATATTTGTTGCCGGTATCGCAGGCGAATGTCACGACACGTTTTGCTTCGGTCTGCGCGCGACAGTATTTGAGCGCAGCAGCGAGCAACGTCCCTGTCGACGATCCGGCCAGCAGGCCTTCCGTTTTCAGCAGATCTCGCGCTGCTGCGAACGATTCCGCGTCACTGATTGAATAGGCCTGGGTTACACGGGAAAAGTCGGCAATGTCGGGAATAAAATCTTCGCCTATACCTTCGACCAGCCAGCTGCTGCTCTTGTCGCTCAGGTGGCCTGTGTTGATGTACTCGGCAAGAATTGAGCCCTCCGGATCCGCAAGAATCACGTCAACATCCGGCGCATGCTCATTGAGATATTTGCAGATGCCGCTCACGGTGCCGCTGGAGCCTACCCCAAGCACGATGGCGTCCAGCTTGCCCTGCATTTGTTCCAGGATTTCCGGTGCTGTGGTTTGCTCATGTGCCAGAGGATTATCCGGGTTGCCAAATTGATTGATAAAATAGGCGTCGCGTTCCTCGGCAATTGACCGGCCCAGGTCCTGGTAATACTCGGGATGCCCTTTTGCAACGTCGGATCGCGTCAGCACCACTTCCGCACCCATTGCACGCAAATTGAATATTTTTTCCTGACTCATCTTGTCGGGGATCACGAGCAACAGGCTATAGCCTTTTTGTGCGGCGACCAGCGCCAGCCCGATGCCGGTATTGCCGGCGGTTGCTTCGACCAGCAGGTCCCCGGGCTTGATGTCGCCGCGTCGCTCCGCTTCCTCGATCATCGAGATACCGATGCGGTCCTTGACGGATCCACCCGGATTCATCAACTCGAGCTTCAGGAACAATTGACAGGGACCGGTATCCAGACGCTTCGCTTCAAGCATCGGTGTCTGCCCGACCATTTCCAGGATATTGGAATAGACTCTCATGCGCGTATAGTTCCGATTCAATACGATGCCGTCAACAACCGATACTCATTCCATTGCTGCTGCAGTTGCCGAGGTGACAGATCGCCTGCGCACTGTCAGCGAATCCGCGCGTCTCGATGCCGAAATCCTGGTCGCTCGCGCGATCAACATGCCGCGCAGCTACCTATTTGCGCACCCCGACGACACACTCGATGAAATTGCATTGCAGCGACTCAATGCAACTTTGGAGCGACGTATTGCCGGCACACCCATCGCCTATATCACGGGTAGCAAGGAATTCTGGTCGCTGGACTTGCAGGTTTCTCCTGCCACGCTCGTGCCGAGACCAGAAACCGAGCTTTTGGTTGAGCTCGCGTTGCGCGAAATTCCGCGCGACGCGGCCTGGCAAATTCTGGATCTGGGCACCGGCAGCGGCGCGATCGCGATTGCCATTGCCAGCGAGCGACCCGGCTGCGACGTGACGGCAGTGGAAGCCAGCGCTGACGCACTGACTATCGCCCAACAAAACGTCCGCCAGCTCGATCTGCCGAATGTGCATTGCCTGCTGGGCGACTGGACCGCGCCGGTGGCCGATCGGAGCTTCAATGTCATTGTCTCCAATCCGCCGTATGTCGCGGCTGGCGACGCTGCGCTGGCTGCGCTCACGGCGGAACCCGATATGGCGTTGGTGTCTGGCGATGACGGACTCGATGCTATCCGACGCCTGTCGCGAGACTGCCAGTCGATCCTGTCGCACGACGGTCTGCTGATCCTCGAACACGGCAATGAGCAACGCGCGCCGGTCGCTGCAATTCTTGCCAGCGATGGTTGGCGTGACATAGCGTGCGTTGACGATTACGCTGGCAAACCTCGAATGACTTCCGCCCGACCTAAAGCGAGTAAAGATGATCACAATTAAGACCAATCACGGCGATATCACTGTTGAATTGATGGAAGAGAAAGCGCCAATTTCCTGCGAAAATTTCCGCCAGTACGTGACCGATGGTCACTTTAATGACACGATTTTTCATCGCGTCATACCCAACTTTATGATTCAAGGTGGCGGCATGGACGCCAAAATGGATAGCAAACCCACGCGCGATCCGATCAAGAACGAGGCAGACAACGGCGAAACCAATTTACGAGGCACGTTGGCAATGGCGAGAACCGGTGTCGTGGACAGCGCGACTTCACAGTTCTTCATCAACCTGCGCGACAACGACTTCCTGAATCATGGCGATCGCGACTTCGGCTACGCAGTATTTGCCAAGGTGACCGATGGCATGGACGTCGTTGACGCCATTGCGGGCGTCGCGACTGGCAGCGTGGGCGGACACCAGGATGTGCCCCTCGACGTTGTCACCATCACGGAAGTCACAATCGACTAGCACCCCGCGTGCTGACCTGTTTGTTACAGCTTGATCCTGAGGATGATCGGTCCGGTTAACGCCTCGGGCAAATTGCCCTCGCCGTCAAAGCGTCCCCAGTGACTGTTGGCAACGAACAGGAATTCGTCACCGACAATCGTTCCCAGAGTCGGCTCATCAAAGTCCTGCAGATTTCTGGCAAGGACGCGAGTGTGGGTAACTGACAGACCGTCTTCACCGAGCGCGAAGGCAACCACCCTGTGAGGACGAATGCCGTTCTGAATCGCGATCAGTTCGTTGCCGTACCGATACAAGCCGTCGATGCCGAACAAGGTGGTGGTGGTATCGCCGATCACCGGCTCCACGGAGTAGTCCGATAGCTGCACTCGAAACAAGCCGCCGACGTAGTCGGCCACATACAGGTACTCACCGCTTGCATCCAGCACGAGTCCTTGCATGGAGCGCAGCTTGCCGGGCGCGATAACCTGCGTGAATTCGTTCTCGTTCACCGTGTAACGGTACAGCGCACCGGTCAGGCTTTCGCTTGCATAGATCGTATTGGCATCGGCAAAAACGAGATCGCCAAGGACCATTGTTTCGTCCTGTTTCGGTAGCAATTCGCGCACCGTCGTTGCACCCGTTTCGAGATCCACGCGAAACAAGCCGGTTGAACCGATACTCTCGGCATTCACATTTGCGAACTCAGGCACGGCAGCACTGACATACCAGAGACCGCCATCCGGTCCCAGGCGCATGCCGAACACGCTCCAGTGCCCCGCCGCATCGGCACTACTTACCGTCGCGTGCCGGCTGCCGATCCGCTCAATGTAGCCGTGGCGAATACTGCCGAGCAACAGGTCTTCGCCATCGACAACGATACCCTCCGGCACGAAATCTCCGGCAGGGTGGCTAAATGCAACCATCGCCTCACCTAATGGCTCATTCAACTTCGCGACAGCATCCGCGTAAGCCGGCCAGCCCGGCAGCGACTGCAATGGCGCAAGTTCGTCGATGCCGGCAGCACCGAAATCAACACCGGAGGCAACCAGCCCCTGCAGGATCTGCAGCGCGCCGACATGGTCCCCGCCCAGTGATTTGGCGTAGGCGAGATTGAACAGTGCTCCCGGATAACCTGGTCTGGCTTGTAAGGCTTTGTTAGCAGCAACCCGCATCACTGCAAAATCCTGCGCCTGGTAAGCCGCAATCATCGCGCTGCGCGCATCTGAATAGGCGTCTGCGAGCGATTGAGCAGAATAGAAAAAAATCAGTAAGAGAGGTAAAACTTTGCTAGGCGACATCGGCGGCATTCGGTTCATATCCCAGGTTTGGCATCAACCACTTCTCGGCTTCGACACGGCTAATTCCGTTTCGTTCTGCATACGACTCCAGCTGATCGCTGTCGATCTTGCCGACAGAAAAGTAGCGTGCATCCGGGTGTGAAAAATAGAATCCACTAACCGCTGCCGTCGGGTACATCGCATACGACTCTGTCAATCGTAAACCGATGCTCGCCTCGACGTCGAGCAGTTGCCACAATTTTGCCTTTTCCGTGTGGTCCGGACACGCCGGGTATCCTGGCGCGGGTCGGATGCCGGTGTACGCTTCACGTATTAATTCTGCATTCGACCAACGTTCTTGCGGCGCGTAGCCCCAGTACTCCTGGCGCACGCGCGCATGCAGATACTCCGCAGCAGCTTCTGCGAGCCGATCGGCCAGCGCTTTGAGGATGATCGAGCTGTAGTCGTCGTACTCTGCCTCAAAACGGGCTACATGTTCGTCAATGCCAAAGCCGGCCGAGACCGCAAATGCACCGATGTAGTCCGCCTTGCCGCTCTCTAACGGCGCCACATAATCGGCTAGGCAATTCTGCGGCTGGCTGGACGGCTTGGCGCGTTGTTGTCGCAAATGACAAAGGCGCAGGATCACGTCCTCACGTTTTTCACTCGTGTACACGAGCAGGTCATCGTGACCGTCCGAGTTGACCGGATGAAAGCCGAAGACGGCCCTCGCCTGCAACCACTTTTCGGCAATCATCCGATCGAGCATTTTCGTCGCGTCAGCGTACAGAGATCGTGCGGCGTCCCCGTAGGTCGCGTCGCTCAGGATATTTGGGAATTTGCCGTGGAATTCCCACGCATTGAAAAACGGCATCCAGTCGATGTAGTCACGCAGATCTTCCAGGTTGATGTCTTCAAGAATTCGTTTGCCCTGAAATGCAGGTACCGGCGGCACGTAATTCTCCCAGTCGCATCGGTGCCGGCGCTCGCGCGCTGTTGCGATCGACAACTGCGGCGCGAGGCGTTTTTTCTTTGCATGTTGCTCACGTCGACGCTCGTTGTCCTTGCGAGCCTTGCTCACCAGGGCCTCTTTCGTTCGCGGTTCGATCAGCGCCTGGGCTACACCTACGGAGCGCGATGCATCTTTCACATAAATGACGGGCCCTTCGTACTTGGGTTCGATCTTCACGGCCGTGTGTGCGGGTGATGTCGTTGCGCCGCCAATTAAAAGCGGCAACTCGAATTTCTGCCGCTGCATTTCACTGGCGACGTGCACCATTTCGTCAAGCGACGGTGTAATGAGCCCGGATAGCCCGATGATTTCGGCGCCTTCGCGACGCGCAGCCTCGAGAATTTTCTCGCATGACACCATCACGCCAAGATCGATGACTTCGAAGTTGTTGCACTGCAACACGACGCCGACGATGTTTTTACCAATATCGTGAACATCGCCTTTCACGGTCGCCATTATTATTTTGCCGTTACTCTTAATCTCGCCACCCTGTTCCTCTTCGATAAACGGGACCAGGTGACCCACTGCTTTTTTCATGACGCGCGCCGACTTCACGACCTGCGGCAGGAACATCTTGCCGTCACCGAACAAATCACCGACGACGTTCATGCCTGCCATGAGCGGGCCTTCAATCACATCCAGGGGTCGCACCGCTGCCAGTCGCGCTTCCTCGGCGTCATCCACGACGTACTCGTCGATGCCATTGACCAACGCATGTTCCAAACGTTTATCCACCGACAGTTCGCGCCAACTCAGGTCCAACGTACGTGCCTTGGCACCTGAGGCCTGGCCCCTGAACTCTTCGGCCACGTCCAACAAGCGCTCGGTGGCGTCGTCGCGACGGTAGAGCACAACGTCTTCAACTGCGTCGCGAAGATTTTCCGGCAGGTCCGCATAAATGGCGAGCTGGCCGGCGTTGACGATGCCCATATCCATGCCGGCACGAATCGCGTGATACAAGAACACGGAGTGGATCGTTTCACGCACGATATTATTGCCGCGAAACGAGAACGACACATTGCTGACGCCACCACTAACCAATACGCCGGGCAATTCGGCCTTGATTCGCCGGGTCGCCTCAATGAAATCCAGCCCGTATCGCGAGTGCTCTTCAATACCGGTCGCGACGGCAAAAATATTCGGGTCAAAAATGATGTCCGCTGCGTCAAAGCCGACGACCTCGGTGAGAATCTTGTAACACCGTTTGCAGATTTCGACTTTACGCTCGACGGTGTCGGCCTGGCCGTCTTCGTCAAACGCCATGACAATGACAGCGGCGCCGTAGTCACGCACCAGTCGCGCTTGTTCGATGAACGACTCTTCACCCTCTTTGAGGCTGATCGAATTGACGATTGCTTTGCCCTGTACACATTTCAAGCCTGCTTCAATGACCGACCACTTGGATGAATCGATCATAATTGGAAGTCGTGAAACGTCAGGCTCCGAGGCGATCAGGCTGAGAAACGTCTCCATCGCCTTCTCGGAGTCGAGCATGCCCTCGTCCATGTTGACGTCGATAATCTGTGCGCCGTTGGCAACCTGGTCCCTGGCAATCTGTACGGCCGCTGTGTAGTCGTCGGCTTCGATCAAGCGCCGAAAGACAGCGGAACCAGTGACATTGCAGCGCTCGCCCACGTTGACGAACAAGTCATCCGGGCCAATGTTGAGTGGTTCGAGCCCCGCTACCCGGCAACGCACGGGCGGCGTGGCGACCGTTCGTGGTGTGACTCCGGCCACCGCCTCTTTCAATGCACGAATATGTTCGGGGCGCGTGCCGCAGCAACCGCCGACCATGTTGACCATGCCACTTGTGGCGAATTCGCCGACCACCTCGGCCATCTGTTCGGGCGTTTCGTCGTACTCACCGAATTCGTTCGGTAGCCCCGCGTTTGGGTGCGCGCACACACGCGTATCCGCAACCCGGGCAAGCTCGTTCACGTAGGGACGCAGTTCCGTTGCACCAAGCGCGCAGTTAAAACCGACCATGAACGGGTTCGCGTGCCGAACTGAGTTCCAGAATGCCTCGCTGGTCTGCCCTGACAGTGTGCGTCCTGATGCATCTGTAATCGTACCGGAGATCATGACGGGCACTTCAAGGCCTGCTGTTTCGAAGCCACGCTTGATTGCAAAAATTGCCGCTTTGGCATTGAGTGTGTCGAAAATGGTCTCGACCATAAGAAAATCGACGCCGCCTTCAAGCAGCGCCACAACGGCCTCTTCGTAGGTGCGAACGAGATCCGCGAAATAGATATTGCGATAGCCGGGGTCGTTTACATCGGGAGAAATCGACGCGGTGCGATTGGTCGGGCCAAGCACGCCGGCCACGAACCGTGGTTCCCCTGCCTTTTCTGCATACCCGTCGGCACATTCGCGCGCCAGACGAGCTGCCGAGAGATTGAGTTCTGCAACCAACGATTCCATGCCGTAGTCAGCCATGGACGGCGCATTCGAATTGAATGTATTCGTTTCGATTATGTCGGCGCCGGCAGCGAGGAACCCGCGATGAATTTCCTGGATTACCTGCGGCCTTGTAAGCGTGAGTAAATCATTGTTGCCACGGAGGTCGCTTTCCCAATCGGCGAAGCGCGTGCCGCGGTAGTCCTCCTCACCAAGCTCATAACTCTGGATCATCGTGCCCATGGCACCGTCGAGCAGAAGAATGCGTTGCTCGAGTGAATTGAAAAGGGAGGCGATGCGTTTTTGACGATCCATTGCTGTTTTCTCAGGCTGCGACTTGCCGTTGGCGAACTCCGAGCGCATGGCAGATTGCATAGGTCAGCTCGGATCGATTTAGCGTGTAAAAGTGAAATTCATTGAGGCCTTCGGCCTGCAGTGTGTGTACCTGTTCGATCGCCACGCTGGCGGCGATCATCTGACGGGTTTCGGCATCATCGTCGAGGCCTGCAAATCGCTCCTGCAGCCAGGTCGGCACACTTGCGCCACAACGGGCAGCGAATCGCTCCAATTGCGGAAAGCGCGTGATCGGCAATATGCCGGGCACAATGGCAGACTCGATGCCTGCCGCCGCTGCGAGATCGCGAAAACGTAAGAACACATCCACGTCGAAAAAGAACTGCGTGATCGCGCGTGATGCGCCGGCATCCAGTTTGCGCTTGAGATTATCCAGGTCGAACAACGGATTCGGCGCTTCGGGATGTACCTCGGGATAGGCAGCCACCGAGATATCGAAGTCTGCCACACGTTTTAGTCCGGCAACCAGGTCCGCAGCATATTGGTAACCCTCCGGGTGCGGGTTGTAACTATCGTTGCCCGGGAGCGCGTCGCCACGCAAAGCAACCAGGTGGCGTACCCCCATATCCCAGTAAGAACGTGCGATGTCGTCAATCTCCCCGCGGGTCGCACCAACACAAGTTAGATGTGGTGCCGCGGTGAGGTTTGTCTCGCTCACGATTCGTGCAACCGCTTTGTGCGTGCGCTCGCGCGTAGAACCGTCCGCACCGTAGGTCACTGAAACGAACCGCGGCCCAAGGCCGGCAAGCCGCTCGATAGAACGCCACAAGACTTCTTCCATTTGCTCGTCGTTCGGCGGGAAGAATTCGAATGACACATCGACAGTGCTCGTCATGCCGCCTCCGTCTTGCCGTCAGTCAATGTTGCGACCGCAAGCAGCCAGCGAGGTTGATTGCCAGGGATTCGTCGGGGCGGCCCCAACCTCAGATCAGCAGTTCGGCACCAGACCGTTAGTTGCTCCTGCAATTTTTCAACATTGCCGGAATCGGGTTGGCCCAGCACCAGCAAACGTCCGCTTGGTTTCAAAAGTCGCCGCGCTTCGCTGATCGCTGTCATCGGTCGCCTGGCGCTGCCCAGCACATCGTCGAGAATCACGGTGTCGAATTCGCCGTCGGCGAACGGCAGATCGTACATATCGCCTTTGCGCAAACTGCAGTTTTCGACACCTGCGAGCAACAGTTCCGCGCGCGCGAGTTGTCGTGCATCCGAGTCGATGTCGACACCGACTGCACGCTGGGCGCGCGAGCCCAGTAGTTTGAGAATTCGTCCCTGCCCGCTACCGATGTCGAGCAAATCTCCCAGCGGCATCGACACGGTTAGTTCAATCAGCGCACTGTGCAAGTGGCGTACTGCATCGTCATCCTGCTCCGGCACCGCCATACCTTGAGCGGCGCGCAGCTCACACAACTTCGCGAAGTCACGTTCGAATTGCGGCTCCTCACTCGGCAGGAGGCCGAACAAACGACGTCGCTGAGCAACGCGCCCGCTGCTCAGCGGCACGCGGTAATACACGAAGTGCCCGTCGCGAAACCGTTCCAGCAAATCGGCGCTACAAAGTTGCTTCAGATGTTGCGAAATCCGGGGCTGGCTTTGGCTCATTACCGCGGTCAATTCGGAAACCGTTGCCTCGCCGCGAACGCACAGGGCCAGCAAGCGCAGGCGTACCGGATCGGCTAGCGCCTTCAGATGAGCGATCAGATTGTCCGTGCTTTCATGCATGGTATAAATATATAAACATTTCTTTATATAAACTGCGAAATAGCTTAACACGTAACTTTCGATCAGCATACAGCGCAGGTCTTGAAACGGGCGAACTTACCAGTCTTCGATGGGAGTCTTGCCAGACATCCAGCTCCATTCCACGTCGGTCATGAACCAGGTGTAGGCCTCGAGGTCACTAACTCCCCAATCCCGGAACTCCCGGACACTCTCGAACAATGCAGTGGCGTTCGGCTTCGTGGATGAACCAATGCTGGATAAACGCCATGCTATAGAAGGCTCTGATGCGCTTATCATGGCCGGCCGCGAGATAGACAGGAACGCGTTGTAGCAGGCTATCGAGGTCAGGGACGTGCGAGTAGGCGACGAACGCGCCTTCGAACGCAGCGCGGGAAGGTTCGTTACCCTTTTCAGCCAGGTGGTCGACTGCTCGTTGGTGGTGGTCGCGGATCTGCATGCCTGAAGCTCCATGGCAGTTACGCAACTATAGGAACGGCGGTGATGCCAAGCAAGTAGCGTTTGGAATGCCTGTAATCAGCTGGTCTGAGACACTATAACTAACTGATTTTATTATATTTATAGTTGTTGACGGCATTGCGCGTCGGCGTATGATTTGGCTGGCCCGGATTTGCGGGTATTGGCCCAAGGAGGGCCATGTAGAAATGAAGAAGATGATTACACTGATCGCGCTTGGCGCCATCAGTGTGCCAGCGATGGCAGCCGACCAAAACAGTTTTTACGGCGGCCTCGGCGGTGGTGCTTATCGACTTAAGTCTGACGGATTTAATGAAACTGCACCGACCCTATCGATTCTGGGTGGCTACAACTATAGCGAACGAGTCGCGTTCGAGGCGGCTTACACGAAGTTGTACAACGCCACCGGAACCGTCGACGGAATTGACGTGAAAGTGGACGGCAACGCCTGGGACCTTTCGACCAAACTGTCCATCCCCATGGGCGAACGGTTAAGTCCCTACGGCCGTATTGGTTGGACTTACCTTGATACAAGTGCGGCCGGATCTTTCGGCGGCATCGCGGCTCGCATCAACGAATATGACGATGCGTTCTCGTGGGCTGTCGGAACCGGCATCAAACTGAACCCGCGATTTGTTTTGAACGGCGAGTATTCGCGAGTCCTGGTCAATAACGCCGATTTCGATCGGATGTCATTGAACCTGAACTACCGGTTCGGTTCGCACTAGGACACTTATCGGGCCAATCTGGGCCCTGTAAGCATCTGGGCACGCGGTCTTCATGACCGCGTGCCTTTTTTCTCGGACCCACGGAA
>JBBKWL010000146.1:0-4805 GCA_037968975.1 Woeseiaceae bacterium | reverse complement strand
TGATTGGTGTCGGATTGCTGGTAGTGCTCGGCTTCAGCGCATTCGCGTGGCACCCTGCGATCGACCCAATATCGGTGCCCGTAGCCGGGTCTTTTAATAACAGCCTTGTCCAACGAGGTCGTGAACTTGCCGGCGCCGGCAATTGCATGACCTGCCATAGCATCGATGGCGAGCCCAATTATACCGGCGGTTACTCGATACAGACCGGGTTCGGCATCGTGTACAGCACTAACATTACGCCCGACCGAAATACCGGCATTGGTCAATGGTCGGAAGAAGCGTTCGCACGCGCCATGCGAGAGGGTGTACGTCGCGACGGCAAGCATCTGTTTCCGGCCTTCCCGTACACGCATTTTCGATTGCTAACCGACTCGGATATGAAGGCTCTCTACGCTTATTTTATGACCCGAGAACCGGCGACCGCCGACATTCCACCCAACACCTTGCCATTTCCTTTCAACCTCAGAGTGTTGCAGGCGGGTTGGAAATTCTTGTTCTTTGAAAACCGCGATTTTCAACCAACAGCCGCGCAGAGTGAACAGTGGAATCGTGGTGCCTACCTCAGCGAAGGTCTTGGGCATTGTGGGGCTTGCCATACACCGCGCAGCGCATTAGGGGCAGAACGCGACGCTGCTGCCTACCACGGTGCCATCGTTGATGGTTGGTACGCGCCAGCGCTTAACAGCAACAATGCAGCACCCCTGGTCTGGACCGAAAATGAGCTGTTCGTGTATCTGCGCGACGGCGTCAGTGGCCTGCACGGTGTCGCTACAGGATCAATGTCAGACGTGGTGCATCGGGGTCTAGTGGATCTTTCCGACGCCGACATTCGGGCCATAGCCGTCTACTTCGCCGATCTCGGTGGCGCAGGTGAGATCAGCAATGCGGACGTTGTCACAGCTATGAAAGTCACGCTGGCTAACCCAAGCGGCACACTCGCTGCCGGAGCAGCGCTATACGAATCCGCATGTGCGTCCTGTCATTTCAATACGCTCGGCAGTCCATCGGCCCTGCGACCCGAGCTGTCCCTGAATAGCGCCCTGTATGCACCCGAGCCCGACAACTTTGTGCGCCTTGTGCTGCAAGGCGTTTCACGAAATGACGGGCACCCGGAGTTATTCATGCACGGCTACGCGTCATCGCTTAGCGACGCCAACATCGCTGATATTGCGCTGTACTTAAGGGCGCGGCACGTGGTTCCTCCCGACCGGGACGACGACAACAACTGGCAAAACATAGAAGAACGTATCGGGCAAATTCGGCACGAGATGGAGATTTCAGAATGACGTTACTTTCACTGAACGGTAAGACGCTGGAGGTGAAATCGTCGGGTGAGACGCCGTTGCTTTGGGTAATTCGCGACGAGCTCGGTTTCACCGGCACTAAATTTGGCTGCGGCATTGGTATGTGCGGTGCCTGCACCGTGCACCTTGACGGACGCGCGATTCGTTCATGTATCACCCCCGTAGCCAGCATCGCCGGTGGACAGGTGACGACCATTGAGGGTCTCGATCCCGATGGCACACACCCGTTGCAACGTGCCTGGATTCAGGCCCAGGTTCCTCAATGTGGTTACTGTCAGTCCGGTCAGATCATGCAGGCCGTAACACTGTTGCAGGACTTTCCTGACCCGAGCGATGAGGAAATTACCGCGGTGATGACGGGCAACCTGTGTCGCTGCATGACTTATGTGCGCATTCGAAAAGCAATCAAAATAGCGGCTCGCGATATGCGCTCGAACGACGCGGCGCATGAATAAGTTCAGTCACTGGCGGCCGCGTTCAGAAATCGCGAGTGTGTTTTCACGTCGCGGCTTTCTGATCGGTGCGACTGGAGCAAGCCTCACGTTCGGCTTTCTGCCACTAAGTTTTGCCAACGGTGAGCCTGGTCAACCCAAGGTCAAAGGGCGTTTCGAACCCACAATTTGGTACGACATTGATGAAGATGGTGTGGTGACCGTCAATATCGCCGAGGCTGAGATGGGCCAGCATGTTGGTACTGCGCTTGCGAGGATAATCGCGGATGAACTGGAGGCCGACTGGAATGACGTGCGTTTGCGGTACGCTGACAGCGACCCGAAGTGGGGCCTGATGGTAACAGGCGGAAGTTGGTCCGTGTGGCAGAACTTCAAGCCCTTGTCCCAAGCGGGTGCTGCCGGCCGAACAGCGCTGATCCAGGCGGGAGCGCGGCGATTGGGCGTCGATCCAGCCGATTGCCATGCTCGGGAAAGCGCCATTTATGCGGGCACGAAATCGGTGAGCTACGCCGAAATTGTTCGAAGTGGCGGGGTCAGTAGAACATGGTCGGCAGATGAACTCGAAGCCATACCGATAAAGTCAGCCGATCAGCGACGCCTTGTTGGCCAAGCGGTCTCGGCTTTGGACGTACCGGCAAAAACGAATGGCACCGCTATTTACGGTATCGATGCCAAGATCGACGGCATGGTGTTTGCGCGGCCATTGATTCCGCCGACGCGCTACGGCTCAGAGGTCAACACGATTGATGACACGTCGGCGCGCGAGATACCCGGCTACCTGCGTAGCATAGCGCTAGAAGATCCCTCTGGTACCGTGCCTGGCTGGGTAGTGGTGTTGGCTGAGACGTATCCAGCGGCGATTCGGGCAGCGGACCGCGTTATCGTTGATTGGACACCAGGAAAAACCTCGGCCGTAACCGAAGACGACATTTTGGAAGTCGGGCGAAAACAGGTCAGCTCGCAAAAGGGCGGTTCGATGGTCGTGAACGACGTTGGCGTCGACGAGGCGTTCGCCGTCGCCAACAACGTACTGGAAGCGTTCTATACCACCTCAACAGTGCTGCACTTTCAGCTAGAACCGGTAAACGCAGTGGCTTACAAAGCAGACGATGGACGCTGGGAAATTCATACCGGTAACCAGTGGCAATCGCTAATTCTGCCAGTTCTGGCAACAGCGCTCGCTGTGCCCGAGAACGATGTTGTTATGCGCAGCTATCTTATTGGCGGTGGTTTCGGTCGGCGGCTCAACGGTGACTACGCCGTTCCGGCAGCCCTTGCGGCAAAGGCGGTAGGGCGACCGGTCAAGCTGGTTTGGACACGAGAAGACGATGCCCGCTTCGACTCGGTACGTTCACCCTCAGTGCAACGGATGCGAATGGCATTCAATAGCGATGGCGAGGTCACCAGCATGCAGCACCACGCGTCGGCAGGATGGCCGACCCTGGTGATGGCACCAGGATTCATGCCGCCGGGTCTCAATGGCGAGGCTTACGATCCGTTTGCGATACACGGTGCTGACAATTGGTATTCGCTGGGGCCGCAGCGGCTCCGCACGCTGTCGAACCAACTGGCCAATGACACGTTTCGTCCCGGCTGGCTGCGTTCCGTGGGTTCTGGATGGGTCAACTGGGCACTGGAGAGTTTCATTGATGAAGCGGCCCATGCACAGAAAACCGATCCCGTAGAGTTCAGACTTGCCCATCTAAAAGCGAAAGGGCGCAACGCTGGCTCAGCACCGTTCGCTGTGGGTGGTGCCAACCGCCAAGCCAATGTGTTGCGAATAGCGGCTGAGCGCGCCGGCTTTGGGCAACCATTGCCTGAGGACACCGGATTTGGTGTAGCGACCACGTTTGGCCAGGAGCGCACTATGCCGACATGGACTGCTTGCGTGGCTCGCGTGCGCGTGGATCGAACGTCGGGCAAGGTCCACTGCGAGAAGCTGACACTGGTCATCGATTGCGGCATCGTGATTCATCCGGACGGCGCGCTCGCACAGGCAGAAGGAGCCGCGCTGTGGGGCTTGAGCATGGCGCTGCACGAAGGCACGCACTTTGCAGCCGGACAGGTGCATGACAGGAACCTCAACAGTTACACGCCATTGCGAATGGCCGATGTTCCCGAGCTCGATATTGAACTAGTTGACAGCCTCGAAGCGCCTGTGGGAATGGGCGAGCCGGGTACAACCGTAGTAGGGCCAGCGATTGGCAACGCTATTTTTGCTGCGGTAGGAGTGCGGCTTCGTCATCTCCCCCTACGAGCCCAAGATATTCTTTCGAAGTTGTGAGTTTCATCTTGACGTATCACACGATTGCAGAGAACTGATGAGCTTAAACCATCCAATGAACCAGCTGTGTACGTGATAGAGCCCTACGTAATGCCAATGCCGACTCGTCACTGCAATAGTGCAAATCACCAGGAGACAATGCTATGTCAAAGTTGCATAAATTACCGAAACTACCCTACTCGTTAGACGCTTTAAAGCCACATATTTCAAAAAAAACGCTTCAGTACCATCATGGCAAACATCATGCTGGATACATTAAAAAACTCAACAAGGCGATCGAGAACAGCGAGTTTTCAGGCAAAACGCTGGAGCAGATAATCGCAACTGCACAAGGCAATATTTTCAATAATGCTGCACAGGCCTGGAATCATTCTTTTTACTGGCAGTGCCTGAGTCCTGATAGCGTTCTCGATCTTGCAAGCGAAGTTAGCCAGGCGATAGCGCATGATTTTGGCAGCTTGGATGAATTCAAAGAGAGTTTCACTGATGCGGCGACTTCTCTGTTTGGATCTGGCTGGACCTGGCTGGTATTGAATCAGAAAGGCGGGCTGGAGATTGTAAGAACTGAAAACGCAGATACACCCATTCGGCACGGTCAGGTGCCTTTGTTGACCTGTGATGTTTGGGAGCACGCATATTATCTAGACTACAAGAATTCAAGACCTGATTATCTGCAAGCTTTCTGGAAGCTGGTGAACTGGAAATTTGTGAATGAACAGTACAGTGCAACTGCTGTTTCGGCTCGATCTAATGCTGTCAATCAGT
>JBBKWL010000145.1:0-3882 GCA_037968975.1 Woeseiaceae bacterium | reverse complement strand
GCGCTGTGAGCACGGTAGCTGTCAAGACCGCCGTTACGGTTGAGTTCTCGGCTGACTGTCGACGGTGCACGACCTAACCTCAATGCGATCGAGCGTAACGATTGACCCGCGGCAAGACCACGAGAAATCTCTTCGCGTTCGCTCAATGTTAGCGATCGACTCGATCGCCTTCGTGTCGGTGGGCGACTACCGCCGGTGCGTTCGAGAATGCGCCGAACCGAGCCATTATGACGGTCAAACAAACGGGCAATCGCATGCAATGAATTACCCTTTTGCCAACGATCCCACATCAGTGCTTTGTCCGCTTCGGTGTAGTAAATCCTCTTTCGATACTTCATCTGCAACGTCCTCCTCTCTATACTCAGAGATTAGATGTTGCGTTCACCGGTTGAAACCGCAGCCGTTAACAGCCTGTAGCGCAACTGCTACCGGCCCGTAACCGTCGCTCTCGCACCAGCTTTTTAGTGTCGGATTTCTTTGCAGATCTGCCGGCTCCAATAATTTCTTTTCGCCTAACTGTAATAGAAACAATACCTTCCAATGTTGGTATGGAAATTGCTTATAGATTAAGTGAAGTCAAATTTTTATTTTGGGGAAAAATCCGATGAATAAAATAAAAAATACATTTCTGGTCTTGGTAGCCGTCATGTTTTCACCAATAGCGGCAAATGCTGACCTAATTACATTCGAAGGATTGGCAAATGGAACCGTCGTTACCAATCAATTTTCCGGTGTAGTATTCTCCTCGAACGCTGGCTCCGAAAATCAGGTAAGTACGCAACCTGGAATCGGTTTTGGAAGTAATTTCATATGTACCGCTCCGGTAGGATCCTTTATCAATTGCTCTCAGGAGACGATTCTTACCTTTTCGAGCTTGGTGAGTGGGCTATCTTTCTGGCAGGTCGGGGATAACGATTCTGGAGTAGTTGCTCTTGTCGATGTGTTCGTAAACGGCTTGTTATCGAGCACGGTCGACATTTTTGGGTTCAGTGACTTCAATACACCCAACCTTGTCGATCTTTCCGCCTTTAATGACGTCTCTTCCATTCGTATATACGGCATTACCGATCGCGGTGGTCTCGGGTGGGATAATTTTGAATTTACCCCTGGTGGTTTGGTATCGGTCCCCGAGCCTGGCAGCCTCACTCTCCTAGGCCTTGGCATTTTGGGAATGGCCTTAGTAAGACGTCGACGCAAGGTCTGATCCACCCCAACAGTTAGCAAAGACCCGTCCTGGTGGCGGGTTTTTTGTATCTGGCGGGCGACTGCGTTCGGATACGAGCAGAAGGTCGCAATTTCGCAGTACCGAGAGCCGCGTATCTCTTGACGATCGATTTTGACACGTTCTATTCGATTCGCCCTTCGTTAAGTGATGCGATATTCCTGCCGATAAACCGCTGCGCGCTCACTGGATCGGGGGGAATTCTGAGCCGGGTCCACTGATAGGATCTGTCGGCCTATCGTCGTTGGTTGTGTCTAAGCCGCTCTATCAATGTCTCTCTGGACTTTCCGGATTTTCGTCAGTCCCGGTCTTGCTTGAAGACAGGCACGGCCAACAGGTGGGCGATTATTTCTTAATTATTGTTCATGGTCGGTGTGGTCCCATTGATCCGACCAGAAGCCAATTTATCACTGGCAACCCGAAAGACGAGCCGATTGTGAAGGGCCTGTACTTCTCGGACGAGGACTGGCGTCAGAGTGATCTTTTTATTACTCACGAGAAGACGCGCTTTGCTTTCAGTACTGAGCAGATTCTCAAGAAATTTATCGAATTTGCACCTAACCCAGTTGCATTCACACCATTGGCTCAGATGGAACAACACCCTCTCGGTATAGCGTCAATCATCGATCATCAAAAGCGACAAGGAATAAACGAGCATGCCCGGCGATGGGGCGGTTGACCGTCCCCTTTTGGCCGTTCTGAGACGCTCGCCAGGAAACCGATCGAGGGGCTGCTTCACGCCGCACAGCAGCCGCTCGAAAAATCTGAGGTAATATGACGGCTGCTGACCCAAAGCGGACGCTTGATATTAGAGCGATTTTCTCACCTTCTGCACAAGAACATTAGCTAGGTGGCACAATGAACAATATCGTAATCGGATTGATCGGTGCGCTCATTGTCGTGCTACTCAATATATTCGCGACAATTGCAGCTCTGCGTGCCAAAGATTTTCTTAAGTCCCAAATTCGAAACCAGATTATTCTGGCATGGCTCCTTCCAATCATTGGCGCGGTAATAGTAATTTCCTTTCATCGCTCGAAAGACGATGAAGATCCACGAGACGATGGGGGCAACAGCTCGGGCATGTCTGACGACCAATTGCGCAGCTATTGGGTTAGCGGTCAGCGGTAGCGTATGTCTTAGGCCGCTCCCAGTGACCGCTTCTGACCGGAAGGAGCCGGTCGAGTGATAAACTGACGACCGATGCACATGACCCCGATCATCGAGTATCTTCGGCGAATGTCGGCCTTCAGAGGCTCCTGCCGGTGCAATTGCTCGATTACGCCTAATTGCCCATAATGAGGCGTGACAACAATTACAGACCATAACGCCTACATCGCTGCTGCCCCGGAACCACTCCGCCCGCTTCTGGTGCAATTGCGAGCGCAGCTTATGCAGACGCTTCCCGATGCCGAGGAGATCATTGCATACAATATGCCCGGCTTCGGGTTCGGCAAATCGATTATCGCGGGCTATGCAGCCTTCAGTAAGCAGTGCGGTCTTTATGTGTCTAAAGGTGCCATCGCTGCCCACGCCGACGACATTGCCGCTATTGGCCTCAAGGCAACCAAGACCGGCGTCACTTTCTCGCCGAGCAAGCCGATTTCTGACGAACTCATTGCCAAGCTAGCCCTCGCATCCCGGAAGGAATTGGGCTTGTAAACGGGACTGTGCGCCAGCGTCCATGGTGTCCAAATAAATTGCAATAACCCCACAGCAGCCGGCCGCAATATTTCACCTATAGCCTTTGCGAATCATTCCTTGTGAATTTTCTTAGAACGCTAGCTTTTGGGCTCTACCAACTTCCCAGCGGCTGGAAACGCGACGGTGATCGAAGGTTCAGCATATCCGCAATATTGGCGACAATGCTGGTAATCAATCTCATGTCGCTTCAAGGGCTAGTTCAGCTGTTCTTAATGCCTGGCGGTCGCTGGTTAATCGGATCTAACGTGGTGTTAGGTGTTATGACCATCGTGATTTTGGCGGTGTTCCACAATATCGTCATTACTGAGTCTATCTATTTCGAGATAAAGGCACGCTCGGTCACAGACCCGCTAAGATTCAAGGCGCGATCTTACTTCATAATCTACGCCATCGTCACAGTAGTCCTTACGTTGATTTCATTAATAGTAGTGATAGTTAAGTGACTGCTAATGGCCGAATGTAAAAACTCAGGTCCCTAACGTTCGTTCTTGCCGGCCTCCCTGGCACAGAGGATCCAATTCAGCACTAAGATAAAAACCGAAAATGCTGCATAAACCAGGATCACCATCATCTGAAAATAAAAGGCCGCTATGCCGCCTTGATCGCCGGAATACCACGCGAAATAGAAAGAGATACCGCTGCCAAGAAATACAATGAGACCACCGAGGATTCTGTACGCCTTGCGCAGGCCCGGTCTCAGGCGCCCGGAAAACGGCAGTGTGAGAATGAAGACAGCGCCGGGCGCCAATACCATTAAGAGTGCGATCAGCATCCAAACTCAACTCATCTGCAAGGTGCGAAAAACCATTTGCCGGAAGCGTTCGTGGTCAGCGCGAATACAAATGTCCACGTTGCCCTTCGGGACCGGATTTCCAGAGTATATGTCCTCGCCATAAACCAGAATCCCGCGCGTGTACTCGCCTTCGAGTTCGACTTTCATTGCGACGGACATGTAC
>JBBKWL010000144.1:0-12156 GCA_037968975.1 Woeseiaceae bacterium | reverse complement strand
ATTTTTCGAAACGTGCCATTGAGGTCCACAGTCTTCGGCAGCGACGTGGCGTTAGCCAGTACGATGCCCTTTTCGAAGTCGCGCCGAAAAACGTTAGCGCTTTTCTCAAATACGAACATTGAATCAAACCAAACGGTCGTATTCTCACGCCCCACTTGAAAAGTCACGGCGGTATTCTGATTGCCGCTTTGTCGAAATGACAACACATAGCGTCGCCAGCTTTTACCGACGGGTACCTTTTCGTTAAGTGATCCGAATGCGACGCGCATTTCCCTGGCTTTACTGGCACGAGCTACAAAGGAAACGGTGTATTCCCTGCCTGATACCAGTTGAATTGATTCGGACCTGACGGTAGCTCCGGCTGGCGTGCCCCTGAAGCCGTTCATCTGCGACACGTGCAGCGCTCCAGATCCCTGGAATGCATTATTGCTCGAAGAGATCGTCGCATTGTTACTCGACCAGGAGTTGATGCCGCCTTCAAAAGAACCGTTTGCCAGCAGTGTTTTCGACGGTGCGAAATCCGCGTTGTTGTAGACACGTTTGAACTTGCCGACCGGCTCGCCGAGCCAGCCTTTGTTGGCGTGAATTGCAGCAAGATTGTTCTTGTCAATCGCGCGGCCATAGTTTTGCGAGCCGCGCCTGACGTCAACCGCGTATTCATCCCACCAGGCGTCGCCGACCACGTTCGCGTGGGTGCCGAAATAGCCGTCGTCCATCAGCGTCAGGGCGAGACCAAGCCGAAACGGTGCGTTGCTGTTCGCCTGGGTGTTGTTTCTGTACTCCCTCGTCGGAGTCTTGGTCAGGTTATGTGCGATGGGGTGCGCGCCGCGTTCATCCATATTGTAGAGATAGGTCGCAAACATTGAGTTTATCTGTCCGTATTTCGGGTTCGGATTGAAATCACCGTTGCCGAAATCGAGCCAGTTCTCAAGTTGAATGCCATTGTTGGAGTTGTAGCCGCGAGCATCATGCAGACCGGACACAATATGGATGTTCGGCAGCAATGCCCGCGTCGCAGCATAAAACTGATCAAGACCTTCGCCCTGCCAGTTAACGCCGGAGCCGGAAATACCGTGATCCACGACGAGATCATTGTTGTAATCAGCTTGTGCGGAATTAATCTCAAAATACATGTCGGCGTCGAAAAGTATGCCGGCGATGTTGCCCGTTGTTCGGTCACCGTCACTATAACGGTCCCAGTTTCTCCTAAGCCACTTTGCGTAAAAGCTGGACCAGGTTTCGCCATTGCCATCTCGCGGGCTCTGGGTGCTGAAGTTGAACGCCCAGAGCTCGTCCTCCGGTCCCTGTCCGAGAATGTGTGTTGCGATAATAGCGCCGGCCGCTCGGGCCCTGGCCATCGACTTAAAGCCGCGCTTATTGAAGGTTACCGTGCCAGTGGCGTTATTCACTGAAACAACTCTGGCATGTTCTGCGTTATTAAACGAACCGACCGGCGCATCGTAAATAACGACATATTGGCCGGCCACTAATTTGCGCGGGTCAGCGACTCTTACAGTCATTGCCTGGGCAGTGATCGAATGATTGGTTCTGGTGCCCGCTCTGTACAACCAGTGCCCGGCATAGATGCCGCAACCGGCTGATTCGGGTCCGGCCTGGGAGACCCCTGGACTCGATTCGAACGCTACGCCGCTGCTGATTCTGCAAAAGTTGGCATTAAAATTCTGGTACGCGCGTGCCGAAATGTGCCGCAGCAGCATCGTATTCGATGAATAGGCGTTCTGGACATTCGCCATGCGCTCGAATGACGAGCCGTGTGCATCGATGAAGTCGTATTTTCCGTAGTCCGCGTTAGAGAACGGTCCCTGCATTTCATGCGCCAGAGTGCGTGGAAATGAATGGTGTTCGAACGAGGGCAAGGGCGACGCAGGCGGTGTTCTAGGGGCATTGGCATCGTCAAGATGTGCCCATTGCGCGGCGGCCGGCAGCGTGAACAGCAAGAGTGAAAGTAAGGAAATTCGGGATGTAATTGCTATAGATTTTTTCATCATATTTGCACCAATGACCGCATCCGCACCGAAGTGGAGAATTGGTATCCATGTGCGCCGCTATGAGCATTCCTTCCATGGAATCTCGTGCGTCCCTAATACCCGGGACGCCGGCAAACTGAATTGATTGGAGGGGCTCCTTGCGTCGATAACTGCTGCCATACTGTGATAGAGGTCAGGTAAGCAGGTGTGACGCAGGTCACAGAATTGAAATCCGCGGCCGTTTGGATGTAGAAAGTGCTGGCAAGTCCTTGGTTTTCGAAACTCTGCAGCGGCGCGATCGCGCCGGCATGACCTTAGGCCAGAATATCGGCGCCGTAGAGTCCGTCATCCGGACCCTGTGGATCGTTGGCGGCCTCAAGCAGGCCGAATTCCTCACTGATGATGCGGATCGCTGCAGCGGCTTCGTTCTCGCCTTTAAAGCCTTCTCCGACGATGAGTTTGTTGCCGTAACGGTCGACCGCTTCGATGGAATAGTAGATAACGTGCTTGCTGCCGGATTGCGTTTTGAATGCGCTGTCCTTGCGAAAACTTTCGAATCCATCGCGTTGCATGCTCTTGCGACTCACCGGGATGCCAAGCAGCCGCCGTACCGTGCGTATCTCGCGGTCAACTTGCAGTACCTCAAGTGAGTTCAACATCAAATACAGGCAGCCGAGGCCGATCAGAGCACCGACGCCCCCGAACACGCTGCCAAAAATCGTCTGACCTTCCTGAACGACCAGGAACCAGCCAGCGGCGGCAAAAATCGCGCCAATCACAAATCCGCCAATTGCCGAACCGACGTGCCGACCGGCTGGAAAGAACATTCGCTTGCCACTACCCGTCGATTCAAGATTGACCAGTTCGCGAACTGCTCGATCGTCCGCTGCGCCTTGTAGATTTTCAGATCGCTCGACTGCAATATTGGACAGGAATCGCGAAGAAGTAGCCGTTGCGTAAACGGGTAATTCGTAGTCGCGATCCAGATCTGTGCCTGGCAAAGTTGCGCGCAGGTTCAATCGCCAAAGGTGATAGCTGTCGTCTTTGTCGGTGTCAGATTCTCGACAATTCTCGGGCACCTCAAATCGAAATGTCAGGCGGGTTCCTTGCGGCCCTGTTGCCGCATGCGCGACCAGGTTTTTCTGCCACACGGCTTTTTCGCGCTGACTCCTGTTCTTACCACTTCCCGACCTGTAGCTGTGTGCATTGGTCAACGTGACGGCGAACGCGTTCTCGGAATTGAACGGTATATTGAGGTCGATGGTTCCGCCAACATGGCCGCCGATGGAGCCGGGAAACGGGTCCAGTGTGACAGGAGCAGGGCCAAACGTCGTCCATTCCAGGGTTCGGCGAACGGCCCAGATCAGCAAGCCGATGCCGACTACAGGAAACAACACGCCGACGATGGCGATGTAGTTTTCTTTATCGAAAATTTCTTCATACAACACGAAGGGCAACGGCGCGGAAATCAGGTTCCATAGCGCAGCAAATAGCCAGGCGCCCCACATTGAAGACTTCGATGTCGATTTGATCGTTGCCGTTTGCCAGGCATCGTTTAATAGCCACGGTGCTCCCTGATACTCAGGCAAGGTCGCGTCCTTTTCTCTGGGTGCGCGCCAGGCAACGATCAGCAATCCCAGGCCGATGCCGCCAAATACAAATAGAAAGATCGACTTGAACCCAATCAGGCCCCAACGTATTTCGCGATCGATAATTGAATTCGATGGATCGTCTGGATCGACAAATATAGTGATCGTGTCACCCGAGGATGCAGCATTCTGCAAACTGCGCCCGATGTTTTCCTGGTAACTGCCGATATTGTCGCCACCCTTGCTGAGCGCAACCCGGTCACCGTCGAATTGTTGGCCATTAAATTCGTAGCGGTATGCGGCGTAGGCCTCATAGGTGTCCGAGTCGTCACCGCGATGCGTCTCGTAACCACCCCGGCTCAGTTGAGCCTCCGTCCCGACCCAGTTACCCATCTGCGACGCATCGACAAATGTGTTACCGACGGACCACAGCATCCAGACGCCGACGCTGAAAAACGGCAGGGCAAATAATGAAATGAATATCTTGCCTTTCATCGAAACGAAGGTAGCAGTCGCTAGGCCAAATCTCTGTGAATGCCGTCCAGTTATTGCACTACGTAAATACTTGAAATGAAATAAGTTTATTGTTTCTGCACGCGAACGGTTGTTGCTGTTGCAAAAAAAGAACAAAATTTTTGAAGCATATGCAAAAGAATTCTATCGATTTAGTGCACCTTTTGCGGTTCTCAGACATCTACATATCAATGAGTTGCGCAGAAAGTTCTACTTACGCGAAATGGCGGTGCTTCTGGCAACTCAGATCCTTACGTTTGATTACGCAATTTTGTTGTTCAACAGCAACACCGAAAGGTGGGGGGGAATACCATGCATACACACGAGCGCCTTTGGCGCACTCTTGGCTGGTCGCTGGTAGCGACTGGTCTGTCCTTGTCAGCTCCGGCGTATTCGCAGGACAGCGCCGCTGCCGGCAGTGCGCCGGTCGAGGAAATTACCGTAACGGGCTCCAAACTGCGGCGCGATGAATTTTCGTCGATCTCGCCTGTGCAGGTCATTGGCGGTCAGGACGCGGTCAAGATCGGAACCGTCGATGTGACGCAGATGATCGCCGAGTCACCATTCGTACACGGTACGCAACTGGACGGATCGACTAACTCCGGTTCGACGACTGGCGCCGTAGAAGGCGTTCCAGCCAGCGGTCCGGGTTCGGCAACCGTTTCGCTGCGAGGTCTCGGTCCTGAGCGCACACTGTTATTGGTCAATGGCCGTCGTTTGTCGCCATCGGGCGTACGCGGTGCGCCGGTGGCTCCGGATCTCAACCTGATCCCGAGCGCGATGGTTGATCGCATTGAAATTCTGACCGACGGTGCATCTTCGATTTACGGTGCTGATGCTGTGGCCGGTGTTGCCAACATCATCTTGCGTTCGGAATTCGAAGGCATTGAGCTACGTGCTTTTGGCACAACGCCCGAGCAAGACGGTGGTGAGGAATCATTGGTCAGCTTCATCGGTGGTGCTTCGAACGATCGCTCCAACTTCACCGTGGCAGCCGAGTATTTCAATCGCGACCACATTTTCGCAAGGGACCGTACCGACTGGAACAGTTGCTTGCAAAATATTGAAATTGCACCGGATGGCACGACCTACAGCCATTGTGAAGACGGTCGTCCTGACAACGCGGCATTTATCGATCCCCAGGGATTTGTGTACTACACACCGGGAACGACTGATCTTGGGATCATGGACTGGTCCACAACCGATGGCGCCAATCTGTTCCTGGGGCGTACCGGGCAAGGCGTCGATCAACCCGGCAACCTGGTTGGTTCAGCGTCCGAAACGCCGTACAACCTGCAACAGGAAGAGCTGGATACCCAACTGCAGGGTGATGTACAGCGAATCAATCTGTACATGACCGGCAAATACGACTTGTCTCCTGGTAGCACCTTGTACGTGGAAGGTTCGTACACGCAACGCCAGAACACTGATATTTTCACGTCAGAGCAGGCGTTTCCAGCAATTCCAGCCCAGATTCCGGAGTTGGATGCGGCAGGCAACGTCATCGTGGATGGCAATGGTGAGCCAATACTTGTAGACAATCCGCTGAACCCGTTCGATGACCCTGTAAACACGCCACGTGCTTTGCCGGTTTATTCTCTGAAAGGCCTTACGCAAGAGCGTCAAACTGACGTAGACAATTTCCGCGCGGTCGTCGGAGTCGAAGGTGATTTTGGTTCCGGTTGGTTTCGTGATCGTGGCTGGTTTTACGATGCGTTCATCAGTATCGAAGAAAACTCCGGAACGTCTGTGCAGGCAGGCATGCTCGAGCCGAACGTCCGCGAATCTATCGATACGCTGCGGCTAAATTCCGACGGCGAACTGGAATGTGGTCTGCCGCGTGCCGTTGGTGGTTTTGGTTTTATTACGCCTGCTGATTGCGTCGTCATTGACTGGTTCGCACCGTCGTTGTTCGACCTTGACGGTAGCCAGCACGTATTTGCCACCCAGGCAGAATCGGACTTTGTGTTCGGTAACGTGATCAACACAACGGAAATCAAGCAACAGCATTACTCCATGCTGGTTTCCGGTGAGTTGTTTGACATGCCAACAGGACCTGTCGCTATGGCTTTCGGTGTTGAGTACCGTGAAAATTCGATCAATTCGGCGAATGATCTGGTACGTACATTGGGCTTGTCCACATCTGAATCTACAGATATTGAAGGTGACACAGTGGGTGCCACCTGGATGGACGCCTATGCTGAGATCGAGTTTCCGCTGCACGACATGTTCACATTGAACTTGTCAGGTCGTTACACCGAAGAGAAAAACTTTGGTGATGAAACAACCTGGTCGGCGAAAGCAAGATTTGAGCCGGTTGACTGGTTCAGTATTCGTGCGACGTCTGGCACGACCTTCCGTGCCCCGAATCTGCGTGAGCAGTTCCTGGCGGGACAGGCCGGTGTATTGGCGGGCAATTTAGATCCTTGCGTAGTGCCCGCAACGGCAGTCGTCGGTGGCGTATACGACCCGGCTTCCGATCCGCGTTCAGCACGCGTTCTGAGTAACTGTATTCAGGACGGCACTGATCCGACGGCATTGGGCTTACAGGCAAATGTGTTGATCCCGACCAATACGGGCGGATCTGACGACATCACGGCGGAAACGTCTGATTCGCTCACTTTTGGCTTTGTGTTCTCGCAACCCTGGACTGATGCTTTCGATCTGGATTTCGGCGTAACGTACTTCGATATTGAAGTTAACGATACCGTTGAAGAGCTGAATCCGGAGACGATCGTCAATCGTTGCTACAACGATGAAGACAATCTCGCCAGTCCGTTTTGTAATCGGATTACACGTGCCGGTGTGAACCCGACGAACAATACGATCGGACGAGTCGACGCGTCTTTCGTCAATCTGGGTTTGGTGACGTCTACAGGCTACGACATCAATATTCGTTACCTTGACGATTTCTCGGTCGGTAACAGCAGCTGGGATATTCAGGCTACGTTGACCGCGACGAACTACGACGAGCAGTTGGAGCAGATTGATGATGAGTCTCCGGTTGATGATCGTGTCGGCGAGGCTGGCTTCCCTGAATGGTCGTGGATTGCGCGAGTTGATGTCAGCACAGGCAACTGGGGAGCGACATGGCGAGCACGTTACGTCGATCCATTCCAGCTGGATGCGGAGGATGTAACTCTGTCAACCAACCGGACACGACGTGACCCATGTCGAACTCAGGGTGGACCAACTGATTGCTTCGACAAACACGCCGGACCGTCGAAGATCTATCACGACTTGTCAGCAACCTACGTTCGGGATGACTGGTCAGTGTCTCTGGGTATCAAGAACCTGTTTGACAATGAGCCACCGCTCATCACGCAGGGCTCAGGACCGTCGCGCTTCAACTATGTGGTTCAGTCCACGTACGACCTCTACGGACGTCGCGCGTTTCTGAATCTGCAGAAAGCGTTCTGATTAGAAATACAATCGGAAAATCGGGCGGCAACTTTCGGGTTGCCGCCTTTTTTTGCACCTATTTGATGCGTTCAACCCGAACGGTGCGGCGCATTTCATTGAGCTGCAGCTTATAGCCGCTCAAATATGATTCGGTGATGTCGACGGTTTGGTTGCGTTTCAGATCGACGCGAATATTTTGTGTATCGCCCGTGATTTGTTGCCAGATCTGCCCATTTTCCAGCGTAACCTGCAGCCTCTTGTACGGCACCGTGGCGTAACTGGCGACGCGCAGGCCTTCCGCTTTCTCCAGGCTTTCGATCATTTCTTCTTTCGATTGAGTTCGAGCGATGACCTGACTTTCACCAATACGCTCTGCTTCGACGGTCGCATCCTCCACCACTTCTTTTCCCAGTAGCGCTGCTTCCAGGCAGGCGATGCGATCTGCATCGCTCGAGGTTTTCTTGCAGTGATCGACTACCGCCTGTTGTGCCAGCGCGTTGCTGCTCAGCAAGAGCAAAAACCCCAGCGTTGTGCCATGTCTAATCATGTCGTCCTCGTGATCCATTTGCCCATGCCTCCCAGACTGCAAAGTTTTTCATTTGCGTTTCGAGATCGGTGTTGTTGATCAATGCCGCAATCTCAGCACGAGTCTGGCGGGGCAATCTGCTGGTATCGTTTGCAAACCCCCATACCAGCGCAGCGGCAATTGCTGAATTCAGTCGTAGTTGTTGCAGGTCTACTTTGTCAAACGTGTCCGACTCTGCATGATAGTTGGACGCGTAGTTGGCATCCGACTGATTCGCGATCAGGTTCGGCACGCCCTGCATCATGAAGTCGTAGTTGTCCGTGCCGACGAGCGGAATGTCAATTTGTTGAAAGGGTCCGAGTCCGGCGACCGGTGCCAGGTAACGATCAACAAGCGGCACGAGACCCGGGCGACCTCCGGTGAAGAAGCCGGTCGTGCGACCACTGCCGATGTCGAACGACGCGGCGACAATGTGCTCGTCGAGTTCATCCGCATGCTGCTGTGTGTACTTCCAGGAGCCATCCAGATTCTGTTCTTCGCCATTCCAAAACGCGAAGCGAATGGTCCGCTCGGGATGCAGTCCGAGGCGTGTTATCTGTCTCGCGATATCGATAAGCATTACGACGTTGACGCCATTGTCGAGTGCGCCTGTGCCAAGGTCGTGAGAATCCAGATGCGCGCCGAAAAGTACGATTTCATCCGGTCTCGAGCGGCCTTTGATCTCGGCGATAACATTGGTGGCGGTGATATCCTCCCGCTGCTCGACACCAATGCTTGCCGTCAATGCAAGCGCATAACCTGAACGCAGCAGGCGCATCGCGCGCTTCGCGTGTTCGCGTTCCAGCACCAGCAGGGCCTGAGTATTACTGCTGCCCGCTGCGGCATTGTGTCGAAACAAGAGGTTTTTGGGCCGCGAGCTCATGACAACCACGCCTGCTGCGCCGATTGCGGTGGCGCGGGATTCAAACCCGGGCGCCTCGGCATACTCAGCAAACAGACGGGCCAGGCCAGCTTCATCGTCGAGAACGGGCGTTTCGATCAATAGCCATGCGTCTTTTGCGTTCGATCCCAGGCGCTCGAAATCGGCGGCAGTGCCAAGTCCGGCATCCAGCAGCGGGCCGGCAACGGCATTGGCGGAAACTGAAAATGGTTTTGCGACCGCTTGCGCTTCAAATCTTGCGTCGCCGCTTATCGACACAGTCACAAAATTCTCTCGCCAGACTGCAGGCATCTGGAAGTCCTCAGTCAGCACCGTAACTTCGGCCTGGCGCAAAGTCGTTGCAGCCCAGGCGACAGCGCTGCGATTCGCGTCGGTACCGGTCACACGAGCACCGATCGAGTCCGTGAGTTCCTGCAGATCTTCAAGCACGGGCGTGTCGCCTAACATTGCCGCCACCAGTCGTTCGACATCGTCGTCTGCGGCAATCGCTGCGTGGAACGCCGCAAGCGCAGCAATCGTGACCAGGCTTCGGAGTATAATTATTCTCATGTGTCCCCTCCCGGAGAACAGGCATGGCTAATCGGACCGTCCTAATTCTACTAACGTTTTTGCTAGCTGGTCAGGTTTTTGCAGAGGATCGCCCGCTGCGGCCGGTGAATACGTATTCGATCGTTGCTCGCGATGCCGCTAGCGGTGAACTGGGCGTTGCCGTGCAGTCGCACTGGTTCTCAGTTGGCTCCGGCGTGCTGTGGGCAGAGCCCGGGGTCGGCGCTGTTGCAACCCAGTCTTTTACAGATCCAAATTACGGTCCGCTGGGCTTGCAGCTCATGCGCGCCGGCAAAGACGCGGCAGCGGCGCTCGCGGCGCTGCTGGCAGTCGATGCACACGCGAACGTTCGTCAGGTCGGCATGGTGGACGCGAATGGCGTGGTTGCGAATCACACCGGCCAAATGTCAATCGACGAGCACTGTGAAATCGCAGGCGATAATTTTACGGTACAGGCAAATCTGATGTGGAAGCCCGGCGTCTGTGAGGCGATGGTCGCCGTATACACGCAGGCGGAGGGCGATCTGGCCGAGCGCATGATGCTCGCGCTGGAGGCCGCACAGGCGGCAGGCGGCGACATGCGCGGTAAGCAATCCGCTGCAATTCTGGTCGTTAGCGGTGATCGCTCGTTGTCTCCCTGGGCCGGCCGGGTGGTGGATTTACGGGTTGAGGACCACGCGACGCCACTGCTGGAGATGCGTCGCCTGCTGACGCTCGCACGGGCCTACAACCTGATGAATGAGGGCGATGCGCTCATGACCCGCAACGAAATTGACGCCGCGGTCGAGGCCTACAGCGCGGCAGAGGCAATCGTTCCGGACAGCCACGAAATGATCTTCTGGCACGCCGCGACATTGGCCGGGGCAGGGCGGGTGGACGAATCCTTGCCCTTATTTGAGAAGGCGTTTGCCATGTGGCCCAAATGGCGAGAGCTGGTGACACGTCTGCCGGCCTCAGGTTTATTACCGGATGACCCGGAATTGATGGCCAAGATTCTTTCTACCGATTAAACTAGCCGGCTGGACGGCGAAAGTGGCGGAATTGGTAGACGCGCTGGCTTTAGGTGCCTGTGGGGTAACCCGTGAGAGTTCGAGTCTCTCCTTTCGCACCAGATTCAAATCATTCGAATGAGGAAGTAAGCAATGCAGGTTAGTGTTGAGTCGACCGGCAAACTGGAGCGGCGCATGCGCGTCGAGCTACCGGCTGCCCGTATTGACCAGGAAGTAGATTCCCGACTGAAGAAGGTTGGCAAGACAGCGAAGATCAGCGGCTTTCGCCCCGGCAAAGTGCCGCCCAAGGTCGTTAAGCAACGTTACGGCCAACAGATTCGCGAGGAAGTCGTCTCCGAGATCATGCAAAAGAGCTACTCCGATGCGGTGCAACAGGAAAACCTGAATCCGGCCGGTGGGCCGAACATTGAACCGGACAAACCCGAGGACGTTAACGGCTTCGCCTATGTCGCGACATTCGAAGTCATGCCGGAGGTCGAGCTCAAGAACCTCGACAAGATCGAGGTGCAAAAGCCCGTGGTCAGCATTGACGAGCAAGACCTCGACGTGATGATCGACAAACTGCGCAAACAAAAAGCGAGCTGGGAAGAAGTGGCGCGCAAAAGTGCCGCTGGCGATCGCGTCATTGTCGATTTCGATGGATCGCTCAAAGGCGAGCCTATTGCCGGTGGCAAGGGGACTGAGGTTCCGGTTGTACTCGGCGAGGGACAAATGCTGGAGGATTTTGAGAAGGCGTTGTTCGGCGTCAAGGCTGGCGACGAGAAAACCTTCAAGGTCAAATTTCCGAAGGACTACCAGGCCGAAGAGTTGCAGGGCAAGAAAGTGGACTTCGAGGCGAAAATACATCGTGTTGAGGAGCAGGTTCTGCCAGAGGTCAACGACGATTTTGCAGCCATGTTCGAAGTCGGCGATGGTGGCATCGAGAAATTCATGGCAGATGTCAAAGACAACATGCGCCGCGAGGCTGACGCAAAAATCAATTCTGATATTCGCGAGCAGGTGATTGACGGCTTGCTAAAAGCCAACAGCATCGAGATTCCGCAAACACTGAAGCACGAGGAAATGCATGCTCTGCAACGCGATGCCATGCAGCGCATGGGGATCGAGGAGACAGAACAGGCGCCAGCGTTGGACAATTTCGCAGAATTGGCTGAAAAACGTGTCCGCCTGGGGTTGTTAATTCGCCAACTGATCGTAGATCAGAGCCTGTCCGTCGATGAGGCCAAAGTTCGGGCACGTGTTGAGGAGATGTGTGCGGGCTATGAAAACGCTGCCGACATGGTCAACATGTATATGAGCAACCCGCAGATTGTGCAGCAGGTCGAGCCGATGGTGTTGGAGCAGCAGGCGATTGACTGGCTCATGGAAAATGGCAAGGTGACTGAAAAGAAAGTGACGTTTAGCAAGTTCATGGAACATAAGGAAGGCAAATGAGCGCACAGGCATTAAATCTGGTACCGATGGTCGTAGAGCAAACGGCAAGAGGCGAACGTGCTTACGACATCTACTCCCGGCTATTAAAAGACCGGCTGGTATTCATCGTTGGTCCGGTCGAAGACCAGATGGCCAACCTCATTGTCGCGCAATTGCTGTATCTGGAGTCCGAGAATGCGGACAAGGACATTCACCTGTATATCAATTC
>JBBKWL010000143.1:0-4625 GCA_037968975.1 Woeseiaceae bacterium | reverse complement strand
GCCCGCGCCAAGAGCGGCGCTGATCGTTTGCGCCGCATACTCACAGCAATGAGCGAAGCCAGTCGGGTTGAGGAATTAATGCAACACCCCGAAGCCGTCGATTTCGATCTCCAGCTCGTTTTGCAGTCGACCATCGCCGCATATGCTGATGTATATCCGGAACGGCGCTTCGAGTTGGTGTCGGATGGTGAGCAAGCGCCTGCGAGTGGGTCGCCGGAACTATTAATCCAGATGCTCGACAAGCTGGTCGACAACGCGGTCGACTTTAGTACCACCGAAGACCGCATCAAGATAGGACTGCAACAGCAACAGGACTCGCTGCTTATTACGGTTTCGAATCCCGGACCGGCACTTCCGGAACGCATGCGTACGCAACTTTTCGACTCAATGGTCTCGATACGCGGTGGCGGCGAAGATGAACATCTGGGGCTGGGTTTGTACGTCGCGAAGCTTATTTCGGAAGGCCACGGTGGTAGTATTTCTGCAGACAATATTCAAGGCGGTGTCGTCTTTTCTGTGACGCTGCCAAAACGTAACTAAGGGTGTAAATAATGGCAAATGAGGGATACCACGAACCGATAGTAGAGCTCAGCGATGAGACCCGGGACATGCATCGCGCGATTACCTCGCTAATGGAAGAGCTCGAAGCCGTCGACTGGTACAACCAGCGCGTCGACGCCTGCAAAAATAAAGAGCTGGCCGCGATACTTGCGCACAATCGCGATGAAGAAAAAGAACACGCAGCTATGGTGCTGGAATGGATTCGTCGCCAGGACCCCAGAATGGATAAAGAACTGCGTGACTACCTGTTTACTGACAAAGAGATCGCGCATACCTAGCGGATCGAACTACCACACACCGCCCAACGCCACTCGTATCGCTTCGCCGCTGACGCCACTGGCCTCCTCTGAGGCGAGAAAAGCAATGGTTGCGGCGACCTCTGCCGAGGTGACTACGCGTCCCGCCGGATAAAGTGCGGCGCGCTCTTCCCATACCCGGTCAGTCGAAATTCCTCTGTCCCTGGCTTCGTGATCGGCTGAGCGTTCGGCCATTTCGGTACGCACCCACCCGGGCAGGACAGCATTGGCGGTGACGCCGAAACCACCGGCATCCAGAGCGACAGATCGCATGAGGCCCAGCAACCCATGTTTGGAACTGTTGTAGGCGCTGCAGGCCGGTTCGGCGACCAGACCGGCCGTGGAACTGGTGTAAACCAACCTGCCGTAAGCTCTTTCGGTCATCCCCTTGAGAACCAGACGCGACAGATGAAAAGGTCCGTCGAGATTGATGCTTATGGTTTCATCCCATAATTCCGGATCCTGCTCCCACACGACTCGTTCGCGTGCAGAGCCGATACCGTGATTGCAGACAAGAATATCAATTGGACCGAGTCGCTGTTCGGTTGCTGCGACTGCCTGGGCACAGCCATCCGCCGTACCCAGGTCCGCAACGACATATTCGTGACCGGTTTCTGCCAGCTCCTGTTTGCCGCGCGCAACACACAGGACTCTGGCGCCGCGCGCCGCCAACAGATCTGCTGCGGCTCGCCCGATGCCGCGACTGCCGCCCGTAACCATTGCAACGCGTTGTTCGACTCCAGCCATATCGTCACACCTTGTCGGTGAATTGTGTATTGAGTGTATCCGACCCGGAGCTGCCGCCTAGACCCCGAGGTAAGTCGCGATCCCCTTGGCAGCCTCGCGGCCTTCGAAGACCGCCGTTACTACCAGGTCTGAACCACGCACCATGTCGCCGCCTGCAAATACTTTCGGGTTGGTCGTTTGAAACGGGTGCGCACCGTGCGATGCGACTCGCACTTTGCCACTCGGCAGGGTTTCGATCGTACTGTCGACAAACCAGTCCGGCGGGCTGGGTCGAAACCCGAACGCGACGATGACTGCGTCGGCAGGCAGGATATTCTCCGTGCCCGCTACCGGCTCGGGTCGGCGACGACCGTCTGTGCCAGCGCTACCGAGTTGCGTTTCGATTACCCTGACGCCGCTAACACCCTTCTCATCACCGACGATTTCCAGCGGCTGACGATTGAAAAGAAACTGGACCCCTTCTTCCTTGCTGTTCTGAACTTCGCGCCGCGAGCCGGGCATGTTTGCTTCGTCACGGCGGTAGGCACAGGTCACGCTCGTGGCGCCCTGGCGTATTGCCGTGCGCACACAATCCATGCCAGTGTCACCGCCGCCCAGCACTACCACGTTCTTGCCTTCGAGGTTGACCCAGGGCAGCGGCGCATTTTTTGCTTTCAGTACGCGATAGACGTTGGACACCAGGTACGGCAACGCCTCGTGCACTCCGGGCAAATCTTCACCGGGAAACTCACCGCGTACATAGGTGTAGGTTCCCATTCCCAGGAACACGGCGTCGAACTCGGCCTCGAGGTCCGTGAATGGCTTGTCTTCGCCGATACGGGTATTCAAAACGAACTCGACGCCCATTCCTTCGAGAATCTTGCGCCGCTGATCGACAACTTCCTTGTCGAGCTTGAATGGTGGAATCCCGTAGGTCAGCAGACCGCCGATCTCCGGGTAACTGTCAAAAACAACAGATCGAATTCCCGATCGTGCCAGCACATCCGCCGCAGCCAGTCCCGCCGGGCCGGCACCGACAATTGCAACGCGTTTGCCGGTATCAATCACGTCTGACATATCCGGTCGCCAACCCTGCTTAATGGCTTCGTCGGTAATGTATTTTTCGATATTGCCGATGGAAACCGCGCCCAGGTTTCCATTCAGCGTGCACGCGCCCTCGCAGAGTCGATCCTGTGGGCAAATTCGGCCACAAATCTCCGGCAGCGAATTGGTTTGATGTGACAGCTCAGCCGCTTCGAACAACTTGCCATCCTCAATCAACCTGAGCCAGTTCGGAATGTAGTTGAAGACCGGGCATTTCCATTCGCAATAGGGATTTCCGCAATCCAGGCAGCGACCCGCCTGAGCCGCTGCACTCGCACTGTCATAATGGCCGTAGATCTCGCCATAATGTTCGATCCGCTCTTCGGGCTCCTGTTTTTCCGGATCGCGACGTGGAATTTCGAGAAACTGTAATGGGTGCTTGGACATATCGCCTTAAGCCGCCTGTCGCAAGGACTTGATCAGGCTGCCGATCTCGGCTGCCTTGGGTTTAACCACCCAGAATTTGGGCAGAAAGGTGCGGAAGTCTTCAAGAATTCTTTCGCCCCACTCGCTCGCTGTCGCTTCGGTGTATTGCGTCAGCAGCGCGCGCAGGTGATGCACATGTGCTTCCATGTATTCCGGCGACACGCGATGGATGTCGATCAATTCATGGTTATAACGATCGACGAAATCCCGGTCGATGTCGAGAACATAGGCAAAACCGCCTGTCATTCCGGCCCCAAAATTGACGCCTGTGCGTCCGAGTACCACAACCACACCGTCGGTCATGTATTCGCAACAGTGATCTCCTGAACCTTCAATAACAGCGGATGCACCGGAGTTGCGAACGGCAAAGCGTTCACCAGCGGTGCCTGCTGCAAAGAGAGTCCCGCCCGTCGCGCCGTACAAACAGGTATTGCCGATGATCGCGGTCTCACGAACGGAGTAGGAGACGTCGTCCGGCGGCCGGATAACGATGCGGCCGCCGGCCATGCCTTTGCCGACGTAGTCGTTCGCGTCGCCAATTAAAGTGAGGTTAAGGCCGGCAACATTCCAAACGCCGAAACTTTGTCCTGCGGTGCCGCGCAATGAAATTTCGAGCGGCTCGTTCGCCATGCCAAAATTACCGTGCCGACGCGCAATCTCGCCGGCCAGTCGGGCACCGATCGAACGATTGAAATTGCGTACTTCGAAACCGAACCGCCCGCCCGACTTCGTTGCGATAGCTGATTGAACCGTGCGTAACATCTCCTCGGCGAGTTCACCCTTGTCGAACGGCGCGTTACTGATTTCCGTGCAGAACTGTGGCGCATCTTGCGCCAACCCTTCGCTGGAGATTATCGGCGTCAGGTCTAGCCGAGACTGACGCTCCGTAATTCCTGGTTGTTGCACCAGCAGATCGACCCGTCCAATCAGCTCGTCGAGATTGCGCGCGCCCAACTCGGCCATCAATTGCCGTGTCTCTTCGGCAACAAAGCGGAAAAAGTTGATTACCATTTCGGGCAATCCAATGAAGTACTCGCTGCGCAACAGGCTGTTTTGTGTCGCCACTCCCGTTGCACAATTATTCAAGTGACAAATACGCAAATACTTGCAGCCCAGCGCAACCATCGGTGCCGTACCGAAGCCGAAACTTTCGGCGCCGAGCAGCGCCGCTTTTAGAACATCGACGCCGGTTTTGAGACCACCGTCTGTCTGTAGTTTTACCTTGTGGCGCAGGTCGTTGCCGCGCAACACCTGGTGCGTTTCTGACAAGCCCAGCTCCCACGGACTGCCTGCATATTTGACCGAACTCAGAGGGCTGGCGCCGGTACCGCCGTCATACCCGGAAATCGTAATGAGGTCGGCATACGCTTTAACAACACCCGCGGCAATCGTTCCGACGCCGGGTTCTGCGACCAACTTTACCGAGACCAGCGCATCGGGATTGACCTGCTTCAGATCAAATATCAACTGCGCCAGATCTTCAATCGAATAAATATCATGGTGTGGTGGCGG
>JBBKWL010000142.1:0-5932 GCA_037968975.1 Woeseiaceae bacterium | reverse complement strand
GTTGCGTAGGTGATCGAGCTGCGTATTTCTAGCGATGCCTCGACGACGATTCGGGTTGCAGACTGTCCCAGGCCCTTCGCCCGATTCTCACGCATGCGCCGCACGATATTCTCGATGTCGATGATTGCATCGTCAACGACGGCGCCGAGCGCAATCACCATACCGGCGAGCACCATGGTGTTGACCGTTGCGTTCATCAGGTAGAGAACCAATCCGGCCGAGACCAGCGAAATCGGTATGGCTGCCAGACTGATGAGGGCGACGCGCCATTCGTACAGAAACAGGCTTAAAATGGCGACGACCAGTATCGCGCCAATAACCAGTGCGTTGGTTAGATTATCGATTGACATCTCGATGAAGGTAGCCGGGCGGAAGATCTCGGAATCGATCTGAACCCCATCGAGTCCGGGTTTCATTGCCTCCAACGCGGCTTCCACTGTACGGGTGACTTCGAGCGTGTTGGCCCAGGGGAACTTTTCCACAATGAGAAGTATGCCAAGATCATCATTGATGATCGCATCGCCGATCATCGGCGGATGACCTTCGACCACCCAGGCGACATCTCTCAGACGCAGTGCACGTCCGTCGGATGTAGTGAAGCTCACATTGGAGAATTCCTCAGCATTCACGACCGGCAAGGTGAAGGTGATGGGCTCGCGTTTACCGGAGCCCTCCAGGAAGCCGCCGATTCCAGTGCGCGCACCGGATTGATAGGAAAGCAGGCCCACGTCGAGTGCATCACTGGTTGCTTCGAGTACTTCGTCGAGCGTTACCCGTTGCAGTCGCAGCAGCTCCGGGTCCACCTGCACCTGCAGTTGCCGTTTGCGCTGCCCCCAGACAGCGACATTGGCCACACCCTCGGCACGCATCAGACGTGGCCGGATCTTCCAGCGCACCAGTTCCGACAATTCGATCAACGACATGTCCGACGATGAGATACCGATCTTCAGGGTTCGACTGGTCGCCGAAAGTGGCTGGAGAATGACGGGGGGTCGCGCCACGTTGGGTAGCAGCGATCGAACGGCGGTCAGCCGCTCCTGGACGAGACGACGGGCGGCCATGATGTCCGTGCCTCTTTCGAAGATCATCACAACCGAGGACAGACCCGGCACGGACTTCGAGCGCAATATCTCGATTCTGTCGATTCCTTCAAACGCTTGCTCCAGCGGGACGGAAATCAGACCCTCGACCTCGACCGTCGAAAGACCCAGCGCTTCAGTCTGTATCTCGACGAGAGGTGGTGCAAATTCCGGAAAGACGTCGACCGGCATATGGCGTAATCGATTGGCACCTGTCGCCATCAAAGCGACGACGAGGAAAACCAGCAAATAGCGAAAACGCAAGCTATGTTCCACGATCCAGCGCATTGATCAACCCTCCGTGTTCATTTGCAGTACGTGCCGACGGCCTGACAGGCCGGCGGCTGACCAATCCATTATCAAACGCTCAGTGCCCCACCTTGAACTCGATGCCATAGAGCTCTGCCGCGCCACGCACGACAACTGTCGCACCGACCGGCAGGTCATCGCGGAATGCGATCTGATCCCTGGCGAAGTAAATCAGCGTCAGGGGATGGCGCTCGAACAAGCCGCTCTCATCGATCCTGCAGTAGACCCAGCCTTGCCCGTGTTCATCATAGAAAAAGGCGCTGCGCGGAATCAGTGAGACACCGGTAAGGTCGTGGGTCGACGGCAGGAACAATTCGACCAGATCACCCGGCTGCAGGCCTGACGCCGCACCTGCCACGTTATCGAGCGCGAAATAGCCCAGTCGTGGCAGGGGCGAGCCGCTCCAGCCTTGCGTTTTGTTGGCATGGCCGGGACCTCGCTGCAGGCCGGTGATGCGTACACTGGCGTCCAATATGTGTGTGAACGACTCGCTCACATCCGGCACCGTGCGCACGACTACGCCCCCCCCGGTGTCGCCGGTTTCAACCAGGCCGTAACGTCGTATTGGCTCGTGCATGATTGCCTGCACGACTGGTGCGGTCTCGACACCCAGACGGGCCACGGCCTTTCTCGTGAGACGGATACGGGCCACCTCGCTGCCATCGACGTATTCGACAGTGGCAGGGTTGTAGTTCTGCACGTGCGTGGTTTCTTTAATGGCAGCGTCGCTTGATGGCGACAGCAGTAGCGCTGATGCGGCAATGAGAAGAGTGCTTGTATATGTCACAATCGGTTCCTCCTTTTTGAGGTTTTTCGGTTTAATCGGAGCGTGTTTTTCAACTGGCTCCGGAGCTTCATGCCCAGTCGCTTTCGGCGCTGTGATGCCAGCGAGCGCGAACGCAACTGTACCGATCGTGCCGCACAGTAGCAAACCTGCTGCAGCGACGATCATGTGTAGACCACCAGCGAAACCCAGTACGATCGCCGGTGCCAGAAACGCCGCCATCACCAGCAACACGGTGACCTGTCGTGCGGTTCGCGCGGCAACACCTGGTTCGTCCTTGTGGACAAACTCGGACACCGCCAGTCGTGTGGCGATGTACGTCATGGCGGCGATAGCAGCAATGGTACCGAGCGAGATGCCGCCAGTCAGGCCCGATACAATGACAATCACGCCGACGCCGATCGCCGGCAGCGCAATCGCGTTGGCGCCGAGACGCCAGTTGTCGAAGGCGGCCTGCAGCACCAAAAATACACCAAGCACGGCACTGGCAAGCAGACCGAACGAGGTGAGCAATGAGGGGCCGTCCGAACCGTCGTTCCGGACTTCGGCGTGGTATTCAAGCGCAAAGTCGACCTTCGAGATCAGCACACGAATATCGTCCGCAACATCTGCCTTGTCACGATCATCGACCTTTACGGTGATATCCAGACGCCGCGAGTTTCCTTCGCGCAAAATAAAACTCGGTGCGGAACTCATGCGTACATCGGCTACCTCCGACAGTCGGATGAGCTGGCCGTTCGGCGTCTCGATCGGGATGGCACCGACGCTGCTGATGTCCTTGCGCAAGTGCGGCACCCCCCATACCGTGACCTCGAAGACCTTCTGATCCTCGAACAGATTGCCGACTTCAAGACCGGCAAGAATGATCGAGGCAGAACGACGGATATCCCCCGGATTGAGGCCGTAGGTCCTGGCCTTGTCGAGATCGACCTCGACCTCGATATGCGAACTCTCGACGAACGCCTCGCTATCGGCACGCTTCACTCCCGGAATGCCGAGGATGCCGGTCGCCAGTGCCTTTGTCTGCATTTTCAATGCTTCGAGATCAGGGCCATAGACCCGTGTAATCAGGGTGTTCTCATTGGTCTCGAAGACTCCATTCAAGCGCTCCGCCGTAAATGTCGTCGGTCGCGACTCCAACCCTGGAAAACGCTGGGACAAGGCCTCGATCGCCGTCAGGGTATAGTCAGCATCGGCATCATCCTTGAGCCGGATCCACAGGTTTGTCGAGTTCACGTCGGCAAGTGAATCGGACATGATTGCCCGGCCAACCTGGGCAGCGGCGCTTTCAATGCCTTCGATGCCGCGCAGTTCCAGCAAGAGCTCATCAGCGAGGCGGCTGAGTTCGGTCTGGGAAGTGCCGGGGGGCATATTCAGATGCCAGACGAGGTCGCGTTCTTCGAAGCCTGGCAACAGCCTCGTACTGATCAGTCCGATCGAGAGTAGCGCTACAAGTGCGACGGCGAAGGGTACACCAAAGGCGATACGGCGTGTCATTCTGAATTGCAGAGCGTCAGTCAGCCGAGCGAGTCGCAGCGGCAGCGGCTTGCGGACGCTAACCGTCGATGGCAGGAGAATCGCGAGCGCCGGTGTGAGCACCAGCGCGACAATGAGGGCCGCGGCAAGAGCAACAAGACAGGTTTTAATCAGCGGTGCCACGAAAGCGTCGACGCCAAGGTTCAGCATCAGTATCGCCACGCAGACAAATGCCGCCGCAATCAAACCGAAGAGAGAAGCACTGCTCTCAGCAGTGCCGATCTGTTTCAACCGTTCGGTCAGTCTGACCGAGTCTTTTTGGTCGGCAACGGCAATGCGCGACATTCGATCGAGCGACATTGTCAGATCACCGACGAACACGGCAATCGCAACGACGAGCCCGGTTACGATGATCAGATTGAGCTCTCCGGAGATCTTGCTGAGAACCAGTGCGGCGGCAGCGATGGACACGGCTGAAACCGTGGCACCGATAAACGCGGCCCGCCAGTTTAGCAGCAGAAACCAGGCGACGACGGCAAGCATCCAACCTGTCAGCAGCAGGTAGTTAACCTGTTTGCGTGCGCCTTCGATGAAGCTCGCCGCGCGGAAGCTGCTGGTGTTCATCTCGATGTCGGGCAGTCCCGGTTGCAGTGCGGCCAGCGCGCTATCGATACCATTGGTGACGTTGATCGTATTAGCCCAGGGAAACTTTTCGACGACGAACAGGATTCGAGAATCGTCAGCCGCGACTGCATCGCCGATCAGCGGGGCGTGTCCCTCGACGACATTTGCAACCTCGCCAAGCGTCACAGTGCTGCCATCGTCACGCGCGAAGGCTATACGGGACAGATCTTCTGCCGAAGAGATAGGCAGTATGTGGCGTATTTCAAAGCGCTGATTCGGAGTGTCGATAAAGCCGCCATTGCCCGGTGTCGACGCCTGGAGGAAGGAGAGTGGTGTTACCCAGAGTCCGTTCCCGGTTGCCTCGACCACGTCGTAGAGCTTTACGCCATGTTGTTTCAGCTTGTGCGGATCGACCTGCACCTGCAGTTGACGAGCGCGGTGCCCCCAGATGGACACATTGGCTACCCCGGGCACACCCATCAGGCGCGGCTTGATCTTCCATTGCGCCAGCACTGAAAGATCGATCAGCGGCACACTGGCGGACGACAACGAGATGTTCAAGACACGATTCAGCGAAGAGACCGGTTGCAACATCGCAGGCGGTTTCGACACGTTCGGCAAGGCAGCGGAATGAATGAGACGTTCCTGGACCATTTGTCGCGCCTTCATCAGGTCCGTTCCCGGTTCAAACGCGAGTTGAATCGACGACAGGCTATTCATTGACCGTGAACTCACCTCCTGCAGCCACGGCATGCCCGAGAGAAATTCTTCAAGTGGAACCGTGATCATGGCTTCGACTTCTGAGGCCGGAAGCCCCAGCGCCTCCGTTTGTATCTCGACGGTCACGGGCGAAAACTCGGGGAGCAGATCCATTGGCATCCGGTGCATTTGCGCGATGCCGACGATGAAAAGGCCAATTGAAAGTATGATGACGAGAAAGCGGAAATTCAGCGCAGTCTTGATCATGGAATGCATGCGTTTTTCCTCCATGGAAACAACATTCGCTCAAAATCTATAGACGTCAGGTCCTTTACCTGAAAGCCTGGTCGCAATGCTTTTCTGGGGCTTGTACTGTATCTGTCGGAGAATTCCCGTAGTCAAGTTGCCAGGGAAAGTGTTGCGACCGCACGACTACAACATACGCGCTTGATTTGCAAATTAATACATGGAAAGTTGAATTAAGACTAAAGAACGGGAATATTACCTTTGTAGTACAACCGATGTTTCATCGGTCCTTAGTTACCACTCGCGTTCGCTCTGCCGAGTTCGGGGGTGTGTAAAATTTTCAGTGAATCCGACGGCCCCAGTGCCAGTAACAGGTCGATGCCTTCAGCCGCAATCCACGAAAAATACCGCCTGTAAGTTTTCACTGGCGTCCTGAACTCCGAAGAAGGAACCCTGGGTGGAATGAACCTTCTGGGGAACACCAAAAGCGGCGACAAGCAAAGGCACGGTCAAAATGCAAGTCTGGCAGGCTGCTAACGCACCGAGGCCAGACTGCTCGCTCCCCTCCTTTCAGGAAGCAATCGGTGCTTCATAGAGGGTACAGGCTAGACACAGTAGCCAATTCGAATACGGTTCGATTCACGACTATTCTATGGATTAGGTTGCGGTATTATTCCCGACTATAGTGAGACCATCACGTGTAATCACTAGCGTT
>JBBKWL010000141.1:0-3168 GCA_037968975.1 Woeseiaceae bacterium | reverse complement strand
TGGGTGTCGGGTTCAGACCCGCTGCTGTGTCGACCATTGTGTCTGTGACGATGATCGAATTGACGATGATCAGATTCGCATTGACGATCGTGTTACCGACAGTGTAATTCTGCAAGGGGAAATCGTTTAGACCGGCAACGCCGTTAAACGTCGGTACTGCCGCTATCGCATCCACGATCGTCATCCCGCCCCCGATAACTTCGCCGAATACGGTAAATCCGCCGTTTTGGTTGTCGAGATTGGCAGCATTGTTGCCGACGTTAAAAAACCATTGGCTCGTTGCCGAATCGGGTTGGCCGCCAAGTTTGGCCATGGCAATCGAGCCACGAACATTCGAATACACAGGCTCATTATTTACCGGCGATCTTTCAGTAATTGTACTGAGTCCAGCGTTGCCATCGGTAACAATGCCGCCGCCCTGGATGATCGAAAGGGATCCGGATACCGATCGATGAATCACCGAGGCGCTGTAGTCACCGTCTTGCACATACGCCAGAAAGTTCGCGACGGTTTGGGGCGTAGCGTTGTCGTATAAATTGACCTCAAACGTACCGAGATTGGTTTCTATTTCAACGATCGTTGCGTTGCCGGTATGCGGCAACACGGTCGTGAGGCAAATCAGAGCGGATGCGATCAGCGATCGCGAAGACATCGAGTGTTGCATGAGAAGCTTCCTGGTTTGTTGGTAGCAGCTGCATTGTCGCAGCGGGCGATTGTACACAGGTAGACACGGGAGGAAAGGCTCGGTTCCGCAAGTCGCATGCGGTATGGTCTTTGGTCCGGACGGCAAAGATCGCGACTGTGGGGAATTACATGGCGAGTAGCGCAGGGCCCACGAGAGTATTGGCCAGCCGTTTTGTGTTGGTAGTTACGATCGGAGTCATTATCGGGCTGGGCATATTGCGCAGCCCCGGTGAAATTGCCGCAGTCGCGCCGAATCCGTATCTGTACCTGTCTCTGTGGCTTGCTGCCGGCCTGTTCGTGCTCCTTTCTGTGAGTGTCGTCGCTGAATTGGTGGGTATGACGCCACGCTCCGGGGGTGTTTACCCGTTGGTGCGGCACGCGTACGGGCCGTTTTCAGGCTTCGTAATAGGCTGGGCCGACTGGGTGAGTTTTGCTGCAGATATCGCGGTCAAGGCGGTGGTCGTTGTCGAATTCACTGCGCTCCTTTTTCCTGCTGTCAGTCCGTGGTTGACGCCGGTAGCAATCCTGGTAACCACCGTATTCGCAGCATTTCAGCTCTGCGGCATATCCGTCAGCGCCATCATTCAGCACCTGATGACGGGCGTGGTTGGTCTGGCAGTCGTCGCTCTCTCTTTGGTTTTATTCTTTGCAGACCCGGTTGAAGTCAATGCCAGCGATCCGATCCCGGCCGTGAAAACAGGGATGCAGGCCTGGAGTCTGGTTTTGGCAACCATAATCTTTACTTACGACGGTTGGATTTTCGCCACGTACTTTAGCGGTGAGATCAAGGGCGGCGCGGGGGCTGTCGCTCGTTCCTGTATTCGGGGGACAATTGTCGTCATCGTGTTGTACCTGCTATTGAACGCGGCCATGGTTGCAAGTGTACCGTTGAGTTCGTTGGCGGATAGCGATCTTGCGCTTGCGCGAGCACTCGAACTGGCGGTGTCGCCAGCGGCGTCAACGTTCGTCGTCATTGCGGCGATCCTGATTCTATTGAGTCATCAGAATCTGTTGTACATGGGGGCACCGCGCGTTCTGCAAGCGCTGGCCGTGGATGGCCTGGCAGCGCAGCGCGCGGGCACTGTCGGTCGAGGTGGCAACCCGATTGTCGCAGTGCTGGCAACGTGGTTTCTTACCGTTGTCATGATCATGTTCGGTGGGTTCGAATTCCTGATCCAGTTGTGTGTGTTTCTGTTCGTGCCGCTTTACATGGCACTGATCGCCGGTGTCATGATCCTGCGCAAACGTGAACCGGACGCGGAGCGTCCATTCCTGGCCTGGGGCCATCCCTATAGCACGATATTCGTGCTGCTTGGTTGGGGACTGGTAACGGTGTTCCAGGCGGTTGCAGACAAGGAGATCGCACTGTATGCCGCAGGCCTGGTTGCGTTCGCCTGGCCGATATATTGGTATCTAAACAAGAGGTAGACTACTCGTCGGATGCGTTTACTGACTGAGACAAAGACAGGTTTGCCAGCTAGCTGGTACTTCGATGCGGCGCATTACGCACGCGAGCTCGCCGCGGTCTGGTATCAAGACTGGGTTTGTGTCGGCCGGCAAGAGTCACTACAACAGCAGGGAGATTACTTTCTGGCCTCCGTTGGAGATCAGTCGATTGTGATCACGCGACTGCCCGACGGGAGTCTCAAGGCGTTTCACAATACCTGCCGGCATCGCGGTTCTGTTCTATGCCGCCTCGGGGATGGCCGATTTCGGAATGGGCGTATCATCTGCCCCTACCACACCTGGACTTATTCGCTCGACGGGCAGCTTCTGGAGACACCCGGAAAGATCGCAAGCGACGATTTCGACGCCGCCAATTTTTCCCTGTACCCGGTGCACGTCGATACCTGGGGTGGTTTCGTTTTTATCAATCTGGCCGAGAAGCCCGAATCCGGCTTATTGGAATTCATCGCTGGCGAGGCGAGGCTACTCGACAACTGGCCGCTGGCCGAGATGCATTCTGTGCACCAGGAAACAATTTCTGTTGCCTGCAACTGGAAAATCTTCTGGGAAAATTACAACGAGTGTTATCACTGTCCGCGAGTGCACCCCGAATTGTGCAGGGTGATGCCGGTCTACAAGAAAGCGGTTTTTGATCACATCGACGTGCCGGGTTGGGAGCCTGCATTTGACGGCGATACGGGTTTGGGTTCGGTCGGTGGTGGCGCCAAGACCTGGACTTTGAGCGGTCAGACTTCCCTGCCAACGATCGAAGGTCTTACTCAGGAAGAAATCGATCTGGGCGTTATGTTTTCGTCTGTTACGGGCAGCATGTATGTCGTCGGCCATCCAGACTACGTGCGCAGTGTGCGCATTGTCCCGACCGGACCGGAATCAATCGATCTGGTGGTTGACTGGCTGTTGCCACAGGACTATGTCGTTACGGATGCCACCGCCATTGAAGCCATCGTTGACCTTGTGCGGTTGGTGGTTGCGCAGGACGGCGAGGTTTGTGAGCTGAACCAACGCGGTGTGCACAGC
>JBBKWL010000140.1:0-33623 GCA_037968975.1 Woeseiaceae bacterium | reverse complement strand
CGGCGGCGGCGCGGCAGCGGCAATGCGGCCGAGCGGTCAGCAGACGATGCCAGCAATAATAACGACAACAATGCGGCGGCGAATGGCAATGCGCATGAGCAGTCCGCTCCGGTAAGTGAACAGGCCGAACAGCAGAAATTTGCCAAAGAACAGATGGCGAATGAAACCGCTACCAAGAAGTCAGCGCCACGGTCTGCGAAGAAAACAACCGCGACAACAGCTGCCATGGCTGATCCAGGACCACCCAAAGCCCGCACCGATGCAGAGCGTGACGCCGACGCGGAAAAATCAGTAAAACGACCTAGAAGACAGCCGGTTACGACACAAAAATCAGGAAATGGATCAGCTGAAGTTCAAGTGTCTGCCGCGGCCTCAAAGCCGCCCGTCGAGCGCAAGCCACGGACGCAGCCAGAGGTCGCTCCAAAACCCGACGTGACTCCCAAACCTGAGACGGCGGCCAAACCGGACGTCGTTGCCAAGCCAGTCGAAAAGGCGGTAGTGAAGGCGGAATCGCACCCCAAGCCAGAAACCAAGGCGGAGGTTGCACCGGCGCCGAAACCTGAAAGTCGCTTGCTGCCCTGGGAAAATGATTGAGGGAAAATGACTAAGATTGTCTAAGCGTCTCGAGTAGTCCTCGGGACGCTTCTTCAACCAGGTCAAGAACTCTCTCAAATCCTGCCGCCCCACCATAGTAAGGGTCCGGCACTTCGGTCGCAGCCGACGAGGAATGCTGCAAGAATAATGAAATCTTGTGCTGGTATTCTGCGTCGGCCTGGTCAAGCAACAACTTTAGATTGTCGTTGTCCATTGCGACCACATAGTCGAAAGACTCAAAGTCCGTGGCTCTGATTTGTCGGGCGCGAATATCTGCAAGGGAATAACCTCGACGTTGCGCCGCCTCGCTTGCCCGCCGGTCCGCACGTTCGCCTCCGTGATATGCGTGGGTGCCGGCCGAGTCAACCACGACAGATTCTGTTAAACCCGCCTCCTTGACGAAGTGCCGGAAAACACCCTCCGCTGTCGGCGAACGACAAATATTGCCCATGCAGACGAATAATACTGAAACCTTTTGCATAGAACGCATCAAACTCCTTTGACGAATACTTAATTCTACTAAATTGCGCCAGGAAGCTTACGGTTTCCTGATCATTCCTGTACAAATATTGTCTACATTGTGGACCTGGACTGAACCATGATTCGTAAAATATTGTTAGTGCTTGTTGCTTTCGCTGCCCACTCTGCTGCCAATGCGCAAAACATGTTCCTCACGATGGATCAGGACGACTTTATCGTGACCAATGTTTTCAGCGATGTCGACACTTTCGATTTTGATATTCGGTTTGCTGTGCCGATTGCCAGCGGCAGTTACGTGAATCCTGACATCACCAGCGTCACGTATCGCGTTAGCGGCACGCTGGAGCCGGGAACGCCATCCGGGTTTAATGCTTTTGCCCTGGAACGAATCATGACCGGTGACGAATTCTACGCCCAGGGCAGTTCCATCAGTTTTGAAATCGCCGCAGGCGCAGTATTGTCGGATGGCGTTCAAGTCGATGAATTGGTCGGCAATGGACTCGTTTTTACATTCAACGGCAAGGAAGTCGACAACGGTCGTTTCCATCCCACTTTGTTTGAGCTCAATTCCGACGGCACCGGCATGATGCAAAATTCCGATAACATCATTGTTGCAAATCCATTGCAGCAGGTCGAATTCGGTTCTGAGTACATCAATACCCTGGCTTTCGATCCAGGCAATACGACGCTGATGCGCGGCATAACAGTGACCAGCGGACGACCGCGCGGCAGCAGTGGCAGCGGCGCGTTGTCGTTCCTGGCCTTGTCAGGACTCTTGTTGCTGGTGGCGGTACGTCGTCGCCTGTGAGTATTTTAGAGCTTGTCGTCAATGGCCAGTCGCACACGGTTGAAGTACCCGATGACATGCCTCTGTTATGGGTCCTTCGCGATGAACTAGGCATTGTCGGTCCAAAATACGGCTGTGGCATCGCAATGTGTGGTGCCTGCACAGTTCATATCAGCGGCGCACCCGTTCGCTCGTGCAGCGTGCCAGCGGCGGCAGTGTGGGGCGAAGTCACGACCATTGAAGGCCTGGGTTCGCCAGTTGCTCTGCACGTCGTGCAGAAGGCGTGGGTTGAAAATCAGGTTGCGCAGTGCGGCTATTGCCAACCCGGACAGATCATGTCGGCTGCGGCTTTACTCGCGAGTAATCCGGAGCCATCAGACACTGACATCGATACTGCGATGTCAGGCAACCTGTGTCGTTGTGGCGCGTATCCGCGAATTCGTCAAGCCATCAAGTCCGCCGCAGCTCAATTGCAAGAATCAAAGCAATGAGTCGATTGAAAACGATTACTCGCCGTGCGCTGCTGGTGGGCTCTGCCGCAATCGCTGGCGGCGTGGTCTTTGGCTATTGGCGCTATAAGACACCTTATGCGAACCCCCTGCTGGCTGAGTTGAAAAAGGGGCAGGTCGCACTGACACCCTACGTGCGCATCGACCAGGCCGGCATAGCAATCATCGCTCCACGCGCTGAGATGGGTCAGGGTGTGCATACGACACTTGCAGCCTTGGTCGCAGAAGAGCTCGACGTCTCGCTCGAAGACGTGAGTGTCGAGCACGGACCGAGCTCAAAGGCGTACTACAACGGCACGGCCCTCGAAGAAGGAATTTGGATCTCTGCGCTGGACCAAAGCAATACAGCAGAGAAAATTCGGGCCGCCATGCGAGTGCCAGCCAAATTTCTGGGTATGCAAATTACCGGAGGCTCATCGTCGACGCCCGACGCTTTCGTAAAAATGCGCAAAGCCGGTGCAGCGGCCCGCTCGACCTTAGTGCAAGCAGCCGCAGAAAAACTGAATGTAGACACCGATTCATTAACAACCAACAATGGCTACGTGATTGCCGCCAGCGGCGCAAAACTGGCGTATGCGGAGATCGCCGCGCTGGCTGCTGAAATCGACCCGCCACAAGACCCGGCATTGAAACCGCAGTCTGAATGGAAAATTCTCGGCCGTTCGTTGCCGCGCGTGGATATGCTCGAAAAATGTACAGGTACCGCCGAATACTCTATCGACGTGCAGTTGCCGGGCATGCTGTATGCGACCGTCAAAATGAATCCGAACCTCGGTGGCGACCTACTCTCCTACGATGCCGCGCGCGCTGAGTCCATGCCGGGAGTCAAAAAGATCGTGCCTTTGCCTGGCGGCGTGGCGATTGTTGCCAGTAATACCTGGCTCGCGTTCAAGGCTGCAGACGCAATCGAATTTGAATGGGGCTCTGCCCCTTATCCAGAGACTTCCGCCGAGCAATTTCAGGTTTTGGAAAACGCATTCCTCGGCAGTGAGGACAGCCAGTTTCGCGATGACGGCGATGTCGACGCAGCCTGGTCCGATGCGACCGTGATCGTGGGCGAATACCGTGTGCCGTATCTCGCCCACGCCACCATGGAACCACTGAATGCAGTCGCGCTACTGCAGGACAATCGGCTGGATATCTGGGCCGGCAATCAAAACCCGACGCAAGCCGCCAAAGAGGGCGCAAAGATCGCCGCTTTGGATATCGACGACGTGCATGTGCACACGACGTTAATGGGCGGCGGCTTCGGTCGACGCTCCGAGCTGGATTTCATCAAACTGGCGGTGCAGGTCGCCACCTCGACCCCGGGTATTGCCGTTAAGACGACCTGGTCACGTGAAGAAGACATAACTCACGACACCTATCGCCCGGCGGCGATCGCGAGATTTAAGGCCGCGGTAACTGACGGCGCTGCGACAGCGCTGGATATGCGGATATCGTCTGCATCCGTTACCGCGTCGGCAATGGGACGAATAGGCATTCCCGTGGCAGGTCCGGACGTCGCTATTGTGCAGGCAGCGTGGGATCAACCTTACGCAATACCCAATTACCGTGTTACGGGATTTCGTGCACCCGAGATGTTGCCTGTTTCGTTCTGGCGGTCAGTGGGTGCGTCCCAAAATGGTTTCTTCCATGAATCTGCAATCGATGAGCTGGCACATGCCGCGGGCACCGACCCGCTCGAGATGCGTTTGGCATTGATAAGTGACGACACCAGTCGCAAAGTACTGCAAGCAGTTGCCGAAATGTCCGACTGGGGTTCCGAACTTCCGCCCGGCGTTGGTCGCGGAGTTGCGTTTGTGATGTCCTTCGGCGTTCCAGTCGCGCAAGTGATTGAAGTCGCCGCTACACCACTCGGCATCAAGATTTTGCAAGTGTTTGCGGCGGTGGACATAGGCATTGCCCTTGATCCGCGCAATATCGAAGCACAGGTTCAATCCGGCGTGAATTTCGGACTCGCCGCGGCAATCATGGGCGAAATCTCAGTGGCCAACGGTACTGTTCAGCAGAGCAATTTTCACAACTACGATGCGATCCGCATGGCCCAGGCCGCACCGATCGAGGTGCGTATCCTCGAAAACGGTGCCAAAATTCGTGGTATTGGCGAGCCCGGGACACCCCCGGCTGCGCCGGCATTGGCAAATGCCATATTCGCAGCGACCGGCAATCGCATCCGCGAGCTGCCGTTAAAGAAACACATTAAATTTGCGTAGCGACGGCCAGTAAGTCTGCTTCAGTATCAACACCAACTCCCGGGCGCCTGCTCGGGATCGCTACACGAATTTTCAGGCCCATCGACAATGCCCGTAATTGCTCGAGGCGCTCTGCCAGCTCCAGCTCTGAGGCTGGCGCTGCGACCAGCCGCCGCAGGACGCCCGCGCGATACGCGTAAATCCCGTGGTGATGCAACGCAAGACTGAAATTCGCATGTGGAATTGGCGCACGGCTGAAGTACAACGCATTGCCCTCGTCGTCGAGAACTGTCTTTACGACGTTCGGATTCAGGAAATCTTCCTCGCTCGCGAGCGGCGATGCCAGCGTCCCAATATCTGCGACGGCATCATCCAGCAGTGCTGCGCACTGGTCGATCAACCCGGCCGGCATTGATGGTTCATCGCCCTGCAAATTCACAACAATCGTGTCGTCACTCCAGTCCATGACATCGCAAACCTCCGCGATTCGTTCGCCTCCCGATCGATGTTGATCACCAGTCATACAAACAGTCGCAGCAAAAGACGTACAGGCGTCGGCAATACGTTGATCGTCAGTAGCGACAATGACTTCACGCGCGGAACTCTCGGAAGCGCGTTCATAGACATGTTGAATCATGGGCTTGCCATTGATATCGCGCAGTGGTTTACCCGGCAGACGTACCGAGGCGTAGCGCGATGGGATAACCACTACAAAATCGGTCACAGGGTCTCCTCATCATTTTTCAGTCGCGAAACGATTTGTTCCAACCATGGCCCGGCCAGTATCGGGTCCATCACTAGCTCCACAGGTACGGTCCAATATTTATCTGCAACAGCAGTGCCGAGCTTGACGGCATCTTTCTCGGTCATTAAGACGTTGAAGTCATCGCCGAACCCGAGTTCTCGAATTGATAGTGCGGCGTGATCCGGAAATGCGTGTTCGATTACCTGCATTCCGTGTGCACGCAGGAGATCAAAAAAACGACCCGGGTTGCCAATCGCCGCGACGCCATGAACAGTAGTGCCGTCAAAGCGCTCGATCGGTCGTGTCAGCGATCCGTTCAGCCGGCTGACTTCTTTGGCACGCAATTCAAATTCAATCGCGTTTTGCTCAATCGCAGACAATGCCGCTGTTGATTCACGCAGCGGGCCGTTGAGCAAAACCTGGTCAACTTCGTTGAGCCGGTTGATCGTTTCTCGCAGCGGGCCTGCCGGCAGCAAGTATCGATTCCCCAGGCCACGGGCACCATCTATAACGCAGATTTCATAGGTTCTGGCCAGACGGTAATGCTGCAGGCCATCGTCGGCAATGATGACGTCAGCTCCATCTGCCACCAGCATTTCCGCGGCCCGATAGCGATCTGCATCCACCACGACCGGGCAACCCGAGCGCCGGGCCAGCAACACAGGCTCGTCGCCGACCGTCGCCGGATCACTGGCAACATCGACCCGCATCGACGTGGAAGACTTGCTACCCCCATAGCCACGACTCACGATTCCTGGTGAAAAACCGCGGGTTTTGAGCTCGCGCGCCAGCCAGATCGTTACCGGTGTTTTGCCGGTTCCGCCCGTGGTGATGTTACCAACGACAATCACAGGCGCCACCGCACGTTGGCTGCCGAGTACGCCAACCTGATACAGGCAGCGACGCACTGCGACCAACAGCCAGTACAAGCCAGTCAGTGGCAATAACAGGCGATAGGACTTGCCACCTTCATACCAAATACGATGCAGCCAGTTGTACACGATAAGCTCGCCCTACTTCTCGGTAAACTGCATATGATAGAGGGCTGCATACTGGCCGTCCTGATCCAGCAACTGCTGATGAGTGCCTGACTCAACTATGCGACCAGAGTCCAGCACGATGATGCAGTCCGCTTTCTCAACGGTCGATAAGCGGTGCGCGATAACCAGCGTGGTGCGGTCCCGCATAAGGAGATTCAGCGCCTCGTGAATACGTCGCTCAGAAACAGTATCAAGAGACGACGTGGCTTCGTCGAGGATCAGCACCGGCGCATCTTTGAGAAGCGCGCGGCCGATGGCAATTCGTTGTCGCTGGCCTCCTGACAACAGCACCCCGCGATCGCCAACGATCGTCTCGAGCCCGTGCGGCATTTCCTCAGCAAACTCTCGTACATGCGCAGCTTCTGCCGCACGCATGATGTCTTCGGGCGAATGCCTGCGCAACTGGCCGTAACTTAGATTATTTGTAATCGTATCGTTGAACAAAACAACATCCTGGCTGACCAGGCTGATGTTGTCGCGAAGATTCTGCAATGTCAGGTCGCGTATCGGAGTGCCGTCCAGCAAAATCTCACCCGAATCGACATCGTAAAACCTGGGCAACAGGCTGACCAGCGTGGATTTGCCGCTGCCCGAATGGCCAACTATCGCCAGTGATTTTCCGGGTTCTATCGCCACCGACAAATCGGAAATTATCGAATCGCTACTGTTGCCGTAGGTAAAACCGATGTTACGAAACTCGACATGGCCTGCAACGGTCTCTTTGACAACAGTGCCGGTGTCGACCTCGTCATCTTCATCGATAACCTGGAACAGGCTCGCACCTGCCGCGACGCCTCTTTGAATGGTCGCATTCACGTTGGTGATTCTGCGAACCGGCTGCAACATCAGCATCATCGCACTAAAAAACGAGATGAACTCGCCTGAGGTCAGCGCACCGTTAATGGACTCAAGAGCCGCCATGTAGATAACGCCGGCTACTCCGAAACCGAAAATAACCTGGGTGATGGCGACGCCGAGTGAGCGAACCCAGATAAGCTTGAGGTTTTGCTTGCGGTTGCGGCCATCGACCTCTTCCAGTCTCTTGGTCTCATAGTCGTAGCCGCCGAAGATTTTGACGACGCGATTACCGCGCACAATTTCTTCCGTTACCTGCGTGACCTCACCCACCGAATCCTGGATACGACCGCTGTAACGGCGAAATGCCTGCCCCATAAATTTGACGACGAGCGCAATGATGGGAAAAACGATACTGATAAACAACAACAGCTTCGGGCTTTGAATGTACATGACGGTCAGCGCTGCCAGGACCGTTAGCACATCGCGTATTGCGATCGTGACCACACTCGTAACGGACTCGGCAACCATCTCAACGTTATAAGTCAACCGCGACAGCAACGGACCTGCTGTGCGCTCATCGAAGAAGCGCGCCGGCAAGGTCAAAAACTTGCTGAATACTGTCCGTCGCAAAGCGCTAATAACATTTCTACCGATCCAGCCGAGCGAATATTCGGTCGCAAAACCAGAAATGCCGCGCGCTATGAAAATTATGACAAACGCCAGTGGAATCCAGCGGGCGGTTTCCAGATTCTTTGCTGCCAGCGCTTCGTCCAGCAGCGGCTCAAGCAAATAGACGAGACTGCCTTCGATCACTGCTGTGGCGGCCATACCGACTACAGCGACGAACGCCACCAGTTTATGCGGCAGAACGTACTGCCATAGTCGGCGGTAGGTATCGCCAGCGTGCGGGTCGATTTGTTTACTCACGATGGCGTGTCAATCAAACTCGGGTTGTTCGCCATCCGGCTCATTCACAGTGGCGATACTGATTTGCACAAAGCCGAGTCTGCCAGCGACATCCATTGCTGTAACCACGTCCTGGTGTCTCGCATTCGCATCTGCACTGATTGTCAGTGGCAAACTGTTATCGCCATTGGATACTTTTTGTAGCGCATTTCGAATTGTCTCCGGTCGGCTGTTAATCAACTCACGGCCATTCACCATATATATGCCGGTTGCTGAAATCATGATATCGATTTGGTCTGGCGCTTCAGGGATGACCGTCGCACTTTCTGCCTCGGGGAGGCTAATTGTGATTTGCGTTTGCTTGACGAAACTGGTCGACACCATGAAAAAAATCAACAGCAGCAAAACGACATCGATCAATGAGGTCAGATTGACCTCGACCTGAGCACGTGGACGCAGGTTCAGACGCATTGACTAGCCTTTTTCCTGGCGCCGATGGAGGGCTTCGACAAGCTTGATCGCTTCTTTTTCCATATCGACAACCAATGTGTCCACCCGGGTTCGATAATAGCGGTAGCCGATCAGAGACGGGATCGCGACTGTCAGACCCGCAGCCGTCGTAATCAGTGCCTCCGAAATACCGCCGGCAAGAATCGTCGGGTCGCCGACCCCATGCGTCGTTATCGCCGCAAACACTCTTACCATGCCAATTACGGTGCCCAACAAACCCAGCAGAGGCGTTATGGCAGCGATCGTACCCAGAGTCTCAAGATAGCGTTCCAACTCATGCACAACATGCCGACCGGTGTCTTCAATGCTATCTTTCATAACACCGCGCTTGCGGTCGCGATTGATCAGGCCAGCGGCGAGAATCTGCCCCAGCGCCGACCCCTGATGCAGCGTTTGAATCTGTTTTTGATCGAGTTGATCTTTCTTGACCCAGCCCCAGACTTTGCTGGTCAGGTCCTCAGGAATCACACGCTTTTGCTGCAACGTCCAGAAACGCTCCAGAATGATACCCATCGCAATGATTGCACAAAGGATGATGGGCGCCATTAACCAGCCGCCGGATTTGACTATCTCAACCATACACGCAGACCTTGGGGAAAAAGGAAATATACACGCTACTCATGCCAGATTCGACGATTCAGAACGCGATACTGTGCAATCAACTCAATCCCGGTTCCGGCGCAGACCTGTAATTCGATCGCTCCGGAGGTCGCAGTGTTAAGGACCTCCGCGCCAATTCCGGCCCAGCGCGCGACTACGTCGTCCTTGGGGAAACCCCAGTGATTACCATAGGCGGCTGAAACAATCACGACAGAGGGCTGCAGAGCGCGGACAAACGGCGCCGTTGATGAGGTGCGACTGCCATGGTGGGGCATCGTCAGCGTATGTACAACAGGTAGACGCCGGTCGCGAACCAGCTCATGCTCCGCATCTTTTTCAATGTCGCCACTCAATAGAATTCGACTTTCGCCTGCTTCCAGAAGCACTACGCAGGAACGGTCATTGCCTGCAAAATCCGACCCGGTGCTCGGGTGCACGACCGAAAACCGGATGCCGTCATAGTTCCAGTTTTGACCTGCCCTGCAAGGCAGGGTCGACAAATTCGACAGCGGCTCACCGGACATCACGTGCCGCACAGGCATTGCCGCGGCAATAGTCGCAGCGCCGCCGGCGTGATCGAGATCCGCATGCGAGATAATCATGCGATCAATACTGCGGACACCCTGGTTTCTCAAATACGGCAGTAAAACCGTCTTGGCCGCGTTCCCGCCGCTGCGGTACCCCGGACCGCTGTCGTATAAAACAAAGTGTCGATGTGTTCGTATGGCGACAGCGAGACCTTGCCCGACATCCAGAAAGACGACAGACGCGCACCCTGCAGCGGGCGATCGCGGGACATGCAACAGCGTTGCCAACAGACCTAACCAGGCCAGTTGCCGGCCCGGCCATCCAGGTGGCAGTAGTGCCCAGATGGCTGGGAGCGAGATATACAGCCATAGCGCACCGGTAATAGCCGGAACGGTCATTGCTGCCCAGGTCGAGGCTGCAACAGCGCGCAACAGCTGTTCGAGCAACGCGACACTTTGCCCGGCGAGAACTATGGCCTGGTCGCCCACGGGCTGCAACGGTCCATCGCACAAGAGTCCGATTAGCGACAACGGCACTGTAACGAAACTGAAAAGCGGCACCGCGATCAGATTGACAGGCAAAGCGGCAAAGGAAATACGATCAAAGAGTATTGCTGTCAGTGGCACAAGGCCGAGTAGCAGATTGAGTTGCAGGGTCGGGAGTGCGGGCCGGCGACGTCGGGAAATCCAGAGCAACGCCACAACGGCGCCGAAAGACAGCACAAATCCCGGAGTCATTGTTGCCAGCGGGTCCATGGCCGCTATCGCAAGACAGGTGGCGCTCACAATCGCCAGAAGCTCCGGACGGCGCATTCGTAACAGGCTGACTGCTGCCAGAGCAAGCATCACGGTCGCTCGAAGTGCGGGCAAAGCGAGTCCCGAAATCTGGGCGTACGAAATCGCGACCAGCAGTGAGCATACGATCGCAATCCGGTGGTGATTACGCGACTCTCCGTCACGACACGAAATCCCGCTGAGCAGCAGCGCAACATAGTAGGCACCACCGGCGGCCAGACCGATGTGCAGGCCGGATATCGCCATTAGGTGACTGCTGCCGGTAGCAGCATATCTTTGCCACTGTTCGGTCGTGATCAAATGCCGGGTGCCAACCACGACCGCAGCGAGTACCGAGACCTGCTCCGGGTCGTCTAGCAGCGCGGCAACCCGACTGACAAAACGCATGCGAATACGTTGTGTGACGTCTAACTTACTTGCTGTCAGCAACTGGTTGCGAGAACTGTTGACAACATAGCCCACCGCAGCTATGTGCTCGCGAAAAAGCCAGGCCTCGTAGTCGAAGCCACCCGGGTTCCGATTGCCGCGCGGGCGGCGCAACCGCACTTCCAGTTGCCAGATATCACCGTTGCCGATTGATTGTTGCGGATCGAACCAGCTCAGACGAATCCTGTCGGGGAGGCGTGCATCGGCGCTCGGCCGTGCCAGGAAACTGACTGTCTCAGCATCAACAGATGGGAATCCGATTACCTCTACGCGCGCAACGATACTGTCGCCGGCGATATCAGCTGCGATCCGTGAATCGACCAGCTGCTGTGCTGCAATCAGGTACACGGACGCACCCAGGACAAACCAGATCAGCAATCGCCATTGCCGCAGCAAAAATAAGAAACTACCTGCAACGAATACTGCATTCAGGTAGTCGGATATAACAGCAAAACTGCTAAGCTGCAGCGCGTACATACCTGCCAGCAGACCAAGGCAGGCTCTTGTCATAGTGCGACATACTCTTTTTGTTTGTGCTACCTCTTATCGAATCGGATGCGGTCGTCAATGCCAAGACGCTTTTTTAGGAAATTTGCGTTCAAACGCCACCAACTTGTTGAAAGTCGCCTGGTGGCACCGTTCCAGCATTTGCTGCATGACCAGAAGCTGTGGGGAATTCGACGCAAGACCGTGGTACCGGCTGTCGCCCTGGGAACGTTTGTGGCATTCCTGCCCATACCGGGACACGTCGTGGCTGCCGTTCTGGGATCGTTGCTGGTTCGATGCAACATTCCGGTCGCGGCGGTGACCACTTTTGTCTCTAATCCGGTAACCATTGGCCCGATGTTCTATTTTTCGTATCGAGTGGGCGCCAGCCTGCTTGGCATTGAGCCAGGACAATTTCAGATCGAGCTTTCGATAGCCTGGCTCAGTGGTACCTTCCTATCGATCTGGCAGCCGCTGGTCCTCGGCAGTGTTCTGGTCGGAGCGATCAGCGCCGTTATCGCCTACGTTTTCCTCGATGTCTTCTGGAGGCTTTCGATAGCGGACTACAAGACGCGCAAGAGACACGCCCGCTATCGTAAAAAATAGTCTTACATCTAGCTATTTCTGAACCAGTCGCCCATTCTCAAGCACCAGAATTCGGTCCATGCGCTCAGCAATCGACATGTCGTGCGTAACGATTACCAAACTGGTTTGCAATTCCTGATTAAGCTCGAGCATCAACTGCATCACATGCTCGCCGTTGCCGGCATCCAGATTTCCGGTCGGCTCATCCGCCAACACCAGTTGCGGACGCGATATCAAAGCGCGCGCCACGGCGGCCCGTTGCCGCTCGCCACCGGATAGCTCACCGGGCTTGTGCGTCAAACGCTCACCGAGTCCAACTCGCCCGAGCAGTTCACGTGCCTGCTCCATTGCAACCGATTTTTGCTCACGTCGAATTAACAATGGCATGGCAACATTTTCTGCTGCCGTAAACTCCGGCAGCAGGTGATGAAATTGATAGACAAAGCCGATGTAACGATTGCGTAGCTCGCCCTTCGACAATTCGCTGCCTCCATGCATGGCTTCACCGCCAACAAAAACCTCACCGTCATCCGGGTTATCGAGGCCACCCAGGATCTGGAGCAAGGTGGTCTTGCCAGAACCCGACGAACCAACGATAGCGACCCGTTCCGCCGGCAATACGGCAAGATTTACGTCGCTCAGAACTTCAAGAATGCTGCCACCCTCACTGAAACGCCGTGCTACTCCGCGACATTGCAAAACTGGGCTTGCCTCAGTCATAGCGCAGGGCCTCCGCCGGCGCGGTCCGCGCTGCTACCCAGGCAGGATATATTGTCGACACAAGTGCCAGAACAAGGGCAATTGACGCGATCCTGACAACATCACCGACCTGTAAATCCGACGGCAGATCGCTGATGAAATACACATCGGCCGCGAGAAACTTGATGCCGAATGTCGCTTCGAAAAAGCTCACAATACTCTCCAGGTTGAGCGCCAGCAGGATACCAGCTACAACGCCTGTCAATGTGCCGGTAATGCCGATAACACTGCCCTGCGTCACGAATATTTTCAGGATACTGGAAGGGCGTGCACCGATGGTTTTAAGAATAGCGATGTCGGATTGCTTGTCTTTCACCACCATTACCAGGGTCGAAACAATATTGAAAGCGGCTACAGCAATCACGAGCATGAGAATGACAAACAAGATTGACTTTGTAATTTGAATCGACTTGAAAAAATTCACATGGCGGCGTTGCCAGTTCGACACCAGCACTACTTCGCCATGCGCAACCGCGACATCGCGGACGATTGCCGGTGCCGCATAAATATCGGTTACGGCCAGGCGCAATCCGGTCACCGTATCGCGAAGTCGATACAGTCGTTGTGCATCCTGAATATTGATAAATGCCAGGCGTCGATCGTATTCAAACATGCCAACGCGGTATAAACCGCTCACCGTAAAGCGCTTGGTTCTCGGCACTACACCAGCCGGCGTGACAATGCCCTGTGCAAGCGTAACTGTGACCTTATCGCCTATACCGACTTGCAGCACATTGGCTAACTCGACGCCCAATACAATATTGAACTGGCCCGCTGCCAGGGTATCCAGCCGGCCCGCGGTCAAAACCGCGTCAATATTGGACACTTCACTTTCAGCCACGGGATCGATGCCGCGCAGCTCTGCACCACTCAACTGCTCGCCGAACACCAGCAGGCTTTGCCCCGATACAAAAGGTGCGGTCGTGCGAACTTGAGTATTCGCCGCCGCCGTTGCGGCCATCGCGGGCCAGTCTGCTAACTCTCCGTCAATGCCTTCAATGCTGGCGTGAGCCGTCATTGTCAACAGTCGCTCCTGAAGTTCACGCTCGAAACCATTGACCACCGATAAAACCACGATGAGTACCGCGACTGCGATTGCAATACCCAACATCGAGATAGCAGATATCAGCGAAACGAAACTGTTGCTACTACTCGAGCGCACATAACGGTTACCAATCCATATTTCGAAAATCCCGCCCATGCGCTACTCGTAACGCAACGCGACGGCAGGGTTGACGTGCGCGGCACGTCGTGCCGGATAAAGTGTCGCCAGCGAGGTCAGAACGAACGCAGAAATTGAAATCACCAGTACATCGGCCCATTCGAGTTCCGATGGGATGCGCGTAACGTAAAACACATCTCCGGGCATGATCTGGAAACCAAACGTTTGCTCGAGGAACGGCACGATGACCGGAACATTGATTGCCAGTACCACGCCAAGTGCCACGCCGATAAAAACACCGGCCCAGCCAATCACAGCGCCCTGTACGAAAAATACTTTCACGACCCCACTGGCTCGCATGCCCAGCGTACGCAGGACAGCGATATCATTGGTCTTGTCCGTTACGACCATCACGAGGCTGGCGACAATATTGAATGCTGCGACACCGATGATCAAAGACAGGATCAACGACATCATCATCTTTTCGATGCGAATCGCACGAAAGTAGCTGGCGTTTTCGATGGTCCAGTTGGTCGTAACTACCTCATCGCCAATTTGTTGTTGTAGTTCTGCCGCAGTGACCGGCGCCGACATCACATCGTGGGTTCGAAAGCGCACGGCACCGCGTCCATCACCCAGGCCCATTATGCGGGCCGCATCACTGCCATTGATCAGTGCGAGCGACGCATCGTGTTCCTGTAGACCCGCTTCGAACACTCCGCTCAATACGAATCGCTCCAGAACCGGCTGCAAAGTGCCGTCACCAACCGGACGTGGAATTAGAAGCAGAACGCCGTCACCTAAGCGTAGTTCGAGCTCGATAGCCAGAATGCGGCCGATAATGATATTTTTTGAACCGGGCTGAAGGTTGTCGAGCGTGCCTTCGAGCAAATTGATCGGCGTCTCTGACAGATTTTTTTCAAATTCCGGATCGATTCCATAGGCCAACACTGGCTGCAATTCGCGACCGGACTGGATCATGCCCTCAATTTGTACCAGCGGCGCCGCGGCGGCAACGCCCGGATGGCGGCCAACCTTGTCAAGCAAGCCTCGCCAGTCCGTGATCGCCCCATTTGCACCTGTGACCTGCCCATGTGCCGACATGCTAAGAAGTCGGGATCGCAATTCGCCTTCAAAGCCGTTCATCACCGACAAAATCACGATCAACGCAGCAACACCCAAGGCGACACCGGCCAGAGATATCAGAGTGATGAACGATACGAATCGGGTGCGGCGCTTCGCTCGCAGGTAGCGGAGCCCGACAAAGAGTTCTACGGGGTTGATCATCGCCTCGCATTAAACCACATCCTGACCTTTTCGGTGCTAATTCGTGACCCGTTTCACAGTTTTGAAAGAAGTAATAAAACCTTTGAAATCAACTGTTTCTCGCTGTCATTTAGAGTGATATAGTCAAGCGGCATCAGAGGAGTATCTGCGATGAACATGCTACGAAAACTAACCTTACTCGCGCTCGTATTCGGTTTTACCGGGTTCGCTGGCGCCGATACATTGGAAATGGACGGCACCGATGCCCGGCAAGGCTCAGTCGGTCCTGCCAGTGGCTTGACTCAGGCAAACGTTGAAGCGACCTATGGCAGCCCCAAGTCGAAGAAAGCTGCCGTTGGCGAACCGCCGATCTCCAGCTGGGAATACGATGGCTTCATCGTGTTCTTTGAATACGATCGTGTAGTCCACACCGTCAAGAAACGCTAGCCTCAGCAAAACGACCTATCAGGACGCCCGGACTTCGCGGTCCGGGCGTTTTTTTTTGTGTAATAATCGCCTGCCCGTTCTGGCCTGAATTAACCGTGGCTCAAGTCCCGCTCCTCGTTCCAAGTTCTCTGGTATTGCCCGATCCTGGCAAACGCATTGCGTGGGGGCGGCTGATTGGTGCAAGTGCCAGCCTCGCTATCGCCGAACTCGCCACGCACGCGGATGCACCGATACTGGTGCTGGCTGAAGATCCGCGACACGCGGATCAGCTTGAGGCCGAAATACGCTACTTCGCTGGGACCAGCACCGAGGTTGAGCATTTCGTCGAATGGGAAACGCTGCCCTGGGACGGCTTCTCTCCACACCAGGATATAGTTTCTGACCGGCTAACCGTGTTATCGAAATTGCGCACGCTACGCCGCGGCATCGTCGTCGCCTCCGCGCCAGTGTTGATGCAAAAGCTGCCACCGACAGACTATGTCGCTGCACGTTCTTTGTCGTTGCGCTCAGGCCAAACGCTGCCGCGGGCGGCGTTTATCGAATCTCTAATCGAGTCTGGATACTACCGCGTGCCGCAAGTCAGTGAGCACGGTGAGTTTGCCGTGCGCGGGTCGTTGATCGACATTTTCCCGATGGGCACCGGGGGGCCCATTCGCATCGATTTCTTTGCTGACGACATCGAGTCTTTACGAGAATTTTCTACGGAAACACAGCTGTCTGGCGAATTACTCGAGCGAATTGAGGTACTGCCGGCCAGGGAAATTCCTCTGGATCCGGATTCCATTCAGTTTTTTCGCGCCGCATACCGCGAACGATTTGAAGGCCAGCCCGCGAAGTCGCGAGTGTATCGGGAGATCTCCGACGGCATCGCACATGGGGGAATCGAGTACTACCTGCCACTTTTTTTTAAATCTACAGCCGGCCTTCTCGACTATTTGCCCGACAACTGTCTCGTGGTCGCGCCGGAAGGTTTGCAGGGCTTGTTGCAACAAAGCTGGGGCGAAATCGAAGAGCGCTACGAATTGTCGCGGCTGGATCCGGAGCGTCCAATCCTGACCGCAGACGAGACTTTTTCGAATCCACAATCCATTCTGGATCGTCTCAAGCAATCTCCACAGGTGCGTTACTCCGCTCAAACGCTGGCCGATTCGAAACGCGTCAACAACATGGCCACACGCCTGCCGCCAGCGCTTAAAGTTGAGGCTCGCTACGAAGATGCGGCCGCCGCACTCATGCGCTTCCTTGACGAGTTTGCAGGACGTGTCCTGTTCAGTTGCGACTCGGCAGGCCGGCGTGAGCAAGTATTCGACATGCTTGCAGGCCGCAATCTCGATTTGCTGCGCATCGATGACTGGCATTCATTCTTACAAGCCAGCACCCGCATAGGCGTCGCTATTGCGCCACTGGAAAATGGCGTACTGCTTCCCGAAGCCGGCATTGCCATCATTGGCGAACAACAGCTCTTCGGCGAGCGCGTCCGGCAACAGAATCGTCGTCGCCGCATCGAACGTGATCCGGAAACGATTATCAAGCAACTCAACGACCTCGAGGATGGCTCGCCGGTCGTGCACGCAGAATACGGGGTGGGACGTTATCTTGGCCTGATCACTCTGGAAACCGGAGGAATCGTCGCCGAATTTCTGCATCTCGAATACGCTGCCGGTGACAAGCTGTACGTGCCGGTACATGCGCTCGACCTGATCACCCGATTCACAGGTGCCTCCCCCGAGAACGCGCCGTTACACCGCCTGGGAAGCGACCAGTGGGCCAAGGCACGTCGCCGAGCGATCAAGAAAATTCGCGATGTGGCAGCCGAACTCCTCGACGTCTACGCGCGCCGAGCGGCACGGGTCGGGCACAGTTTTCGTTGGCCGGAAGCAGACTATCGGGCGTTCGAGAGTGGTTTCCCATTTGAACTGACGGATGACCAGGACCGAACCATTAGCGAAGTGCTGGCGGATCTCGAGTCGGACAAACCGATGGACAGGATTGTTTGCGGCGACGTGGGTTTTGGCAAAACCGAAGTTGCGTTGCGCGCCACATTTGCTGCAGTACATGGCGGTAAACAGGTTGCAATTCTGGTCCCGACCACCCTGCTCGCGCAGCAGCACGGTCAGACATTCGAGGATCGTTTCGCCGACTGGCCGGTGCGCGTCGAAGTCTTGTCGCGCTTTCAATCGGCGAAAGACGCCAAATCCATTGTTGCGGGATTGCGCGACGGCAAAGTCGATGTCGTGATCGGCACGCATCGCCTGTTACAACACACGCGGGATATTAAAGATGTCGGCCTTGTCATTATTGACGAAGAGCACCGCTTTGGCGTGCGTCACAAGGAGGCGATCAAGTCGCTACGCAGCCAGATCGATATTCTGACACTGACCGCAACACCGATTCCGCGCACTATGAATATGGCTCTGGGCGGATTGCGCGATATGTCGTTGATCACAACGCCACCAGCGGATCGTCTCGCAGTGAAAACGTTTGTCACCGAATGGAGTGATGGCTTGATTCGTGAGGCGTGTTTGCGAGAGATAAAACGTGGCGGACAAGTTTATTTTATTCACAATCGCGTGGAAGACATCGCCAAGATTGGCGAGCGGCTGAGCAAGTTGGTACCTGAGGCATCAATCCGCGTCGGGCACGGCCAGATGCCCGAACGTGAACTCGAACAGGTGATGCTCGACTTTTATCATCGGCGCTTTAATGTCCTGTTGTGCACGACCATCGTCGAGAGTGGGATTGATGTGGCCACAGCAAACACGATCATCATCAATCGAGCAGACCGTTTCGGACTGGCGCAACTGCACCAGCTCCGGGGTCGCGTCGGCCGCTCGCATCACCGCGCATACGCCTACATGCTCGCACCGCCGCGCACGTTGATGACGGCAGATGCGATCAAACGGCTTGAAGCAATCGACTCGCTCGAAGCCCTGGGCTCAGGGTTTACTCTGGCGACACATGACCTCGAAATTCGTGGCGCCGGTGAGCTTCTGGGCGATACCCAAAGTGGTCAAATACAGGAAATCGGCTTTTCCCTGTACACAGAGTTGCTCGGCCGTGCGGTGGACTCACTCAGAGCTGGCGACGAACCTGATCTCGAGAGCCCATTGAATGCCGGTGTCGATATCAACCTGCACGTCGCCGCCCTGCTCCCCGACGAGTATGTTCCGGACGTGCATTTGCGCCTGATTCTGTACAAGCGAATTTCCTCCTGCGCGGATGCTGCGGAGCTGCGAGACCTGCAGGTGGAGTTAATAGACCGTTTTGGCCTGCTGCCAGAGCCAGCCAAAAATCTGCTTCGTATCGCCGCAATCAAGCGGTCTGCTGCCGCGCTGGGTATTGAAAAAATCGACGTCGCAGACAAGGGCGGCTTTCTCGTTTTTGGTGCCAAAAGCCACATCGACCCTGTCGCTTTGGTGCAATTAGTGCAAAATAGCGCTCAGACATACAAGCTACAGGGCTCACATCGCTTGCAGTTTCGCGGCGACTTTGAAGACCTGGCGCAACGTTTTTCGGCCGTCGAGGATCTACTGCGGCGGCTCGCTGGTAAAAGAGAGAACCTATGACGATACGTGCACTCCGATGGCAAACATTTGCTCTGCAAATATTGGCTGTCGCTTTGATTTTTCCGGCACTGCTCTTCGCTCAGGACGAACTTCTGAATGAGGAAGAGATACCGATCAAACGTTACAACGTAGAGCTGATCGTATTCTTGTACCAGGAAAATGTGGCGGTCGGTACGGAGATTTTCCCGGCCGACGAAGCCGAGATGCCTGCTGCAGCGATTGACGAAGTGCCCGTCCCTGCGCGCACTCGCCGGCACCCGGACGCGGTCGGCCTGAGACCAACCTTCCTGAGCGAAGCAGAATTCACTATGCATGACGTCGCTGAGCGGCTTGAGTTACTCGATGCCTATAAGCCAATCATGCACGTAGGCTGGATCCAGACAGGTTTCCCACTGCAAGATACGGACCCTATACATTTAGGTGATTTTCGCGCACGCCCTCCTGGCTTGGACGGCTCATTCACCCTGTACCTGGAACGTTACCTTCATCTGGTCGTCGACTTGTCGATGGATGCACCTGCGGAAGTCATCGAGATCGAATTTGATGATGCTTCGTCTTATAAACTCGATGACCTGGCCGCCTCTGCGGGCCCGGTGCATTACCGAATTCAGGAAGATCGCATCGTCAAAAATGGCGAGATTCGCTACTTCGACCACCCGAAATTTGGCATCGTAGCCAAAGTCAGTCGAATTGCGAAAACGGGGACCTCCGATAGCGGCGAGTCGTTACTCAGTCGAACTGCTCAATAGCTCCTCAAGAAAAGCGCGCGCCGACGTGCCTTCGCCCGCGTCGGTCGATACGCCAACTTCGAAAGATACGGTTACAAATTTTGCGACGCTGGAGCGTGGATGATGCAGGCCGAGCTCGCGCACCGCGGCCGATATGCGACCGGCAAATTCGCGTACGCCGGCCTCATCGGAGGCATGTGACAAGACCACCATCTGATTGCCTTGCATGCGCCCGATGACATCACTGGCACGTCGCAGGCAGCGTCGCACGGCTTGGCCGACACGCCGCAGGCACGAGTCCGTCGCATGATGTCCAAAGACTTCTGCATACGCTTCAAACTCATCCAAAGTAAAAACCACCAGTGATAATGAGCTCTTCTCGCGACTGGCGACAGCCCAGTCATGCTCGAGGACTTCCTTAAACGCGCGTTCATTTAGCAGGCCCGTGACAGGATCGTCTCTCGACAAATCACGAATGCGGCGTTTAGCCTTGAGCAGTTCATGGTGCATCTCCGACCCGGCTACTGCGCCGCCGCCGGCGCCTGCACGCCAGTAGGCGACATAGAATTTTGCTTCTGTCTCGTTAGCGAGTAGTAAGGGGCGTAGCGCGAGAAGATACTCGCGACCGCCAAGCTCCACCGGGAAACTGGTTTCGTCGTGCGAGCGCAGACACTCAGAGACTTCCACCGCCAGATCGCGGCCGACAAGTTGCTCTACAACGTCTGAAAAAGGCTTCTGCCGTACATCCTCACCGCCAATCGACTCAAATGCGCCATTGCTGAGTACCACCGGCCAGTCTGGATGATCCACACGAACAATAAGCAACGGTTCCGCCGACGCAGCAATTACTTGTTCGAGAATTTTGCGGCTGACGGCTTTCAAGCATCGAGCTCCAACGGCGGCCGTTCACTCCAGCGCGCAACAGCAGAGCTAGCCATTTGCCATTCGTCGCTCGCGAGCAGCGATTCACGCAGTACTTCCCCGGTACCGTGCAGACGTGCCAGCCGCACCAACGACAACGGATTGGAGAAATCGTTGAGCGACGCAACCGTTTGTCGCGCAGCATTGCGGTCATTGCACACCAGAATCATATCGCAGCCGGCGTCCAGCGCTCGCCGTGCGCGCTGTGGCATTGTCCCGTAGGCCGCAGTCGCCTGCATACTCAAATCGTCGCAAAATACTGCCCCGCCGAATCCAACTCTGGCGCGCAATTCCCGTTCAATCCAGTACCTGGAAAATCCTGCCGGCATGTCGTCCACCTCCCGATAGACGATGTGCGCCAGCATGACGCCGGCAATCAGCCCGTTGCTCGTCAGCCGTTCGTAAGGCTGCATGTCGTCAAGGAGAATGCCGTACTCACGGCGATCGACAGGTAGCTTCAAATGTGAGTCCGCTATGACCGCACCATGGCCCGGAAAATGCTTCGCGACGGCTGCCATCCCGGCCGCACGCAGACCACGACAAAATGCGCCGGCCATATCGCTGACCGCATCGGGATTGGCATGAAATGAGCGGTCGCCGATGATTTCACTCACGCCCCAGTCCAGATCAACACAGGGCGCAAAACACAGGTCAATATTGGCGGCACGTAATTCTGAACCAATCAACCAGCCTGTCTGCCGCGCCAGCTTCAATCCCGCTTCGATGTCGCGGGCATATTCGTGACCGATCTGGCGCATCGGCGGTACAGCCGAAAAACCTTCACGAAACCGTTGTACGCGGCCGCCCTCGTGATCGACAGCGATCAGCAGCGGCGGGCTCCGCAAGGCTCGAATTTCCGCCACGAGATCGGCGATCTGCGCGGGCGACTCGTAGTTGCGCGTGAATAAAATGACGCCGCCAACCGCGGGCTCGCGCAACAACTCCCGATCAGCGGGCGTCAGCGCGACCCCTTCCACATCCAGCATGACGGGTCCAAGAGACATAGGTCAATTCTATATAAGTACTCTAAACAATTGTAATCATTATTTATTTATGACTGAAAACCGCTATCGACTCGACGTGCGCTGTGTGCGGGAACATGTCGATAATTCCGGCAGACTCGAGTCGAAATCCCAGCTCATTCACCAGCGTGCCCGCATCGCGGGCCAACGTTCCGGGATGGCAGGACACGTAGACAATACGCCCTGCGCCGATTGCATGCATGAGTTGAACCGCTTCAGCAGCACCACTGCGGGCAGGGTCCAGCAACACACAATCCCATGCTTCCTGAACCCAGCTTTCGCTACCGTCGATCTTGCTGAGGTCGGCGGTCCGAAATGTCGCATTTGGGAGCTTATTTACAGCCGCGTTATGCCGCGCTGCAGCTACCAGCATAGCGTCGCCTTCTACCCCCAGGACTTCCTTGCAGCGCGTGGCCAGCGGCAGTGAAAAGTTGCCAATCCCGCAATATAAGTCGAGGACGCGGTCGTCGGGCTGTAACTGTAGCAATTCGATGGCTGTGGCGACCATCTGCTCATTTATGTCGCTGTTGATCTGCACAAACCCGACCGGGTCGAATTCGATACGAATATCGAACGCTTGCAAGGTATAGAACAGTGGCTCGACAGGCGCGTCAGCATCCAGCAGCTCGATCGAGTCGAGCCCGCCGGATTGCAGGTAGATTCGAACTGCATGCGCAATTCCAAAGCGCCGTAACAGGTCCTTGTCGTTCTCAGATGGTGAATCCAGGACGCGAAAAACCAGCGCAACTGCATTCTCGGCAACGGCAACCTCAATTTGTGGCAGGCGCGCTCGAATTGACAGCGCAGCGATCAGCTCGCTCAACGGGTCGATCATTGCGTCGACCGGTTTCGCCAGAACCTCACAGCGATGCATATCCGTGATAAATGGCGCATGCCGCTCACGAAACCCTACCAGAACCCGACCTTTTGCAGGTACGTCCTTGACGGCCAGCCGCGCGCGCCGACGATAATGCCACCCCGGCGCAACCAGGGGATCCAGCCACGAGTCCGGAACAACGCCACCGATACGCTCAAGGTTGTCCCTGAGGGTTTGAAATTTTATTGCTCGTTGCTGTTCTTCAGATACGTGTTGCAGGGAGCAACCGCCGCAACGGCCGAATGCTGCGCAACGAGCCTCAATGCGATTCGCAGATGCATCGAGAATCTCCAAAAGCTCCGCTTCGTCAAAATTGCGTTTCGACTTGCGGCGGATAAAGCGAACCTCTTCGCCTTCCAGGGCGCCGGCCACAAACACCTTCTTGCCAGCGACATCTGCTATGCCACGACCGTCATGTGTCACGCCGGTGATACGTGCCGTTTCCGGCTCCCTTTGACGACGACGTCCCATAAATTACTCAGCCCGCAGGCCAGGCCGCCAGGAATTCGTTGAGGTGAGGAACACTCATCGCCGTCAGTGTGTCGCGAACTAACTGCAATTCGCGCTGCAGGTCCTTGTCATCCAGATTGCCGCGCATATGCTCAAAGCGCAGGTACACCAGCCAGGTGTTGATCACGTCAGTCTCACAATAGTCCCGGATATCGCCGATGTCGCCTTCGAGAAACCGGTCCCAGACTTTGTCGCCGCTCATTCCTAACTTGCCGGGATAACCGAGCAGCACCGCCGTTTGATCCAGGCTGGCCTTGGCACGCGGCTGAAATCCCGCCAGGACATCCATGAGATCAACGTGCCGCCAATGGAAACGGCTCAGGTAGTTGTTGTATCGGAAGTCTCGATCTGACTCCCCTATTTCCCAATAGCGCGGCGCCTGGACACGATGTTTTAGCGCACGATAATGCAACACCGGCAAATCAAAACCACCACCATTCCAGGAAACCAGATCCGGCGTGTAACGCTCGATACCGGCGTAAAACCGACGTACCAGCTCCGCCTCGTCAGCATCCTCGTCGCCGAGGCTCCATACCTTGAAGGTATCGCCGGTTCGGAGTGCAACCGAAATTGCGACTATCCGCTGCTGGTGCAATGGCAGGAAATCAGTGCCGCTCTTTTGCTGTTGTTTGAAGAACATCGCAGACGCGACCGACTCGTCAGAAATGTCGCCGAGATCCCACATCCGACGTCCGAATTCGACGTCAGGAACGGTTTCAATATCAAAAGAGAAGCAATGCATATGCCCTACTCGGCCCGCTCGACGACGGCGAATGCGATAACCAGGCCCGCGTCGTCAGTCAGGCTTACATGCCCGGCGCCAATGCCGAGGCGTTTGCAGACGCCACGACCGCGTTCGGACCAAATGATCAATGGTCGTCCCCAATCGTTGTTTGTGATTCCCACGTCTCGAAGCCAGATACCGTGGCGGAATCCAGTACCCATCGCTTTGACAGCAGCCTCCTTACCGGCGAAGCGCATCGCGAGAAAGCGCACTGGCCACTTGCTACGGTGAAATAGCTCGAGCTCTTCGTCCATCAAAATACGTTTGACGAAATGCTCACCGAATCGGTCGTAGGTCGCTTGTATCCGGGAAACCTCGACTACGTCGGTGCCGACGCCGAAAATCATTCCTTACTCATCCGGGACGCGCCGCGGCCATCAGGCGCTTCATCTCACTCACTGCGACCTGCAGACCTTCAAAAACAGCGCGTGAAATTATTGCATGGCCTATATTCAACTCGACGATTTCCGGGATCTGCGCAACCGCAAGCACATTTCCATAGTGCAATCCATGGCCAGCATTGACGACCAAGCCCAGTTTTTTGCCGTACGCGGCCCCGGCAACAACCCGAGCCAGTTCTTTTTGTTGCGCGCTGCCCTCACTGTCGGCATAACTGCCAGTGTGCAATTCGACGACAGGCGCACCGGCTTCGACCGCTGCGTCTAACTGCTCTGGATTAGGATCGATGAATAGCGATGCACGAATTCCGGCTTCAGATAGTCGAGTGCAGGCATCGCGCACCTTGTCCAACTGCCCGGCGACGTCAAGGCCCCCTTCGGTCGTCAGTTCCTCGCGCTTTTCCGGCACCAGACAGACATCCGATGGACTGACAGCGACAGCGATGCTCAACATTTCGTCGGTAACAGCACATTCCAGATTCATGTGGGTTTGCATCACTGCGTTGATCGCGTCCAAATCGCCATCCTGAATATGGCGTCGATCCTCGCGCAAATGCACCGTGATACTGTCAGCGCCAGCCTGCTCGACGATCGTTACCGCTTCGGCCGGCCGCGGATATGGTGTGCCGCGCACCTGCCTCAAAGTGGCAACATGATCGATATTGACGCCAAGATAAAGGGGGTTGCTGGTCATAGCAGCGTATTCTAGCCTGAAGAGCTTCTTTGTCGATGCAAATCGACCAGGACTTTGCGACTTTTAATTTCTTTGCCGCCCAGGTGGAAGCCAATCACCTCTCGAAGCAGCCGATTTGCTGAGCGCAAAACAGCCGATTCTTCGAATCGTTGCTCAGCTATCGCGCTCAGTATGTTTCCCGAAAACACCAGCGCTCCTTCTGATCGCGCCACCCGAACGGGACCCTGTTCAAATCGATACTCGTAAAACAGGTCCGCGTTTAGGGGTTCTTGCGACTCCGCCTCATGCTCGAGATTGAGTGCGTACCCCAGCTGTCGTAGCAGATCGATTTCAAATCGGCGCAGGCATGGCGCGACATCGTCGCTGGAGCCCAGCGCTTCGATCGCACGCACGTAGATATCAAATATTTCCGGTTGCGGGTCATGCCGATGTAAAAAATGCAGCAATAACTCATTGACGTAATACCCGGACAACAGAGCATCGCCGTTCAGGCGCATGGGTGCACCGTGCAACTCTGCACCCGTCAGCGTGCCAAGATCCGAGCGTTGTACCCATGACATCGCCAACGGCATAAAAGGCCGCAGAACGCCCCGCAGACGCGACTTAGGGCCACGGCTGCCTCTGGCTACCAATGCGAGCTTGCCGTGTTCGCGGCTTAACACGTCCAGTATCTGACTCGTATCGCGAAACGGTCGATGGTGCAAAATGAAGGCAGCTTGTTGTTGAACTCGCATCCGTCGCTACTCGTATCCGAGGCGCATCAAATCCTGTTCGCTGTCCGACCAGTTGTCTTTCACTTTGACCCATAACTCAAGGTGTACGCGGCTGCCCAATTGCTCACACAGATCGAGACGCGCTGATTGACCGACGGTCTTCAGGACCTGCCCGCCCTTGCCGACGACGATACCCTTTTGACTATCACGTTCGACGAGAATCACCGCATGAATGGTGACCCGCTCTGTATCAACTTCGTAGCGTTCGATTTGTACGGTCAGCCCGTACGGCACCTCCTGATGCAGCATCAGTGTCAGTTTCTCGCGAATAACTTCCGCGGCCTGAAATTCCTTGCCACGATCGGTATACATTTCTTCGGGAAACAACGGTGGCGATTCCGGCAAATAAGCCGGAATGGCTGCCATCAACTCTTTAAGGTTGTCTTTCTTGAGCGCTGAGATCGGGTAAATCTCTGCAAATTCATGCCGCGCTGCCATTGCAGCAAGTGCCTCGAACAAACGATCTTTGGGGTTCACCCTGTCGACCTTGTTGAGTAAAACAATGACTGGCGCCTGCACTGTCTTCAGGCGTAGTAATACGTCCTCATCTTCTTCCGTCCAGCGCGTTGCTTCTGCAACGAATAACACCAGATCTGCGTCAGCCAACGCATTGGCAGCGGTGCGATTCATCATGCGATTCATAGCACGGTTTGCCTTACGATGAATTCCGGGCGTATCGACAAAAATAATCTGCGTGTCGCCGTCCGTATGCACGGCAAGAATTCTATGCCGCGTTGTCTGCGGCTTGTTCGTTACAATACTGATCTTCCTGCCCATGATGGCGTTGATCAGCGTGGACTTACCGACATTCGGTCGCCCTACTACCGCTACAAATCCGCAAATTGTTTTCATACGTCCGGTATTTCCTCACCGAGAACTGCCAGCATATTTCGTGCCGATTCCTGTTCCGCTTTGCGGCGCGTTGTACCACTACCCGTCGAAACCCGCCCGCCATGTTGAATGCTACAGCTGATTTCGAATTGTTGTCGATGTGCTTTGCCCGAGACCTTCACCAACTCATATTCTGGCAGGCCGAAGCCACGGCCCTGCAACCACTCCTGGAGGCGCGTTTTTGGATCGCGCAAATCGTCAATCGAAGGAAGATTACTCAGTCGGTCTCCAAATGCGCGGGCAATGACCGCAGCGGCAGCGTCAAAGCCTGCGTCCAGATAAACAGCCCCAAACAATGCTTCGAGAGCATCCGCCAGAATTGACTCACGGCGATGTCCGCCGGACTTGCGTTCACCACCACCGAGAATCAGGTGTTCGCCGAGACCAAGACCCATCGCCAGCTCAGCCAGGGACTTCGCCTTGACCAGGGAAGCGCGTAACTTGCTGAGATCACCTTCCGGTGCATTCGGGTGTGCGCGATAGACAGCTTCGGATATGACGACATCGAGAACGGCATCGCCGAGGAATTCGAGGCGCTCGTTATTCTCACCCGCACAGCTGCGATGTGTCAGAGCCTGTTGCAGCAGATTCGCATCATGGAATTCATAGCTCAGCGATTCCGCGAGCCAAGTCGATGCCTGCGACGTCACGGAATTCAGCGACGCACTATTTCAGTTTTGTCGAAGTGTACCGTGAATGAAATATTGCTGATAAAGGGCGTGGTGTGGTCGTAGACAGCAGAGACTTGCAGCCCGCCATCCACTGGTGTCACTTTCACATCCCGAAAATTTATCTGACCGACACTTTCGACATCGAATCGTCGCGATATCGAACGCCGCACAGCTGCGCCACTTGCTTGTTGCCCGTCAAATTCTGCGACCACGCCGTCGATGACACCGACAACTTTCATGTAGTTTAGATACACCGGAGTCAACCGAAGTGCAGCGAATGCAAACAGGCCTACGAATGACACCAGCACAATGATGCCGAGAGTCGTCATTCCTGTCTGCCGGTGTGGCGAACGCAGGGTCATTCTATTTTGTAATCGTCTTATACCTTGCATAACACGGTACCGCGAAAGCGCGATCTCCAAAGATGGTTACTTTGATTTAAGTTAATTTTAAAGCGCATTGCAGTGACTTGCACCACATTATTGTATCTTGTCCCCGATTCGCTCCCAGCGAGGCCAATTAAACCCGTCCATATGCAGCCAGATTCTAACGGCTTCACCAACCAGATGGGTTTCGGGAACGTAGCTGATAAAGCGACTGTCTGTACTATTGTCGCGATTATCACCCATCATGAAGTAGTGTCCTTCCGGGACCTCAAATTCGCCGTCACCCCGAACATGCGATTCATTAAGAATCAGGATTTCGTGTTCTCGCTCGCCCAGACGCTCAACGAACCTGGGATCACCGCTGCTCGCGTGCGGGTGCGGTTCGAAATCCACCAACTCACCGTTGATTGTTAACTGGTGTCGCCGATATACAATCACATCGCCGGGCAGCCCAACCACTCGCTTTATGTAATTAATACTGGGGTCGGATGGCAAACGGAATACAACGACATCGCCACGCTCCGGGGAGCCGGTCTCTATGATCTTTGTCTCGGTCACCGGTAAGCGCAATCCATACGCGTATTTTTGAACGAATATGAAATCACCCTTTAATAATGTCGGCATCATTGAACCAGAAGGAATTCGAAACGGTTCGAATACGAATGATCGAATCACCAATACAAACAGCAACACAGGAAAAAACGACCGCGAGTACTCAACCAGCGTCAAAAGCCCCATTGACGCACCCCGTTTCTTGCTGGAACGCCACACAAACTTATCCAACGCAACAACAATGCCGGTTAGCAATGTCAGTGCGGTAAGAATCAATGCCAGATTAATGCCCAAATCCTAAACTCTCAGTTGTCCACTTTAAGAACCGCAAGGAATGCCTCCTGCGGAATTTCGACCGATCCTACCTGTTTCATGCGGCGCTTGCCGGCCTTTTGTTTTTCCAATAACTTCCGTTTGCGCGAGATATCGCCGCCGTAGCACTTGGCCGTAACATTCTTACGCAGCGCCTTGACAGAGCTGCGAGCGATGACCTGACTGCCGATAGCGGCCTGAATAGCGACCTCAAACATTTGTCTCGGTATTAGTTCGCGCATGCGTTCGACCAGGTCCCGACCTCGTTTTTGAGCCTTGTCTCGATGCACAATGATCGACAGTGCATCGACCCGCTCCTTGTTGATCAACACATCCAGCCTCACCAGGTTAGCTGTTTCAAAGCGCTCGAAATGGTAATCGAAGGACGCAAATCCGCGACTGACTGATTTCAGTCGATCGAAGAAATCCAGAACCACCTCCGCTAGCGGAATTTCGTACTCGATCGAAACCTGACTTCCCAGGTAACGCATTTGTTTTTGCATACCGCGCTTTTCGATGCACAACTTGATGACCGCACCGACGTATTTTTCGGGAACAAGAATATTCGCAGTGATGATCGGTTCACGCAGCTCGTCGATTTCATTAACCGGGGGCAGCTTCGACGGATTGTCCACGTGCACCAGATTACCGCTCGTATCGACAACCTCAAAAATTACAGTCGGCGCAGTCGTGATTAACTCAAGGTTGTATTCTCGCTCAAGTCTCTCCTGCACTATTTCCATGTGCAGCATGCCCAGAAATCCACAGCGAAACCCAAACCCGAGCGCAACCGACGTCTCCGGCTCGAAATGCAACGCAGCATCGTTCAGGCGTAACTTCTGCAGCGCCTCTCGGAAGTTCTCATATTCATCGGACTGGATAGGAAACAGGCCAGCGAATACTCTCGGTTGTACCTGTTTGAAGCCGGGCAGCGGCTCGGCGCATGGCTCGTGCGTTAATGTCAGCGTATCGCCGACCGGAGCCCCATAGATATCTTTGATTCCGGCAATTACGTAACCGACCGTGCCGGTATCCAGAATATCCCCATCCGTCATCTTTGGGTTATACACACCGACTCTGTCGGCCTGATGCGACGCGCCGGTCGACATTACGGTGATCTTGCTGCGCTTTGGCAACTTGCCGTTCATGACGCGCACGAGCGAAACGACGCCGACGTAATTATCGAACCACGAGTCGATAATCAGGGCCTGCAACGGTCCGTCCGGATCGCCTTGCGGTGCTGGTATGTGCTTCACGATTGCCTCAAGCAACTCGGGGACACCCAGCCCGGATTTGGCACTCACACTGACAGCGTTGCTCGCGTCAATTCCGATGATGTCTTCTATTTCTGCAATGACGCGTTCCGGCTCAGCGGCGGGAAGATCGATTTTGTTGAGGACCGGCAATACTTCCAGGCCCTGGTCGATCGCGGTATTGCAATTGGCGACGCTCTGCGCCTCGACCCCCTGGGCCGCATCAACCACCAACAACGCGCCTTCACATGCAGCGAGAGATCGAGATACTTCATAGGAAAAGTCGACGTGCCCGGGCGTATCGATAAAGTTCAGCTGATAGATCTGGCCATCGTTGGCCTTGTAATTCAGCGACACACTTGCCGCTTTGATCGTGATCCCGCGTTCGCGCTCAAGATCCATGGAATCCAGCACCTGTTCGGCCATTTCCCGATTGGCAAGGCCCCCACAGTGCTGGATAAATCGATCCGCAAGCGTCGACTTGCCGTGATCGATGTGGGCGATAATTGAAAAGTTTCGAATATTCTTCATGTTTGTTTGCTGCTCAAGACCGTTGCGAGCGCGTCGCGGTCGAGATGATACTGGCAGATGAACGCGCCGTCATATTTAACGACCGGCACCCTGGTGTCATATTCCTGCCGCCACTCCTCCCGAGTGTCGATATCGCAGATTTCAAGCTGCATTCGTCCCTGGATCAAAGCTTGTAATTCCTCGATTAGCATTTCACACAAATGACAGCCGCGTCGGCTAAAGACCTGGATTGTTCGCATTCAGCTACCGGATTGCGGGCCGTGCAGCCTTCTTTCGACGCAGGGCAGAAAACTTTCGAAGCACTCGTTTCGACTCAGGTGCCAACGCCCGTAAAGCAAACCGCCCAGCATTCCGATAACGGCCGCTACGGCCGCCGCTGAATCACCCATTTGCAGCAGATATGCCAGACCAGCGACGACAAGTGCGCCAAAAAGCGGCATGCCATATACAATCAACGCCGCCTTGAGCAGATCTTGCGACGCCAGGCTGATTTCTACTGAGTCGCCTTCCTCAAGTGCTATCTGCCCTGTGACTATGGCCTCGACCCGACTTTGGCGGTTTCCAGCCGCGAACAGACCTGCCCCGCAACCACGGCCGGACGCACAACGCGGACAGGCTGTGCTCATATCGACGTCGACGACTGCCCGAACACCGTCATTACTGGCAATAAGAGAATGAATTTTTCCAGTGGGATTTTCCATCGCGACCGATGATATCCCGTTTTGGCGGGTCAGAGCGTGGTTACTTTAATTGCATCGATCGGGCGATGTGTTCCGCCGTCGCCGGCGGTACCTCTCCAACAGCAGTCACGCGATAGTCGCCCTGCAGCACGCTGAACGAATTCGCCGCGCCTGCATGCGCATTTCTGGTCCTGTCGTCTGCGCCTCTTGGCTCGATAAAGACAGATACATTGGCGAGGCCGTCGCTGATCATCATATGAATAATCGGCGCTTCGTTGCCGCTCACCTGCTCAACATGCGATGACGTCACACGAAATCCAGGCGGCAGATCACTGCTGACCCAGTCAGATTCTGTTTCAATTTTGCTGCTCGTAGCGGTCTGAGAAAACCAACGAAAATTTTGGGTATCAGTCGACGGTTCAAGTTGTTTTGCTTGGATTTCGTGGTCTAAATTGATATCAGCAAACTTGACCTGTTCGATCGCAACACCATTGCTATCCATCAATTTGGTTTGTAACGGGAAGCCAGTCTCGTGATCCAGCCATATCCGGTGACCATAGCGAAAGTCATCGTGTGGCCGAATTGCCAACATGATCGCATTGCGGCCGGCAACACGTTCCTGACGTACGATCGATACGTCGTACTCGCTTCCAAATCGGATGTCGCTTGACGGTAGCGTTGAAAACAGTGTGCTTTGATCATCCCACTCTTCAACCAGCACAGTCTTGCGATCCGGCAGGATACAATGCACTTCGCTGCCGTTGCGAATGATCTCCATGCCGTTGCCTTCCTGGACGATCACTTTTTCGCGTACGACTCCGTCTACGACGACGTGCACAACTTTGAGTGCCTCAGAATTGCCGTTTTGAATGCGGATTACGGTGCCGTCGTAATTGGTTGTCTGCACGGCACTTGCCATTTTTTGCAACCAGTCCCCAGGCCCCGGATCCGCTGCCAACGAAACTGAGCTTGCCAGCAGGCAGCTTACAATCGTGGCGCCTAGTGCCGCTTTCATTCGGATTGTTCTTCAACCGTAGAATCTGGACGTAACTCTTGACGCGGTTCAATTTCCTCGCGGCCATCTGCGAGCGCATCGTCTTCGCCGAGTTCTGCGCTCACACGTCGAAAATCAAAATTGTTATTGCCAACTTCAGACGAGAATTCACTGTGTCTCTGGAAGTAGTCGATTGCCGGCACTGTATAAGAATCTTCGGCAATGCCTTCGGCTACAGCGGGCAAAGCGGCTTCGACACCCGTACCGGGCGTCGTTGACATATGCTGTAAACCAAAAATTGCTGCAACCGTTACTGAAGCGGCGATCGCAAAGCCAGCGAGCGGACGCGTATAGCGTCGACCGACCGATTCTATTTCTTCAAACTCTTCTGCAACCAGGCGATCGTCAATGGCGGCTGCGATTCGATCACGCAATTCGCCCATCCCGGCGACGCTACCCCGGCCGCGCATTGCGCGCCCGATCGCGAAATACTCCGCCGCCTGCTGCCGGAGTTCTACATCCTGACTCAACCTGCGCAGTAACAATTGCGCTTCTGTTTCCGGCAATTCGCCGTCCACAAATGCTGAGATCTGCATTTTTATACCTTCATTCATTTCAATCCGCCTGTTCAACGAATCAGGGTTCCGACTTTCTTGCCGATGGCATCTCGGGCCCTGAATATTCTCGATCGCACGGTACCGACCGGACAGTCCATGGTCTGTGCAATCTCTTCGTAACTCATTCCATCCAACTCGCGCAGGACGATTGCGGTCCGCAAATCATCTGGCAACGCCTGAATGGCACGCTCCAATATTTCTTGTAGCTCGTCGCTAAGCGACACTGCTTCAGGAGTATCCGTCTCCTTGAGCTTGGCATGCAGGCCGTATTGATCCGGATCCTGCAGGTCGAGCTCGATGTCCATTGGCCGGCGCCGTTGTGCCGCCAGGTGATTCTTGGCGGTATTCACGGCGATGCGGTAAAGCCACGTATAAAAAGCGCTGTCGCCGCGAAATCTCGGCAATGCCCGATACGCCTTGATAAAGGCCTCCTGACTGATATCCAATGCTGTTTCCGGATCACGTACATATCGCATCACCAGATTGACTATCTTGTGCTCGTATTTGAGCACCAATAGATCAAACGCGCCTTTATCGCCTTTTTGTACCCGCTTGACCAGTTCCTTGTCGGTCGATTCATTCGACATACGGTTGTGTCCTGCCCTCATCGTGGCACAACCACTCGACTCCCGGATAGACCGGCAGGACTGTCGAAAGTTCTGCTAAATAAGCTCTAAGTGTTGGCATTATGTGACGCGGTTCTGTGCTGGGCGTAAAATCCCCTGATTCCGCGCATGTTAGCAGTTTCAAGGGACAGTCCCCAAGTGTCTCCAAATCACCTGCAGGTGCCGCCATTGCTCGTTTCCACAGGACTCACGTCGCACCAGCTCACAATAGCTGCCACCT
>JBBKWL010000139.1:0-5216 GCA_037968975.1 Woeseiaceae bacterium | reverse complement strand
TCATCGTGCTTGGCAAGGATAGTGTCAGCTTCGAAATCACCTTTGGCACCGATCCGCCCGTGCGCTACGACGCCCTGCCCTTCGCGAAACAGGTCGGGCAACACGCCGGTATAACGCACCGGTAGCTCGCAACGCAGATCGGTCACCCGAAATGCCATTTCCAGCGACCCTGGCTCACGCTGCACGCTGCCGTCGACAACCAGGCCACCGACTCGAAAATTCCTGTCCTGTGGAAACTCGCCAGCCACCACGTCCGACACCGGAATAAAAAACATCATGTTTTCCTTCATTGCGCGCAGCGTCAGAGTGACCGCCAGCACAATTCCAGCCAGGGCCAGACCGACCGCCCACATTCGTTGCCGCCGCGGTGTCATTCTGTATCCCCCAGTGCTTTGACCCGGACTTCAATATCGCGAAAGACGTGTCGATGCCGCGTTCGAGCTCGCCACTCACAAATGATCAGCACAACAGCCGTCAGGGCAAAGCACCCCCAAACATACAATCCGTACGCGCCCATCGCAGCTCCGCTCATCAAATTTTACCGTTAGCCGACAAGACCAGGTCTTTCACCCAGCGTTTGCGGCGCTCTCGAAACAATACTTCGGTTCGAACTCGCCGCAGCAATAGTGCCGCAAATAGCAGAGTGAAACCGAGAATCATTGCAAGCAGGGGATACAGCATTGCCGTATCCATCGCCGGCCCACCTTTCTTGACCAGGGTCGGGCCTTGGTGCAGTGAGCTCCACCACTCTACCGAGAAGTGAATAATGGGGATATTGACAGCGCCAACCATCGCGAGCACAGCACTCGCTCTGTCTGCCTTGGCCGTGTCATCAATCGCATTACGCAGCGCCATGTAACCAAAATACAAAAACAACATCACGAGCTCTGACGTCAACCTTGGATCGCCCCACTCCCACCAGGTTCCCCACATCGGTCGGCCCCAGATCGATCCGGTCGCCAGTGCGAGAAAGGTAAACCAGGCCCCCAGAGGGGCTGCAGCCGCCGAGACAGCGTGCGCCAGTTTCATACGCCAGATAAGACCAATGCCAGCAGATACGGCCATGATCATGTACGCCAGCATCGACAGGTAGGCGGACGGCACATGCACATAAATGATGCGAAACGCGTCGCCCTGCTGATAGTCAGGCGGCGCGACAAACAACCCCGCGTACGTGCCGTATGCGATGAGTAATAACGCGGGCACGCCGAACCAGGGAATCATATTTTGTGCAATACGATAAAAGTGCGGCGGTGACGCCAGTTTATGAAAAAATTTCCACATATTCCGAATTACTCGAATTCTCCGCTACTACTCATTACTGATTCGCAATGCGGCAGCGGTCGCGAACGGCGAAATCGACACCATGAGCACCGCGTAGGCGGCCAAAAAGTAAAGACCGCCTGCAACGCCGTCGCCTGCGGCCACCATAGAAACTGTGCGCGCACCAAAGATCAGAACCGGCATCGCCAATGGTAAAATCAACAGGCTGAGGAGTGCTGTTCCGCGATGCAATCCAACCGTCAATGCGGCACCTATAGACCCAAGCAAACTGAGGCTAATCGTACCCAAGAGTAAAGTCACCATCAGGACCCCCGTCACGGCCAGCGACATTTGATAGGTCATGGCAATCAGGGGGGAAACAACGACGAGCGGCAGTCCGCTGGTCAGCCAATGCGACAGCGACTTGCTCAGGGCCATGGCCGCCAGCGGCAGCGGACTGACTAGCATCTGCTCCAGGCTGCCATCTTCATAATCGGACAGGAACAGGCTGTTCAGAGACAACAGGGTTGCCAGCAACGCCGCAACCCAGAGCACCCCGGGGCCGCTAAACTGCAGTTGCTGCTCACCCGGGCCTACGGCGAGCGGAAACAGGGTTGCAACCATAGCGAAGAAAAACAGCGGATTGAGTACATCGCCCGGGCGTTTTAAGGCAAGCGCGAGGTCGCGCTTCATAAGGGCCAGCATGCCGCCAACCACTCCTGGCATCGGTGCCTCAGGACCGGTCATTGCAGCTGAATCTTCTGCGTGGGCACGTCGATGTCCATGTCCTGATGTGCTGCCACTATTGCCATGCCGCCATTGCTCAGGTGCTTTCCCAGCAGGCGCACGGCAAGCTTGCGACCGTCGGTATCCAGGTTCGAGACCGGCTCGTCCAGCATCCACAAGGTCGCAGCAGACAGCAGCATTCGAGCCAGCGCAACGCGACGCTGCTGACCCGCCGAAAGCGCTCGCAGCGGCAATCGTCTGAGTTTGCCCAGGTCCAGTTGCTCCAAAGTCTGATCAAAGTCTGCGGCCGATTGTGGACGCAGTTTCGACTCGTATAGCAGATTCTCAACCAGCGTCAGATCGCCTTTGAAGCCAACCTTGTGAGACATCCAGACCACCGAGTTGTGAAACTCCTGGCGCTGCTCGTGCACGGACGTGCCGTCCCAATGAATCGTGCCGGTTTCGAGCTCCAGCAACCCGGCGATGGCCCGTAGCAGGCTCGTCTTACCACTCCCATTGCGGCCTTCGAGAAGCAGCATTTCGCCCGGATTTAGCGCAAAGCTCAGATCCTTGAACAGGCAACGCTCCCCGCGAAACAAAGTCAGCCCTGATGCATTTAACTTAATATTCAATGCGTTGCATTCCTTCGCTTGTGCAATAGCTTAAGAGTGGGATTCGATAACATTCTTTTATTTCAATGCCTTAGTGACCATTACTAATTTTAAATCTCGAACAAAGTTATAATTCTTTGATAAACAAAGAATGACTGGATACCTGTTTACAACTATTTAGCAGCAATCGTAGACTGGCCGACCCGGTTGCAAGTCAACATAAAGTCAGCGCCGGGCCCTAAGATAACCGAATATTACGCTACAACTCTGATTGCGAGTTCAAACTTATGGAGCTAGCCGCCGCCGGCCTGAAACAACAACCATTCCCTTGCCATCGGGATGAAGCGGTGACGGTCAGTTTTGCGTCGCAACAAGAGGCGCTGAAAGTGTTGCAGGAAATTCGGACAACATCCAACGGACTGTGTTTGCTGCAAGGCCCAAGTTTGTCGGGCAAATCCACTATTGTACGTAAATTTATTGCCGCCCTTCCTGATAACACTGCTTTTGCAGTCGTTGACGCGGCCGACCTGAACACGACGGGTCTTCTCGAAGCCATCCTGAGTCAGTTTGGCTACGTCATGGACCACGGTTCAATCAGTGAGTTGTTGGCGATGTTGCGCGTGTTCGCGATCCAGCAATCGGTGTCTCACGAACCACCGTTGTTGATTCTCGAAAATACTCACGAGCTGCACCCTGTCGCACTGCGAGCTTTGTGCGAGCTGGCCTCGCTCAAGACGCGTAGCAACAAGAGCGCGCTCAAGATAGTTTTGATCAGCGAACGATCATTGCTCTCGATCATGGAAACGCCACCGATGGAGCCGATCCGTAAGCGTGTTTCGCACGATTTTCACTTGCGGCCCATGACCTACAGAGAGGCGACTGATTTCCTGTATCAGAAGCTTCGTGCCGCGGGCTGCAGCACACCGGAGTTCGTTTTCCCCACTGCTGTTTGCATTCAATTGTGGCGCGCATCGGGCGGCTGGCCCGGCATTTTGAATCGTCTTGCCTTGTTGGCACTGGCCAAAGCCGAGGAATTGCCTGCAACGGTCGACCTGGTTGAAACGCCCACGGTGCCAGAGGGCACCTGGCATGCAGGCACGCTGACCGATGGCGAACCTGAGATCGAAGCGGAACCGGAACCAGCGACACTCTATGTCTCCTACGATGGGGCTGTAGTACAGGAACTGACGATGATAAAGCCGCGCGTGCTGATCGGGCGGTCAAAGCACAATGACATTGCCTTGCCGAGCAAGTTCGTCAGCCAACATCACGCAATGCTGGTGCGCAATGGTGATGCGACCATTCTCATGGACCTGAACAGCACCAACGGTATATTTGTCAATTCGAAGCGGGTCTCGAATCACTTCATGATTCACGACGATGTCATCAGTATCGGACACCACCGCATCAAGTTCGTTGACCCGTATGCGGTCAGCCGCGAGAGTTCCAACGACGATACCTTCTCAGAAACGGCGATCATGAAATCCCTGGAGGACATGCGCAACCTGCTCGCAGAGCAAGATCCGCAGACGCCACCCGCTCAGCCCGAGCAAATCCCAACCTTGGGCACAGGTAAAAACTCTTAGCCGAAGAGCTTCTCTTTGAAATGCTTACGGCACATCGATACATAGCGATCGTTGCCGCCGATCTCAATTTGTGAACCCTCTGTGATCGCGACGCCACTCTCGTCGAGGCGCACGACCATGGTCGCTTTGCTGCCGCAGTGGCAGATTGCTTTCAACTCTTTGAGGTTGTCCGACCAGGCGAGCAGGTATTTGCTGCCCTCGAAGGGCTCACCACGAAAATCGGTCCGCAACCCATAGGCAAGGACTGGAATATTCAGCTTGTCGGTAACGTCGCTGAGTTGAAAAACCTGGTCCTTGGTTAGAAACTGAGCCTCATCGATCAGAACGCAATTGAGTGGCACTGGCTGACAGGCTGACTCGACCACAGCAAAAAGATCGTCGTCCGGCCGAAAGGTCACCGCTTCCGCCTCAATTCCGATTCGCGAGGTGACTTTGCCGCCGCCATACCGATCATCCATATCCGGCGCGAGCACCATCGTACGCATGCCACGTTCCTGGTAGTTGTAGCCGGACTGCAGCAGCGCCGTCGACTTGCCGGCGTTCATGGAGGAGTAATAGAAGTAGAGTTTCGCCATCGGGCGATAGTGTGCCGCAACACGACGCCTATCTCCAGACTGTCAGGTGGCTCCGGCAGGCGTCAGGCGGCGCAGGACGTGACGCAGATTTCGGCGTCGCGGTTTGACGCAGGCGCTGCACAGTGAGCGCGGCGTATGTCGCTCTGACACGATCTGTGGCACCGGCGTCACTTTACCGGCGCGCAAACAACTGCTGCATATAACCAGGTCAGACATTAATCCGAGCAGTCGGTAGTCGATTGTGTCGCGTGACTTTTCGGTCTTCATGGCGCATCTCCGTGGGACTGACTTCGTTGTCCCAAAATGCACCAAGAATGTCTAGTAACTCATTGGTTTTTATCAAAAACTGTGACTGGATTAACACTTGCAGCGGACCTGGCGACTGCGTGCAGAGGGTTGGTGCCCAGGGCGGGACTTGAACCCGCACTCGATTGCTCGAAACGGATTTTAAGTCC
>JBBKWL010000138.1:0-7907 GCA_037968975.1 Woeseiaceae bacterium | reverse complement strand
ATTCCGTTCGTTCTTGCATGGCGGGTGCTGTTCAACAGCCCGAATCTTTACGACTACTACGTGAATCGTGAGTTGTTTTACGACCTGACCATCTGGTGCACGCTCATCTATTTCGTATTCGCCTGGTGGGATCTGCAGCGCGGCAAGGCATTGAGCAAGAGCGAGGCGCCGGTTGACGCAGTTTCGGCAAGCTGAGCCTCGCGGATTTTTCCGGATGGCAATAGCATGACTTCGGCCCGGCATGAGGTACCTGCGCGTTGACTGTAGCAGTACTTGGCGAAGCGCTAATCGACTTCATCGTCGGCGGGGACGGTGCTTACCGGCCACATCTCGGTGGTTCTCCATTTAACGTTGCAATTGGCCTGGCGCGGCAGGGCATCACTGTTAGTTACCTCTCGCCGTTTTCTGACGATACCTTCGGTGACCAGCTTCGCGACTCCCTCATTGCCGAGGGTGTTTCGGTCCCGCTCGCCAGGAGGTCTTTGTGGCCAACCTCGCTGGCACTCGTAACGATCGATGAAAAAGGCTTACCCACCTACCGGCTTTACCGCGAGGGCATCGCGGACAAGGACACCTCGTTCGAGGAAATCCAGGCGAACCTGCCCGCGGACCTGAAGATTTTTCACACTGGGTCACTCGCAATTACCCCAAGTCAGCTGCCCAAGATTCGGCGGCTCTTCGAACTGCTTCACGCAAAGGACGTATTAATCAGCGTCGATATCAATATCCGGTTGCGAGCCAGCATCGATTCTGCAGCTTACCTTGCTGGCGTCCGTTCACTGCTCACTATGGCGGATATCGTCAAGGCGAGTGACGAGGACCTGGAGGCTTTCAAACTCGATAAGGATCCGCGGAAGGCAGCTGCAATCGCATACGAGGACATGGGATCCGGGCTGCTGGTACTTACCGAGGGCCGTGGCGGCGCATTGCTGATCAATGAACAAGGAACGATCGAGAAAAGTTCTTATCCGATCGCTCACCTGGAAGACACTGTGGGTGCCGGCGACACGTTTCATTCTGCATTTCTTGCTGCGCTCCTGAGGGCGGGAAGCGACAACGCGTCTCCGCTGGCGGTATCTCAGCAGCAACTAGGCGATGCAGTCGACTTTGCATGCGCTGCCGCGGCAATAAATGTGTCACGGGCCGGCTGTTCGCCACCGACGCAACAGGAAGTAGAGTCGTTTATTGAATCGACCCGGCGGTGACAGTTGTTCGACAGTCAACGGCGTGTTCTGACTGAAAGTACCGGCGACTCTGCTATACCGCCTGTCGCGGATACCGAGCGGACAAATAACTGGTAATTGGTATTCGGTATTAGCCCGTCTCCCAGTGGTGTCGGCAACACAACCAGATGAGATGTCACCAATGCATCGGCGTTAACACCGATTTCATACTCGCCGACATTCTGAATCCGATAGAGAGCCAGGCTGGTTGCGCCTACGGCAGTTTCCCACTGAAGCGACACTGTATCGCGTCCGACCGCTATTACATTGAAGTTGCTAATGTAAGGTATTACGGGCGGCGGATCGAAAGGAGGGCAAACGAAACCTGACTGATAGTTTCTCGGCAAAACCGCGAAGTCGGCAACTATTTCTCCAGGACAAATCACGGCATTACCATTGATCAGCACATTATCGCCAACGCTGGCGAATTGACCGACTGTGGATGTCCAGTAGATCCCTGTCTCCGACCCTATCGTGACATCGTTCGCGATCTGTACGTTGCTTTTGATTTCGCTATTCGCGCCAATGTTGCTGCGACTGCCGATTGATGTGCCCAAACGGATGATCACTCCGATACCGATCTGGACATTATCGCCAATCAGCACGTCGGCAGAAATTCGCGAACTATCGCCAATCGAAACGCCGTCGCCACCGGTGACCCTAGGGCCTATTGATACGAGGTCTCCAATATCAACAGAATTCCCGAACGTAGAATTTCTGCCAATGAAGGCGTCCGACCCGACGGAGGAGCTTTCGCCGATAGCGGAGTCGGCTGACAAACGGGCATTGTGACCAATCGTCGTGTTTGCTGACACGGTCGCGCGTGCGCCGATGACGACCATATCGTCAAGAATCGCAAAATCACCGATTGACGCATCGCGGCTGATAACGACATCGCTGCCAACCGCTACTCCGGTGCCGATGAAGGCGTTAAACCGCACGCGAGTTGCATCGCCGATCGACGAGTCCTCACCGATTGTCGCACTGGCAGCGACGAGAGCGTCCTGTCCTACCGTGACGCCACGCTCAAGCGTTCCTAAAATGCGAGACCGGCCACCGACGATCGTGTTTTCACCGATCGACGCCGACGACCCGATAACGACGCCACTGCCTATCGAGACGTTGTCGCCGATTGTCGATCCACCCCGGGCGATTGCGTCCGTTCCCATCTGGGCGTTGTCACCGAGCATCGCACCATTTCCGACTAAAACGTTATCTGCGAGCACTGCGTTAATTCCCACGACAGCGTTCCATCGAACGATGACGTTCTCACCGATAATCGCCCCGAAGCCGATTGAGGCGCCTGCTGCAATGTTGGCTGTCGTCGCAACGCAGGCATCGCCGAATCCGTCGTTGTTCAGATCTAATTGATCCGGATTAGCGACTGTTCCGCAATTGTCGCAGGCATCACCTACACCGTCTTCGTCAGTATCCGTCTGATCCAGGTTCGGCGTCGATACGCAGTTATCGCAGTCGTCTCCGACACCATCGCCATCCACGTCGGACTGAGAGGGATTAGCGACTGTCGGGCAATTGTCACATGCGTCGGCAACGCCATCTGAATCGGTATCAAATTGATCAGGATTAAAAGACTCTGGGCAGTTGTCGCAAATATCACCTACCCCATCCTCATCCGCATCTGCCTGGTCCGCGTTAAACGAAGAGGCGCAATTATCAATTCCGTCCGGTACGCCGTCGCCGTCGGAGTCCGCGTCAAGCGGAGCGTCCATAAGGAAGATCGCAAACCCGGTATTCGCCAACTGCGTGGTAGATGCCGAAACGGCGACCTGGCCAAGCTCGTTCAGGCTGAAGTTACTGATGCGCGTGATAGTACGGCCACCGATCAGCTCGTCTGTTTGCAACCATGGTAAGCCGTCGACAACCAAAACGGTGGCTAACTCCTCATCTCTAAACAGGTAAGCAAGGCGGCCAGCATTGTCGATTTCAACCGCGTCGATATACTGAATTACGCGACCAGCGATCAAGTCTCCCGATTTAGCTATGACCTGCCCATTTAGAATAACTGCACTCAGATATTCGTTGCCAACTGCATCAGAACCCTGAGCCCCGACAAATACAAAATCGCCATTGTCATTGACGTCAAAGCGACTGGTATCCACAACGTCAAATGTAATACCGTTCGCGACGAAGCCGCGGGCTGCGAAGATTTCGGATGCAGTGACTATCATGGGTCCCTGAAGTGTCAATGCTCCGAAGTAGGCCGTGCCATCACTGGTTAACCTAACTGTGCTACCAAAGTTGCCTACAGTAACCCCACCGACTACAGAATCTTTGGAAGCAATTAGAGAAGACTGCGTGAAGACCCCGTACGGGCAGCTTGTGGTGTTTATCGGACAGTTGTAATTTGCTTTGAATGCAACAGTTCCCGAATCATTGATTGCTCCGACCGACCCGGTATTCACGCCGACAGTAACGCCGTCCACGACATCTCCAGGAAGCACTACAGCGCTATCGTCGACAAAGATTCCGGTGCTGGGGTCGCCCAGTGGATCGATCAGAGAGGCGCGGAAAGCAACCTGGCCCAGATTGTTAATTACCGGATCTGTCGGGGATGCAAAAGTTCCCGCACCATCCGGCGCTGGCTGACCTTGCAGTGCGACCGTTCTATTTTGAGTAAACACTCCCCACTTGCTTTGAAACGCGGGACCTATGATCGCTTGGAAAGCGATCTCCCCTGTATTGCTTAGATCGAATCTGCCAATTGACTTTAAACTGGTTCCCTCCAGCGTATCGCCAGTTTCAATTACTTTACGAGGCAGCTCACAGGCATCACCGATGCCGTTGCCATCGGCGTCAGCCTGGTCGGAATTCGATACCAGAGGGCAGTTGTCGAGACCATCTGCCACGCCATCACCATCGGTATCGGCCAACACATCACAAGCATCGCCAATGCCATCGCCATCGCTGTCTGCCTGGTCGGGATTAAAATGGATCGGACAGTTGTCTGTTCCATCTGGCACAAAGTCGTTGTCATCATCGGCATCGCCAACATCGCACAGGCCGTCTCCGTCATTATCCGGCCCGTCGTTTAATGGGAACGCATCGGTTAGGGGACCGAAACCGTCTTGTCCCACCGCGCAGTCGTCGCAGGTGTCTAAATCAGCGTCCATACAGAAAGTCGGATCAAGCGGATCGGTATCGTCGTCATCGGTAATACCGTCGTTGTCGTCGTCGTCATCGCACAGATTGCCAATGCCGTCACTATCCCGGTCCAACTGATTTGGGTTGGGGAAGGCAGGACAATTATCCAGCGTATCGGCCACACCATCATCATCTGAATCGGTTAGTGCATCACACGCGTCACCAAAGCCGTCGCCGTCGGTGTCTTCCTGACCCGGGTTCGGTACGGCAGGGCAGTTATCGGAGTCGGCTGGTACGCCGTCGCCATCCTTGTCATTGAAAAGCACCCCGGAAGCCGAGTTGAACAAAACCCCGCTCGGAAGAATGAAGCGCACATCGAAACCGTCGATAAAATCAAGCGTACCGCCGTTCACCCCACGAGTAGCGCCACTGCTGAAGAATTGCACCGGGTAGGACTGCCCGGCTGTAACGTTAACCTCCAGGACGATCTGATCTTCCACAGTCTTGCCGTCGGCAAGAAGCGTCAGCTCGTTTAAAGGTATGCCAACTTTTTGGCCGTTGAAAATAACGCCGGTCTCGTAGATGCCGGCCCACTGACAACTAAAACCGCCATCAGGGCAATCGACCGTTCCGGAAATGTCCATGACCAGCTGAATGTCAGCGGTGACTAAACCGTCCGGCAGATCGAAACAGACCGAGTCGACCACCGTTACGCTGCCGTTGCCGATAGACCCGAAGTCCACCGCCAATGGCGATGACAAAGCGAAGTATCCCAATTTTCCGGTGCCAAGATTGGCTGCCACTTGGGCGCGGGAATTGTTGGCAAATCCCGTATCAATCGAGAACGAGGTTGAATCGATGGGGTCTCCCCCGGACGACGTACTATTGAAACTGACCAATACAGGGGGATTCGGCTGATTCAGGGCGCCAGCGCCGCCAGCGCCAATCAGATAGAAATCTTGTGAAGACGCTGTGGTGGCATCGCACTGCGCGGTATTGCCATTTGTAACGTCTCCTGATCGAACAGCCCATGCGCCAGCCGGGTTACCAAACGCATCGCCGTTCTTGTCGACAGGGCCCTGGACGCCACCGACGAAATCAAACGACCATGCCGATGAAGCGGCAGATTCGTTACTACCCCAGTAGCGAAAAAGAATTCCGGTAAACGGCGGCGTGTCGCCGACCAGCGAGCTGCCCGTACCGCCAAGACCGTAGTAGTACAGGTAGCCGAGCTCGTTATCGCGACAGGCCGCTTCTGATTCGAACGCGCAGTTCGCGACTATTGAGTCGCTGTTTACGTCCATTGTTGGCAAGCGCCAATCATCAAAACCGGCGAAAAGCAGGCTATCCACAAAGGCGGAAGCGCTATCCCACGTAAGCAAGCCGTCAGTCGCAGGGTCACCAAATGTGCCACCGCCGTCATCGAAGCTCGAACCCGCTGCCAGGTCCGCTGTCTGAATCCAGGTCATATCCAGCTCATCGTCGTATATGAGCCCGTTACCACGATCATGAAGCTCTGCATAAGTGAAAATCGGAAGAGCAATAAGCAGTGTTGCTATAACTATTTTGTATCGTCGCATAGCTGTCTACCTCTGGAGGTAAGTCATACTGTTGCCACGTAACATTTGTCGCCGCTGCCGCGTCCTTCCGGCTGAATGACCTGGCAATAATTTCGCATCTCGACTGGTTGCGATGTTTGTTCTTTTTCTATCGCAAATGAACGCTACTCGGGTTCGGAGTTTTCGTCATCACCCAAATGGGGTATGCAGCACGCTCGTTTCAGACTATAGTTAGTGGGCTCGGGAAAAAAAACAAAACTAACCGGGCGGAAGTACAGGAGCCGATGCAACAGGTTGATCATCAACTCGTCTCGCTCATCTATCAGTCAGCGACTGACCCCACCAAGTGGCCTAAGGTGCCGCAATTGCTTGCCCGAAGCCTGGGCACGCACCAGGCCATAGTCATCCGCTCCGAAGGCAAGGAGATTCAGCCAGATGATGTGACCACGTTTGGAATCGATCACGAGATTCGGCAGCAGTACCTGGATATTCTTGCAGACGATCCGTGGTTACTTGGAATGCTGGATCTGCCCCATTGCTCGCCGTGTTTCAGCGATCAATTCCTGACATTGCGAGAACTTCGACGCTTACCGTTTTACCAACTTTTGTGCGCACCTTCGGATGTCGCTTACATGGGTGGCGCAGTTGTTCATAACAATGACAATGTCACTTACCTGTTTGCCGGTCAGCGTGATGAAGTTCAGGGGATTTTTCGCGAAGAAGAACTGGCACATATTCGTATGCTCATCACACATTTCGATAAAGCGCGTGCCATTGGGCACAAAATCGGTGCCCTGCAAAATTCCGTGCGAGCGCTGCGACGGGTATTAGACAAGTCGGCATTCGGCGTTTTTCTGATTAATGAGCACGCAGCAGTAACGTGGTGCAACGCTCCGGGAGAAGCCATCCTTCGCAAGGACGACGGATTATCGCTTCGATTGTCTCACCTGAGTACGACAAGCTGCCAAACCAATCGCAATATCGACGCGGCGCTGACCAACGCCATAGCTACCTCTTCTGGCCGCGGGGATAGCGCAGGTGCTTATATCTCTGTGCAACGACCGTCGAACAAGCGGCCCTACCAACTTACAATCAGTCCCATATCAAAGAGAGATGCCTGGGGCGCAGACGCTTTCGCCGTGGTTTTTGTGCTGGATCCGGACCGGCCACCAGACATGTCACTCGAAGCATTCCAGTCGCTGTTCGGCCTGACGGGTGCAGAAGCGCGGGTGGCACGTGCTCTGTTTTTGGGATTTTCTGTGCAAGAAGCAGCGGACCGTTTTGAAGTCTCGCCTAACACGATACGCACACAGCTCAAAGCAATATTGCGCAAGTGTAATGTTCGATCCCAAAGCGAGCTGATGCAGCTGCTGACTCGAGCTGCGATTCATTAGTTTGACTGTTTGTTTGAGAGAAGCCGGAATTGACGGAGCTATTCGCATGACGCAACAGGTTTGCGGGATTTAAAACATGCCGAACAGTCAAAAAAATCACGACTCAGCGTCAACCTCTGGAGCAAGCATGTTTCATGTCGACTACCTGGGCTCGGTCGGTACGCGCAGGGTTTTCCCGGACAAAGAGGCGCTGGACGGGCTTGCAGCCTTCGACGAGTCTTTCCCCGAGAAGGGGCATGACGAAATGTCGACGCTCGCATTGCTCGATGACGCCGGCACCCCCGCAACCTCAACGTCCAACGGACCGCATTACTATAGTTTTGTCATCGGTGCGACCTTGCCGGTCGCGGATGCGGCGGAGCGCCTGGCGCTGGCCTGCGCTGCTGGGTGAGCTCAAAACGGAAGGTCGTCTCGCTGAACCAAGGTCGGGTTCCGGCCTGTTGCTGACCCACATGCGGGGGCAGGCTAATTCGCACATCGCGATGGCTGCAAACCCGATAACGCCAATAACTGGCCTTTACGACATCCGCGGAAGTAGAGGCCCTGACCCGTTCGTGGCGAGTGTGACGTGGCGGCGTCAGGTTTATTTGCAGAAGTTGCGTTAGGATTGCGCACTCTTACTCTCCGCA
>JBBKWL010000137.1:0-6685 GCA_037968975.1 Woeseiaceae bacterium | reverse complement strand
ATCACAATGAGCTCCCGATAATTTCCGAGCATTTCCCAGGTGCCGCTCCAGCCTTTCGGCACCACCAATCGCTCGCCAGCAACGTATTCGTGCGCCACGCCATCGGTTCCGGTGAGGATTAACTTGCCGCTCTGTATATCGACATACTCGTCGTAAACGAAGGGTGCAGCGATCCTGTAGACGCCCGGCTCGTCCTCATATACTTCGACGACGATCTGCTCGCCGACATAGACTATTTCACCGCGCGGCTTGTGTTCGCCCGCCAGGACATCTTTCGGATTCATCCATTTTTCCTGCGCAGGAAGGCCGGCACCTGCAAGCTTCGCGGCATCCAGTTTTATCGGACTGATTACCTTTGCATCGTCGGCCGCGGCAGGCACTACTGCAAGCATGATTGAACACAGGACGAACCTGAAATACTTCATAATCTGACTCCTCGCGATGGGATAACTTCCGGATAGTGTAATCTCATTTTCTGAATCCAGCATGGGGGCGCTGAAATGTCTTTACGAATCTGCCTGACGCTTGTGGTTACTCTGTTTTTTTCTGCTCCGGTTATCGCTGAACCTGTAGTCGCTACGTTTTCAATCGTCGCCTCGGACCCGGAGTCCGGTGAAGTCGGTGTCGCCGTGGCGTCGCGCTTCTTCTCGGTCGGCAGTGTCGTGCCGTATGCGCAAGGTGACGTCGGCGCCGTTGCGACGCAAGCCACTGCCGAGGTTAGCTTCGGTCCACGTGGACTTGAGCTTCTGGCACGCGGCGTCACGCCCGCTGAAATTGTCACCGTACTCATGCGGAGCGAACCTGCAGACAACGGCCGACAGTTTGGTGTCGTCGCCGCAGACGGTATGTCCGCTACCTATACGGGCCCAGAATGCTTGCCATGGGCAGGAGGACGTGCCGGCCGCAATTACGCCGTGCAAGGCAACATTCTTACCGGCGAAGACGTGGTCATTGCCATGGAAAAAGCCTTTCTTGAGACCAAAGGGACGCTGGCTGATCGCATGTATGCCGCCATGCTCGCGGGTAATGAAAAAGGCGGTGACTCACGCGGCAAGCAATCTGCGTCGCTCATGGTTCGCAAGCCCGGCACCGGTTATGGCGGCAAAAACGACCGCGCAATCGACATTCGTGTTGACGATCACGCCGAACCGTTCAAAGAACTCGGCCGCCTCCTCACTTACGCAAATATGAACTATTCCTGGAACGAAGCCTGGACTGCGTTTGTAGAAAAAGACTACGCGGCAGCGACAGAACCGATGGAGCGCACAGCTTTGTTAGCGCCGGAAGTGGCCGAAGTGCACTACGACCTCGCTGTGATTCGATTGGCGAATGGTGACCCGGATGGCGCGCGTGTGGCCCTCACAACTGCTTTGGAGCTGAATCCGAAGTTAAAGGATCAGGCGGCGAAAGATGGCGACCTGGAGGGTCTTCGAGAAACTAACGGAAGTCGTAAGTAGAATCACCAAACGGATTCTCCAGCACGGCCAGATCGGGTATGTCGAAGAGGTCCTTCCAGTTAGCCGGCCGAGTCAATGCTTTGGTGCCGGCTGGAATATAGTGAAAAAACAACAAGTGGCAAAAATTCGCATCCTGTAATCGCTCGATAGCGTTGCGGTAGTGCCATTGGCTGCTGCCGGAAAAAATCAGTGCCTCTCCTTCCTGCATCGCAAAGGACTCAAACGCATTGGCCGGATCACTCTTGACCTGGTCTTCCCAGTCTTTGTCAGGGGCGGTCCATTCTTCGGGCCACGGGACGATCTTGCTAAAATGAATCGGCCACTGGGCAGACTGCTGAATACAGAGATCGACAGTCCACTTTGAGAACGGCGCGTCCATATGCACGCCACAAACACCGAGCTCTTTGTAAAGGCTTAGAAAATTGTAACAAGGCTCAACCTGCTCGCCGACAAGATCGCTCACTTGATCCGCTATCTGTTCTTGCAACGTTGTCATATATGGCAGATCCCATTTCACGAACCGCCCAAAGGCCATGAGCTCGTCCTTCGATGCATCTTTATGCTCAAGTTGGCCGATGATCGTCTTGAGTTCAGTCATCGTCTGGTCGTCAAACAGGCGCGGCAGGTGCTTGATTGTAAACGTCGGATCGGTACGAAATACGTCAAACGCGTGCACAAACTCGTGCAACTTGCCCGGGTGATTTTTCTCAATGAAGTCCCTGGCCGTCAAATAGACTGACAGCCATAGTGAGTCGTACCAGGGGAATTTCTTGCTAATTCCCTACTCCGGAATCGCACTCAGCTGATACATGGCAGCGAGGATGGGCGGCACGCTGATGCCGATACGTCCAATCCACTTGTAGAAAATATCCCCATGTTCACCACTGCGATAAATCTGTGCAATTGCCCGGTTAACCGCAAGACGAAAATCCGCATCGTTACGACGAACCACAAACCCATACGGCTCGTATGAATAAATTTCGCTGATGATCGAGTACTTGTCGGGATTCCGCGCCTCGATAACCTGACCTATCAGCACAATCTGATCCGACGCGAGCGCGTCAATTTCGCCGGCATTCAACAGACCCATGCCCGCATTTCGATTCTCGACAAATACGATCTCTGCGTCGATCAATTTTTCTTCCAGGTGAGTTCGAAGCTGGTGATCCGTGGTAGTGCCCTGTGTGACACCGACTTTCTTGCCGGAGAGATTCGACACGTCATGAATACCGGACGAAGACAGTGACAAAATGCTGCCACCCGTCACGAACGTTGGCAAAGAAAAATCGACTTGCTCCTGGCGGGACAAGGTTATTGTTGTGGATCCACACTCAATATCGATCTTGCCACTAACCACCGCCGACAAGCGGTCACTGGAGTTGATGCGCACAAATTTCGTTTCGATTTTCGACTCGGGAAAAAGCGCCTTGATGCTCGCCGCTACCCGCCGACAGAAATCCACTGAATACCCCGACGGCTCCCCATCTGCGTTTTCATAGGACAACGGGCTTGAATCGGCGCGATAACCAATAACGAATTCGCCACTGCGGACAATCTTGGTGAGCGTCGGCTCGGACTCCTGGGCCAGCAGGATTGAGCCCGGGAGGGCAATGCTAGCCGCGATCAACAGCTGGAAAGTCCATAGGCGATGCTTCATTATTGTTCTCCGCGTGGCGTCGCCCGAGTCTAGCAAGAAGCCTATTCTACAACCAGAAGAGGCAACTCTAGCCTCACCCGCAAGCCGATGGTCGCTTAAATTCATATCCGCATACGGCGCTCGTTCGCTTGGCGAGACGGAGACCATAAAAGCACTGCTTAGTATTGGGCAACCGCGTCGCTTGCCGGAAACGTCGCCATTAGTCGATAATCCAGCGCGTCGTAAGCACCGTCAACAAGCCCGGCCGCTGTTCCACCCTGGGTGTCATCCCGACTACTGCCTGCCCGCACAGTCGTCTGTTCGTTGACTGTCGCCAAAACCTTACCTGATTTTCGCTTTGATTTGCTCATTCGGTTACTCCAAACGGTTGCGACCAGGACACATGATAGCTCATCGATGGAGCTGCTTCTGCGCGTCTCACTCTGTCATGATTCAAACCAGCCTGGATTTCGATCTATAAATTTCTGGATCCAGTTGTCAATAAAGGAGTGCCGATCACGTTTCAAGTACCACCAACCCAACGTACTGATGCAGGCTGCGCCAATGGCGTTCACTATCATGTCCCACATTGTATCGGTCAGGCCTGACGGATCGTCAAGCATTGCCTTCTGCATATTTGCACCAAAGATAGTGTCCACGGAAAACTCGAAGATTTCCCAAATCGTGCCGACAGCGACAGCGAACATGAACGCAAAAAATGCGACAAACCGGGGCGTCATTGAAAACGCTATTTTCTGGCTCGCATTGAGGACATAGACCAACAGGAACCCGAAAATACCCATCAGCAACCCGGAAGTGCTGTGCAGCGCAATGTCCCACCACCAGATCCTGTCGTAGTAGCTTCGGACCTCTCCCAGGAACAGGGCCGAGAAAACGAATATTAGCGCGACCACCTGAAATTCAGCGGGAATCTGCACGGCGAGTCGGTCGCTGAATACCGTGACGAGGAGAATTAGCAAGGTAATGGTCAGTATAAGGAATCCACTGAGCCATTGCTCTTCGGCAACAACAACAACCAGATCGATCGTCATCAACGTGACGATTACAAAAACAATCCATCGCTTGATCTTGGTCGCAGCGTCCATTTGCTTCATCGGTGGCCTCATGCTTTGTCTGGCAAGTCCTCGATTCCATCGTCAGGCTCATAGACAGCTGACGCCGTCTGTGCGCTAGCCAATGCATCACCAAAATCGGTACGCTGTTCAGCTGGTACCGGAAGCTGCTCCAAAGCGCGCATGCCAACGTAGCCGAACAACGACAGGTGAACAGCAGCGCTGAATACGTAGAGTCCCGCAGGACCCATTGCGCCCATCACCAGAGCTGCAAGCAACGGTCCTGCGACGGCGCCGATTCCGTACAGCAGCAACAATCCACTTGAGACCTGTACGTATTCGTCCTGTCGAGCACGATCATTCGTGAGTGCTACTGCGACCGAATACATCGGGAATGCCATACCCCCCCAAAGTGCGCCGAGAAGCATCAATGAAAATTCGGGCATGCCTGCCGCCAACAAGGCAATCACCGTGCCGACAATGCCTGCCCCGAGCGCCGTGACGGCTAACATCCTGCGTCGGTCCAGGCGATCGGATAAAAGCCCGAGTGGCCACTGAAATAGAGCACCGCCGATTACACCACTGGTCATGTACCACGCCGCCGAATCGGTGCTGCCTGTGACCTTTGACGCAAAAATAGCGGAAATTGCCCAAAAAGAACCGTTGGTCAGCCCGGCAGCGAAACAGCTCGTGGCACCCGAAGGTGATATCTCAAACAATCGACGCAGATCGAGTCGCACCACCTGCGGTTTCTCTGGTGCATCGGAGCGTGACAAGACGACCGGGATTAACGCTGATGACACGAGAATTGAGGCGACGACGAACAATTCCAGTTCGCGCGGATCGTACAAGAGCATCATCAACTGGCCGAGTGCCATCACGGTAAGTGTGATAAAAACGTAAATGGAGAACACTCCACCTCGGGTCTCGTTGCTGGTGCACCCATTCAGCCAACTCTCGATAACAACGTAAAGCACAGCGAAACAAAAACCGGTCAAAAAACGTAATGCTCCCCACAACCAGGGTTCCGCCCACAAGCCCAGTATCAACGGCGTAGCTGAGGCTGCAGCGGTCATGGCCGCGAATACCCGTACATGCCCGACATTGCGAATCAGCGCGCTGCCACGCAAACAACCGATTGTAAAACCCAGGAAATAGGACGCACCGATTAGGCCGATCGTCACAGTCGAAAAGTTCTCTAACGCCGCGCGGGTTGGGATCAACGTGCCCTGCAGGCCTTGCCCGGTCAAGAGAATGGCCACACCGAACAACAGGGCGGCGACTTTTGTCAGCGTGCGCTTCACTGCGCGTGGCCGGACTGGTCGACGACGCTGTCAACAAACGTCTGTGTGATGTGGCTGCTTATGACCCTTCTCCCATAAACCTTCAGCTCAGTGCTGCATTTTTAAAAGTGGCCGAAACGCCCGACAATCGATGATGTTACGCTATGTACGCTGAATAGCTCATCGCCATTCTTACGAACAGCATCGACCCGGTAATTTCAATATGACTCAAGTATTGGCCGACATAGCAGACACATTGCAATACCCATTGCACAGTCACGATTTCCGCAAAGAGTGTAAGGATACACTTGACCAGTCCGGGGCATTGGTCATGCGCCACTTTCTGCAACCGTCTGCCATTGCATCAGTGCGACATGACGGTGAACAAAATCAACATCTTGCCTATTACACGATTAACGATCACAACCTGTACCTAAGTCCAGACGATCCAAGCTTTCCTGCCGACCATCCCCGGAATCGAAAAGTGTCGTCGTCGAAAGGTTGCATAACGACGGATCAAATTCCCGCTGACTCGGCGCTACGGATACTGTATGACGCACCTGAGTTTCGCGGGTTCCTGTGCGCGGTACTGGGTGAAACTGAGTTGCATGAGTATGCGGATGCGTTGTCGTCGATCAATCTCCACTATGCGACCGCAGGTCAGGAACTGGGTTGGCACTTCGACAATTCATCATTCGCCATCACGTTGATGATCCAGAATCCGAAGGCCGGTGGTGAGTTCGAGTATGTAAAAGACGTTCGAGGTGCCGATCGGGGTGACATGAATTACGAGCTGTCCGGCAAAGTGCTTGACGGTGAGATACCCACAAAGTCGCTGGCGATGGATGCTGGCGCACTTGTTCTGTTTCGCGGGCGAAACTCAATGCACCGCGTAACTCCGACAATTGGCGATCGAACCCGTATGCTGGTCGTACTCGCCTACAACACCGAGCCTGGAATCTCACTGTCCGAGTCAGCACGAATGACTTTCTACGGCCGTTTAAACTAGTCAGTAGGCGACAAAAAACCAGGGACAGTTTACTCAATTACCTATTAATTAATGGTAATTGAGTAAACTGTCCCTGGTTTTTGGGGTGATGGTGCGGCCGGGCGGAAATGAGCCTCTGCTATGCGTCGAATCTATTTCAATTGATATTAACTTGTATTTAGCGTTGGCGCCTCGACGCGATAGACTAGGCCCTTGACATTGTGGATATCAGATTGTGGATATCGGGT
>JBBKWL010000136.1:0-9866 GCA_037968975.1 Woeseiaceae bacterium | reverse complement strand
GCCTTCACAGGTGCCATCAGTGCGCGTACCGGTCGCTTCGAGCTGGCCGAGGGCGGCACGCTTTTCCTTGACGAAATCGGCGACATGAGTCTCGACATGCAGGTCAAACTGCTGCGGGTTCTGCAGGAGCGCTCTTATGAGCGCGTTGGCAGTAACGAAACGCGCATTGCTGACGTCCGGATCGTCGCCGCAACGCACCGTAATTTGACGGAAGCGGTGGCAAACGGTGACTTTCGCGAAGATCTGTACTATCGGCTTAGCGTCTTTCCAATCGAAATGCCGCCGCTCTACAAACGCGCCTCGGACCTGCCACAACTGCTGGACGAATTACTCCTCCAGCATTGTCCCGACGCCAGCGACAATCTGAGAGTGAGCGCGGAAGCGCTGGCAGCGCTTGCGAGCTACGCGTGGCCAGGCAATATCCGCGAGCTCAGCAATCTTGTCGAACGGCTGGCAATCCTTCACCCGACTGGTGAGATTGCGCTTTCCGATTTGCCAGAAAAGTATCGCGATCCGGCTAACCGCTGCCCTGTCGCAGAGGGTATGTCTGAGACGTCGCTGAGCAACGGCAGTTCCTGCGCCAGCCTGAAACTGCACTTGCGGGAAGTTGAGATCGAACTGATCAGGAAAGCGATGGCCGAAGCCGGCGGCGTCGTAGCCGTCGCAGCCCGTCTGCTGAAAATGCAGCGCACGACGCTCGTCGAGAAGATGAATAAATACGAACTGACTTGATCGTCCTTTTAGATGACCAAACCGCGATGACGAAGCTATTCCAGCAAGCTAAAGCCAGCAGTCAGCAGGTCTGGAAGCGGCACATCAATTACGCGGCCATCGACAGCTGTGCCCCGCATGAAGTCCGCTATTGTCGCGGTAATTCCAGGAGAGGCCATGAATAGGTTATGACCGGCGTTCCTGACCGATACAGCCTGGAGATTCGAAAATCCTTCTACCGCTTCCCGTTGGCTTTCGATGTAGGTGCGACCATCCAGAGTTCCACTCAACAGAAGCAACGGAACGTCCGAAACCGGTGCCTGTCGAAAGCGTTCATCTAGAACCAGCGTCGCATCAACATCCTCCAGTTCTACAGGCTGGTTCAGGAAGGAGGCCAGCAGCGAAGTTTCGGCCTGTTCTCTGATTAGCGAACGGCGACTCGCACTTGTACCGGACGCAATGTCCATCAGCACTGACATAGGCTGAAAGGAAATCGCTTCGGTCGAGTCAATCAAGAACGGCGCGATCTTCAGTAACAACTGGCTGTCACCTTTGTCCAGCGTGTCATAGAGCTGTAACAACAAACTTAACGGGACGGGGTCAGACACCATCGCAGAGGCGGCCTGCTGCATATCGCGACGCTGCCAAAGATAATCACGAAGCGTCCCGTCCTTTTGCGTTACCGTTATCGGGACCGGGTTCTGCTCCAGATCTGCGTGGACACGATGCATTAAGGATTTGATATCGGGTAAAGCTGCTCTGGATTTCGGCTGAGTATTTATCGCATTCTGCACGCGGGCGAAATACTTATCGGTTCTCGCAGGCAGCTTGATGGTCTGGTCCAGCCCCTCTCCACTGGCGATTACAATCCGGTCGATACGGTCTGGCATTTGCTTCGCCGCCGCAAGCGCCAGATGCGATCCATAGGAAATACCCCAAAGCGATAACTTTTCGGCGCCCAGATGCTCTCGCAATGCATCGAGGTCCGCTACACTTTCCGGCGTGTTGTAACCACGTACGTCAATACCTTGATTCTTCCAAAAGGACAGGCACTCGTGCAATGCGTCTTGCTGCAACTGGATATACCGTGCATCGGATGCGTTCACAGTGCCGTCCAGTTTGTATGTCGAGACACATTGAGGTGCATCATTGGAGGCGCCGGTCCCGCGCTGGTCGAACGCGATGACATCGCCAAATTCCCGCATTGCCTGGAACAAGGGAAAGCGTTGATGCCTGGCCGTTTCTATTCCCGAACCGCCGGGGCCGCCAGCCAGATAAACGATCGGTGAGCCAGCCTCGCTTCCCGTTGCAGGGAATCGCACATAACGCAATGTCAAATTGCGGCTTTGCGAATCTCCGCGGTTTTCCGGAACAATGAACGTACCTTCAAATGCGTCGACGTTTTCTCCCGACGCTGAAGTGAAAATTACAGAAGTTTCAGACAATAATTTCGCGCCGGGTGTCATGACAGCGGTGCCCGGTCCAACTTGCTGATGTGAGCAACCTAGCAGGAGCAGGCTGAAGATGACGCTGGCTAATCTCATGGCAATGAATCCCTTGTGCAAGCTCTATATGAGCTTAATCTAATACGCCAGCAATTCGACACTTCTGTTGGTTAGCCGCTTATGTCCCGCGTTACCCGTCAGAAAAATGACGCGGAAATGCTGACAAGACGCGTTAAGTTATTGTTTTATCGCATAAAAAAATATTGGCATAGTACTTGCTTTCTCTACCTGCACGACGACGCTTTAAAGGGAGAGCCCTGTTGCCAGAAGCTATGATCAACGCCGAATCACTCGAGAATGCCTTCAAAGAGTTCAACCGCCATTCGAGCCGGCTCGAAACATCCTATCGTGATCTTGGCGAGCAGGTTGCTGCGATCAGCGCACGCCTTGAAGCAGCGAAGGAAGGAGAGCGTACGCAGTTCGCCGTGGCGACCCGCCTGGGCCAGCGCCTGGAACATCTCCTGGACGTGCTTCCCGCAGCGGTGCTGGTCATAGACGGCGACGGCATGATTCGTGAGTGCAATCGGCAGGCGCTGCAGCTGTTTGCATCGCCGCTCCTCGATTGCGCCTGGTCGGTCATCGTCCAACGTGAGTTTTGCCGCGGCAAGAGCAGTGACGGCGAATTAAAAACACGAGACGGTCGCTGGCTGAGTCTCGCGAGACGCAGCCTCGTTCCTGAAACCGGCGAGATTCTGCTGCTGACGGATGTGACAGAAAGTCGTCGCATGGCGGAATGTCTGCAGCGCAGCGAGCGGCTGTCGAATATCGGTGAAATGACGGCGCGACTCGGACATCAGATTCGCACGCCGCTGGCGTCGGCGATGCTGTATGCATCCCGGCTTGAGGAGAGTAGTGGGCCGACGCAGGCCGAAGCGGCAGGCAATATCAGCAGCCGACTGCGCGATATGAGTGTGCTGGTCGACGATATGCTCGTCTTCGCGGCAGGCGCGAAAACCCGCGGCGATTTCGTTGCTGCAGCCGACTTGCTGCAGGCGCTGGCCGCAGAATTTGCGCTGCAAATGAACGGTGGCGAAATTCGCATCGAAGTGGCGGACGAGGACCTCGGCGTGCTGGCTAACCGCGGTGCGCTCTATTCCGCACTGGCAAACCTCATTCGCAATGCGCTCCAGGCTGCAGACGACAAGCCGAGCATCGAATTGTCAGCAGTCCGCGCTGGCGACCGGGTGTGCTTTACGGTCACAGACAGCGGCCGCGGCGTAGCGGAGAACTTGCGACAACGATTGTTCGAACCCTTTTTTACGACCCGGCCACAGGGCACGGGGCTAGGGCTTGCCGTGGTGAAATCAGTAGCGGAAGCGCATGGCGGCGAAGTGTTGCTCGACTGCGGGCCACAGGGTACGGCGTTTTCCATTTGCCTGCCTGCACCGCAAGCAGCGGAGCAGCGGCATGACTGATGCTGCCGTGCTCATCGTTGAAGACGACGCTGAGCTGCGTAAGGCGCTCTGTCACACGCTGGACACCGGTGAGTATCCTGTCATTTCAGTCGGCAGTGGCCCGGAAGCACTGTCAATTCTTGCCTCACAATCGGTTGGCCTCGTCGTCAGCGACATTCAAATGGAACCGATGACCGGTCGCGAGTTGCTTGGCCGTATTCGTCAGGAACACCCGACGATGCCCGCAGTGCTTATGACTGCCTATGGCACCATCGAAAATGCGGTCGATGTCATGCGCGATGGTGCTGCGGATTATCTGGTAAAACCGTTCGCCGCAAGTGAACTTATGCAGGTCGTGGACCGGCATATGCGTGTGCCAGCCGTCAACGACCTCCCGGTGGCGGCCGATGACAAAACCGTTGAACTTCTGCGTATCGCCGGTCGCGTGGCCGGCAGCGATGCGACTGTCACCCTGAGCGGCGACAGCGGTACGGGCAAGGAAGTCTTTGCACGTTATATACATCAGCAGTCCAAGCGGCGCGATAAACCGTTCGTGGCCATCAATTGCGCTGCCATTCCGGAAAACATGCTGGAAGCGATTCTTTTCGGCCATGAGAAGGGTGCGTTTACCGGTGCGAGCATGGTGCACGCGGGTAAATTCGAGCAGGCGAACGGCGGCACCTTGCTTCTCGATGAAATATCGGAGATGGAGCTTGGTCTGCAGGCAAAAATTTTGCGTGTCATTCAGGAACGCGAAGTTGAACGTATCGGCGGCAAGAACACGATCGCGCTGGATGTGCGTGTACTGGCAACGACCAACCGGGACCTGCAACAGCATGTAAAGGATGGCCTGTTTAGAGAGGATCTTTACTATCGGCTCAACGTATTTCCGCTGCACATTCCGCCGCTCCGTGAACGTCAGGGCGATATCGTGCCGCTTGCAGAGAGCATCCTCGCGGAACTGTCGAGGAGCGGCGGGCCCGTTGCAACGCTGTCCGATTGCGCCAAAGCCGCGCTCAGGACGCATGCGTGGCCCGGCAATGTTCGGGAATTGCATAACCTGCTGCAGCGCACGCTGATCATGTTGAGCGGTAAAACCGTTACGGCGGCGGAACTGGCATTCGAAGCTGTACACACAGCAGAGAGCGAAGCCGTCACCGAGAGTGCGGCGCTAGAGGACGACCTGCGTAAAAGTGAATTTCGCCTCATTGTGGATGCGCTGCGCGACCTCGGTGGAAACCGCGCAGCGACGGCGGCAAAGCTCGGCATCAGTCCACGGACCCTGCGTTACAAGCTGGCCAGGATGCGCCAGGCAGGGTTGTCACTTCCACATGATATTTGTTCTACAACTCATTGAATAGTCGAGAAAAAGTATGAATGAAATTAATCCGCAATCGCTGCTGTCGCAGATTCGTACCATGCATGCAGAACTCGAGGCAGGCCCCAGGGCGATTACCGGTCAGGTGCCGGGTTCGGGATTCAACACGTTGTTTGCCGACGCACTTAGCCAAGTCAATGAGACCCAGATGCATGCAGGCGAGATGAAGCGTGAGTTTGAAATTGGCGGTACGGAACGAAGCCTCGCAGAGGTCATGATCGCCTCGCAAAAAGCCGATCTTTCATTTCGTGCCATGTCGGAAGTCAGAAACAAGCTGGTTAACGCGTACCAGGAAATCATGAACATGCCGGTTTAAGGGAAGTGAACTGAAACATGGACAACACCAATATCATCGATTCGACAGCCACGCGCGCTGGTCACATGACTCTGCTCGGTGTGCTTCGCATCCCGGCGGTGCGCCAGGTAATTCTGCTGCTCGGCATCGCGGCGGCGGTCGCTGGCGGATTCGCGATCTTTTTCTGGTCGCAGACACCGGGTTACACGCCGCTTTATGCCGACATGGACAGTGCCGATTCGTCGCAGGTGTCAGAAGCCCTGCGCGGTGCCGGCATACCGTTCAAGATCGATACCGCCAGCGGCAGCATTCTCGTGCCGGAAGAAAAACTTCACGACGCCCGGCTTGAGCTGGCCGGGCAGGGCCTGCCGGCTGGCGTGTCCCCTGGCATGGACATGATGCAGGGGCAAAGTAGTTTCGGTGTCAGTCAGTTCATGGAAGGCGCGCGTTACCAATATGCGCTTGAAGCTGAGCTGGCAAAGACCATATCCCACATGGGCGCCGTACGCGACGCGAGAGTGCATCTCGCAATTCCAAAACAGTCTGCATTCATCCGCGACCAGAAAAGTGCCAGCGCATCAGTCCTGTTGCAGTTGTTCAATGGGCGCCTGCTGGAAGCGGGTCAGGCATCCTCGATTGTGCATCTCGTGGCATCCAGTGTGCCAAATCTCACCGCCAAAAACGTGACCTTGATCGATCAGCATGGGCGACTCCTGAGTTCAACGGCCGATGAATGGAATGACGTGCAGACGGTCAATCAGTTCAAACATACTCAGCGACTCGAAGAATCTTACAAACGGCGCATCGAAGATTTGCTGACGCCGCTGGTTGGACCAGGTCGTGTCCGCGCAGAAGTTGTCGCGAAGCTGGACTTCACTGTGGTTGAGGAAACGCGCGAGGCCTTTGATCCGACGGCAACAGTCGTCCGCAGTGAACAGATCAGTGAGGAACAGCGCCAAGCTGGTCGTGCAGCCAGTGAAGGTGTACCGGGTGCACTCAGTAACCAGCCACCGGAAACCGTGGATCCGACCGTTGCAACGGCCGCAGGCGCGAGCCAGGCGGCGGGTTTGAACACGTCTCGCAGTGCCACCCGTAACTTCGAAATGGACCGTACCATCAGTCGCACGCGACCGCAGTCCGGCTCAATCGAAAAACTGTCGGTTGCCGTACTGGTCGACAACAGCCCGGTAGAAGGCGTGGATGAGGAAGATCAACGCCCCCTGACCGACGCAGACATAGCCCAGTACACGAGCCTCGTCAAAGAGGCGGTGGGCTTCGACGAAGTTCGCGGCGATACCGTCGCGGTGGTCAACGCGGCATTCCGCAGTCTCCCGGTACTGGAACCCGTCGACGAGCCGGCGTTCTGGGAGAAGCCGGGCATGCGTGACACGATCCGCCAGGCGGCGGGCGTTTTGCTCGTGCTGGCGCTCGGATTCGGCGTTGTACGACCGATGCTGAAAGGACTGGTGGCATCCAACATGACGTCATCAGCGGAATACATTGCGGCAGGCAGTGGGGGACTGAGCATGTCTGCCAGCGGCGGACAGCTTGGTGGCGGAAACTTGTCCATCCCGGCACCGGGTTACGACGAAAAAGTCGCGGCTGCGAAGAACATTACGGGCCATGACCCGGCAAAGGTCGCGCAGGTCGTCAAAAAATGGGTGACCAAGGATGACTGAGGCGAGCGGCGAACTTTCGGGAACGCAGAAGGCCGCGTTGCTTCTTATGACCTTAGGTGAAACTGAGGCGGCGGAAGTACTGAAATTTATGAACGCCAAAGAGGTGCAGAGTCTGGGCACCGCGATGGCATCGCTTGCCAATGTAACCAAGGACCAGGCGAGCAACGTCCTCGATCATTTTATTACCGACGTCGAAGATCAGACGCCGTTCGGCGTGGGGACAGAAGACTACGTACGCACAGTGCTGACGAACGCGTTTGGTGCAAAAAAAGCCGACACCTTCATTGATCGCATTCTCATTGGTCACGATGTACAGGGCCTGGACACCCTGAAGTGGATGAGTTCGTCAGATGTCTTTGACATTATCGATGGCGAGCATCCACAGATCGTGGCTATCGTCACTGCCTACCTGGAACCGGAGCAGGCCGCTGATGTGATCAACCTGCTCCCGGACGAACAGCGCGCAGACGTCGTGATGCGCATCGCAAGGCTCAATGATGTGCAACAAAGCGCCCTCGCCGAAATTGAAAACTTGATTGCCAGTAAATCGGCGGGCACGGGAACGAAGCGCAGCGAACGTGTTGGCGGCGACAAGGTGGCGGCGAATATCATTAACAGCCTTGATTCAGGCCGCGGTGAGGAAATACTCGACAAGATCAAGGAAACGAATGAGGAGCTGTCGACGCGCATACAGGAAATGATGTTCGTCTTCGACACGCTGCTGAAAGTGGACGACCGTGGTATCCAGTCACTTCTGCGAGAGATATCCAACGACCTTCTCGTTGTCGCACTGAAAGGTTGCGACCCCGCGGTCAGCGACAAGATCCTTGGTAACATGTCGAAACGCGCGGCGACATTGTTGCGAGAGGACATGGAGGCGAAAGGCCCGACGCGCCTGTCCGAAGTAGAAGACGCACAGCGCGAGATACTGGAAGTCGCGCGCCGGCTCGCCGATTCCGGCGATATCAACCTGGGGCAGGGCGGCGAAGAATATGTCTGATGCGCCGGCTAAGGTTTCCCCGCAGCGCTGGGAGATACCGGCAATCGACGGCTCCGCCAGTAGCGGCGGGTACCTGACGGCGTCTCGCCTGCAAGAGCTGCAGAAGCAGGCCTGGGATGAAGCGTATGCTGCCGGTCACCTGGAAGGACTGACAGCGGGAGAAGCGGAATCCGCGAAACGCGCGGCGCGATTTGACCAACTGCTCGAGGCGCTGGCCAAACCTTTTGACGAACTCGATGAGACGGTCGAAAAGCAGCTCGTCGAGCTTTCGATGACAGTTGTCCGACAGTTATTCCGGCGCGAACTCAAACTCGATCCCACTCACGTCATCGGCGTGGTGCGCGAAGCCATCGCTTTGCTGCCCGTCGCTAGCCGTGATGTACATGTGCATCTTCATCCCGAAGACGCGGCGCTGGTGCGGGAGTCACTCTCACCTGTCGACGGAGAGCGTGCCTGGTTAATCGCCGAAGATCCGCTCATAGCACGTGGCGGTTGTCGCATCTCGACGCAGAACTCTGTCGTGGATGCGCAGGCTGAATCGCGTCTCAATGCTGTCATCAACGCCATTGCGGGTGATGAGCGGCAACGATGAGCACAGATACCGATCTATATGCCGGTCCTTCCCCAGATCGTAATCTGGAACGTTCCCTGCGCCTCGGCACCTATCTCGATCGCGCGCTCGACGGTGCGCCAAAGATGATCGTCGAGGGCGTATTGCGTCGTTCCGTCGGACTTACCCTGGAGGCGGACGGTTGTCACGCGCCCGTCGGCGGCCGCTGCGACATCATGGCCGAAGACGGCAGACGGGTCGCCGCGGAAGTGGTGGGGTTCAACGGTGAACGGCTCTACCTGATGCCAACCGGGGAAATGCGCGGCATCGTGCCCAACGCACGCGTCATTCCTGTGCCCGGTGTACCAGGGGTTAAAGTCGGCGATTCTCTGCTCGGTCGGGTACTCGATGGTCACGGCAAGCCGCTGGATAGCGGCGATCCAGTCGTGGCACAAAAGTCAGTGCCGCTGCTGGGCAAATCGATCAATCCGCTGCAGCGGCGCCCGATCAACGAAGCGCTGGATGTCGGCATACGCTCGATTAATGCTTTGCTGCCGGTTGGTCGCGGGCAACGTATGGGACTGTTTGCCGGCTCCGGTGTCGGCAAAAGTATGCTGCTCGGCATGATGACGCGCAATACCAACGCAGACGTCGTCGTCGTCGGACTGATTGGTGAACGCGGCAGGGAAGTAAAGGAATTCATTGAAATGACCTTGGGCGAGGAGGGCATGCGGCGCGCGGTGATTGTCGCTACGCCAGCCGACGATACGCCACTCATGCGCATGCACGGCGCCTGGCAGTCGGCAGCAATAGCCGAATATTTTCGTGACCAAGGCAAAAATGTCCTGTTGCTGATGGATTCGCTGACCCGCTTCGCACAGGCGCAACGAGAGATCGCGCTCGCCATTGGCGAACCGCCGGCCACTAAAGGCTACCCACCGTCCGTTTTTGCAAAGCTGCCGCAGCTTGTCGAACGCGCAGGCAACGGCTCCGACGCGGGGGGCTCAATAACCGCCTTTTATACGGTGCTCGCCGAAGGGGACGATCAGAGTGATCCCATCGTGGATGCAGCACGGGCGATCCTCGACGGTCATATCGTGTTGTCGCGCGATATGGCGGACGCGGGCATCTACCCGGCGATCGATGTCGAAGCATCCATCAGCCGTGCGATGCCGCAGGTGACGACGGAAGAACACCAAAAGCTCATTTCACGATTCCGTCACATCTATTCGATATACAGGGAGCACCGCGACCTGATCGCCGTCGGCGCTTATCAGAAGGGATCAGATCCGCGGGTCGATGACGCCATCGGCCGCTGGCCCGCAATGATTGAATTCATGCGTCAGCATCGGCA
>JBBKWL010000135.1:0-4443 GCA_037968975.1 Woeseiaceae bacterium | reverse complement strand
TCGTCGAAGTACCCTGCATCATCGGGACCGCGATGACGAATGACCTGACCCATACGCGTAATAATCTCGCGTTTCGGTCGCCGTCCCTGCGTCTCCAGTATTCCGTAAATTCCGCACATAGCGCTTTCCCTGCTAGCCCAGACGGGCTGCGATTGGCGGACCGATCAAGCCGGCGACGGACACAGGCAATCTTTTCCACAGACTGATGGCCCGACTGTACTTCGGATTGGATGGATTCAGATTCGGCAGGTCATTAGCCCTCACCAGGTAATACTGATACGCCAATGGCTCTGGTTCGAATCCCCAATGCTTCTTGAATCGATACGCACCACTGCCAACAGCGCTGCGACCGTAGTCGAAAATACGCACCCCTTCCTTGCAGGCTTTTTCCATGACGCACCAGTACATGAAATCATTGCCTTTCAAGACTCGGGCCAGATCCCCGCCGCCGCCGTAATACGGCAGGATTTCATCTCTGAATCGGAAGCTCATGACGCTGCAGACCGCGTCTTTCCCGTGTACCACGGTCAAAATCTCGACTGAGTCAGTGAAAGTGTTTTTGATTGCTTGCAGGTATCCCCGGCCAAAAAACGGCGTGCCAAGATTACGTTTGCATTCCAGCATTGCCGGATACAACCGGCTGACATCGTCGTCCATCTGCCAGGTCAATACGGCCTGCTCACCTTTGCGAATCATTGCCCTCTGCTTCCGGGGAATTGATTTCAGGTTTGCATCTGGATCCGCGTCCATTACTTTGCGAAAAGTCACGTGCGTATTGCTTAACTGCCATTTTTGCTCATCGGCAGTACATTTCAGGGCCTGCTGATTGCGCAGTTCCAGATGATCGACTCCGAGTCGCCCTGCTAACTCGCAGGCATAGTCTACAATCGCACGTTCGGCTTCGATTGACCGCGAAACCGGACCGCCGTAGACGAGGAAAGGAACTGAAATCAAGGCGTTGCCGAAAAGCAAACTGCGTACATGAACAAGCGGCAGGACCGCAAGAATTTCACCATCGGACTCAGCCAAAAGGTAGTGACTGCGATGCCCAAACTGGGATTCGAAAATACTTCGCCAGCCTGCGAGGTGGTAGAACGTGCCGCCTTCGCTCCCGAGGACGAAGTCATCCCAACGCGATTCGTCAGCTTTTTCCAGAATAGATATGGAACAAGGAGCATCTCGCTGCTCGCGTCCGGCCTGAGCGCCGTCGCACAGACTTGCAGTTGAGATATTCATTCTGAATCGAGATAAATTTTGTCAATGCGGGACCAGGGAAGTTCCTGCAGCAATCGCGTCAAGCGCGATTCAAACCTGTTCAGGTTGAGATAATGGCGAAATCGGGATTTGAACGGTAGCCCGTCGATTCTGGGCTGGTCCGGATCCATCTCCCATGGATGGAAGTAAAACATGACCGGCATGTCGTCCTGACGATTAATTCGCTTGGCCGCCCATAGCGAATAGGCCAACGGCATCAGCCGAAAGTAGCCTCCGCCCGAGCACGGCCAATTGCGGCCGAAAAAGGATACGGACGACATCGGTATTTCCAGCATATCTGCTGGCATGATTCGAGACACGAAACGAGGCGCACTCGGCAGACCGTAGTGGTCGTGCTTGATCGGAAATACACTGGAGCTGTAAACATAGCCGGCTTCGCGCAAAGCGTCGTACGCCCACATGGATTCAGTTCCAATTGAGAAACTTGGCGCCCGATATCCTTTCACCACCGTGCCAGCCGTATCTTCCAGGCGCTTGCGGGTATCGGCAATGTCCTGCTGAAATCGCTGGCGACCAAGACTCCACACGCGGGCATGATCGTGACCGTGACTTGCCAGCTCATGACCGGCTGCAACGATTTCACGAATTAACGTAGGATGGTTCTCGCATACCCAGCCGAGCGTAAAAAAAGTCGCCGTCACCCCATGCGCGTCAAACAATTCTAAAATGCGATGGATATTCGCTGGCACTCTTGACGGGATCGAGTCCCAATCATCTCTGGATACATGCTTCTCAAACGCCGAAACCTGAAAGTAATCTTCGACGTCAACACTCATCGCATTGGGCAACTCACGACCACGAAATTGATCGCTAACATCTACAAACTCTGTGGCTGGTGATAAAGCATCACTCACTGCCGCCGCCTGCGGCTGTCCATCGAGCCGATCTGCTTTTTGGGCGCTGATCACATTATTTCCACGAGAAGAAGTAGGCGGCCCTGATTCTCCGTGTAACTGCCCAGGCCGACGGCTTGTCTGTCCTGTTTTGAGCGATGGCCTTCAATCCTCAGCGATGTCTTGGCTGACATTCGATAATCCACGCCCAGATTGAAGCGGGTTACGTCATCAACATTAACTCCGTCATCGCGGCGGGCAATGTCTGCGCCCGTGTTCAGTGTCGTCTTTGGGCCGAATCGCCAATCCCATCGAACTGCAGTACCGCTGAATTCTTCGTCGGTAATTGGAACTCCCACGTCTGTGGTCCGACTTTCCCGCTTCTCGGAGAATATCCTCCAGGTAAGTGTGCTTTTTGCCAGATCCACAGAAGCCCTGAACTCGCCGCGCTTGCTGACAAAGCGATCAGACTCCCCAGGGCGATCCAGAATATTGTCGAGCATATCGGTATCAATCAGTGGTCGGGAACCGAAAGCCGATTCCGCACGCGTCGACGGTGCTTCGCTGTAGTTAAAGCTCAATGAGCCTCGGCGCAATGTATACGTCATATCCGCACGCAACGACGTACCGTAACTTCGGTCACCCGCTGCTACTTCCAGGCCGAATCGTTGATTTGGTTTGAATTGAAAACCGGCTTCCCAGAAATCTTCGTCCAGGTTGGATTCGAAAATATTATTGAACGACGTCTCCGCACCACCAACAGCGAACAAACGAAGCGACCCGCTTACCCAAAAGCCCAGATTGAGTGACGCTCTCTGAAACTCAAAAGGCGCCGCTATTTCGTATTCCATTCGGCGATAATTGTAGTCCAGGCCCCAGGCCAAACCTTCCTGCTGCTTAAAATTATTAATATTCAGCGACCCATGCTTCTGCGTTGAGGCCTGGTACTGGTCGCCGTCATACTGCAAATCGAGATAGCCTGCTTCGACGCGCAAGTCAGCCTTCGCAATTTTTTGCTGCCAGTATGGACGGATCTCAAGGGCAGTTGAGTCGACTCTATTTCCCGTCACCGGAATATTTGAGGTTGGAATGGCCGCATCTGGCGTGACGATAGATTGATAGTGGATGCCGCTAAGATTCAGGAACAACCGTTCGCGAATCAGTGCTGTCGTTAAATTCGCATCGAGAACGTGAAAGACATCGTCCGCATTCTCGAATTCCGAGTAATAGTACGCTTCCGGCGAGTACAGCAATTTAGCTTGGGTTCGATCGCCGTCTGTCGTCAATGAAAACATGGGCGACACCGTGTACACCGTGTCATTTTCTTCTGCACCCGCGGGAGCCAGGAGCAGGTTGTTCGTGTGTATAACGCCTGCCTCGGCATTGATACTCAGTTCCCACGGCGCACCAGACGCCATCCCCGGTAGTGCTAAAGCCGCAATCGCTAGCCATGTGTGAGATCGGTGTAGACCGCCCGAAAAAAGCGAATTATTTTTGTTCTTCATAGTCTTGACCTTTGAGCGGTGCGGAGTAGTAGCCGCCATAAATTGACGAACCATATTCGCCGTAAAGACCGCCACGCGCTTTGTTCAGGATCGCGTTTATAGGCTTGGTTCTATTTAGTGATTCTATGGCTTGCAGCACTGATTCCTGGGTCGACACACCGGCTTCGATTACCATAATTATCTGACCCATGTGTTCTGCCAGCACATGTGCTTCGTTTGTCAGCAGCAACGGCGGTGTATCCACTATCACCGCTCTACTGCTGAATCTGCTCGACAATGTCGCGACTAACGCCTCCATTCTTCGGCTGGCCAGCAACTCGGTCGCCTCTTCGTGAGGCTGCCCGGCCGGGATCACGACGATATTGTGAAAGTCGGTCGGAACAATGATTTCATCGACGCTAATTGATGAATCCAGTAGATGATCGATCAATCCGACCCGATCCTGCAATCCAAGTGCGCGGCTGATATTTGGCTTTAGAACGTCTGCATCGACCAGTACAGCGCCGATATCGCGTTCTCGCGCAATACTGATCGCAAGGTTAAAGGAACACCAGGTTTTGCCGCTTTTTGGCAAAGCGCTGGCCACCATGATCATGTTTCTGTTCTCGGTGTCCGGCTGGTCCTCACCGAATGCAAGATTTATTACTGGTCGCTTGATCCGACGCAGTAGTTGAGAAACCTCTTCCTCATGCGTCTCGCTCGGAAAGAGCCCTGCATCACGCAGAACTTGTATGTCAATGTGAAACTGTTCCGCTGGCAGCTGCTCGGCAATCAATGCATCTGCGCGTGTTACGGGCAAATGAACCCTATCATTCGATTTTCTGACGGGC
>JBBKWL010000134.1:0-4584 GCA_037968975.1 Woeseiaceae bacterium | reverse complement strand
ACATTCCTGCGCGCGAAGGATGACGCCGCGCAGGAATGTCGCAAGGTCGCTCGGCGGCGGCAGGACGAGGCATTCGCCGACCGAGTCGGAGAGCGCCGGGAATGTACCGCTGAAAAGGGCGGTTCCCGCCACGCCGCTCATAAAGGTGCGTCTGTTGAGGGTCATTTCTGCCTCCGCGTTCGTTGCACTGGTCGTCTGTCAGTTTCCGACGCCAAGCGTCTGGAATGTATTTCTGATCGTCTCCCGACTTGCCGAGCTAGGAAGCGGATAGGCAGGGTCGAGAATTCCGTCGGCCGCAAATTTCGGGTCGTGTTCCCTTATGCGTTGGATCATCCGCAATGCATCTTCATGCCGACCGAGGCTTGCGAGACTCGCGGTGCAATGGCGCATGACCCCGAGGAAATCGGGCATGCGCGAAAGGACGGACTGCGAGATCCGCACGGCCGTCTCATGATCGCCTGAAAGCGTGGAGACGATTGCCATGGAAGACTGGAACAGCGAGCGGTAGGGGCTGAACTGGCCCAGCCGCGACGCAATCTGGCCGAAGTTTCGTGCGTCCCTGAGGTCGCCGCGATAGACCGCGCTCATTGCCGAGAAGTCCCAGCAGATCGCCAGATTAGGTGCCGCCTTCCTCGCGAGGGCTTCGAGCTCGGCGCCCAGCTCGATCTCCCTGAGTGCGAAGCCGTAGACGTGTCCGATGAGGGCGAGCACCAGCGCGTTCTGCGGGTCAAGCTCGCGGGCTCGGACTGCATGCTCACGCGCCTGCTCCAGATCCGCGGCTAGGGCGGTTTCCTCGCCCAGCGTGTTCGCGATGGACAGCGCATAGCAGGCATGGGACATCGCCGAGCCCTCCAGGTTGGTCCGGGTCGACAGGTAATTGCGTATCTGGTGCTGCCCGGTGCTCGACATGCCGAAAAGCTTGTGAAGGACGCCGATCATCGACGAAGGGGCGTTGGACGGCCGATTGTGCGTGACCTCTTCCTGCCGGAAGCAGGCGACCAAAATCGCATCTATGGCATGGTTGGCGAAGTCGACCGCCTCGGTGGGGGTAAACAAAAACGGGCCGGACTGGTCGGCAGCTATCGACCGGTTCCACAGCAGGCGCCGGCTTCTTGCCGAAAAAACGCACACGCTCAATTGTGCCAGCGCCCCGACCTTTATGACCTCCAGCTCGACAAGCATTCGCGGGTCAGGAATCGACGCGATCCCGGCCTCGTCGATCGCCGGGTCGGACCGGCGAAAATCGAAAAGCTCGACCACTTCATAGGAGCGGAGGCCTTCCACGACGTAATCGAGAATGCGCGATGCGAGCAGGGCGCAGTGAGGATCATCGACTTTATGTCGGACGGGCAGTATCCCAATACAGGGTTTGCCGCCGGTGCTCTGAAGGTCGCCCGAGGCGTGAAGGACTTGCCCGAAACGTCCCGACCTTTCGGTCTGGAGCCAGTCGTCGAATTCAGTTCCGATGGTCGTCGGGGCATCTTCGAAGAACACCTCGTTTCCTGTCGGCATGATCACGGCCTCAGCAATGCCGTTCAGCCAGACATAGGTCCGGTCGGCACCCAAGAGCGTGTGTTTCTGTCCCACCTGGCGGCGCAGCGCTGTGAGTGCCGTACGCAGACTGCCGGCTGCCTGAGTCTCGTCGCTGCGGGGCCAGAGAGTTGCCTTCAGATGCTCGCGAGTCTTCTTGTGTCTGTCTGCGGCCGCCAGAATTGCCAGCAGGGCGCGATGACGGCCGCCACGAATTCCAATCTCGCGGCCATCGATTTCAAGCCGGATGTTGCCAGCTAGACTTATCTGAATCCGGTGTTCGTTTGGCATCTGGAAACCCTCGTGCCACGTTCGGTGCTGGTCAAGAACATCAGAGGTTTGACAGGCATAATTGATTGTATGTTAACGATAGAAGCTCGCGAAATCCACTCTTAAGGAGTTGTCCTCGCCCGGATCTCCGGCCCGAGGTTGCAGATACGCGGCGACGGCGCCGCGTATCACGTCCAATTTAACGAGTTTTTGACGGCCCGCTCATCGAGGTTTGCCGTTGAGATGATGATGCCAGGCGACCTTGATCTCATCCCGCAATCATCAAACTAGGATGGGCGGCACGCGGGGGAGCCGACCGTCTAACAAAGAGGACGAAACAATGAAACTCCTGAAATCGACTGCGTTCACGGTCTCGATCGTTCCTGTGATGCTCTGGACTGGCGCCGCCGTGGCCGGGGAGAACTACCCGGAAGTGACCCGGGCGGTGACTCCGACCCCGATCGTACGTCTCTGCACTCAGCTCGAGATGTCTGCTGGGATCGAGCGCGACCAATGCGGGACGCTTCCCCTGTCGGCAGTTGCCAAGGCCAAGTTCGATTCTGATGACGACTGATCGACACATACGATTGGGAGGGGTGCCGGCGCCGCCGGTTCCCCTCCCGGCTTCCACGATGACGACCTGGGCAACTCGGGCCGCTTTGAGAAGTTTCGGTTGGTGACCATCGAGTTTCACCCATCCCAAGATTCTACACCATATGCAGACTTACCGGTGTCTTTAGCGACCTGCTGAGTCTCGTTTAATCTGCTGGTTGGAAGCGAAAAGAAAATTTGGGGGGCTTGGCTTGGCAGCATTACGACATACGCCGGCTGGCGCTTGGCAATTGCCCGTTGCGAGCCATAGCAGACATACAAACGCTGGCGGCGAATTTCCGCACATTGGCGCAGCGGCGCAGAATTAGTTCAATCTGCAAACGGTAGCTTTGGACGGTGCAAGCATCTTTGCGGATGCAGCACCTCCACGGCATGTATCGAACCTGCCGGTGTCAAGCATCGATACTCAGCGCCTTCCACGAGACATGCGCATCATGTATTCAACATCGAGGCCAGAAGAGAAGGCGTCCGGGTTATTCCATATCATCTCGTTAATGAGGTCGCGCTCGGCACGTCGTGTTTCTGGCGTGTTCTCGGATGATGGGCGAGCTTTGCTTGTTCTTCGCAGGCTGGCAAGCAACGTCTCGAAGCTTACCCAAAGGTTCGGCATAAGGATCTGCAACACCATTTTCACGCTCCTTTTGAAGATGGTTTATCTGATCCGACTTTAATCCAACTGCCATTTTTCTGGTATTCCCCCTGGCGTTGTGCTGCTCTTCATAAATGAATAACTCGTTTGACAACTGGTCGGACATCAAGGTTTTCCTCGCCGTTCTCAGGTCGGGATCAACACTGGCCGCGTCCCGGCAACTGGGCATGTCACAGCCGACGGTCGCCCGCCGCATCGACGCGCTGGAACACGCTCTAAAGGTCACGCTTTTCGACCGAGACACGCGTGGCTTTCATCCTACCCAGGAGGCGAGAAGACTTCTGGCACCCGCGGAAGCTGTTGAAGCCGATGTCGGTGCATTTCTCAGCGAAGCCAAGAATGTCTTGCGGGCCAACTCTCACCCGATACGAATCACCGCGCCTCGGGTGAATTTCTCAACGAACTTTGCGGCTATCCTGTCGGAGTTCAGTGCTGAGCATCCCGGAACGCATTTCGAGTTCATCTCGACCTATGACGTCCTCGATCTGGCAGCAGGAGAGGCCGATGTTGCGATCCGGATCGCGAAAAAGATCGACGACGACCGGCTGATCTGCCGACGACTGAATGAGGTCACGGCCTCGCTCTATGCATCGCCAGCTTACGCCGGGCGCCATGGGCTTCCGACGTCGCCAGCAGAACTCGCGGGGCACAGCTTCGTGGTTTACGATCGTTACGCGAGTTCCGTGGGCGTCAACGAATGGCTCATGGATCGGATCGACAGCGCGCAGATCGTCTCGACATGCTCCGATCCCGAAGCCATGATCGCGGCGGTCAAAGTCGGGATCGGCATTGGCGTCGTTGCCACATCCATGGCCAGTGATGACTCGGGCCTGATACGCTGTTTCGCGCCGCCAGAAGGTACGTCATCCAATTTATGGTTGCTGGTCAGTCCTGACGCTTATCGCCGACCGGAAGTCAGAGCATTTACGAACTTCTTTGCCCCACGCTATCAAGCCATCTTCAAAACGCGACGACCTGACTGAGCTTCGCTTAGGTTCAAACTTGTTTGAAACCGCTCTTGGTTCTTAGGTCGCTTTCTGCGGATTCTTACCTTTGGTGAAGGGCGTAGCACGAGTGCGCAGACATTTCAGTCGTTGAATGGCTGCTTTCGCCTGGCCGAGACATGAAGAGAGCACTTGCAGCGAATTCACACTATCCGCCGAATAGCCTGCTAGTCGTTGTCGCCTTAAATAGTGAGGTAGGTGGCGAGAAGCCCTCGGATCGTAAGGTTAGCTGCCGGTGTGAATGCATCTTGGGAAGCTTTTATCGCGGAAAACGGGCGCTGTTGCACTAGGGAAAACTTGGCTCCTTTCGAGAGCGTTGCTAATTTCTCGGAAGTTCAGCATAGCAGGGCAGTGCAGCCTTCTGGTGCCACCGGCTCGTGCCAGCTACCCGTGTACGAAATCAAATCAACGGGCTCAAAGGCATCGACGGAGACACGCTCGCGCCTGGGCACTGCCCGCTGCTTAGGAACAATGACTGTCGTGACCAGTCTCTTGCCAATCTGAGCTTTGGAATTCATT